>NZ_JBITXV010000006.1:0-516463 GCF_044544845.1 Streptomyces sp. NPDC053474
ACAAGAACGACCAGCTCCTCCCCTCCGCCCAAGAACACATCGAACTCCTCGACCTGATGGTCGCCGGTGACGCCAAAGCCGCCGAGAAGTGCATGGCCAAGCACCTCGGCCATGTCCGCTCGCTGTGGGCCGAGGGCGACTCTGCGAGGGAATCCGGCAGGCGGCGTTAGGCGCGGTGCGCGCCTGTCGGACCGGAGCGGGCCGGAGCATGCCGCCTTGTGAAATGTCACACCTCACATCAGCCTTGAGTCGCGGCGCCGGTCGCGGCTCCCGGACCGTGAAAGGGATCCATGAACCCGGCGTACGCGACCGTCGACCACGTCTTCTCCGTTCCCCTGGACCACACCGCCCCGCGCGGCCCGGCCATCGAGGTCTTCGCCCGCGAGGTGGCCGACCCCGGCCGGGCGGGCGAACGGCTGCCCTGGTTGCTCTACTTGCAGGGCGGCCCCGGCGGAAAGTCGCCCCGCCCCTCGGCGGGTTCGCCCAGCTGGCTGTGCCAGGCGCTCAAGACCCACCGGGTGCTCCTGCTGGACCAGCGCGGGACCGGACGCTCCACTCCGATCACCGCCCGGACGGCTTCCCGCTTCCCCTCCCCGCGTCAACTCGCCGATCACCTCGGGTACTTCCGTGCCGACTCGATCGTCGCGGACGCCGAGCTGATCCGCCGACAGCTGTGCGGCGAAGAGCCCTGGGAGACGCTCGGCCAGAGTTACGGCGGCTTCCTCACCCTCACCTACCTGTCCCAGGCGCCCGAGGGGCTGCGTGCCTGCCATGTGACCGGTGGCCTGCCCGGCCTCACCGCCACCGCCGAGGACGTGTACGCCCGCACCTACCCGCGCGTCCGCGCCCGGGTCCTCGACTTCTACGCCCGCTACCCGGACGACGCCCCCCGCCTGCGCAAGCTCGCCGACCTCCTTGCGGCCACCGACGTCCGACTGCCCGACGGCGACCGGCTCACCCCGCGCCGCCTGCGCACCCTGGGCATCGCCCTGGGCATGGGGGACGGCTTCGAGCGCGTCCACTGGCTGCTCGACGAAGCCCTCGGTGCCGACGGCGAGGTGACCGACACCTTCCTCCACCAGGTGATGACCCTCACCGGGTTCACCGACAACCCGCTGTTCGCTGTCATGCAGGAGACCCTCTACGGCCAGGGGACCGGCCCCACCGGCTGGGCTGCCGCCCGCGCGCTCGCCGATCACCCCGAGTTCACCGAAGACGCCGACCCCCTTCTGCTCACCGGAGAGATGATCTACCCCTGGATGTTCCGCGAGATCAAGGGCCTGCGCCCCTTCGCGGACGCCGCCGACCTGCTCGCCGAACGCGCCGACTGGCCCCCGCTGTACGACCCCGCCCGCCTCGCCGCCAACCAGGTCCCGCTCGCCGCCGTCGTCTACCACGACGACATGTACGTCGACGCCGGACTCTCGCTGAGCACCGCACGCGAGGTCGGCGCCACCCGGGTGTGGGTCACCAACGAGTGGGAGCACGACGGCGTCACCGCCTCCGGCGGCCGTGTCCTGGCCCGCCTCATGGACCTCGCCGCGGGCCGTGCCTAGCCGCCGGCCCCCTCCGCACCCGCCTGAAGGGGGCCGTCACCTTCGGCCAGGACAGGGAAGCCCGGCGGGACCTGGCGGCATACGAGTGAAAAGTCGTACCGCATCAGGGTGAGGGAGGGCGTTTCCCGTTGCCCCGCGTCCGCTCCGGGTACCGCTGTCACGATCACTTCCTGGCGCGGCCAGGGCACATCGGCGCTTCTGGAGATTGCGTGACATGAGAAGTTCACCGTGGCCAAGGTCGGTCAGGGGGCTCACATGGATGGCGAGCGCCTCGCTCCTGCTCGCTGTCCCGCCCCTGCTGGGCGCCGCGTCCCCGGGCGCCGCTGGTGCGCGCGCTGACGGCACTGTCACCGTGACCGTCGTGAGGGATGTGGACTCCGACGGCAGTTGGACGCCCGCCCTGGAAATCGGTGAACAGGGCATCACCGTCACGCTGACCGATGCCTCGGGCACCGTGCGCACGGCGGTCACCGGCGCCGACGGAAAGGTCCGCTTCGACCCCGCCGCGCTGGGCCTGTCGGGCGGGCGCTACCGGGTGGAGGCGGTGATCGGGCCGGACAAGCCGTATCTGCGGCCCGCGCAGGCCGGTGGCCCCGCTCCGTCGCTGTCCTCGCTGGTGGAGTTCGTCGACGTGTCCGGGGACAAGGACGCCGAGGTGCTGACCGCGGTGCACAACCCGGCGGACTACTGCCAGGCCAATCCGGACCTGGCCACGCCGTGCCAGCGACAGGACGCGGCCGGGAGCGTGGCGGCCAAGGCGCTGGTGTCCTGGCCGTACGACCGCACCGGTGACGCGCCGGAGCCGACGACCGAGGCGACGTCCTCGCAGATCGGCGCCACGTACGGCCTGGCCCACAAGCGCGACACCGACCAGCTGTTCGTGGGCGCGCTGACCAAGCGCCTGATCCCCTACGGTCCGGCGGGCCCCGGCGGGATCTACCTGGTGGACCGCGCGACCAAGCGGACCTCGCCGTTCGCCACCGTCCCGGACGCGGGGGACGCCCAGCACTCCGCCGACCTGACCCGCGACACCCTGGAGATCAACAACGCGGTCGGCAAGGAGGGCCTTGGCGACCTCGATCTGTCCGAGGACGGGAAGACGCTGTACGCGGTGGGGCTGAAGGCGAAGAGCCTGTACGTGTACGACGTGTCCAAGGCCGCTCCCGGGCAGCCGCCCGCCACCGCCAAGCAGGTCATCCCCATCCCCGACCCGGGCTGCCCGACGGGCGCCGGCGACTGGCGGCCGTACGGTCTCGGCGTCCAGGACGGCGCGGTGTACCTGGGCGGGGTGTGCAGCGCCGAGTCCTCACAGCAGCGGGCTGATCTGCGGGCCTACGTCCTCAAACTGGACGGCACGTCCTTCTCCACCGTCGTCTCGCACACCCTCGACTACGAGCGGGGCATGGGCTACTCCTCGGTCGCCGGGGACACGCACTGGGAGCCGTGGCTCCAGACCTGGGACCCGTTGAAGTGGTTCAAGCAGGCCAACTTCCCCGGCCCGGTGCTCTCCGACATCGTCTTCGACCGCGACGGCTCGATGGTCCTCGGCTTCCGCGACCGCCTGGGCGACCAGGCCGGATACGAGGCCCTGCCTCCCGAGGGCAGCACGGACACCGTCCAGCGCTCGCTGTTCCCCGCCATGGGCGACATCACCCGCGTCTGCAAGGCCGGTGACCGGTGGGTGTGGGACAGCGAAGGGCCCGAGTGCCCCAACCACTTCGTCAACGGCAGCGCCCCGCCGCAGCAGGACGGCGTGAAGGAGTACTACTACGGCGACTCCACGCTCGGCCAGCTCGCCGAGTCCCTCCAGGGCGGGCTCGCCTTCGCGCCCCGTTTCACCAAGACGGTCTCCACCATCGTGGACCCGCTGACCATCTTCTCCGGCGGTGTGCGCAAGTTCGACAACGCCACCGGAGCCGGGTCGGAGGACTACGAAGTGGAGGCGGGCAAGGGCACGTTCGGCAAGGCCAACGGCCTCGGTGACCTGGAGCTGCTGTGCGATCAGGCGCCGATCCAGATCGGCAACCGGGTCTGGTTCGACCGCGACCGCGACGGCATCCAGGGCCCGGACGAGGAACCGATTCCCGGCACGACCGTCACCCTGATGGACAAGGACGGCAAGGTCCTGGAGACCACCACGACCAACAGCCGGGGTGAGTACTACTTCCAGGTCAAGCCGCACACCGAGTACCAGATCAAGTTCGACGTGAAGACCGGCGACACCAGCGGCATCCCCGAACGGCCCGCGCCCGCCGATCTCGTCCCTACGGAGAAGGACCGCGGGTCGAACCGTTCCATCGACTCCAACCCCGACCCGAAGACCCAGATCGACATGCTGACGACGGGCCCGGCGGGGCACAACGACCACACCCACGACGCGGGCTACTACATCCCGCCGAAGGGCAAGGTCACGGTCGTCAAGAAGGACGCGCGCACCGGCAAACCCCTCGCGGGGGCGGTCTTCCAGCTGTGGCGCGAGACCAATGGACAGCCGGGCCTCCAGACCGGCGGGAGCACGCCGGACAGCGAGGTCGGAGCGGCCTGCACCACGGGCGCGGACGGCGTCTGCACCCGCGGGGACCTTCCGCTGGGCACGTACTACTGGCAGGAGACCAAGGCGCCGGGCGGCTACGTCCTGCCCCGGCCGGGCATCAGCGGCCCGTTGACGCTCACCGCGCGGAACGCCGAGGAGGGCCTCACCGTCACCGCCCGCAATGAGCCGGTGCGCGGGGAGATCACCGTACTGAAGCGCGACGACAAGACCGGACGGCCGCTGGGCGGCGCGGTGTTCGAGCTGTGGCGGGAGTCCAACGGGCGGCCAGGTCCGCAGTTCTCGGGCGCCGACCCCGACACCCGGGTGGGAGAGGGATGCGCGACGGACGGGCGCGGTCGGTGTGTCTTCGACCGGCTCCCGCTGGGCTCGTACTACCTGCGGGAGACCGCCGTGCCCGAGGGGTACCTCATGCCCCGGCCCGCCGTGACCGGCCCCTATGAGGTGACGGAGGCGAACGCGTCGCAGGGCGTCGAGGTCATTCGCACCAACAAGAGGGGGGACCCGCCCAAGAAGCACGAGGAGTAGCCCGGTGGTGGTGGGGGGGCAACTGATCAGGAGTCAGAGATGAGGGTGTCCCGGAAACCGGCGCGGAGGGCGCGCATACGCACGCGGCACAAGGGCGGCGGCCGTGAACGCGGGCCCCGGATACGGACGGCGGCCCTCGCCCTCGGCGTCCTGCTGGCCAGCGGGTTTGCGGCCGAGGCCTCCGGGGCCGCCGCCGGTCCGGCGCCGTGCCAGGCAGGGACCGGCCCCTATCAGCGGGAGCTGGAGCAGCACTTGGGACTCGCGGTGGACGGGCGGCAGTCGACGACGGACTGCGCGGCGATCCGCGACTTCCAGGCCCGCGTCGGTGTGCGGCCCGCCGACGGCTACGCGGGCCTCGCGACGTATCGCATGATGCTGGTGGCGCGGGCGCGGGTGAACCCGAACGCGCAAGGGCGGTGCCCCGTCCGCCCCTACAAGATCGCCTGCGTGGATCTGACCCGGCAGCTGATGTGGGTGCAGGACGGGCGGCGCGTGGTCTTCGCGCCGGTGCCGGTGCGCTCCGGACGCGACGGCTACGAGACCCGCACCGGCTGGCACCGGGTGTACTGGCGCAACAAGAACCACTACTCCGACCTGTACGACGCGCCCATGCCCTACGCCCAGTTCTTCAACGGGGGGCAGGCCTTCCACGGCACGTACGGCGACCTCTTCAACGGCGGGTCGCACGGCTGCGTGAACCTGCGGCTCGACGACGCGCGACGGCTGTGGAACGTGCTGCGGCAAGGCAGCGCCGTGTACGCGTGGGGCACCAAGCCCGGCACGGAGCGGTCCCTCAGGCCAGGAATCGTGCTCCCAGATCCTCGCCCGGACGCGCGCCGGGAAGGACGTAGGCCACCGCCGAGCCCCGGTGCTCGGTGAAGCGGCTCAACTCGTCCTGTGCGGCCAGGCGTTGCTGGACGCGCACGAACAGCGCGGGGTCCCGCATGAAGGCGAGGAACAGCAGCCCCTTGTCGTCGGGTCCGTCGTCGTAGGAGTAGCCGCGGCGCAGCATGCGCGCACCCGCGTCCAGGCGCGGGGAGGCGGCACGGACGTGGGCGTGCAGCGGGACGACGTACCGGCCGTGCGGTGTCTTGGCGAAGACGTCCACGTCGTCGTGTTCGTGGCGGCGGCCGAGTGGGGCGCCGCTGCCGCGGTGGCGGCCGATGACCTCCTCCTGCCGTTCGAGCGTGAGCCGGTCGAACTCCTCGATCCGGAGGCGGATGCGGCGCACGACGAGGAACGTGGCGTCGTGGGCCCACACCCACCGCTCGCACTCATCGGGCGTCGGGTTCTCCGTGCCGTCCTTGAAGCCGAGCAGGTTGCGCGGGGTCTGCCCGGCGGGCGTCGGTGGCAGGAACCCCGTCTGGCGCCAGCGCGGCCGCAGCGTGCCGCGGGCCGACCGGGCCAGGGCCGACGCCATGGAGGCGACGGCCCCCGGGCCGGTGGCGCACAGCTGCACCACCAGGTCCCCGCCGCCGCGTGCGGGGTCGAGGCGGTCGCCGGGGAACGGCGGCAGCGCACGCAGCGCGTCCGGCACCGGAAGTCCCAGCCGGGAGGGCAGGAGCGGGCCGACGCCGACCGTGACGGTGAGCCGGGAGCGGACGGCCGCTTCCGCCGAGTCGTCCAGTGTCCGCGTCCACCGGGCCAGGACCGACCGCAGCGCGCGGACGCCCTGAGAGCCTCGCAGAGCGGGGGAGAGGTCGTAGGCCAGGACGAGCGCCGCGGGCTGCTGCGGGGTCGTCACCCCCGCCTGCCGGGCACCACGGTGGCCGGGGCCCGCCGCTGTCGGCGCCGGGCGGGACCCGGTCGCGCAGGCGGTCGTCGCGGTGAGCGCGCCGAGACCCACGGCGGAGAGCAGAGTCCGGCGGCGCGGGGGACGCGGAACACTGCTGGGCGTGTCGGATGCGGCGGATGTGGTCATAGGAATGAAAGGGACGATACATCTGCAACCATGCGAAACAACCTCTCTTCACGCTGGTCTGCGGCTGTGTCCCGCGCGACGCTCCTCGCGGTCCTGCTCGGGGCCGCCGTGGCGTGTGCCGGAGACGGGGCGGACGGCTCCGGGGGCGCGGCGGGCTCGGCCGCGGTCGTCGAGGTCCCCCGGGACACGCCGTCCCTGCGGCGCGCCGTCGACCTCGTCCGCCCGGGCGGACTCGTACTCGTCTCGCCCGGTGTGTACCGGGAGAGCGTGACCGTGGCCAAGCCGCGGGTGGTGCTGCGCGGCACCGACCGCTCGGGCGTGGTCGTGGACGGGCAGTTCAAGCGCCCCAACGGGATCACCGTCACCGGGGCGGGCGCGGTCGTGGAGAACCTGACCGTCCGCAACCACCTCGCCAACGGCGTGCTGTTCACCGGCGTGACCGACGAACGCCTCCAGGCCGGGCGCGCGGGCGGCTCGGCGTACGACCCGCTGGACACCGCCAAGTTCCCGCCGCTGAAGGGTTTCCGGGCTTCCTACGTGACGGCGTACAACAACGCCTTGTACGGCATCTACGCCTTCGACGCCCGTGACGGCCTCATCGAACACGCCTACGCCTCCGGACACGCCGACTCCGGCATCTACGTCGGCCAGTGCAACCCCTGCGAGACGGTCGTCCGGGACAGCACCGCGGAGCACAACGCGGTGGGCCTGGAGGTCACGAACGCCTCCGAGCACCTGTACTTCCTCGGCAACCGCGCAAGCCGCAATCGCGTGGGCCTCACCCTCAACTCCAATGACCTGGAGGCACTCGGCCCGCAGCACGCGGTGGTCGTCGCGGGCAACGCGCTCACCGGCAACAACGACGACCAGAGCCCGGAGCAGGCCGACGGGGGCTTCGGCATCGGCCTCGGCGTGGGCGGCGGCCGCGCCAACGTCATCGAACGCAACCTGATCAGCGGCAACCGTGCCGCGGGCATCCTCCTGAGCGATGTGCAGGGCTACCCGGCGCGCGACAACAGCGTGCGCGCCAACCGCGTCACCGGCAACGGCACCGACCTGGTCCTCGGCACCGGCGCCCCGGCGGGCAACTGCTTCAGCGACGACCGGGGAGCCACCACCAGCCCCGTGCGGCTGCCCCGTGCCGTCCGCTGCGGAAGCCAAGCACCCGCCGACCGCGCCGAGGACCCCGCCGCCGACCTCGGCCGCCCGGCCCTTGGCCGCGCCCGCCCCGTCCAGGCCCCGCCGGGGATCTCGTTCCAGGACGTCCCGGCCCCGCCGAGGCAGCCGGAGCTGCCGCACGCGTCCTCCGCACCGGCCCGTCCGGCCGTCGGCCTGCCCGGCCGTGTCGACCCCGCAGCCTTCCCGCTGCCCGCGCGGGCGGGGGCGGTGCCGCGTCACTGAGCCGCTGGACGCGGCTTCCAGGGCGTGTCAGGAACGCCGGGCCGCACGCGCGTGCGCGTCAGGTCGATGCTGACCGTCCGGTCCGCGCCGAAGTCCGCCGTGATCCGGCGAAGCTCGCCGTCGCCGCCGATCCAGTACGTCAGCGGAGAGCGGCCCGCCGCCGTCGGCTTGGTCGGCGCGGTCGTCGAAGCACTGGCGTGCGGACGGGGGCGCGGGCCGGACAGCACGTCGTAGCGGTGGCCGTCGATCTGCTCCGTACGCAGGTGGAGCGGGCCTGACTGGGCGAGGAGCTGGGGGTTCTCGGGCCGGTCGGCGGCCATCGCGAGGGTGAGGCGCAGCGCCGCGTCGAGCGGGGCCCGGCCGAAGGGCCGCCTGGTCCACGCGCTCGGTTCGAGGCGCGCGGCCGCACGGGCCGCCGACCCGGCGGACTGCCTGGGCGGTTGCGGGGCCTGCCTCGGCCCGGGGCGCTGCGGCGTCTGCCGCGGCTCGGCGACGGCGAGCCCTCCGCCGTCCCAAGCCAGCAGCCCCGGCTCGCGCTGCCCTCCGGCCTGGTACCAGCCCACCGCTCGGTGCCGTCGGTGGTCGACCACCGCACGCACCACGGCCGCGCCCTCGGGCGCGGGCACCCGCACCACCACCTCCGACGGGCTGCCCTGATACGTACGGAAGCGGGCCAGCGCCATGCGCTGGGCCTCCTCAGCGGACACCAGCCGCGATCCGCCGCCGTCCTCCGGACCGGCGAGCAGCAGCACCCCTCCCGCCGCCCCCGCCAGGGCCAGCCCCGCCCACACCCAGGATTTCGTCAAGGCAGTCCGCAGCATCCGCATGGGACGTCTCTACATGCCGGGGGGCCGCGCGCCGCCCGACACCCGTGCGCGGCCTGCTCCGCGTCACCCTTCCGGGCGCGTAGCCGTAGCAGGCCGACGCGGTTCGCCCGCGGTGGGCAGCGCGTGGGTGCGGCCCCCGGCGCGCGGCGGCCGCACCCACGCGGGTGGATCAGAAGCGGGTCCACACCTGGGTCGCGGCACCCGTGCAGACCGTCTGGCGCACCTCGCGGCGGCTGCCGGAGGGCGCCGCGCCGTCGTCGAGGCACAGGCCGCTCGCGACGTTCTTGACGGTGACCTTGTTGTCGCCCAGCTCGATGAACTCCCAGCGCTGCTGGGAGACGTTGTCGCAGGGACGCTGGACGACGTTGGTGCCGGGCGTGGTGCTGAAGACCTGCAGGCACTTGTTGGAGTGGGCGGCTCTCATCAGGGACGTGGGGTTGTCCACCTCGAAGTTCAGCGAGAACCGCTGGTGGGCCTTGCCGTTGCAGCCGAACTGCTGAAGGACCGTGTTGTCCGCCGTCGAACCGGCCTGCACGTCGAGGCACTTGCCGGTGCCCGCGTTCCGGAACGAGTACTGGCCGGAGACCCCGGCGTGGGCGGGTCCCGCGAGCACGGCGGTCGCCGCGAGGGCGGCGCTCGCGACGATCCCGGCACGGACGGTGAACGAGCTGCTGAGCTTCATGTGCGGTCATCTCCCTGACATCAGGTGCGGATGCTGGCCGGGGCCGTCCGGTTCCGCGCGGCGGCGGGCCCGGGCGTCTCCCCGTTCGCGGCCGAGTCTCGCGGGGGCCCCACCCGCCCCTCAAAGCCCTTCGAGGCACGTCGAAACCAGGCATAAACGTGTGCTCCCCGTCGGGGCTGGGTACTCGGCCCGGCCTGCAAGCGTTTCCCCGTACCACCGGAGGCACCGTGAAACTCTCAACGCTGCATCCCCTCGTCGAGCGCCCCGGCCCCTGGGCCAGCGTGTACGTCCCGGCCGTCACGGCCGACGAGTCGACGCTCCAGCGCCGGGACCTGCGGGCTCGCCACGTCCAGGGCGAGCTGCGGCGGATGGGCGCCGACGAGGGCACTCGCCGCGCGGTGGACGACGCCCTGTCCGCCCTCGCGGACGAGCGGCGGAACTCCCCGTACGTGCTGTTCGCCGCCGACGGCGACCTCGTGTGCGCCGAACCGCTGGCCGAGGGCCCGCCCGGCGACGCTCCGTCCCTGTGGTGGTCGCGACTGCCGCGCCTGACCCCGCTGCTGGAGTACGCGCACGACGAACCCGACTGCCTGGTCGCCTACGTGGACCGAGCGGGCGCGGACATCGAGCTGCGCACGCCCGCCGGACGGCGGCCCGTGGCGGAGGTCGAGGGCAAGCGGTGGCCGCTGCACCGCACGGCCTCCGCGGACTGGTCCGAGCGCCACTTCCAGCTCAAGGTCGAGAACACGTGGGAGGAGAACGCGAAGGCGATCGCCCACGAGCTGGCGAGCTGCCAGGAGCAGACCGGCGCCGAGCTCCTGGTCCTCGCGGGCGACGCGCGCGAACGGAGCGCGGTCCACGCCCACCTGCCCGCCCAGGGGTTCACCCGCGTAGGGGACTCGGAGCACGGAGGACGCGCTCAGGGAGCGGACGGACGCCTCCTCGACGAGGACGTCAACCGCATCGCCGCCGACCACGCGCGCCACCGGACCGACGGCCTCCTGGACCGGTTCGGCGACGGGGGAGACGGGGTGGAGCACCTGGAGGCGCTGGTGGAGGCCGCCCGGGAGCACCGCGTCTCCACGCTCCTCGTCCGCCACGACGGCCCCGACGTCGCGCGGGAGGTCTGGACGGGAGCCGATCCCGACCAGCTCGCCCTGCGGCGTACGGATGCGGCGGCCCTGGGCGCCGAGCGGCCCTTCGCCGCCCGCGCCGACGACGCGCTGCTGCGTTCCGCCGTCGCCACGGGCGCCGACGCGGTCCTCGTCCCCGCGGACTCCGCCCACCCGGTGGGCGGGCTGGGAGCGCTGCCGCGCTGGACGTACGCGTGACGTACCTCCACCCACGCCCGCGGGGCTACTTCTTCCAGCCCACCGTCTCCGGCAGCTCCCGGACCCCGTCGCTCCCGGGCTTCCAGCCCGCCGCGTCGAGCTCCTTCCGCGCCTGGCCGAGCCGGGCAGCGGTTCCCTGTAGTCCAGGCCCTGGAACTGGACCTGCGCGATCTGGGTGCGGTCGATGCTCTCCAGGATCGCCTTGCGCACCGCCTTGTCCCCGAGGACCGATGACGTGGTGTTGAAGCGCAGCGAGTACGCGCCCGGCACCGGCTTCAGCACCGGCACCGGGGCCGGGGCGGGCATCCGTGCCCGTCGTCGCTCCGACCTCCTGCCCCGCGATCTCGACGCGGCCGCGCGCAGACAGGCCACGTCCCCGTGCCCCGTGACAGGGCGCAGCTCCGGCTCCGTGGAGCCGCACGCGTCGAGCGCGCGAAGAGGCAGCCGTCCGGCAGGCCCGACAGGACGGGGGCTCTCCGCCGAGCGGGACCAGGGGCCGACGGATCCCGCCGTCCACGGTCGGCCCCGCGGCCAGGAGCCGTGCGGTGTACGGCATCGTCGGTCGGCGGAACAACGCGTGCACGTCCGTCTTCTCCACGAGGCGGCCCGCGTACATCACGGCGACGTCGTTCGCGGGACCGGCCACGACGCCGAGGTCATGGGTGATCAGGGCGAGCCCGGCGCCGGTCTCCCGCTGCGCGAGGCGCAGGACGTCGAGGATCTGCGCCTGCACGGTGGCGTCGAGCGCGGTGGTGGGTTCGTCGGCCACAAGGACGCTCGGCCGGTTGGCGATCAGCCCGCTGACGCTGTGCCGCCGCATCGCCATGGCCCCTAGCGGATCGCTGGAAGCTCGCTGTCCTGGGTGGCCCGCCCAGCAACGCGCCACCACCCCGATCAGTCTGCCCGTCGTCGAGGCCACGTACGGGATCTTGAGCCCCCGAGCGGCCCATGGCAGGCTCATGCCGCATGATCGATGAATTCGCGAAGGGCAACCTGCACGGGAGACTGCGGCGGGACCGCGAGGCGCTGCTGTGGAAACTCGACGGCTTGTCCGAGTACGACGCCCGTCGGCCTCTGACGGCGACCGGGACCAACCTCCTCGGCCTGGTCAAACACGTGGCCAGCGTCGAGGCCCGGTACTTCGGCGAGGTCTTCGACCGTCCTTCCCCGGAGCCGCTGGTGCCGTGGCAGGACCACGACGGCAGCGATCTGTGGGCGCGTGAGGACGAGACCCGGGAGCAGATCATCGGGTTCTACCGGCGCACGTGGGAACACTCCGACGCGACGATCGACGCGCTTCCCCTCGACGCCCCCGGCCACGTGCCGTGGTGGCCGGAGCCACATCCCAACACGAACCTGTTCGCCATCCTGGTCCACGTCCTCGGCGAGACCAACCGGCATGCCGGGCACGCCGACATCCTGCGCGAGGGCCTCGACGGCCGGACCGGGATGCGCCCCGAACACCAGACGCAGGCCGACGAGGAAGCCCGTGCGGCCTACTGGGCGAAGGTCGAGCAGGCCGCCAGGTCGGCCGCGCCCATCGAGGCCTAGAGGCCCCCGCTGCCCCACCACCCTGCGCGGGCCACCCGTAGGAACGTGTGTCCTGGGCACACCTCTAGGTGAAGGATCACTGGGAGAGGGAGGGCCACGCATGACAGGGCAGACGACCGGCCTGCGCACCGGACAGCCGGTGTACGGGTGCATGGGGCTCGGCGGCACCTGGGACGACGTGCCGTACACCGCCGCGGACATCGCGCACGCCGAAGCCGCTGTCGAGGCCGCGCTCGACGTCGGCATGACGGTGTTCGACCACGCCGACATCTACCGGCGCGGCAAGGCCGAGGCGGTCTTCGGCGAGTTGCTCGACAGAGCGGCCGGGCTGCGGGAGCGGATCGTCCTGCAGACCAAGTGCGGCATCCGGCAGGCCGACGGCCAGCACCCCGGCATGTACGACCTGCGGAGCTCACACATCCTCCGGAGCGTCGAGGGGAGCCTCACCCGTCTGCGTACCGACGTGATCGACGTCCTGCTTCTGCACCGGCCCGACCCGCTGGCCGACCCGCAGGACATCGCGAAGGCCTTCGCCTCCCTGCACGGGCAGGGTCTGGTGCGGCACTTCGGTGTGTCGAACATGAGCGCCGCGCAGATCACCCACCTCCAGAGCCACCTCGATGTCCCGCTGGTCGCCAACCAGTTGGAGATGAGCTTGAGCAGCCGGGACTGGGTCGAGGCGGGCGTCCTCGTGAACACCCCGGCCGCGGCCGAGACGGGCTTCCCGCACGGGACCGTCGAGTACTGCCAGGCCCGCGAGATCCAGCTCCAGGCCTGGGGCGCCCTCGCCCAGGGCCGCTACACCGGCGACAGCGACTCACCCACCGCGCGACTCCTCTCCGACCTCGCCGCACGCAAACGGACGACACCCGAGACGATCCTGCTGTGGTGGCTGCAACGCCACCCGGCCCGCATCGCCCCGGTCATCGGCACCAGCCGACCCGAACGCATCCGCGCCTGCCGCGACGCCGTCAGCCGCGAACCCGAACTCACCCACGAGGAGTGGTACGACCTGTGGGTCACCGCCCGCGGCGGCCCCTTGCCGTGAGCTCACCCCTGGGGCCGCGGTCCGCGGGGAGGCGCTGAACCGCCATGGCGAACCGGCGGGTCCGGGCCGCCTCGGACCCAACTCCCCATGTGGCTTGATCTGTTCGGTCTTCTGTGTGACCACAGAAATACATGGACGCTTCATTGATTGAAAGGCGTTCCGTCGGGCACAGTTGTCTAGACCACATCGCCGTCATCTGAGATGGGAATCCGCATGCCCACAAGAGACCGGCTCCACCGAATCCTGCTGCCCGCGGGGATCGCCCTCGTCGTCGGCGCCACGATCGGCGCCACCCCCTCCACCGGCGCGACGGCCGGGACGAAGACCAGTACCCCCGAGGCCTACGACCTCGTCATCCGGGGCGGCCACGTCATCGACCCGAAGAGCAACGTCGATGCCGTGCGCGACGTCGCCGTCAAGGACGGCAAGATCGCCAAGGTGGCCGCGGACATCGACACGTCGGCCACGAAGCAGACCGTCGACGCGGCGGGCAACGTCGTCACGCCGGGCCTGATCGACCTGCACGCCCACCTCTTCAACGGGCCGGAGGACGCGTACGCCAACGGCAAGAACGGCGTCGCCCCCGACGGTTTCACCTTCCGCTCCGGTGTCACCACCGCGGTGGACGCGGGATCCGCCGGTGCCTCCAACTTCGACCTCTTCAAGAAGAACACCATCGACCGTTCCAAGACCCGTGTGCTCGCCTTCCTGAACATCGTCGGCAAGGGCATGGCGGGCAACCCCGCCGAGCAGGACCTCAGCGACATGAAGCCGGGTCCGGCCGCCGAGAAGGCCCGCCAGTACCCGGACACGATCGTCGGCATCAAGACGGCGCACTACGAGGGACCCGAGTGGACGCCGGTCGACAACTCCATCCAGGCGGGCAAGGACGCGAACGTCCCGGTCCTCGTCGACTTCGGTGAGCCCCGCCCCGAGCGCCCCCTGAAGACGCTGCTCACCGAGAAGCTGCGCCCGGGCGACATCTACTCGCACGCCTACTCCGGAAACCGCGGCGAGCTGGGTCCGGACGGCAAGCTCAACCCGGCGATGCAGCAGGGACGTGACCGCGGCGTCCTCTACGACGTCGGCCACGGCGGCGGCAGCTTCGGCTGGAGGGTCGCGGTCCCGGCGCTGAAGGAGGGGTTCACCCCCGACGCCATCTCCACCGACCTGCACATCACCAGCATGAACTCGGGCATGAAGGACATGACCAACGTGATGTCCAAGTTCCTCGCCCTCAACATGCCGTTGAAGGACGTCATCAGCGCGTCGACGTGGCAGCCCGCCCAGTCGATCAAGCGACCCGACCTGGGGAACCTCTCGGTGGGCGCGCCCGCAGACATCGCGGTGTTCGCCCGTCAGCAGGGCACCTTCGGATACGTCGACAGCTTCGGCTTCCGCGTGGACGGCACCCAGAAGCTGTCCACGGAGCTGACCGTCCGCGGTGGCCAGGTGGTCTGGGACCTCAACGGCAAGACGGCGAAGAAGTACACGCCGAGCGCGAAGCCGGCGGACGGGCCGATCGGGCACTGAGCGGTCCGGCCCACGCCGCAGCCCGTCGCCGGACATCGCCTCTACGGGGTGCTCGGTGACGGGTGAGCGGGGGAGGGCTCGGCCCGCACCGCGGGCCGAGCCCTTCCTGGCAGCGTGCTGAGGTCCTTACCAGGGCTTCGGCGCCGACGTAACCGCGTTTACGAGCCAATGTGCGCCACCCCTCGGTACGCTCTGTGCCGCATTGACCCCACAGCGCCATCGCGCTTACCGAGGGGAACACGGACCGAAGCGACACCGGACGCGTGCTAGCGTTGAGCGTTTGCAGCGTCACTGTGTCGGAGCCCCGTTCGGTGCCCCGCCGGTGGCCGCGTCCCCGCCGCGCCTTCCTCGGTACGGTCCCCTCGGAGGAAGGCTCTCTGTGAGCGCATCAGCACGTACCGACGCCCGGCCGCAGGACGAGGCGCCGGGAGCCCCCACGGCGGCGTCCTTCGCTGACCTGGGGCTGCCCGCCGCGCTGCTGCGGGTGCTCGACGAGCACGGTGTGACGGTGCCCTTCCCCGTCCAGGCGGCGACGCTGCCGAACGCGCTCGCGGGACGGGACGTCCTCGGCCGCGGCCGCACCGGGTCCGGCAAGACGCTCGCCTTCGGCCTGGGAACGCTCGCCCGGACGGCCGGGCGGCGCGCACAGCCCAAGGAGCCGCTGGCCCTCGTCCTGGTGCCCACCAGGGAGCTGGCGCAGCAGGTCGGTGAGGCACTCACCCCGTACGCCGAGGCCCTGCGGCTGCGGCTCGCGACCGTGGTGGGCGGGGTGTCCATCGGGCGGCAGGCCGCCGCGCTGCGGGACGGCGCCGAGATCGTCGTCGCCACGCCCGGTCGGCTGCACGACCTCGTCGCGCGCAAGGGCTGCCGCCTCGGACGGGTGCGTATCGCGGTCCTGGACGAGGCCGACCAGATGTGTGACATGGGGTTCCTGCCGCAGGTCACCGAGATCCTCGACCAGGTGCGTCCCGACGGGCAGCGGATGCTGTTCTCCGCCACCCTCGACCGGGACGTCGACCAGCTCGTGCGGACCTATCTGCGCGACCCCGCCGTCCACTCCGTGGACCCCCCGTCCGGCGCGGTCCCCACGATCGAGCACCACGTCCTCGTCGTCCACGGCCCCGACCGGTACGCCGTGACCACGGAGATCGCCGCCCGGGACGGCCGCGTCCTGTTGTTCCTCGACACCAAGCACGGCGTCGACCAGCTCACCCGGCACCTGCGGGCCAACGGCGTGGCCGCCGCCGCCCTGCACAGCGGGAAGGCGCAGCCGCAGCGCACCCGGACCCTGGCCCAGTTCAAGAACGGGGAGGTCACCGCGCTGGTGGCGACGAACGTCGCGGCGCGCGGCCTGCACGTCGACGACCTCGACCTCGTGGTCAACGTCGACCCGGCCACCGACCCCAAGGACTATCTGCACCGCGCGGGCCGCACGGCCCGGGCGGGTCGCTCCGGCACCGTCGTGACGCTCGTCCTGTCGGGACAGCGCCGCGAGACGAGCCAGGTCATGGCAGACGCCGACGTCACCCCCAAGGTCACCAAGGTGCGCTCCGGCGAGGCGGAGCTGAGCCGGATCACCGGCGCGCGGACTCCCTCCGGCAAGCCCCTCGACGCCGGGTCCGCGGCCTCGCGGCCCAAGAACCACAACGCCCCCTTCCGCGGCCTGGGCAGCACCAAGGACGCGAAGGGCGGCTCCGGCTCCGGCACCAGGTCGTCCCGCAGGAGCAGCGAGGCCCGCAAGCTGGCGGAGGCCCGCCAGGCGGCCCGGGTGCGCCGCGGCGGCTGAGCCCCGCGCGGGCCTCGCCCCCGGTATCCGGAGCGGGCCTCAGAGCAGCACCGCTCCCGCCACTGCCGTCGCCGCCAGCACGACGACCGCCACGACGTGGATCACCACGTCCTGCCCGTACGACCGGTGGTCGGCCGCGCGGTCCAGGGTGAACTCGGCCGGGTCGGCGGGTGTGTGGTGGAGCGTGACGTCGCGGCCGTACGCTCCGGCGGGGTCCGGGAGGTGGGACGTGCAGTGGGCCGTGACGGCCGTGCCCTCGCGGGTGGTGAACGACACGACCGGGGTGATGGTGGTTGTGGTGTGGCCGTCGTCCTCGTCGACGCTGACGTCCTTCAGGACCGCGGCGACCCGTCCCCGGACGGACTCCATCGCGGCAAGCCGGGCGCGGCGCTCGCGCGTGTCACGCACCGCCCCGGGCAGGTGGAGGAGCCCGATGGCCGCCCACGGCCCGCCGAAGCCGATGAGCGCCCACGGCCACCCCCGCTCGACGGCGGCGAGGGCCACCAGACCGGCGTAGGCCAGGAAGACCGCGAAGCCCGGCCAGAACAGCCCACGACCGGGCTCCTCGGGAAGGTTGGAGAACCGGTAGGCGTGCGGCCTGCCCCGCGGGTGGCTGACGCCGATCTCCCGGCCCTCCCACGCTACGGTGATCAGCTCGCCGCGCTCGCCGTCGTTCGTCACGGTCACCTCCTGGCCAGAGGCCGGGTCGCGATAGGAGACGACCACCGCTATCCCGCCCGACCGGGACCCGCCGTGACGGGGTTCCCGCACCCGCTCGATCCGCCCCGTGAGCCGCACCGTCCGCTGTGCCTTGGTCACCCCGGCCAGCGACAGGCCGCACCCGACCAGGGCCGCCACACCCCAGACCGCGCACCACAGCACCAGAAAGCGGTCCCACCCCACGCGTGCTCCTCCTGCCGATCCGGTCACCTGCCGTCGCGCCGCAGCACTGTGCCCCGCCCGTCCGCCTCCAGCGTCCCCGTGTGCCCGTGGCCGGTCACCGAGATCCGGAGCGTCAGCGAGCCGCCGACGCCGTCGGCGGTCAGCTGCCAGCTCTGCGGGGAGTCGACGCCGAGCGTGGTCCTGGCCTCCTCGACCAGCGCGGGAACGCGGGCGTAGGGCAGGGAACGCGGGTCGAACCCGGCACTCTTCACGCCGGTGGGGGAGAAGGCGATGGTCAGCATGCGGTCCTGCACGACGACGGTGAGAGCTTGGCGCCTGCCCCCGCCCCGCGTCAACGACTCGACGGACCCGCGCAGTTCGCCCCGGTCGAGCATCGACTGGCCCGGCCCGAGGGTGACCGTGCCGGTCGCCGACGTCACGGTGGTCGTCGTCGACGACGACGAGGTGGAGACGGACGGCCGGGGCGAGGCGGCGGCCCCGTCGTCGCCGAACAGGTCGTCGCGGAACAGCAGGAGCACCCCGGCCACGCCGAGCAGCAGGCCGAGGAGCATGAGGAGGCCCCCGACGCCGCCCCTCTCGGCATCGCCCTTCATGGCGGGACCGGGCGCCGAGTCCAGGAGCGCCTCCGCCGCCCGCTCCTCCCACTGGGGCGTCGGCCGCTGCACGATCCGCACCTTCCACGGCCGGTCCGGCGGATACTCGACGACCACGATCCCGCGCGGCCGGTAGTCGGGAAGGTCGACGAGGTTGATGTCCTGCCGGATCTCGACGCGGTACGCGGGTACGTCGTCCGGCGCGACGGTCAGGTCGAACCGCACCGGTACGTCGCTGGTCTCACCCCCGACGGCCTCCCGGCTCTCGATCATCGCGAGCGCCGTGTGCGGTGCGACGGCCGCCTCGCGGGCGCGGCGCGGCAGCGTGCCGAGGAAGAAGAGCAGGCCGTAGACCGCGGGCAGGGCGAGGCCCAGGACGATCAGCGACGCCTTCTCGACCACGCACCCGCTGACGAAGGCGGTCAGCGACGTCCCGATCACCCCGCCCGTCAGGAACGCCAGGGTGAGATCGGCGGGCGTCTCGCGCGTGGGCGGAGCGCCCGCGGTGATCGTCATGCGGCTGATTGTGCATGCCGGGGGTGACGGCCGACAGACCTGTGGCTGACCCTCATGGTCACGACAGGGTCCCCTCGGCCGTTCCCCTCGGCCACTCTCCTCGGGAGGAAGTCCCGTGTGCCTGGCGTCAGTCGGCGGTGGGCGGCGCGGGGATCGCCTCTTCCGCGGCGCGGCTGACCTCTTCCCAGGACGCCCAGGTGTCCATGCGGCCGCGCGTCAGGTCGAAGGCGAGGTCGTAGGCCATGCTGCCCAAGAGGAGCCGCAGCGGGGGCCTTTCGCTGTCCACGAGCGTGAGGAGGGCCCGCGCGGCGAGCCGCGGGTCGCTGTCGACGGAGCCCTCCGCGAACTGCTTCTCCAGTTCCGCCCGCAGCGGGGCGTACGCCTCCTGCGGCTCCGTGCTGCCCATGCGGGTGTAGAGGTCGGTCCAGTAGCCGCCCGGCTGGACGATGCTCACCTTGATCCCGAAGTCGGCCACCTCCATGGCGAGGGACTCGCTGAGGCCTTCGAGGGCGAACTTGCTCGCGCTGTACAGGCCGCTGCTCGGGAAGCCGCCCAGGGCGCCGATGCTGGAGATCTGCACGATGTGCCCCCGGCCCTGCGCGCGCAGGGTGGGCAGCACGGCCTGGCTCACCCAGAGCGCGCCGAAGAAGTTGAGGTCCAGCAGGGCTCGCGCCTCGGCCTCGGTGAACTCCTCGACCATCCCCATCGACAGCGCACCGGCGTTGTTGACGACGACGTCGAGTCGGCCGAAGTGCTCGACCGCCTCGGCGACGGCCGCGAACACGGCGTCGCGGTCGGTCACGTCGACGCCCAGCGCCAGGGCGCGCCCGGGGTGGGCCGCCGCCAGCTCCTCCAGCGGCCCGGTGGTGCGTGCGGCGACGGCCACGCGGTCGCCCGCGGCCAGCGCCGCCTCGGCGAAGGCGCGGCCGAGTCCGCGGCTGGCGCCGGTGATGAACCAGACGCGGCCGGTGCCGTGTGTTGTGGTCGACATGGGTGGTGCCCCCCTGGTGATGGATGAACGGACGAGACGAGACGCATCGTCATGATCAATATCCCTCATGTGGCGCCGCCGCGGTAGGGGTTTCCTCCTGGCGCCTGACCGGGTGTCGGACCCCTCCGTTGGCTTCCCCGCATGCCTCTCACCGTTGATCAGCTGACCGGATACGGGGAGCGGGGGCGTACCGAAGCGCCGCGGCGCGGCTGGAGCCTGATTTTCCCGACCGCCACCCGCACGCCAGGGGTGAACGGACCTACGTCGCCTACTTGGAGAACACCGACGGCTTCGAGGTGAACTCGTCGCCGCCGCCCCGACACCCGCGGACGAGGCCCCGGCCGACGGGTGCTAGCCGAGCAAGTGGCTGATGCCGCCTCGGCCGTCGGCGCCGTTCCACACCAACGCCGCCACCCACAACGGCCCCCACCCCGCGCCCCGGCCCGCCTCCCCGGGCAGGAGGGCGGCGGCCAGGAGCCAGGCGAGGGGAAGCACAGCGAGCGGCAGGCAGCAGCCCGGGCCGCGCCTGCGCGGGGCGGGCCGTCGAGGCGGCGGTGAGTCGTCGGGCACCCTGCGACCGTAGGCGTCGGCCGCGGCCCGCCCATGAGTAGCCGTACTCAGGGATCACCCGAATCCGCCTGCATGGAACAACGAACGGCGGGCAGACGCACGTCACATCCCCCTCGGGGGCGGGGAGAGCCAGTGACGTCGAGAGAAGGGTGGAAGGTGTGGCTGCCGCGACAGGCGCAGTGTCCGAGGTCCAGGTGCCCGCAACGCACAGCGGCGCGGACGGTGAACTGCCACTGGTCGAAGCGCCGCTGTCCGTCGAGCCGCGCGACGCCCGGGTGCTGTCCAAGCAGTTCTTCGCCCGCCTCGCCGTGCTGGACGAAGGCACCCATGAATACCAGTACGTTCGCAACACGCTGATCGAGCTGAACCTCTCCCTCGTCCGCTACGCCGCCACCCGCTACCGCAACCGCGGCGACGAGCGGGAGGACATCGTGCAGGTCGGCACGATCGGTCTGATCAAGGCCATCGACCGCTTCGACCTGACGCGCGAAGTGGAGTTCACCACGTTCGCCGTCCCCTACATCGTCGGCGAGATCAAGCGCTTCTTCCGGGACACCAGCTGGGCCGTGCACGTGCCGCGCCGCCTCCAGGAAGCGCGCATCGAGCTGGTCAAGGCGACCGAGGAGCTGTCCAGCCGCCTCGACCGCGACCCCACCACGGCCGAGCTTGCCGAACTGATGTCCCTGCCCGAGGAGGAGGTCGTCGAGGCCCGCAAGGCGGCCAACGCCTATACGTCCTCGTCCCCTCGACACCACGCTGCTCACCGGCGCGGGAGGGGACGAGAGCGAGGCCGTCCTCGCCGACTTCATCGGCGCGGAGGACGCCGGGTACGAACTCGTGGAGGACCTGAACAGCCTGGCGCCCCTGATCGGCGAACTGGCCGAGCGGGACCGGGAGATCGTCCACATGCGGTTCGTGGAGGAGCTGACGCAGGCGGAGATCGGCGAGCGGATCGGGGTGTCGCAGATGCAGGTCTCCCGCCTGCTGAACCGCATCCTCGGCCGGCTGCGCGCGGGCCTGCTGCCCGAAGGCGCCTGAGCCTCACCGGTCGCGGGCCGACCGGACAACCGCACGCGGTGCGCGGCGTCCCCACGCCGCCGCACGACAGGAACGTGGCGGGGTCGCACGCGGCCCCGCCACGTTCGTCTCGGTTCCCCGCTCGCGCCCGCTCACGCGTTCCCGAATCACCCTTAAGTGCCATGGTTCGTACGGGACTGAGGGGTACACGGAGTCGGAAGAATACGACTGCCCTCGCTCCGTCCGCCGCGCGGAACCCGCCGGTAGTGGTGCGAAGGGGTCGATAACATGTGCCGGGCAGCGGGCGACAACCGGCCGGGTGAGCCGAACCCCCGCCCCCACTCCCGGTCGGCAGCACAAGGGATGACGCCCCGTCGGGCGGCTCCGGAAGGTGAGAGGTTGGGCTGTGACTGGCAGCGACACCGCCGTACGTGAACGCGTCACCGAGGTCCTGCGCGCGAACGCCGACGACATCGCGGACCGCTGGGTGCGCCTCCAGCGCGAACAAGCCGTGCTCGGCAGCGACTTGACCGAGGGTGAACTGCACGAGGAGGCCGACGCCCTGGTGCGCGCCCTGACCGGGGCCCTCCAAGGCCCGGGGAACGCGCCCGGCCTCGTCCACACCCACGAGGACCTCAACAGGAGCGTCACCGACCTCGCCCTGCGCCGGGCGCGCGCCGGCGCGACGCCGACCGTGGCCTCGCTCGCCGTCCAGGCCCTCAAACAGGCGCTCCTCGAAGCCGTGCGCCGCGGCACGCACGAGAGCGACGAGATCCTCGCGGCCGCGCTGCTCATCAACCAGCTCCTGGACAGCGCGGGAGCCCTGTCGTTCGAGGTCTACGTCGAGGGCCGCGAGGAGATCATCCGCCGCCAGAGCCGCCAGCTCCTGGAGATGTCCACCCCCGTCGTACGGCTGTGGCGCCAGGTCCTCGCCGTACCGCTGATCGGCACCCTGGACACCGCGCGCACCCAGATCGTCATGGAGAACCTCCTCCAGGCCATCCAGGACGACCAGGCGCTGGTCGCCATCATCGACATCACCGGTGTGCCCACCGTCGACACCGCCGTCGCCCAGCACCTCATGCAGACCGTCAAGGCGGTACGGCTCATGGGCGCCGACTGCGTCATCAGCGGGATCAGGCCGCCGATCGCCCAGACCATCGCCCAGCTCGGCATCGACCTGTCGACCATCCTGACCCGCGCCACGCTCGCGGACGCGCTCGCCGCCGCCATCAAGCTCGCCGACACCCCCGGCCCGGACGGGACGGACGGCCGGTGACCGAGCGCCCCACCGCGGGAGTGCCCATCCTGCGCCTCGGTGACGTCCTGGTCAGCGGGCTCCTCAACGAGCTCGACGACAAGTCGGCGCTTGCCTTCACCGAGGAACTCACCGAGACGATCGTGGCCAGCGGCGCGCGCGGCGTCCTCATCGACATCTCCCGCCTGGAACTCGTCGACTCCTTCGTCGCGCGCATGCTGATGGACCTCAGCACCATGGCGCGGCTGCTCGGCGCCCGCGTCATCGTGGCCGGGATGCGCCCGCCGGTCGCCATCACGCTCGTCGAGCTCGGCATCGAGCTGGCGGGCGTCGAGACGGCGCTCAGCGCCGAACAGGGCCTGACCGCCCTGGGCTGGCGCAAGGGCGCGCCGCCGCGGGAGAGGGCGGAGCCATGACGCGAGCCGACGCGGGGACCGCCGCGGCGCCGCGCACCGAGGGGGTGTCCGGCCGGGTCCGCCCGCAGGAGTCCACCACCCACACCGTGTACAGCGAGGAGGACCTGCTGCACGTCCGGCACGCCGTGCGGGCCGCCTCCGTGCTCGCGGGCTTCGGCATCGTCGACCAGACCCGGGTGGTCACCGCCGCCAGCGAACTGGCCCGCAACGCCTACGTGCACGGCGGTGGCGGCACCCTCACCGTCGAGATCGTGCGCGGGCTCGGCACCACGGGCCTGCGGCTGACGGTCAAGGACGACGGCCCGGGCATCGCCGACGTGGAGGCCGCCCTCACCGACGGCTTCACCACCGGCGCGGGCCTCGGCCACGGCCTCGGCGGCGCCCGTCGGCTCATGGACGACTTCACGCTGCGCACCGAGGCCGGGCGGGGCACGGTCGTCACGGCCGTGCGGTGGCACAAGAGGCGGGCGTGACCCCTGGCCCCGGCGGTGGACCCGGCGCCGCGCGGCCCGTCCTCGCGGAGCCCACCCGCGCCGTCCCCATCGACCACTTCAGCGCCGTGCACCTGGCCGCGGCCACCGCCCGCACCCTGGCCCGGCGGTGCGGGCTGCCCGGTGCCCTGCCCGACCGCGCGGCCGTCGTCGCGTCCGAGCTGGCCAGCAACATCGCCAAGCACGCCAGCGGCGGCAGCCTCTACCTCCAGCGCCTCCCGCACGGCGAGGGCCTGGAGATCATCGCCGCCGACCGCGGGCCCGGCATGCGCGAGCTGGAGCGCTGTCTGACCGACGGCTACACCACCACCAACACCCTCGGCGCGGGGCTCGGCGCGATCCGCCGCATCGCCACCACCCTGACCATCCGCACCCGGGCGGGCACCGGCACCCTGGTCTGCGCCCGCCTCGCGCCCCCGCACCGCACCACGGACGCCGAACGGCCCGTGGGGTCCCTGTGCCTGCCCGCCGAGGGGGAGCGGCACTGCGGCGACGCCGCGGCCGTGGCCCTCACCGACCGCGGCCTGACCGCCCTCGCCGTCGACGGGCTCGGCCACGGAGCACAGGCGGAGGAGGCCGCCCGCGCCGCCGTGCGCTGCTTCCACCGGATGCCCGACGCCGATCTGCCCGACCTGCTCGCCGCGGCGCACCGCGCCCTGCGCCACTCCCGGGGCGCCGCCATCGGCGTCCTGCGGCTGCGGGACGACACCCTGGACTACTGCGGCGTCGGCAACGTACGCGTCGCGCTCCTGTCTGCCGACGACGTCGCCCACCGGCTCAGCGGCCAGCCCGGCGTCGTCGGCTGGAACATGCCCCCGCCGCGGGTCCGCCGCCTCGTCGCGCCCGCGGGCACGACGGCCGTACTCCACACCGACGGCGTCGACCAGCGGTGGTCCCGGGACCCGGAGCCGTTCCTGCTGCGCCTTCCGCCGCCGCTGCTCGCCGCCGCCCTCGTCCACGGCTTCCGCCGCGGCCGCGACGACGCGACCGTCGTCACCGTCAAGACCCCTCAGCCCACGGCCCCCCAGCCCAGACCCCCTCGGATCGAGACCCCTCAGAGGCCCCGATGACCGCCACCGACCTCCGTTCCCTGTCGGCGCTCAGAGGCGCCGTCCGCTCGCTCGCCGACACCCACGGCCTCGGCGTGGAGGTACGCGCCCGCCTCGCGCTCGCCGTGAACCGCGTGGCCGCGCCGTTCGTGGAGGCGGGCCACCCGGTCACCCTGACCGCCGCCCGGCAGGACGCCGTCAAGGACGGGGCGCCGCTGCTCGTCGTGACCCTCGACCACCGCGCGTGCCGCGTCGACATGGGCGACGACGAGCTGCCCCTCGCCGCGCACAGCACCACGCCGTCCACCGTGACCTGGCACATCGCCCTCGACACCGCCGGGGCGACGCCGGAGCCGCGGGGCGCGGACGACCTGCCGCACGGCGAGACCGAGGTGCTCCTCAAGGAACTCGGCGCCGCCCTGGCCCAGGTCGACGCCCTCAAGGCCGAACACCGCCTCCTCAAGCACGAACTGGCCGAGACCAACAGCGGTGTGCTCGCCCTGTACGTCCAGCTCGACGAGCGCGACCAGCAGGTGCGCCGCGCCCACGGCCGCGTCCTGCGCGAACTGGAGGACGCCTTGCGCCCGCCTGTCCTGGACGTGCCGGGCCTCGAACTGGGCGTGCACTACGCCCCGGCCGACTCCGAGGCGCCCACGGGAGGCGACCTGTACGACTGGTTCGTCCTGCCGGACGGCACCGTGCACATCACCGTCGTCGACGCGCTCGGCCACGGCGTCCGCTCCACCCGCACGGCCCTCAACGTCACGCACGCCGTGCGCACCCTGGCCCTCGAAGGCCACCCCCTGGACTCGATCGTGCGCCGCACGGACGAGGTGCTCGCGCCCTTCGACCCCGCCCTGATGGCGACCGTCCTGCTGGCCCGGCTGCGCCCGGAGACCGGCGAACTCCACCTCGCGGGCGGCAGCCATCCGCCCGCGCTGCTCATGCGCCGAGGCGGCGGCACCGAGTACCTCGAAACCCCCGGCCGGGGCATCGGCTTCCCGCTGCCCGGCAGCGAGGAGGTCCGCCGCACCCGGATGCGCCCCGGCGACCTGCTGCTGCTCTACACCGACGGCCTCACCGAGAGCCGCAGGAACCCCGAGGAGGGCGAGGCACGCCTCGCCCGCGCGGTCCGCGACCACGCCCACCGCCCCACCGCCCGACTCCCCAGGGCGCTCGCCAAGGAGATGCACGCGGTGATACTCCACGCCGACGACACCCTCGCCCTCGCGGTGCGCCTCGGCGCGGGACCGACGGGGCCGGACCAGGAGCCGGGGCCGCGGGAGTAGGGCGGGGTCAGGAGCGCGGAGCCGACGCGTCGCCCACGGCGTCGGTGGCCTCGACGACGTGGAACACCCGCTCCGTGTGCGTCAGGCGCAGCAGATGACGGACGTGGGCGGACGGCCGCGCGAGCAGCAGCCGAGCGCCCGAGTCCGCCGCCCGCTGCCGCAGGTTCAGCAGGGTGTTGAGCCCGCTGGAGTCGCAGAACGTGACGTCGTGGCAGTCCAGGACGAGGGTCCGCGACGCGTCCTTGAGCAGCGGTCCCGCGGCTTCGGCGAGTGACGGCGCGCCCTCCAGGTCCAGCTCGCCCGAGAGCCGCAACACGGCCCGCGCTTCCGTGGGTTCGCCCTCGTGGCCGATCGTTTCCTCGTCCTCGCGGCCGATCCAGAAGCGGTTGTCCATGGCTGCGCACCTCTCCCGGGCCGTCACCGCCCGACTCGCTGCTGACGTGCGTTCGTGGAGCTGACCTGTACCCCGACTCGACGCCCTTACCTGCGTGTTGGTGTCCAGGGTCCATGTCGCCTTGCTCACACACCGCGCACGCGGCACGCCTGCGGACGGTGAACGGACCAGGCCTGGCCGCGGAGTTCACGACAGCGGCACGGTGGCGCGCACTCTCTTGCCGCCAGGACACCACTCGACGTCGAGGCGTCCTGCCAGGTCCCGCACCAGGTGCAGCCCGAAGCCGCCCGGCCGCGCCGGGTCGAGCGGCAGGGTGCGCGGCGGCTCGTCGGCGGCGTCGTACACGGAGACGGTCAGGCCCCGGTCGCTGTGGTCGAGCCGGAGGGCGGTCACGCCGTGGGCGTGCCGCAGGGCGTTCGTCACCAGCTCCGACACGACCAGGAGCACCGCCTCCGCCTGCCGCTCGTCGTCGTATCCCACCGACGCCATGAAGTCACGCGCCGCCGCGCGTGCCTCGGCCGCCGACACCGCCCCGTTACGCTCCCACTCGCGCACCACTCGCTGCTCCTTCGGAGGGTGCATCACGACAACCTCCCGTCGTTCCGCGGTTCACACCGATCGCTTGCCCCGAACCCCGCGGAGTACGCGGTGGTTCTGGAGCGGTCCGCGGACGCGGTGGCCGGGCGGGCGGGGAGCCGGGGCGGGGCGGGCCGTGGACGTCGATCCCGGCGGCGGGTCCATCGGCGCGCCGCCTTGCTTTCCCGGTGTTCCGAGGGGAGTGCGCGCGGGGGGAGCGAGCCCACGGGAATGGAAAGGGCGACGGGCGGCTCGAATGCGGCCGGGCGACGGATGTTGACTGGCCGGTATAACTCACGAGTAGTTTATGGGGCGCGTCGGCGCCAAGGGCGCGAGTGGGCAGCGCAAAGCCATCACATTCCCGGAGAAGTGGTGTAGACCATACTCCTGGCGCGGCACCCAGTCAACGTCTTGTCTTTCCATTCGAGGCGCGGGTAGATTCCCCGGCCAAGCACCGCCTGGAATTAGCCTCCGTTGCACATGGTGAAATGCCCGGCGTTGCACATGTTGAAATGGTCTCAGATGGCAGGACAAGGATGGTGGAACCGAAGCTTCCTGTGCTTCTCTGAGCCCGAGCCGAGCGACATCCGAGGACACCGTACGGACCACCCCGTGCGCGCTTCCGTTTTCTTTTCCTTTTCTGGGCGGGGAGGGTCAGTGATTGCTGTGCACACGCATGGGCGGCGCCCCCACGTCACGCGCTCCTCCCGTGCGGCCTGCACCCGGTGCCGGAGGCCCGTGGAGAAACCGGACGCCCGGCGGCGCGACGAGCGGCTGCTCAGGTCGGCCTTCATCATTTCCAGCACCGGGGACTGGGTATTCCGCTTCGCCTTACCCGTCCTCGTGCTCCAGCTGACCGGGTCGGCGGTCTCGACGGCGCTGACCTACGCGATCGAATTCGTGCCCTTCGTGGTCATCGGACTCTTCAGCGGAGTCGTCGCCGACCGGGCCGACCGACGGCAATTGATGATTGCCTGCGACGTCGTCTCCGCGGCGATCGTCGCCGGGATCGGCGTGCTCTGTCTGATCGATCCGCCGACGGTCCTGGTGATGGCGGCCGCCTTTCTGCTGGGGTGCGTACGGCCGTTCTCGTTCCCGGCGTTCCAGGGGTTCATCACCGAGCGGGTCGCCGAACACCGGCGGGCCTCGATGAACGCCTGGGTCCAGGGGGCGGACGGCACCCTCGGCATGCTGGGCCCGGTCGCGGGCGTCGCGGTGGTCACGCTGCTCGGGCCGACCGCGGCGAGCTTCGTGAACGCGGCGTCGTTCGCCGTCTCCGCCCTGCTGATCGCGGCCACCGCCGTCGTCGCGGCGGGGCGGCGGCTGCGGACCTCGTTCGGGGCCGCGTGCCGCTCGCTCGTGCCGGACGCCGTCGCGGCGCTGCGCATGGTGATGACGCAACGCGCCCTCCTGTGGGCCACGATCCTGCTGACCTTGGCGAACTTCACCTTCCCCGCCGCGGCGGCCAATCTCGTCTACATCGTGGCCGGGCCCACCGGGGACGTCCCCGCCTCCCTCGCGGTGATCGCCGCGGCCCAGGGGCTCGGCGCCGTCCTGGGCGCCGCCGCGTCCCCCGTGCTCCTGCGGAGGTTCTCCGCGGGCACGCTCATGGCGGCGGCCATGGCGGTGAAGGTCATCGCCCTGACGCTGCCCGCGCTGTGGCCCGGCATCGGCGCGCTGACCGTGTGCTGGTTCGTCGTCGGCACGACGACCTCCACCTTCATCGTGCCGTGGCGGACCTATCGGCAGGGCGCGGTCGACCCGGAATTCCTCGGCAGGGTGGTGGGGCTCCAGCGGGCCATTCCGTTCGCGGCCGTTCCGGTCAGTTCGCTGCTCGGCAGTTGGCTGGTCGTCGAGTTCGGGGTGGCCACCTTGTTCACGGCCATCGCGGTCATTCAGTTCTTCGTCTGGCTCGGTACTCGTTTCTCGCCATTGGGGAGATCCGGTTCGTCGAGTGTCGAAGTGGCAGGTCCGTCGGTAATTCCGGCGGCACAGCCGAGTCGCACCGGCGGGAATTGAGCCGACAACGCTTGTACGGACCGGTCGCACTGATAACATCCACGATTCACTGCGTCATTCCTGGTCACAGAAAGGTGTGGGGTAGATGCCATTATCCTTTGAAGGCAGTGAGACGCTGGCGGCGCAGCGGGAGCACTTCGCGGACTCGGGCTATCTGGTCCTGCCCGCCCTGCTGCCGGCGGCGCTGCGGGACCGGCTCGTCCCGGAAGTGGACCGCTGGGTCGACGAGGGGCTGCGCTCCCGCTCGATAGCCGCCTGCCTCGACCCGGGGCCCCACGACGCACCACCGCCCGTCATGGAGCTGGAACTGGCCGCACACGGGGAACTCCTCACCTACGACCCGCTGCTGCGGATCATCGCGGACCTCCTGGGCGCGCCGTTCGTCTTCCACCATCTGCACAGCGACCGGCACAACCCGGGAGCGCCCGGCAAGTCCTGGCACCACGACCACGAACCCAACGACCTGGGCGACCGCGACCTGGTGATGGTGCACGCGCTGCACTACCTCGGCGGGCTCGACGGCACGGTCGGCACCCTGACCGTGGTGCCCGGCTCCCACCGCGACCCCTGGAGCAAGGCCGACCTCGCCCACCTCGGCACCACCGAACTGCCCGACGAGGTGGTCATCGACGACCTGCCGCCCGGCTCGACCGTGCTCATCAACTCGGCGCTGCTGCACGCCCGCAGGCCCGCGCCCAGTCCGCCGGGCACCCTACCCCGTTACTTCGTCGACGCCTCATACTGCCAGACCGGGGCGCGCTGGCGGCCCGTGAAGCCGTACTGGCGACACATGCTGGCCACGGCCCGCGCCCGCGACCTCGACGGCGGGCGCTGGCCGGAGCTGTTCGCGGAACGGCACTTCACCGAGTACGCCCGGTCGGCGTGAGAAGGGACAGCACGGATGCACATCATCGGCCCCACCACCTTCGACGAGGTGCGCGCCCGCTTCCACCGGGACCATCCCGTCGGCCGCGCCCACGAGGTCAACACCAACGAGGACGCGGACAGCGCGCTGCGCCTGGCCGACGCGACCTTCGGCACCTGGTCGACGATCGGTCTTTCCCGCGCCGACGTCCGCTCGGTGCTGCTGCCCTGGCACCTCGGCTGCGGCGGCGGCCGCGAACTGGTGCCGCGCACCGGCCTCACCGTCGGCCAGGCGGCGGACCTGCTGCGCGCGCACGAGGCGGAGTTCACGGCGGCCAACCCCGTCTGCACCGGCAAGATCGCCCTGTTCCGCACCTCCGCCTTCAGCTCCATCTACCTCACCACCCGGCCGATCCCGCACGACCACTACGCGGACCTGCCCACCGACGACGGCCTGGTCCACCTCGACGGCCTGCACCGCCTGCTCGCCTGGGAGCTGGCCGAACGCCTCTCGCCGAGCGAGGAGTTGACCGCGTACATCGCCGGTGACCTCACCCCGCTCACCGGCGGCGCGGACGCGCCGAACGCCACCTCCGGAGGTCTGCGCCCATGACGCGAGCGACGCGAACCGCCGCCTCGCTGCCCGACGCCACGCTGCCCGGCCTGCTCGAACTCAACGCCAGGACCCACCCGGACCGACCCGCCCTCAGCGACGGGACCCGCACCCTCGACCACCGGCAACTCGACACCGCCGCCGGGCACATAGCCGCCCGCCTCAGCGGCCTCGGCACCGACCGCGGCGACCGCGTCGCCCTGCTCGGCCCCCGGGACGCCCGCATGTGCGCGCTGCTGTACGGCGTCCTGCGCGCGGGCGCCGCCGCCGTCCTGGTCGACCCGGGGTGGAGCCCGCGCGACGTGCACCGCCGCCTCGACGCCGTCAAGGTGCGCCACGCCCTGACCACCGCGCCTGAGCTGCACGCGCCCGAGCCGTACCGCACCGAGGTCGTCGACGTCGACGCCCTCGCCGCGAGCGCGCCCGCCGCACCCGCCGCCGCGCCGCCCTGCGCGCCGGACGACCTGGCGTACCTGTCCTTCACCTCCGGATCCAGCGGGGAGCCGAAGGCCGTCGCGGTCACCCACGCCAACGCCGCCCACTACGCGCTCGCCCTGCGCGACCGGCTCGGCCTCACCGACGCCGACGCGCCCCGCGTCGCCCACGTCACCACCCTGGCCGCCGACCTCGGGCACACCTCCTGGCTGCTCGCCCTCGCGACCGCGGGGTCGGTGCACGTCGTGCCCGACGCGGCCGCGCGGGACCCCGAGGCGTTCTGGGCCGCGCTGCGCGAGGCCGGGGTCTCGGTCCTCAAGACGACCCCGTCCCACCTGACGGCGCTGCTCGCCGGGCGGCCCTTTGACGCGCCCGCCCTGGACACCGTCCTGCTCGGCGGCGAGGCGCTGCCCCGGTCGCTCGCCGCGCGCCTGCTCGACGAGGGGATCGCCGCACGGGTCGCCAACCACTACGGCCCGACCGAGACCACCGTCGGCGCCACCTGCTTCCTCGCCGCCGCCGTGGCCGACCTGCCCGCCGACGAACCCACCGTGCCCATCGGCACCGCCATCGGCGAGGCCGACCTGCGGCTCGTGCCCGACACCCGCGCACCCGAGACGCCGGAGCCCGACGGGACGGAGGGCGAGCTGTACATCGGAGGGCGCGGCGTGAGCGCCGGATACTTCGGCCGCCCCTACGAGACGGCACGCCGCTTCATCGCCCACGAGGGCCTGCGCATGTATCGGACGGGCGACGTGTGCCGCCGCAGGCCCGACGGCAACCTCGTCTTCGTCGGCCGCTCGGACCGCCAGGTCAAGGTCCGGGGCTTCCGCGTCGACCCCGCCGAGATCGAGCGGGCCATGGAGGAGTTCCCCGGCGTCGGCCAGGGCGCGGTGATCGTGCGCGCGACCCCGGCGGGCAACCAACTCCTGGCCGCCGTACGCCTCACCGCCGGGCGCGACGAGGCCGAGACCCTCGCCGCGCTCCGTTCCCACCTGCACGACCGGCTGCCCGGCTACTCCGTGCCGCAGCCGATCCTCGCCCTCGCGGAGTTCCCCTTCGGCGCCAACGGCAAGCTCGACCGCGCCCGCCTCGGCGACACCGTGTCCGGCCTCATCGAGTCCCGGGCCCGGACCGCGCGGCCCGAGCCCACCGCCGCCACCCGGCCCGCCGACCGCTGTGCCGCCTCGCTCGCGCACGCCCTGTGCGAGCTGTGGGCGGACGCGCTCGGCCTGCCCGTGGTCGACCCGCACGCGGACGTGCTCGGCCTGGGCGGGGACTCGATCCTCGCCATGCGCACCATCGCCTTCCTGCGCCGCCGCGGCCACCGCGTCGCGTTCGAGGACTTCTACGACCACCCGACGCCCACCCGGCTCGCGGCGGTCGCCGCCTCCTCCCGGCGGCGCCCGCAGGCGCGCGCCGAGAGCCTGGCCGCCGAGCCGCGCCACCTGGCCCCCGCCCAGCGGTGGCTGTTCCGCCAGCCCGTCGACGAGCCCCGGCACTGGAACCAGTCCGTGCTGCTGCGCTGCCGGGAGCGCGTGGACCCCGGGGCCCTGGCGCGGGCCGTCGAGGCCGTGCTGCACCGGCACACGGCGCTGCGCAGGCCGGTCGGCCCCGGCGGCCTCGGCCCGCTGCGCCCCGCGGGCGACCTGGACGCGGTGAGCCACTCACGGCTGCGGCCCGAGGACGCCCTGCCCGAGACGGTCGGTGCGCTCTGTACCGAGCTGCACCGAAGCCTCGACCCGGAGGCCGGGCGCTTACTGAGGGTGCATCTGTTCTCCGGCGGCCAGGGCGTCGACGACCGGCTCGCGCTGATCGCGCACCACCTCGTCGTCGACGGGCTCTCCTGGCGCATCCTGCTCGACGACCTCGCCGCGGCCTACCGGGCCGCCCGGTCCGGGCAGCGGGCCGACCTGGCGCCGACGGCCGACTTCTACGCCTGGGCCGCCACCACACCCCGCACCGCGCCCGCGCACCCGGCGGTCGCCCCCCGGCTCCCGGTGGACGACGCCACGTCGAGCACCGAACCCGCGACCCTCGTGTGGAGCCTCGACGAGGAGGCGACCGGCAGGCTCCTGGAGCGCCACGGCGGCGCCCAGCGCCTGGAGGCGGTCCTGCTCGCGGCGTTCGCCGACGCCACGCTGGCCTGGAGCGGGCAGCGGAGCCTCGGCGTGGAGGTGGAGACCCACGGCCGGGGGACCGACGGCGACGACGGCCAGTACCTGGACACCGTGGGCTGGTTCACCGCCGTCAAGTGGCTGGCCGTCAAGGCCGCCGAGACGGCCGAGCGGGACGCGCGCACGGCGGAGGTCGAGGACCTCGTGCGCGGCGCGCCCCAGCTGCCGATGGACGTCGAAGGAGCCCGCCCCGAGGCCGCGTTCAACTTCCTCGGCACCTTCCGGCTGCCCGACGAGCCGTCCCTGGACTGGACGGTGGCGGACGAGCAGGCCGGGGCGGCCCGCTGCGCCACCGGGGACTCGCTGTACCGGCTGCGGCTCACCGCCCGGATCGTCGCAGGACGCCTGGTGACCGACCTGGTCTACGCCTGGCCGCGCCTGTCGCACGAGAGCGCGGAGCGGATCGTGGCCGCCTTCTCGTCCACGGTGGCCGCCGCCGCGGACGCCGCCCCGCCCGCGTACGCGCGGACGCCCGTCTCCACGTCCGGCCAGCTGGTGCACACCGCCGTCGCGCCCGCGCGCGGGCACTGGACGGTGGTGCGCGAGCCGGTGCCCGTGCTCCTCACCGGGGCGACCGGCTATCTCGGCGGGCACGTGCTCACCGAACTGGCCGCGCGCGGCGCCCGCGTGACCTGCCTGGTACGCGGCGACAACGATGCCGAGGCGGCCCGGCGGCTCGGCGGCGCCGACGCGATCGCCGGTGACATCACCGCGGACGGCCTCGGCCTGACCCCGGCCGGGCTCGCCCGCGCCCGCGCGGCCCGGGTCGTCGTCCACGCGGCGGCGGACGTCCGCCTGGTCGCCTCGCCCGCCGAACTGGAGCGGACCAACCACACCGCGGTGCGGCGGCTGCTCCACTGGATCGACGCCCACACCCCCGGCGCCCGCTTCCACCACGTCTCCACGCTGGCCGTCTCGGGCGAGGTGGAGGGGCCCGCGCGCCGCTTCAGCGAGGCCGACCTGCGCATCGGGCAGACCTTCCGCACCCCGTACGAGAAGGTGAAGTTCCACGCCGAGGAAACCGTGCGCGCCTGGGCGGCCACCGGCGGGCAGGCCTACGTCCACCGCAGCGGCCACATCGCGGCGCACAGCAGGACGGGGGCCTTCCAGCGCAACGTCGCGGACAACCGGATCTACCAGACCGTGCGCGGCTACGTCCTGGCCGGGGCGGCGCCGCGCAGGCCCTCGACGACGTTCGAGTTCTCCCACGTGGACACGGTGGCGGCGGGCATCGCGGCGCTCGCGGTCCATCCGCACGCGGCGCCCGGCGTCTACCACGAGGAGTCGCCGCACACCGTCGCCCACGACGAACTCGTGGCGTGGATGGTCCGGCACGGCTATCCGATCCGGCTCACGGACGACGCCACGTTCGCCGCGGCGCTCGCCCGCGCCGAGCGGCACCATCCGACCATGGCCCGGCTCGCCTCGACCTGGTCCCAGCTGGGCGAGCGCAACGTCGTCGTGGACAGCGCGTGGACCCAGTCCGTCCTCGACCGGCTCGGCGTGCGGTTCGCCGAGCCGACCGCGCAGTGGTGGTCGGCCGCGCTGACCTGGGCGGCCGACGTCGGCTTCCTGCCGCACCGCTCGCCGGTCCCGGCCGACCCGGGCCGCTGAACCCCCCCATGCGGCCCACCCGGCCCAGCTCCCCTGGTCCCGCCCGCCGGGCGGGCCACCGAACCCCTAGGAAGTGACGCGATGCCCCAGCTCTCCCCGGTGCTCCAGCAGGCCACGCCCGTGGTCGCCACCCGCGGCGAGGGGATGTACCTGTACGACGCCGACGACCGTCGCTACCTCGACTTCACCGCCGGCGTCGGCGTGACCAACACCGGCCACTGCCACCCCCGGGTGGTGGAGGCCGTGCGCGAGCAGGCAGGCCGACTCATCCATGGCCAGTACACGACCGTGCTGCACGACCAGCTGCTCACGCTGACCGAGCGCCTGGGCGACGTGCTGCCCGAGGGCTTGGACGCGCTGTTCTACCTGAACTCCGGCAGCGAGGCCGTGGAGGCCGCGCTGCGGCTCGCCCGGCAGGCCACCGGACGGCAGAACGTGATCGTGTTCGACGGCTCCTTCCACGGGCGCACCATGGGCGCGGCGGCGATGAGCACCGCGGGCACCCGGTTCCGCGCCGCGAGCGGCCCGCTGATGCCCGGCGTCGCGGTGGCGCCCTTCCCGCACGCCTTCCGGCTCGGCCTGAGCGAGGAGGCGGCCGTCGCGCAGGCGCTGCGCGGCCTCGACCACGTCCTGGCCACCGTGAGCGCGCCCGAGGAGACCGCCGCGATCTTCGTCGAACCCGTCCTGGGCGAGGGCGGATACGTGCCCGCGCCCGCGGCCTTCCTCGCGGGCTTGCGGGAGCGCGCGGACCGGCACGGCATCCTGCTGGTCCTCGACGAGATCCAGACCGGCTTCGGCCGCACCGGGCGGTTCTGGGCCCACCAGCACGCCGCCGGGGTCGCCCCGGACGTGCTGATCACCGCCAAGGGCCTGGCCAGCGGCTTCCCGCTGTCGGCCATCGCCGCGTCCGTGGAGCTGATGGGCAAGGCCCGGCCGGGCTCGCAGGGCGGCACCTACGGCGGCAACGCCGTGGCCTGCGCCGCCGCGCTCGCCACCCTCGACGTCATCCGCGACGAGGGCCTGGTCGCCAACGCCGCCGTGCAGGGCCGCCGCCTCGCGGACGGGCTGCGCAAGGTGGCCGCCCAGGTCCCGGCGATCGCCGACGTGCGCGGCACGGGCCTGATGCTGGCCAGCGAGTTCCAGGACCCCGACGGGTCCCCCGACACGGCCCTGGCCCGCGGTGTGCAGCAGGCCGCCGCCGAGCGGGGCCTGCTCCTGCTGACCTGCGGGGTGCACGGCAACGTCGTACGGATGATCCCGGCGCTCGTCGTCACCGCCGAGCAGGTCGACGAGGCGTTGACGCTGTGGTCCGAGGCGGTCAACGCTTCGCTGGAATCGCGGTGATGGGCCGTCCGTTGCCTGCGGATTCGTCGTGGCTGGTCGCGCAGTTCCCCGCGCCCCTTCGGGGCGCTGCCGTACCCGTACGCTCTCGAAAGGACTGATCACGTATGACCGGAACCACCATCGACGACATCGGCTGGACCAGCGACTATCTGGAGTCGGCGCGTGACGTGTGGTCGCTGTCGGTCTCCGACGACGACCGGCGGCTGCTGTGGTCGGACGCCCTCACCGGGCGCTGGGGCGCGGGCGAGGCCGCGTACGCCACCGTGCGCTCCTTCATCAGCGGCAGCCTGGACGCCGTGGGCTTCGTGAACGTGCGCAACGTGATGTCCCCGGACGCGTCCGACGCCGACCTCATCACCGGTCTGTCCCGCGTCCTCGACGAGATCGGCGGGGCCATCCCGCAGAACGCGCAGGGCGACCTGTGGACCATCCTGCGCGACCGCGACGGCGACGGCGCCACCGAGCTCGGCTTCCACTGCGACACCTGCGACCTGCTCGTGCTGCTCTGTCTGCGGCCCGCGGCGGACGGCGGCGGCACCACCAAGCTGGCCAGCGCCCGGCACGTGTACGACATCATCGAGCGCGAACGCCCCGACGTGCTGGCCCTGTTGCAGCAGGAGTGGCGCTTCGACCGCAGCGGCCGCGCGGGCCAGCAGATCGTCCTCACCCCGATCCTGTTCACCCAGGACGACGGGACGATCGGCTGCTACTACCAGACCCGTACGGTACGGGCGTCCGCGGAGCTCGACGCGCGGCGCCTGGAGGCCCTCGACTACCTGGACGAGGTGCTGTACCGCCCGGAGATCGCCTTCGGCCTCCAGCTCGGCGCGGGCGACCTGCTGATGATCCGCAACAGCCGGGTGCTGCACGGCCGTTCCCCGTACGTGGACGCCCCGGGCCCGCGGGCCCGCCGGATCCTGCGCGCCTGGATGAACGAGCGATGAGCGGCGACGGCAGGATCGGTGTCGTCACCGGCGGCGGCAGCGGCCTCGGCCGCGCCGCCGCGCTCGCCCTGCTCGAGAAGGGCTGGTCGCTCGCGCTCGCGGGGCGGCGCAAGGAGACCCTGGAGGAGACCGCGGCCCTGTCGGGCGCCGGTGCGGACCGGGTGCTCGCGGTGCCCACCGACATCAGCGACCCGGACCAGGTCGCGGCGCTGTTCCGCGCGGTCGTCGACCACTTCGGCCGCCTCGACCTGCTGTTCAACAACGCGGGCGCGGTGGTGCCCCGCAAGCCGGTCGGGGAGGTGGCCGTCGACGACTGGAACACGATCATGGCCACCACGGTCACCGGCACCTTCCTCTGCTCCCAGGAGGCGTTCCGCGTGATGCGCGACCAGTCCCCGCAGGGCGGCCGCATCATCAACAACGGCGCGCCGTCCGCCTACGCGCCGCGCCCCCACGCCATCGCCTACACCACGGCCAAACACGCGGTGCTCGGCATCACCCGGGGCCTGTCCCTGGACGGCCGCCCCTATGGCATCGCCTGCGGGCAGATCGACGTGGGCAACGTGACGCCGGTGGACGGCAGCCCCCAGCCGCCGTCCATGCAGGGCGACGGCACGATGGCCGTCGAGGCGACCATCCCGGTGGAGCGCTTCACCGAGGCCCTGGTGCTGATGGCGTCGATGCCGCTCGACACCAACGTGCAGTCCCTGACGGTGCTGCCCACCACGATGCCCTACGTCGGCAGGGGGTGACGCGATGCTGGTCAGTGCCCGCTCCCTGGACGAGTACCGGGCGATGTTCGCGCTCACGGACGACGACCTCGGCCTGCGGATCCTCGACTGCCCCGGCGGCGCCGCGAGTTTCGTGGCCGAGGCCGGGGCCCGGGGCACCGACGCGGTCGCCGTCGACCCGCAGTACGGTCAGGGCCGCGACCTCCTCGGCACGCTCGCGCTGCGCGAGATCGAGCACAAGCACGCGGACGTGGCCGACCACCCGGAGCGCTACGTGTGGGACTGGTTCGGCGGCCCCGAGCGCTACACCCGCCTGAGGGCGGCGTCGGCGCGCGCCTTCCGCGCCGACCTGGCGGCCCGCCCGGACCGCTACGTCGCGGGCTCGCTGCCGCACCTGCCCTTCGCGGACCGCTCCTTCGACCTCGTGCTCAGCTCGCACCTGCTGTTCTCCTACGGGGCGCAGCTGAGCGAGGAGTTCCATCTGAGCGCGCTGATCGAGCTGGTGCGGGTGGCGCGCCGCGAGGTGCGGCTCTTCCCGGTGGTCCTGCACACCAGCGACCGCCGGTACGAGGGCCTTCAACGGCTGCGCGCCGCCCTGGACGCCCTGGACGTGCCGTCCCGCCTCGACCGGGTCGACTACGCGTTCCAGCCGGGCGGCGACGAGGCGCTCATCCTCGACGCCAGGTCCCCCGGCCCGCTGCCCGTCGACCGGCCCGGCGCGGACGACCACGACCCGGTGCGCTGGCGGCACTTGGGGGCGGGGGAGCCCGTCGCCGGTCCCGTACGTTGAAGGGGCCGGTGGCGAGGTGCCGCCACCGGCCCGATCAAGGGGAAGGAACCGCGAGGGCTCGTCCGCGAGCCTCAGTCGATGCGGACCGGGTTCCTCGCGCCGGGACCGAAGCCGCACATCGAGGGCGCCATCACGTGCTGCGGGCTGGTCCAGCCCGCGCACTGGTAGCCGGAGTGGTTGTACCAGTCGTGGCCGAACTCGTGCGCGGCCAGGAGCGTCTGGTCGCGCACGCCGCCCATGTAGAGCGCGATGCGCTGCCCGCGTCCCCAGTTGCAGCCGACGATCCTGCCGCCTCCGCCGCAGTCGGTGATGTAGGAGTTGCGGCACTCCACCGGGGTGTCCTGGCTGGTGGTCTCGTCCAGGTTCGCCCAGGCGGCCGCGCCCTGCCGGATGGTCGCGGCGTACTGCTGGCAGGAGGCCGTGAGGCGGTAGCTGCGGTCGGAGGGGACCGGCCAGCCGCCCGGAGGCGGCTGGAAGGACCGCGGGCCCGCCGCCGCGAGCGCCGTCAGCTCGTCGGCCGTGATGCCGTGGCCCTTCGCCGTGATGTCCGTCGCCGCGGCGGGCCGCCCTTGGGGGAGGGGCGTGGCCTGGGCCCCGGAGCCGAAGAGCCCGATGGCCACCGTCACCACGGCCGCGACGACGGATCTCAGGAGCAGGTTCCTTCGCATGGTTCTCTTCCTGGTGTGGGGGGCGTACCTCGTGGGGGGAGGCGATCTGTGTGGGGGGTGGCGCGTTGCCGTGTGCGGGGGAGCGTCGGCGAGGGCTCGCCGACCGGTACGCCGTTTGGTCTGGGCCAACGGCGGTGTGTAGTCCAAGAGTTGGCGGAAGTGCTGGTGAGAACAATCCGGGTATCGGTAGGTAGGGGTACGCAGAAAACCGGGGCGCGGCACGTGGTCCAGACCTATTGACCGGATTGGTACATGCCAATAACCTCCGAGCGAGCCCCAGCGGTGCCGCGGCCCACGGGCTCATGAGCGACGGGCGGCAGTGTCCGGACGCGCCGTCCGCACCACCCATCCGGAACCGACACTCGAGGGAGACCCCTTGAGATCCCCCACACGCAGACGCCTTCCCCGACGGGTCACCACGGCGCTCGTCAGCCTGGTCGTCCCGCTCGCCGCCCTGGCCGCTCCGGCACGGGCGGCCGACGCCCCCGCGGCGGACGCGGGGCGCGCGCCCTTCGTCCAGGCCGCGCCCTACCTCTACCTGGGCTGGGGCAACCCGCCCAGCGCCACCGACGTGATGCGGGCCACCGGCATCAAGTGGTTCACCATGGCCTTCATCCTCGCCCGGGGCGGCTGCAACCCCGCCTGGGACAGCCAGCGCCCCCTCACCGGCAGCGTGGACGAGACCACCATCAAGTCCATCCGCGCGGCGGGCGGGGACATCGTCCCCTCCATCGGCGGCTGGAGCGGCAACAAGCTCGGCCCCAACTGCTCCACCCCGCAGGCCCTGGCGGGCGCGTACCAGAAGGTCATCGACGCCTACCGGCTCAAGGCGGTCGACGTCGACATCGAGAACACCGACGAATTCGAGAGCCCGGCGGTCCAGGACCGGATCCTGGGCGCCCTGAAGATCGTCAAGCAGAACAACCCGGGCCTCAGGACGATCCTCACCTTCCCGACGCTCAACACCGGGCCCAACTCCTGGGGCAACCGCCTCATCGAGCGGTCCAAGGCCCTGCAGGCGGACATCGACAACTTCACGATCATGCCGTTCAACTTCGGCGGCCAAGCCGACATGTACGGCAACACCATCAAGGCCACCGAAGGCCTCAAGGCCAAGCTCGCGTCCGTGTACGGCTGGTCCGACGCGGAGGCCTACGCCCACATCGGCATCTCGGGCATGAACGGCAGCAGCGACACGGGCGAGGTCACCACGCCCCAGATCTGGACCCAGATCCGCGACTGGTCCAACGCCCACCACATCGGCCGGTTCGCCTTCTGGGCGGTCAACCGCGACCGGCCCTCGTGGCAGTTCACCTCCATCACCGCGGGCTTCACCGGCTGACCACCGGCCCTGCCCGAGGACGCGTCGGCTCTCCCGGACCGCTCAGGGAGAGCCGACGCGGCCGTCAGGGCGCGAGCGCGCGCCCCTGCCGGTGGACCTCGGCCCGTGAGCTGACGCGCAGCTTGCGCAGCACCTTCGCGACGTGCTGCTCGACGGTGCGCGGGGAGAGGAACAGCACGTCGGCGATCTCCCGGTTGGTGTGCCCGAGCGCGACGAGCCGGGCGACCTCCCGCTCCCGGGGCGAGAGCTCGTCGCCGTAGCCCCGGCGGCCGCGCCGGGACGGCAGCGGCACGTTGTGGCCGCGCAGCACCCGGCGGCAGCGGGCCGCGTCCCGGGTGGCGCCGAGGCCGGTGAACCGCTCGGCCATCGCCGCCAGTTGCTCCGCGGCCTGACTGTCGCCCGCGGCCAGACGGCAGCGCGCCGCCGCCTCGCCCGCGCGGGCCGCCGCGTAGGGCAGCGGCAGGACGGCGTACGCGGTCCGGGCCCGGTCGAAGGCCGCCGCGGCCTCCTCGGGGCGGCCGCGGCCGAGGGCCAGGGAGCCACGACAGGCCAGGAGCGCGGCGGCGGCCAGCGGAGCGTCCCGGCCCGCGATGCCGTCGGCCAGCTCGGCGGTGACCCGCTCCGCGTCCGCGAAGCGGCCGCCGCGCACCAGCGCCGCCACCGCCATCGGCGCCAGGTCGCCCGCCCAGGACCAGATGCCCTTGCGGCGGATCCTGGCGATGCCCCGCTCGGCCTCGATGCGCGCCTCCGCGCCGTCGCCGCGGGCCTGGAGCAGCCGGGCCATCGCGCCGGACGCGGTGGCGAGGACGGGTCCCGGGGCGTTGTGCGGGGCGGCGAGCCCGGCGGCCCCCAGCTCGGCCGCGGCCTCGTCCCACTCGCCGCGCGCGGAGGCCAGGAGGCCGAGGACGAGGTGGGCGTCGGCCGCGATGCCCGAGACGCCCGGCATCACGTCCAGGACGTGCCGGGCCCGTTCGGCGAGGCCCTGCCAGCGGCCCTCGTACCAGTCCAGGCGCAGCGCGGTGCCCTCCACGATGCCCGACAGGAACGCGGCACCGCACTCGGCGGCCAGGCGCCGCCCCAGCCTGCGGAAGCGGTGGGCCGCGCGGAAGTGGCCCAGACAGGTCGCGGCGTCCGCGAAGTTGCCGCAGGCGCGGGCGACCTGACGGCGGTCGCCCCCGGGCCCGGCCGCGTCGATGAGGCGCTCCGCGTGCTCCCAGACCGCCGGGTCGCCCACGTACATGGCGAGCGCGAGCCGGTTGGCCCGCACGGCGGTGGACGCCGCCGGGCCCGGCTCCCGGGCCGCGAGGTCCTCGGCCTGCTCGATCCAGCGCTCGTAGACGTGGTAGGGGTGGTCGCCCCAGGCGGGCATGGCCAGGGCGGCCATGCCGCGCGCCGCGAGGGCGGGACGGCGGCGCAGCTCCCTGATCGCCCACTCGGTGTTGATCCGGCCCTCCTCGTGCCGCCCCGCCTGGTTGTAGAGCAACAGGCCCAGATGGAGCCGGATCTCGCCGCGCAGGCCCTCGGGCAGGTGCTGGTCGCGCACGATGCGGCACAGCAGCGCCGTCGCCCTGCGGTGGGTGAGCCCGACCACCGCGTCCCGGCTGAGGTCCACGGCGATGCGGGCGCACGCCATCCGGCCCAGGCGGCCGTCGGACAGCAGCTCCTCCAGGAGCTCCACGGCCAGGGCCAGGTCGCCCATCGCGCGCGCCGAGGCCGCCGCGGCCTCGCCGTAGTGCTGCCAGCGCGCGAGCTCCCCGGCCCTGCGGGCGTGGTACGCGAGCTGGACCAGGGGCTGCGGGTCCTGCGCCGCCAGGGCGCGCACCGCCTGCCGGTGCAGGCGGTGCCGGTCGGGCCCCGGCAGGCTCGCGTAGACGGCCTGCTGGGCGAGGGCGTGCCGCAGTCCGTACTGGTCGTCGCCCCACTCGTACAGCACACCGGCGAGCAGCGCCTCCCGTACGCCCGCCGCGTCCGCGGCCGTGGCGGGCAGCCCGGCCGTGCCGCGCACGACGTTCGCGATCAGCTCCTCGCCCGCGGGGACGCGCAGCACGCAGGCGGCGTGCACGGCGGCACTCGCCCCGGGCGAGAGCACGCTCATCCGGTCGGCGATGGCCTCCTGGAGCGGCGTGGGCACCGTAAGGCCGTCCAGCGCCTCGCGCCCCGCGCGCGGCGCGTGCCGCACGGTCTCCGGCAGCGCGCGCACGACCTCCTCCACCACGAACGGGATGCCCGCGGTTCGCCGGTGCAGTTCGGCGGCCAGGGCCGCGGAGGCCTCCTCGGTGCCGGTGAGGGCCGCGCACATGGCGCGCACGGCGGCCACGTCCAGGGGCCGCAGCGGGACGACGACCGCCGTGGTGCCCGGCGGGTGGTGATAGGCGCGCCCCAACGGCAGCCGCGCGCCCGGCAGTTCCTCGCGGCGGTAGCTGAGGACCACCGACAGGGCGCCTGGCGGGTCGTCCACCAGGAACCGCAGCAGGTCCCGGGTGCCGTCGTCGGCCCAGTGCAGGTCCTCCACGACCAGGATGGCCGGGCCGAGCGCGGCCAGCAGCGCCCGCACGGCCCGGAAGAGCCGGTGCCGGTGGGCCCGCGGCTCGGGCAGCGGCTCGGGGGCGGGCGGCAGCCGCCCGGCGAGTTCCGGCAGGTAGGGGCACAGCGCCCCGCAGACCGGGTCGAGCGCGGCGGGCAGCCCGCCCGCGGCCAGCGGGCGCAGCAGGTCGATGACCGGCCCGTACGGGAAGGGCTCGCGCAGCGGGCGGCAACTGCCCGTCAGGACGCGGCGGCCGCGCCCGCCGAGGTGGCGCAGGGCCTCGCGGATCAGCCGGGTCTTGCCGATCCCGGCCTCGCCCTCGACCAGGGCCACCGCCGGCGGGCGCGCCACCGCGCCGGTCAGCGCGCGCAACTCCGCCGCCCGGCCGACCAGGACGGGCGCTTCCGGGGTGCGCAGGAGGGAGGCGGTCATGGGGACTCCGGCCTGTGGGGACCGTGGCGCACACGAGGGCGACGGGCGCGACACCACGGTGACAGCGTGAAGTTATGCCGAAGGCGTGCGCCTAGCAAGAGCACGCCCACCACCGCGCGACCCCTGGGGCTCCCGCGGGCCCCTGGGGCGGACCAGGCGACCGCCGCCGCGCCCTGCCGCCGGGTGCGCGCCCGCGTCAGCCGAGCCTCTCGCCGTACACGTGGCTGACCGGCATCGTCATCAGGACCCTGCGGTCGGCGACCATCACCGCGCGGTACTCGTCCCAGTCCGGGTGCTCGCCCGCCGCCGCGCGGTAGTAGCGGACCAGCGCCTCGACCTCGGGGCCGTACGGGTCGGTGCCCGGCCCGGTGAGGGTCACGGTGCCCTCGGCGGTGGCCCACGACCGGCCGTCGGGGCTGGTGACCTCCAGCGCGGCGCGCGGATCCCGGCGCAGGTTGGCCGTCTTGGCCCGCCCCTCGGTCATCGACACGTGGACGACGTCGGCCTCCTGGTCGTAGGAGGGCATGACGGGGGAGAGTTGGGGGCGGCCGTCCGACTTGATCGTGGCGAGGACGCCGAGACGGCTCTCCGCGAGCAGTGTGCGCGGGTCGAAGGGGGTGTCAGTCATGTCTGAAGCCAAGGCGCGGGAGGGGGTTGTCTATTCCTGCCGGGAGTGAGGGCCTTGCGGAACGCCGGGCGCGTGACGCGGTGTGCTTCCGTGCGCTCCCCGCCCGGACTTGATCGCCCCGGTCGCACGGGATGAAGTGTCAGCGCAGCCGCCCCGAGAGGAACGGACCCCGCCATGGCCGAGAGCAAGCGCAGCCCGTCGTCCGACACCAGCTGGGGCCGGGCCGTCGTCGTCGGCGGCGGGCACGCCGGTCTGGTCACCGCGCGGGTCCTGGCCGACCACTTCGCCGAGGTGCTCGTCCTGGAGCGCGACGCGCTGCGGCCGGACAGCGGGGTGCACCCGGGCGTCCCGCAGGGCTACCACGCGCACGCGCTCCTCGCCCAGGGCGGCGAGGTCCTGGAGGAGCTGTTCCCCGGCCTGCGGGCGGAACTCGCCGACCTGGGCGCGCCCGTCTTCGACTACGGCGAGCGGATCAGCTTCCTGCTGCCGACCGGCTACGCGCCGCCCGACCCGGTCGGCGTGTCCATCCAGACCTTCACCCGCGACGAGCTGGAGCGGCGGCTGCGGCAGCGCGTGGCGGAGCTCCCGGCCGTGCGGCTGCTCGCCGCGACGTCCTGCGAGACGGTGACGGGCAGCGCCCCGGACCGCCTGGACCGGGTCCGCTACCGCGCCCGCGGCGCCGACGCGGCCACCGAGGTCGCCGCCGACCTGGTCGTGGACGCCTCCGGCCGCTCCACGGCGGTCGACCGCTGGCTCACCGAGGCGGGCCTCCCGGTCTCCGACACGGCCGTCGTGAAGGCGAAGATCACCTACACGTCCGCGTGCTACGCCCGCCCGCCGGGGGACGAGCGGGACTTCGACGTCGCGTACCAGATGGCCTTCGCGCCCGGCGTGCCGCGCGGCGGCGTGGTGCTCGCCGTGGAGCGCGACCGCTGGATGTGCTCGCTGTTCGGCGTCGACCGGCACGTGCCGCCCACCGATGACGAGGGCTATCTCGACTTCGCCCGGTCCCTGGGCAATCCGCGCCTGGCCGAGCAGATCAAGCGCGGCACCAGGGAGGGCGAGATCCACCGCTACACCAACCCCGGCAACGAGTGGCGCCTGCACCACAAGAACCCCCGCTGGCCCGAGCGCCTCATCGCCGTCGGGGACGCGGTCTGCGTGTTCAACCCGGTGTACGGCCAGGGCCTCACGGTCGCCGCGCTCGAAGCGGAGCTCCTCGGCCGTCTGCTGCGCCACCGCCGCACGCACGCGTCCGGGCTCGACGGGCTCAGCCGCGCCTACCAGCGCGCGGCGGCCCGGGTCATCCAGGTCCCCTGGACCATGGCCAGCAGCTCCGACCTCATGTGGGCCCCGGGCAAGCAGCCGCTGCCCGCGCGCTTGGCCCACTGGTACAACCAGCGCGTCTTCGCCCTCGCCGTCCACGACCCGGGCGTGTGGGCCCGGTTCGTCCGCGTCCTGAACATGACGGCGCCGCCCTCCCTGCTGTTCCACCCCGCGGTCCTGGCCAAGGTGGTCCGCCACGCGCTCACGCGGCGGGGGCGCGCGGGCTAGGGCCTGTCCGACGGGTCGGGTCCGGCCGGGCGCGCCCCGCTCTCCTCGGCCGCCGGGTCCTGGGCCCGTGCCGGGGCCGCCGCCCGTGTGTTGACGTAGGCGGTGAGCTGGCGCACCTGCCGTTCCAGGTTCTTGATGCGGTCCACGATGTCCTCGGGGAGATTCGGCATCAGTCGCCCTCCGTAGCTGTCGGGCCGAGCGGGCTTTCCAGGAAGAGCTCCGCGGTCTCGGCGCGGCCCCGCTCGGGCGCGGTGACCTTGACGCCGATGACGCGGTAGGTCGCGTCGAGGCCCTCGGCGAACCACACGTCGCGGATCCGCAGCCGCACGGTCGTGCCGAGCAGCGCGGGCGTGGTGTCCGCGTCCAGGCGGACCCGGACGGCCGGGATCACCACCGGCCCCGCGAGCGCGCCGAGTTCGGCGCGCGCGAGGGCGTTCAGGGCCGCCTTGTCGGTGACGTTGCTGTGGTCGGAGGTGGTGTCGACGCGGGGGAACCCGGCGTCGATGAGGCCCTGCGCCACGAACTCGTCCGACTGGACCGGGCGTTGGGCCCCCTCGGGGGTGCCGCCGCGGGCGCGCGCGGTCGTACCGCCGCGGGTGGCGTCCCGGGGGAAGGAGTACGTGAGCACGTCGCCGGGCAGGTCGAGGACCGTGGTGCCCTCGCCGAGGTGGATGCGCGGGGAGCCGAAGAGCAGCCGCCGGGCGCGCCGCCCGGTCGCCGGATCGCGGTAGACGCTCACCAGGTACTCGAACCCGGGCTCCATGGCGGCGAGTTGGGCGATCGCGTCGTCCACGGGGGTCTCGTCGCCGTCCTGGTAGGCCACCGTGCGCCGGGTGCCGGGCGGCGCGGGCGCGTAGCCGACGCCGATGTCACCGCCGGGCGCGGCCTGGATGTGCTCCCACAGGCGGCGCACGACGGTGAGGTCGTCGGTGTCGGTGAACGTCAGGTTCTGCCGGATGCGGCGGCGGGCCGCGTACGAGTCGAAGGTGGCGGCCTGGAGCGCGACGCTGACCTGGCCCTGCTCGTCCATGGCCGGGGTGAGCGTCCAGACGATGCCGCCCCAGCAGATCTGGTCGCCGCGTTCGAGGTAGACGGCCGTGCGCCCCTCCACGATCTGCTGGACCCGCCGCGCCACGCGGCGGTTGGGCACCGGCAGGGTGGCGCTCAGCGAGCCCGGCCTGCCGATGTAGTCGTCGAACTCCAGGCCCTGGAGCGGCAGTACGTCGAGGGGCGTGTCGGTGCGCAGGTCGGCGAAGTACGCGAGGTAGGGGCTGTCCACGGCGGTCAGGCGACCGGGTCGACGCGGACGAAGCGGCTGTCGAAGTACGCCTTGGTGGTGCCCGTGCGGTACGCGGCGGTGGCCGTGTACTCGACGCCCGGGGTGAGGCGGCCCAGCGCGAAGCTGGTGTACACGGAGGCCGAGCCCGCGCCGGTGTAGACGGCGGCCCGGTCGTCGGACGCCGTGCTGAGGTCGGCGCCGCCCGCCTTGGGCCGCACGGTCACGGAGAGGTACGCGCCGCCGCCGTTGTCGCTCGCGGCGCGGGCCCCGATCGCGATGTGCACCCAGGTCGACGACGGGGCGACGAACGTGGCGACGAGGGGACTGGCACCGGCCAGCGCCTCGGTGTACGTCTGCGACGTGGTGTTCCCCAGGGTCGAGCTGCGCGTGAGCATGGCGTCGGGGATGTACTTCTGCCACTGGCCGCCGTCCCAGCGCTCCAGGCGGCCGCCCGCGTCCCGGTACTGGCCGACGTGGGTGCCCTGGGCGCCGAAGCCGCCCCCGGCGGGCAGGATGCCGCCGAGCGCGGCGGCGTAGCGGCGCCGGTCGGCGACCGCCGTGGCCCAGGTGATGCCCCGCGCCGCCGAGGCGCCCGCGGGCACCGACACCTCGTACAGGAGCTCGGCGCTCTTGGGCAGGGCGGGCGGCACCGGGGCGCCCGCGGGGGTGCCCTGGACGATCTCCAGGACGACCTCGTAGCGGCCGGAGGCGTCGTAGTCCGCGTCGTACACGCGCACCACGAGCGCGTCGACGCGCGGCAGCGTGGCGTGGCCGTCGGCGAAGGTGAGCAGCGTGTCGGCGTCCACGGTCACCGGGTAGCCGCCCTGGGCGGCCGCGGAGGTGCCGGGCACCCACAGCCGGCCGGGGGACAGGCGGGCCTGCATGCTGGCGGCGGCCGTGCCGGACAGCTGGAGCCCGCCGAAGGCGCAGCCGCCGCGCGCGGTCAGCGGACCGGACGAGGCCATGCCGAGGCTCGCGGCGAGCCGCGTGTCCTCCCGGGTCTGCCCGGTGGGCAGATGCCATGCGGAACGTATCGTCATCGAGCACTCCAAGGGTGGCGGACGGGGGGTCGGGCGCCGACGGCGGGCCTCACCACTCGGCCGAGCGCCAGGCGACGGTCGCCGACGCCAGGTCCGCGTCCCCCGACTCGGCCCGGAAGGACAGCCGGTTCGCGCCGGGGGCGAGGGTGAACAGCTCCTCGGGGGCGCTGCCCACGGTCGCGGTGTGGCGGCGGGACGCGGTGCCGTTGAGCAGCACCGTCCCGTCGGCCGTGTCGATCTCCAGGACGTCGCCGGAGGACAGGGTGAGCCCGTACTCCAGCCAGGTGCCGTCGTCGTGCAGGGCCAGGCGCGGGACGGCGCACGGACCGGTGACGGAGATCAGCGGATGGGCGGGGGCGCTGCCCGTGTTCTCCACCGTCACCTCGCCGACGGCGCCCGGGGTGCCCCAGTTCAGGGGCCAGGCCAGCGGCCAGGTCAGGCCCGGCTCGCGGCGCGGCAGGCCGACCGTGGCGCGGCGCGCGACGCTCGCGTAGCGCCGGGGGTCCATGGCCTTCCACTGGAGCGTCGCCTTGGCCAGGCGGGTGGCGAGGAACTGCCGGTCCGTGGGCACCACGCGCTGGACGACGCGCGCCCTGACGGCCAGCGTCTCGCCGTGGATGCGCACCGCGAGCCACTGCTCGTCGTCGCGCACGGCGGTGGCGGAGCGCAGCGCCCGCAGCGCGGCGAGGGCCGCTTCGGGGCCGCCGTCCGGGTCCGGCGCCAGCCACACCTGCGCGGTGACCGTGCGCGGCTGCGCCCACTGCGTACCGGGCCAACCGCCGTGCCCGGCCGGGCGGTTGGCGTCGGACGACTCCAGGCCCGGCAGCTCCTCCCAGCCGGTGAGCCCCTCGGCGGCGATCCAGAAGTCGGTGCCGGGGCCGAGCAGGAGCCGCGCCCACTGCAGCTGCCCGTCCGTGGTGATCAGCGCCCCGGGCTCGCCGTCGGCCGCCCGGGCTCCGTCGGCCGCCCGCGTGCCGTCGGCGGCGCCGTGGCCGCGGTGGCCGTACGTCGGTCGCGTGGTCATCCGCTCACCTCACCCCCTGGCCTTCATCAGGAACATCAGCTCCTCGGCGGTCTGCCGGGCGCTGCCGCCGCGGGCTTCGTGGTAGTGCTCGATCACGACGGGGCCGCCGGGGCCCCGGGGCCGGGGAGCGAGCGCGCCCGGCGCCCCCGCGCCGGGCCGCAGGCCCCGGGCGAGCAGCGCGTCGAGCCTGCTCAGCGGCAGCACGGCCTCGGCCTGCCCGGCCTCGCCGAGCAGGGCGAGCGTGCCGCCCGCGCGCGGCAGCACGATGCCGCCCCGCGCGAGCGTCGGGATCGTCGGCAGGTTGACGCCGAAGGTCCTGCCGCCGACGCCCGGCACCCAGCCCGGGATGGACACCTTGACCTGGTTGAGCGCCCGGATCGCGTTGTTGACCAGGCCGATCACCGCGTTGATGGGCCCCTTCACGGCCCCGAGCACGCTGGTGAAGACGCCTCGGGTGAAACCGGCGAGGCCGTTCCACGCCCGGTGCAGCCCGTCGCGCACCGCGCGGAACGCGGCCGGTAGGCGCTCCCGGAGGAAGTCGAGGGCGGGCCTGATCACGGCGAGGACGGCGCGGATCACGGTCGTGATGATGGTCTTGTAGATCGTGAAGTACGTCTTCACGACGGTCCAGATCACCCTCAGGACCACCTGGAAGGCGACCTTGATGGCGTTCCACGTCGTCTGTACGACCTGCCGGGCCACGCGCATGGTCGTGCCGATGGCCTGGCCGATGATCCGGAACGCCGTCCGCACGATCCGCTGCACGGTCTTGGACTGCATCGCCATGTCGATGAGCTTGGTGATCAGCGGCATGAGGAGCGCCATGACCGCCCCGAAGACGTTCGCCTTCATGGCGGTGTTCAGGCCGCGCTGCGCGCCGGTGACGCCTTGGAGGCCGGACTTCATCCGCCCCATCAGGCCGCCGCCGCGCGTGGCCGACTTCCCCGCGCCGTCCATGGCCCGGTCGGCCCGGCCCGCGCTGCGCGCCGCGGCGTCCGCCTGCGTCTTGACCCCGCGCAGCGACTGGGCCGTGCGGTCGAGGCCGCCCTTGATCCTGCCGACGGCCCGGTCCGCCTGCTCCACGGTGGCCCGCAGCCTGCCGACGCCGGACTCGGCCTGCCCCGCGCCGGTCCGCAGACCGCGGAAGCCGGAGGCGGAGCGGTTGAGTGCTTGGACGAGGGACATGGGTGCCTGCCTCCTGAGGGGACGTCGGGCGCGTCAGCCGAGGGCGCGGACGAGACTGTCGATGCGCGCCTCCAACCGGTTGATCTGGGCGGCCGCTTCGGTGAAGCTGCCGGTGTTGGCCAAGGTGGCCCGTTGGGACGCAGGGGTGCTGGTCGTGGCCCTGCGCCCCAGGGCGTCCAGGCGCCGGAGCGCCCTGGCGGCGTCACGGCGCGCCGCGTGAGCGGCGTCGAAGGCGCGGCCGACGGCCCTGCGGGTGTCCGTGAGGGACGCCTTGAGGTCCTCGGGCCGCAGCCCGGCGGCGCGGTCCCGCTGCTCCTGGAGGTTCTTCTGGAGGTGTTCGAGGAGGTTGAAGTCGAAGCTGGCCAGCTTGACGCTGCCGGTCACGGCCGCGAACTCCTTCTTCATCGCGGTGACTTCGGTGACCGTGGCGACCGCGTCGACCTTCGCCAGGCCGCGCTCCAGCTTCCAGACGAACGACTGGTGTTCCTTCTCCAGCTGGTTCAGGCGGTCGTCGACGCTCGGCATGGGGTTCTCCGTGGCTCGGTCGGTGGTCTGTCACCCGAAGAAGCGGGCCAGGTCGGCGGCCCCGGGGGCGTCGGCCGCGGGTGTCTGCGCGGCCGCTTCCGCGCCGGGGCGCGGCACCGGCTGCGGCGGCTGGGGCGGGGCCTCGTCCTCGTCCCGGTTGACGCACGCGAACATCCAGTTCGCGACGGCCAGATGGTCGACCACGGCGGCGAGCAGCTGGTCGCCCAGCGACCACCCGGCCGCCTCGCCCTCGTGCGCCAGGCGGAACGCGCTGTCCCGCGGCAGGTGCCGCACGAGTACCGCGAGCCGCCGCGACGACAGCTCGCCGCGGTACCAGCCGAGCAGGTCCACGCCGTAGTGGCGCAGCAGATCCGCCTCCAGGGCCTCGGCGTGCTCCTCCACGAGCGCGCCGAGGCTCAGCCTTCCCCCACGCTCAGGCCGGTCTCCTCCCCGTACGCGTTGAGGACGGCGGCCACGTCCTGCACGCTCAGGTCGTGGTCGGCGAGCCGCTTGTACTGCTCGTCGCCGAGGAGCAGCGCGAGCAGCCCGTCCAGGTCGTCGTCGGCGAGGGCGGCGAGGGCCTGGGCGGCCCGGCGCGGGATCTCCGTGGGCAGCGAGAACGTCTCGCCGTCCACCTCGAACTCCCATGTCAGGCCCAGCGATTCGAGCCGCTGGGCGCGGGCGGCGTTGACGTTGAAGGGCATGCGGCTCCTCGGTCTGCTGGGGCGGCGGCTACTTCGCGAAGGCGGGGTCGTTCATGATCCAGGTGGCGAGGGCGGCGGTGTTGTCGACGGCCAGGGCCGTGAAGGTGATGCCGAGCTTGACCGACGCGGTGCGGGTGAGCTGGAGCTCCTCGGTCTCGGTGACCTGGCCGCGGGCGATGGTGAAGCGGTACTTGATGACGTCGCCGTCGGAGAACTCCACGCCGAGCATCCGCTCGTCCTTCCTGGGCTCGGCGGCCACCTTGTACGTGTAGAGCTTGGAGCCCTCGGCGGTCTCGGTGACGCCGTCGCCGCCGAAGAAGAACGGCAGCGTGTCCTCGTTCAGCTGGAGCAGCGCGAACTTCACCGTGAGGTCGCGGTCGGAGTACACGAAGCGGGCGGGGCTGACGGACTGCCAGGTGTCCACCGGGTCGATCTTGTCCTTCTTGTTGAAGCGGATGCCGTCGGTGGTGGTGTAGCCCAGGTCCCGCCAGCCCGCCGCCCAGTTGGCGGTCACGTCGGCGGGGATCGCGGTGCCGAGCGGTGCGGTGAGGATGCGTCCCGTACCGGCGACACGGATCTCGTTGGGGTTCATTCCGGGCATGCTGACTCCTTCGGGCTCCGGTGGGCTCCTTCGGGCGGTGGCGCGGGAACGTCAGGCCGGGCGGATCGAGAGCCGGGTGGTGGACAGATAGCGGCTCGCGGCCTGCCGGTTGTAGTCGGGCAGCCAGCGCGGCCCGTCCGCCTCGACCGCGTCGGTGACGTGGGCGCTGCCGTACGTGGTGCCGCGCACGGTGAGCAGCGCCGTGCGGGTCGCGGTGGCCACCGCGTGGGCCGTGGGCTTGTCGGGGCCGTAGACCTCCAGGTCGATCAGGGGCTGGTCGAGGTGGAGGTCGTCGACCCAGGCGCCGCCCGCCCGGGAGACGAGTACGGCCTTCTGGGTGCCGTCGAAACCGGGAGGGGTGCGGTTGTCGACGATGACTCCGGCCAGCTCGGGACGGCTCTTGAGGTGGTCGACGACAAGGCGCTCGACGTCCGGGAACACGATGGGCGGATCACTCACACGCACCCTCCTTGCGTGGTCCGGGACGGTCATTGTGGCGAGGGAGCGAAGGGGGTGCAATGCGCGGGCACGTCAAGGACGGTGACTGTGCAGAGGAATGTGATGCTCCGTCAACTGCCGTGTTATGAGAGGCGGTTCAGCAAGCAAGGGGAGGGAGGGGTGTCACTTCCGACCGGTGGCCCCGGGCGCGGACGACGTGCTCGACGACGTCGGCACCCTGATCCTGTCGCCGTCCGCCGCCGTCCGCCGCCGTCCACGAGGCCTCGCGCTCCCGGCTCAAGCGGACGGGGTGTGGTCATGAAGAAGTCCAGGCCGGGCCCGTGCGGGCCCGGCCTGGACTTCGGGTCGCGGAACGACCGGGAGGCTACGGAGGACTAGACGAGGTCGAACCGGTCCAGGTCCGTGACCTTGGCCCACGCCGCGACGAAGTCCTTCACGAACTTCTCCTTGGCGTCGTCGCTCGCGTACACCTCCGCGATCGCGCGCAGCTCGGAGTTCGAGCCGAAGACCAGGTCGGCGCGGGTGCCCGTCCACTTGACCGCGCCGCTCGCGTCACGGGCCTCGAAGGTGTCCTGCGCCTCGGACGTCGACTTCCACGTCGTGCCCAGGTCGAGCAGGTTGACGAAGAAGTCGTTGGTGAGCGTGCCGGGGCGGTCGGTGAGGACGCCGTGCTTCGACCCGCCGTGGTTCGCGCCGAGCACGCGCAGACCGCCGACGAGGACCGTCATCTCGGGCGCGCTGAGGGTCAGCAGGTTCGCCTTGTCGATGAGCAGGTACTCGGCGGGCAGGCGGTTGCCCTTGCCCACGTAGTTGCGGAAGCCGTCGGCCGCGGGCTCGAGCGCCGCGAACGACTCGACGTCCGTCTGCTCCTGCGCCGCGTCCACCCGGCCGGGCGAGAAGGGCACCTCGACCTCGACGCCCGCGTCCTTGGCGGCCTGCTCGACCGCCGCGTTGCCCGCGAGGACGATCAGGTCGGCGAGGGAGACCTGCTTGCCGCCGGACTGGGCGGAGTTGAAGGACTCCTGGACGCCCTCCAGCGTGCGCAGCACCTGCGCGAGGCTGTCCGGGTTGTTGACCTCCCAGTTGCGCTGCGGCTCCAGGCGGACGCGGGCGCCGTTGGCACCGCCGCGCTTGTCGCTGCCGCGGAAGGAGGACGCCGACGCCCACGCGGCGGAGACGAGCTGCGCGACGGTGAGGTCGGTGGCGAGGATCCGCTCCTTGAGGGTGGCGGCGTCCGCGGCGTCGATGGTCTCGCCGGTGCGCTCCGGCAGCGGGTCCTGCCACAGCAGCACCTCGGAGGGGACCTCCGGGCCGAGGTAGCGGACGACCGGGCCCATGTCACGGTGCGTCAGCTTGTACCAGGCGCGGGCGAAGGCGTCCGCGAACTGGTCCGGGTTCTCGTAGAAGCGGCGCGAGATCGGCTCGTAGACCGGGTCGAAGCGCAGCGACAGGTCGGTGGTGAGCATCGTCGGGCGGTGCTTCTTCGTGGCGTCGAAGGCGTCCGGGATGATCTCCGGGGCGTCCTTCGCCACCCACTGGTGGGCGCCCGCCGGGCTCTTCGTGAGCTCGTACTCGTACTCGAAGAGGTTCTTGAAGAACAGGTTGCTCCACTGCGTGGGCGTCTCGGTCCAGGTGACCTCCAGGCCCGAGGTGATGGCGTCCTTGCCCACGCCCGTGTTGTACGTGCTCTTCCAGCCGAGGCCGAGCTGCTCCATGGGGGCGGCCTCGGGGTCGTTGCCCACGTGGTCGGCGGGGCCCGCGCCGTGGGTCTTGCCGAAGGTGTGGCCACCGGCGATGAGGGCGACGGTCTCCTCGTCGTTCATCGCCATGCGGCGGAACGTCTCGCGGATGTCGCGGGCGGCGGCGACCGGGTCCGGGTTGCCGTTGGGACCCTCGGGGTTGACGTAGATGAGGCCCATCTGGACCGCGCCGAGCGGGTTCTCCAGCTCGCGGTCGCCGGTGTAGCGCTCGTCGTCGAGCCAGGTGGTCTCGGGGCCCCAGTAGACGTCCTCCTCCGGCTCCCACACGTCCTCGCGGCCGCCCGCGAAGCCGAAGGTCTCGAAGCCCATCGTCTCCAGGGCCACATTGCCGGTGAGGACCATCAGGTCGGCCCAGGAGATGTTCTTGCCGTACTTCTTCTTGACCGGCCACAGGAGGCGGCGGGCCTTGTCGAGGCTCGCGTTGTCCGGCCAGCTGTTGAGGGGGGCGAACCGCTGCTGACCGGCGCCCGCGCCGCCGCGGCCGTCGCTGATGCGGTACGTGCCCGCGCTGTGCCAGGCCATGCGGATCATCAGCGGGCCGTAGTTGCCGAAGTCGGCGGGCCACCAGTCCTGCGAGGTGGTCAGGACCTCGGCGATGTCCCGCTTCACCGCGGCCAGGTCGAGGGAGCCGAACGCCGCGGCGTAGTCGAAGTCCTCGCCCATCGGGTTCGCCACGGCCGGGTTCTTGGCGAGGATCTTCAGGTTCAGCCGGTCCGGCCACCACTGGCGGTTCCCGCCGCCCTGCGTCGGGTGCGGGGCGCGCCCGTGCGCGACGGGGCAGCCGCCTGTCTCCTCCGTCTTCGGGTCGGTGACGATTGCGTCGGGGTTCTCAGCCATGGGAATCCTCTCGGATCGGTCTAGGCGAAACATGGAGCTCGAAGAACAGCAGGCGGTGGAAGGGGCCGCACCGACCGCGTGATCGACGTCAGGGACGACTCCGTACGACTTGTGGTGGTTGTCCCTGACGCGTCCTTGGGACAGGGGCGAGGCTGCCCTTGGCCATCGTCGGGAACCGATCCTACGATGGACGGGATCCAGGTCAAGAAGCTCACCTGATCCATATTCATTCGGAGCAAGTAGCGCTGCCGTAAACTCCGGGTACTCCACCGAACCGAGTAGGTGAACCGACATATGAGCGACCTGCTGGAGCGACTGCGCGGGCGTGGCTGGCGGGTGACCTCCCAGCGACGTGTCGTCGCCGAGGTCCTCGACGGCGACCACGTCCACCTCACCGCCGACGAGGTGCACGCGCGCGCGGCCGAGAGACTGCCAGAGATCTCCCGCGCGACCGTCTACAACACGCTGGGCGAGATGGTCTCCCTCGGTGAGGTCATGGAGGTCTCCACCGACGGCCGCGCCAAGCGCTACGACCCCAACGCGCACCACCCGCACCAGCACTTGGTCTGCTCCCGCTGCGGCACCATCCGCGACGTCCACCCGACGGGCGACCCGCTGTCCGCCCTTCCCCAGGAGGAGCGGTTCGGGTTCGCGGTCTCCGGCGCCGAGGTCACCTACCGGGGGCTCTGCCCGGCCTGCGCCGTCTGATCACGCCCCGGCGACGGAGAGCACGATCTTGCCGGTCGTACGGCCCCGCTCGCCCAACGCGTGGGCCCGGGCGGCCTCTTCGAGCGGCAGGACCGCGTCGACGAGCACGCGCAGCAGGCCCTCCTCGACCAGCGAGGCGATCGCGCGCAGACCGCCGTGGTCGGGCTCGACGAGCATGAACACCGCCCGCACCCCGGCCGCCTCGGCCTCCTGCGCGGGGAAGGCGTCGTCCGGCGGAAGGAGCGAGAGAAGCGTGCCGCCGGGCCGCAGCGTGCGCAGGGACCGGGCCCAGTGGGGGCCGCCGATGCCGTCCACGACGACGTCGACGTCCCGGAGCAGCGCGGCGAAGTCCTGGGTGCGGTGGTCGATCAGCTCGTCGGCACCGAGCGAGCGCAGCAGCTCGTGCTTGGCGGCACTGGCCGTGCCGATGACGTGCGCGCCGCGGGCCTTGGCGATCTGCACGGCCAGGTGGCCGACGCCGCCCGCGGCGGCGTGGATCAGAACGCGCTGCCCCGGCCGGACGTCCGCCGTGTCCACGAGCGCCTGCCACGCGGTCAGCGCGGCCAGCGGCAGGGCGCCCGCCTGGACGTGGCTCAGGCCCTCGGGGCGCGGCGCGAAGTGCCGGGCCGGGGCGGTGACGTACTCGGCGTACGCGCCCGCCGGGTGCGGGAAGCGCGGCATGCCGAACACCGCGTCGCCCGGCCGGAAGAGCGCCACGCCGTCGCCGACCGCCGCCACCACGCCGGAGACGTCGAAGCCGAGGGTGAAGGGCGGCGTCGTACCGTCGGCGAACACGCCCCGCGCGCGGGTCTTCCAGTCGGCGGGGTTCACGCCCGCCGCGTGCACCCGGACCAGGATCTCGCCCCGGCCCGGATCCGGTCGCCGCACCGTGACGACCTTGAGGACGTCCGGCGCTCCGGCGGCGTCCTGGGAGACGGCGCGCATGGTGGTGGGGGTGGTGGTGCGGTGCATGGTGGCGTGCCCTCTTCGGCGGTCGTTCCTGCGGATGTTCCGGTGGTGCGCGCCGGGTCCTGCCCGGGCGCGTCCTCAGCGTGCCGGGGCGAAGACGGCTCAAATAGGGGCCTGATGGCCAGGGAGCGACAGGATCGGGTCACGCGGTACGAAGAGGCGCGCGGTCCCGGTTCACGACGTCCCGGCCGTCGCGGGTGCTCCGGTCGCTCCGGGCGCGAGGATCTCGTGGACCAGCGTCACCAGGTCCGCGACGGCCGGGTGGCCGAGGCCCTCGCGCCAGGCGAGCACGAGCGGGACGGGCGGGGCGTCCGCGAGCGGGCGGTAGACCAGCGCGGGATGCGCGTAGTTGCCCGGCGTGGCCGACGTGGTGACGCCCACGGCGCGGCCCGCGGCGATGGCGATGAGCCACTCGTCGGTGTTGGAGACCTCCAGGGTCGCGGCGGGCCGGGCGGCCGACGGCCACAGCTCCGCCGTGGTGGTGCCGGAGACGGTGTTGAGGGCGATCGTGCGGTCCGTCAGATCCGCCAGGGTGATCCGGGGGAGCGCCGCCAGCGCGCTGTCCTTGGGCATGACCACCACCCGCTCCTCCATCCGCAGGAGTTCGGTGCGCAGCCCGGGCGCGGCGACCGCGCCGCGCAGCAGCGCCGCGTCGACCTCGCCCCGGGTGAGTCCCGCGGTGCGGTCGTCGACGCGCAGCAGCTCCAGCGGGACGCCGGGGCGCGTCTCGTCCCAGCGGCGCAGCAGCGCGACGGTGTGGTCGCCGAGCGCCGCCCAGGTGTGGCCGAGGCGCAGCGGCCAGCTCGTGAGCCCCGCCGGGTCGAGGGCGGTCTCGACGGCGGCCAGCGCGGCGGTGGCCTTGTCGCGGAACGTACGGCCCTCGGCGGTCAGCTCCAGATGGTGGGTGGAGCGGTCGGCGAGGCGGGCGCCGAGGTGGTCCTCCAGCTGGCGCAGGGTGCGGGAGAGCGCGGGCTGGCCCACGTGGAGGCGGGTGGCGGCGCGGGTGACGTTGCCTTCCTCGGCGATGACGAGGAAGGCCCGCAGATGCCGCAGCTCAATGGTCATGCTTCCAGAGCATAACCGCAGGGAAATAGGCATTTCACGCGGCGCGTACGGCTCCCTAGCGTGAAGCGCATGACTTCTACGACAGCGTCGACGACTGCGACTGCGGCTACGACTGCGAAGGCGACGACGGTGACGGCCGCTTCCGCCCCAGCCGCGTCCCCCAGGGCCACCGCGTCCCCCAGGGCCACCGCGCCCGCCGTCCTCCGCCGGGCCGCCGGGCGCGGCACCCTCGGCGGTGTCGGCCTGGTGCTCGCCGGGGCGGTGACCGTGCAGTTCGGGTCGGCCGTCGCGGCCCTGCTGTTCCCCCGCGCGGGAGCGCTCGGCACGGTCGCGCTGCGGGTGACGTTCGCCGCGGTGCTGCTGCTGGTCGTCACGCGGCCCCGGCTGCGCGGGCACACGCGTACCGACTGGGCGGTGGCGGGCGGCTACGGCCTCGCGCTCGGCGGCATGAACGTCCTCTTCTACCAGGCGATCGACCGGATCCCGCTGGGCGCGGCGGTCACCCTCGAAGTGCTCGGGCCGCTGCTGCTCTCGGTCGTCGCCTCGCGCCGCGCCGCCAGCCTGCTGTGGGCGGGGCTCGCGCTGGCCGGGGTGTTCCTGCTGGGCCAGGGCGGGTTCGGGCGCCTCGACGCCGTCGGCGTGGCGTGCGCGCTGGGGGCCGGGGCGATGTGGGCGGCGTACATCGTGTGCGGTGCCCGTGCGGGGGCCCGCTTCCCGCGTCTCGACGCGCTGGCGCTCGCGATGACCGTCGCGATGCTGGTCAGCCTGCCGCTCGGCATCGGGGCCGCGGGCGCGACGCTGCTCGAACCGGGCGTGCTCGCGCTGGGCCTGGTGATCGCGGTGATGTCCTCGGGCATCCCGTACGCCCTGGAGCTCCTGGCCCTGCGCCGACTGCCCGCGGCGACCTTCGCGGTCCTGACGAGCCTGGCGCCCGCCCTGGCCGCGCTCGCCGGATACCTGGTCCTCGGCCAGGGCCTCGCGCCGGTCCAGTGCGCGGCGATCGCGCTGGTGGTGGCCGCGAGCGTGGGCGCGGTCCGCACGGGCGGGCGCTGAGTCCGGGCGGCCGCCGTCGACACCCGGGCCGACCCCGCTCGAAGACGGTCAGTTTTCGAGAAGCGCCGCCCGCCGACGGGTGCCTACCGTGGTCGTCATGGACACCAAATTGCAGGTGAACGCCATCATGCTGGGCGTCGATGACGTCGTACGCGCCAAGGAGTTCTACGTCGAAGGGCTCGGCTGCGCGCTCGAGCAGGAGCACCCCGGGTTCGTGCGGTGCGGCCTGGGGGAGGGCTCCTCGTCCCTGGTGCTCTACCCGCGGCAGGAGGCGGCACGGGACGCCGGGGTCCCGGCGGAGGGAATCGGGTTCCGCGGCTGCTCGTTCCACTTCGTCACCGACTCCCGGGCGGCGGTGGACGAGGTCATGCGCGCCGCGGTGGCCGCGGGCGGCACCGCGGTCAAGGAGGCGACCGCGGCCGAGTGGGGCGGGTACGACGGCTACTTCAGCGACCCCGACGGGCACCTGTGGAAGGTCGCCACGCAGGCCTGAGCGCGCCGCGCGCCGCGGCGGGCCGGGGAACCCCCCCCGGCCCTCCGCGGCAGCCCGTGGTCAGTCGGTGTACGTGAAGCCGATGGACGCGGTCAGGGAGGTGCCGCGGGCCGTGGCGAACTGGACGGGGCCCGCCTGCGGATAGGCGGGCGCGGTGAAGGTGACCTTGGTGTCGTCGACGACGCGTACGTCCGTGGCCGCGACCCCGCGGAAGCCGCCCGCCGTCGGCGTGCCCGCGAGGACCTGGGTGGTGCCGGTGAGCCCGGCGCCGGTGAGCGTGACGGTGAAGCCGCCCTTGACGGAGCCCGTGGCGGGGCTGACGGCGGTGAGCGCGGCCGGGACCGGGCTGAGCGGCGCGGTGGCCTTGACGAACTTCACGGTCACGAAGTGGTCGCTGCCCATGGTGACGCTCAGGGAGGCCGCGCGGGTCGGCTGGACCTTCCCGTCGACGGTCCAGCGGTCGATCTTGTAGCCGGAGTCCGGCATCGCGGTGACCGTGACCTGGTCACCGGTGGCGAACAGGCCCGTGGAGGGCGCGCTGACCGTGCCGCCCGTGCCGTCCTGGGGCACCGCGGTGAGGGCATGGCGCTTGGCCTGCGTGCTGTCGGCGGGCGTGCGGTAGTTGGCGAGCACCGGGCCCGTGAGGTTCATGACGCGGGTGGAGTCGGCGGGCTTCTCGGACCCGAGCGCCACCCCGCGCGGCGCGCCGTCGTACTCCTGACGGGGGTTGGAGAACCACATCTTGTTCTCGCACTTGTCCTCGTCGGCGCAGCTCATGGTGTAGCCCATGATGTCGACCCAGGTGCGGTCCTTCGGCAGGAAGCCGTGGTTGTCCGGGTAGTAGGGGTTGTAGTTGCCCGGCCGGTAGTTGTCCTCGGCGGGGTCGACGGGGTCGGTGACGTAGTCGTGGGTGAGGCCGAAGTTGTGGCCGATCTCGTGGGCGAGGTGGTGGGCGCCGAAGGTGTCGGCCTGCTGCGCGCCGAACCCGGTGTCGTCGGTGCTGTACTGGGCGTTCTCGCCCGGCATCAGGCGCGGCAGGGAGGGGGTCATGCCGGTCCCCGCCGTGTAGAGGCCCACGGGGGGCGTGAACTTCGACAGGACGTGCACGAGGTCGGCGCCCTTCTCGTCCCGGGTGGCGCGGACACCGGCGGCCCAGTCGTCGGAGTAGCGCGGGTCCTCCGGATTGGCCAGGGCGTTCGTCATGCCGTCCATGTCGCTCGCGGCGCCGCTCCAGCTCGTCGTCTCGAAGGTGCCGAGCAGATGGAGGCGGGCCGTCACCTCGCTGGCGGCGTAGGCCTGGTTGGCGCCCTCGACAGCGGCCTTGGCCTGGAGCTCGATGGCGTCCGCGCCGCCCTCCGTGCCCGTGGCTGTCTCCGGGGTGTAGCCGATCAGTATGTCGATGACCGGGTCCTTGGGCTCGGCGCGGCGGCTGGGTGGCGCGGCGGGCCGTGCGGGTCTGGCCAGCCGCAGCGCGTCGCGTACGAGCGGGGTTTGGCGGATGGTGTCGAACGAGCGGACGCGCGACTCCCCGGACCGCACGACGTCCAGGGCGTGGCGCACCCGCCCCTCGTGGATCTCCCCGGCGACCTTGGGCCTGCCCTTGCCGCAGGCGCCGTCGACCGCGAGGGTGACCGGCCGGTCCGGGTGCCCGGCCAGGTGTCCGCTCCACAGCAGGGTGCCCTCGCGGTCGCGCGAGACCTTCAGGGCGTGGGCGGTGACGGACCTGCCCCCGGGCAGCGGCAGGACGCGCCGGTCGGGCGCCGCCGTGACAGGCCCGCGTCGGCACAGGGCGCGGAAGGCGCCCCCGGGCCACTCGACCTCGCCCGTGCGCAGCAGGCCGGGGAGGCCGGGGGCGGGCGGCGCGGCGGCGGGACTCGGGGCCGCGGGCAGGGCGGCGGCGAGGGCGGCGGCTCCGACGACGGCGAACCTGACGGGGATCATGGGCCTCCTTCGTGTACGCGGGCGAACGGTTCGGACACGAGAACGATCACTCGGCGCGCGGACGGACGCGGCAGGAGCGGGGCCGAATGGCCGCCTGCGAGGGGTGAGCGCGTCGGGCGGGGCCGGGGCGCGGCGAACGGCGCGTCGGCCACTGTCGGGGGAGAGGGACCGCGCGTCGGCCACTGTCGGGGGAGGAGGACCGGGCGTCGGCCGCGGTCGGGGGAGACGGACCGCGCCGATCTCATTGACGTGCGCTTGTCAGCTGCCTAGCGTGCTGTCGATTCCAGGGCGATCCGGGCCGGGCCCGGTCGATGAGGGGTCGATCGCAGGTCGATTCCGCGTAGGCGCCGGTCCAGGGGCGGTCAGCTTGAGTCTCATCGAACAGGAACAGCCCCTGCTCGACGCGTTGCGGCCGCGGGACCGGGCGGCCCTGCTCGCCCTGGGCACCCCGCGCGGCTACGCGTCCGGCGAGGTGCTCGTGCCCGAGCGCGCCACCACCTCGTACGTCGTCGCGATCCTCGGCGGCTGGGCGGTGGTCTCCGTGGCGACCGAGCGCGGTCAGCGGCTCATCCTCGCGCTGCGCGGCGCCGGGGAACTCGTCGGCGAGCTCGCGGCCGTGGACCGGCGGCCGCGCAGCGCCACGGTGACGGCGCTCGGCCGCGTCGACGCCGTCGTGATCCCCGGGGACCGGTTCCGCGGCTTCCTCGGCTCCAGCCCCGCGGTCAGCGTCCTCGTGCTCCGGCAGCTCAGCTCCCGGCTGCGCAGCTCCGACGGCGAACGCCGCTCGCTGGCCTCGGAGAACGTGCTCCAGCGGCTCGCGGCGCGCCTCCTCGAGCTGGCCCACCGCGCCGGGCGCCACCACCCCGACGGCAGCGTCACCATCGACCTGCCGCTGCCGCAGCACGACCTCGCCGCCTCGGTGGGCTCCACCCGGGAGGCCGTCGCCAAGGCGCTGCGGCTGCTGCGCGAGCAGGGCGTCGTCCGCACCGCCACCCGGCGCCTGGTCGTCACCGACGTCGAACTGCTGAGGCTGCTCGCGGGCGAGGGGCCGTCAGGAGCGGGGCCGGTTGTGTAAACGGCTACATACACAGCGGCCGCCCGCGCCCATCCTGGTGGAGCCGCACCGTCGTCGAGGGGGATGCAGTGAGCAGTCACGAGGCCGTCCACCGGCTGGTGGTGAGCGCGGACGTCAAGGGGTCCGGGCGCCTCGGCCACCAGGCCAAACTCCGGTCGCGCCGGGCGATGTACGAGGTCTTCGAAGCCGCCTTCGCCGCCGTGGGCGTGGCCGGACAGGTCCATGTGGAGGACCGGGGCGACGGCGTGCTCGCCGCCCTCGCCCCGCAGGTGCCGCCCGCGGCCATGGTGGGGCTGTGGCTCGAAGAGGTCCACCAGGGGGTGCGCGAGCACAACCGGGGTGTGAGCGAGCCGCTGCGGCTGCGGATCGCGATGCACGGCGGGCCCGTCAGCCACGACGGCCGGGGCCTGGTGGGCCGGGCGGTCGACCTGACGTGCCGTCTGTGCGACAGCGAACCGGCCAGGGCGATCCTGGCCGCGGACGACGGCGTCGACGTGGTCTTCGTCGTCTCCGACGTCCTCTACCGCTCGGTGGTCGCCGAGGGCGGCCGATTCGTGGAGCCCGAGCACTACCGCCCGCTGCCGGTACGGGCCAAGGAGACCGACGAGGTCGCGTGGTTCCACGTGCCCCGCAGGACCCGGCCGCCCCTGCCCGCGCCCGCGCCGCCGCCCGCCCCGCAGTCCAGTCCGACTCCGGCCGAGACAGCGTCGGTTGACGAGGCGCGGCAGTGGCCGACGAAGTACTGGATCAACGTCAACGGACACAACCAGATCGTGGACGGCGCGGAGGTCCACGGCGACATCGTCGGCGTGCGCGTCACGCCGGACGACGACAGCGCGGAAGGAGCCGGGCCGACATGAGCGACGACGGGGGAGGCGCCGGGGGAGGCGCCGGGCCGCAAGGCGGCGGAGGCAAGGGGGGCGGCGGCGGACCGGCGCCCGGCGGCGGTGGCGGCGACAAGGCGGGGGGCGCCGGGCCGGGACGCGGCACCGGCGCGGGTGCGGGTGCGGGTGCCGCGGGAGCCGACGAGGGCCGCAGGCACAGCGCGGCCCGCTCCGGCCTCCTCGGGGACCTGCCCGCGGCGGGCGCGGGCGAGGCCGTGCGCCAGGCGCGCGCCAACTTCGTCGACGTCAACGGACGCAGCGCGATCCTCGACGGCACCCAGGGCGATGTGCACCTGGGCGACCACCACCACTACCACGACGCCCGGGCCGGTGCGCCCCGCCTGGTGTCCGGCCCCGTGCCCCGCGACGAACTGCGGCGCCTGCGCCGGGTCTTCGAGGAGCCGCCCGGCTACGCGGACCTGGGCGGGCTCCTGCGGCGGCAGCGGCTGATCGCCCTGTGCGGCGACCCGGGCAGCGGGCGCGGCTACACGGCCCTCTCCCTGCTCGACGAGGTCACGCACGGGCGCGTCGCGCGCCTTGACCCGCGTACGGAACTGGACCGGATCGGCGAGGCGGACCTGGAGGAGGGCTGCGGCTACGTCGTGGAGATCACCGGCGAGGAGGCGATCACCACCCCGCGGCGCCGCGGGCGCGACGAGCGGGACGCACCCGAGCGGCGGCGCGGACGGGAGCCCGAACACCCCGCCGAACTGCACCTGGACCGGCTCAGCACCCTCCTCGACCGGCGCGGGGCGTACGCCGTCCTCGTCGTCGGGGCGGGCGGCTTCGCCGACGAACTGCTGCGCGGCCGCTACGGGCGGCTGTTCCGCCCCCCGTCCGCCGACGGCATGCTGCGCAAGCACCTCGTGGCCCTCCTCGGCCACACCGAGAACGACCGCGTCGAGCGGGCCCTCAACCTCGCGCGCGAGCCCCGCGTGGTGCGGGCCGTGGGGCTCGACCCGCTGCGCCCCCACGAGGTGGAGTCCCTTGCCCGGCTCCTGGTCGGGCGGCTCAAGGAGGAGACCAGCGAGGACGAACTCCTCGGCGAGCTGCGGGCCTTCGCCCACCGGCAGGCCGGGGCGTGGTTCGCCGCCACCGGCCGGGCCGCGCCGCGCCACCGGGACACGGTGTCCGCGGCGCTGCGGCAAGCGGCCTTCCGCACGGCGGTGGCCGTCTACAACGGCTCGCCCCACAGCGTGGCCGCCGAGGCGGCGGAGCAACTGGCCTGGGAGTGGGCGCGGTCCACGGACCCCGAGGGGGACCCCGGCAGGCCCCTGTTCGGCGACCACCGCCCGGCCCGGCTCGCGGCCGCGCGGGCCGAACTCTTCACCGGCGACGTCACGTACGACGGCCGGAGCCTTCAGACCCGCAAGGTGCGGCTCCAGGGCAGCGCCCTCGCGCGGGCGGTCCTGGCCCACGTGTGGGAGGACCACCACAACGCGCGCGGGCCGCTGTGCCTGTGGCTGCGCACCCAGTGCGACGACGCCAGACCGGCCGTGTGGGTGCCCGCGGCCATCACCGCCGGGGCGCTGTGCGCGCTGGAGTACTTCTACGCGCTGGAGGAGATCGTCTTCCCGATGGCCTCCAGCGACTCCGTCCAGCAGCGCCTCGCGGCCGCCACCGCGCTCGCCCAGGCGGCGGCCCTCAGCGAGCCGGTGCGCCCGGTCGTACGGGACACCGTGCGCGGGTGGGCGCGCGGTGACGACGAGGCGCGGCTCAGCACGGCCGCCCTGGTGCACGGCTTCGGCACCGTGGAGCGGTCCGTCCCGGCCGCCCTGGACGAACTGGGCCGCCTGGCGAGCCGGGAGGACTGGGACCTGCTCGTGCACGCCTCCTTCAGCGTGGGCCGACTGCTCGCCGGTGGGCAACCGGAGACGGTGCTGCGGCGGCTCGGCGCCTGGATGGGCGACCGGCGCACCAACCGCAGGGACCTGGCGCTGCTCACCGTGGACCGCCTCATCTGGCAGCGCGCCGCGCACCTGTGGGGCCTGGAGGAGACGCCCGCGCTCAAGGAGCACACGAACTGGCCGCTCGCCGCGGCCCTGTTGACCGCCTGCCCCCACTACGCCGGGATGCTGGCGGACCTGGTCTGGTCGGGCCTCGACACCGCCCGCTGGCGGCCCGACGTGCAGTGGTCGCTGTGCGAGTGGATACGGCGCGGCGAGGAGGACCCCCCGCTCCTCGACGTCCTGTGCGACTTCCTGCCCGCCCTCGTGAGCGGCGAGGCCGACGCCGAGCGGCTGCGGAACCTGGTCCGGGGCCTGGAGCGGGACCCCGACGAATCCGTGGCACCCACCACCGTACGCAGGCTGCGCGCCGCCATCGACGGACAGCCGAACGTGGTCGTGCAGGTGCCCGCGCCAAGCCCGCGAGCCGAGGAGACGGAGTGAGATGAACACCCAGAACCCGCCGCACGCCCTTCCGCCCGCGCCCCCGGCGGGGCCCGTCCCGCAGCCGCGCGCCCTTGGCGCCCCGGTGCCGGTGGCGTCGAGACCCCTGCCGGGTTCCCCGGACCCGGGAACGTGGCGCTCGCCCGCCGAACGCCCTGCGGCCACCCAGGAGTTGGCCGGTCCCTTCCTGCGCGAGTACCGCCCGGACTGGCCCTACCGGCACCGCAGCGCACAGGTCGCGGTCGTGCTCTACTATCGCAGGCGGCCTCCCCGGGCGGTGGGGCCCGAGGGCGAGGAGCGGTTCCTGCTGCGCTGGTTCGCCCGCCCCTACACGGCGTTCGAGCTGCAACTGGGCTGGCACACGGTCGCGTTCAAGGTCGAGCTGCCCGCGGCGGAGCACGGCAGGTCCTTCCCCGCCGAGGTGCGCGTGCGCTGGCGGGTGGGCGACCCCTGCCTCGTGGCCAGGAGCCAGGTCACCGACGTCGCAGCCCTGCTCGTCCCGGAGCTGGAGCAGCGGCTGCGCGACGTGTCCCGTGGCTACTCCATCAACCGGGCGGAGGAGGTCCGCGACGCGGTGCACGAGGCGCTGGCCGGACAGCACCTCGGCGGCCAGTTCGGCCTGGAGACGGACGTCTTCGTCACCATCTCCTGGGACAAGCTCATCCAGGACCATGGCAGGAGCCTGGGCCGGGTGCTGCACCAGACCGACCTGGAGCGGCTCAACCAGGAGCTGCGCCAGCTCAGGGACGACAACAAGCGGGAGCTCATCCGGCGGTGGGCCGCCGACTTCCAGCACGCCATCGAGCGCGGCGACCACGCCGTGATGGCGCAGATGATGGCGCGCAACCCCCAGGACCTGGCGGAGATCCGGCAGTTGTTCCGCAAGGAGCAGCGCGAAGAGCGCCAGGACGGCATGGAGCTGATGTCCCGTCTGATCGAGGGCGGCCTCCTGGAGCGCTGGGAACTCGGCGACCAGGCCATGGTGGTCGTGGAGTTCCTGCGGTCGAGCGCGCGCCACGTACTGACCGATCACGCGGCGGACGGCGGCGGGTCCCGGCGCACCCCCTTCTGGAAGCGGCCGGACGACACGCGGGGCGACGACTCCGCGGACGCGCGCGGCGACGGCTCCGACGAGCGGACACCCCGGTGACCGAGGGAGCACGGACGCCGCCGGGCACCGCCGCCCGCTCCGGCACGGGCCCCCCGCCCCGGCGCGGCGCCGCCGTGCGCGGCACCCCGGTGTCGCCGCTGTCCGAGCCGGGCTGTCGGTACGTCGCGGAGCGGCTGCTCACCACCGTGCGCGAGGAGGTCACGCGGGCCGACACCAAGGCCTCGATCCTGCTCTCGGGCGCGGTGGCCCTGCCCGCGCTCGTCGTGTCGGCCGACCGGGGCGGGCTCGGCTCGGGCCCGCTGGGCCGGGCGGGGGCCGTGCTGTGGCTGGCCGGGATCGTGATGCTGACCCTGGTGATCCTGCCCCGGAGCAGGCCGGACGCCCGCTCCGGGACGGCCGCCGCGGGGCGGGGGCCTTCGGTGGTGGCGCTCCACCGGGGGGCCGACCCGGGCGAGGTGGCGGCGGCGGTGCTCACCGCGGGCCGCGACCCCGGCCACTGGCTCCTGGAGCAGTCGTGCGCGCTGGGGGCCATCCTGACGGTCAAGTACCGGTGGCTGCGGTGGGCCGTGGGCTGCCTGGTGGTGGGGGGAACGGCCGTGGCGGCGACCGCGCTCGGCTGAGCGGCCGCCCCGGCGCGAGCCCTCTGGACGCCCTGCCATAAGCCCAGGTCAGAGACGCTTCAGTGAATCCGGGGCGTGGTGTGGGCAACACCTCATGCGGTCTCGAATGAACGTGGGGTTAGCATATGAGCGCCGCCTAGCTCGAAAGATATTCCTGTGACTGTCAATGACGACTCGTTCACCAACTGGAAGCACCGCGAGGAAACCGCGGAGTCGATGATCCCGCTCATCGGGAAGCTGCACCGCGAGCAGGACGTCACGGTCCTGCTGCACAGCCGCTCCCTGGTGAACAAGTCGGTGGTCAGCATCCTCAAGACCCACCGATTCGCCCGCCAGATAGCCGGAGAGGAGCTCTCGGTCACCGAGACGCTGCCGTTCCTGCGGGCCCTCACCACGCTCGACCTCGGCCCCTCCCAGATCGACATCGGCATGCTCGCCGCGACGTACAAGACCGACGAGCGCGGTCTGTCGGTGGAGGAGTTCACCGCCGAGGCCGTCGCCGGTGCCACGGGCGCCAACAAGATCGAGTGCCGCCAGGGGCGCGACGTCGTCCTGTACGGCTTCGGCCGCATCGGCCGCCTCGTGGCCCGGCTCCTCATCGAGAAGGCGGGGTCCGGCAACGGCCTGAGGCTGCGCGCCATCGTCGTCCGCAGGGGCGGTGAGCAGGACATCGTGAAGCGCGCCTCGCTGCTGCGGCGCGACTCCATCCACGGCCAGTTCCAGGGCACGATCACCGTCGACGAGGCGAACAGCACGATCGTCGCCAACGGCAACGAGATCAAGGTGATCTACGCGAGCGACCCGTCGGAGGTCGACTACACGGCGTACGGCATCAAGGACGCCATCCTCATCGACAACACCGGCAAGTGGCGCGACCGCGAGGGCCTGTCGCAGCACCTGCGTCCGGGCATCGACAAGGTCGTCCTGACGGCACCCGGCAAGGGCGACGTGCCGAACATCGTGCACGGCGTCAACCACGACACGATCAAGCCGGACGAGCGGGTCCTGTCCTGCGCCTCCTGCACCACCAACGCGATCGTGCCGCCGCTGAAGGCGATGGCCGACGAGTACGGCGTGCTGCGCGGCCACGTGGAGACCGTCCACTCGTTCACCAACGACCAGAACCTCCTGGACAACTACCACAAGGCCGACCGTCGCGGCCGCTCCGCGCCGCTCAACATGGTCATCACCGAGACCGGCGCCGCCTCGGCCGTCGCCAAGGCGCTGCCCGACCTCAAGGCGCCCATCACCGGCAGCTCGATCCGCGTCCCGGTGCCGGACGTCTCGATCGCGATCCTCAGCCTGCGGCTCGGCCGCGAGACCACCCGCGAGGAGGTCCTCGACCACCTCCGCGAGGTGTCGCTGACCTCGCCGCTGCGCCGCCAGATCGACTTCACGAGCGCCCCCGACGCGGTCTCCAACGACTTCATCGGCTCCCGGCACGCCTCGATCGTCGACGCGGGCGCCACCAAGGTCGACGGCGACAACGCGATCCTCTACCTCTGGTACGACAACGAGTTCGGCTACTCCTGCCAGGTCATCCGCGTCGTCCAGCACGTCTCCGGGGTGGAGTACCCGACCTACCCGGCTCCGGCGGTCTGACCCGGCGGGGGCGCGAGAAGGCCCCGCCGCGACGGGGGAGCGCGGCGGGGCCCACGGATCTGGTACCCGCTTGGGCTGAGGTCATGCCAAGCGGTTCTCCGCTTTCCGTCCCGGAGCCGGTGAAGGCTCTGGCACGGAAGGCGGTCGCGGCTATGACAGCGGCTATGACAGGAGCAGGAAGGAGTCCCAGGGCAAGCGCTGGCTCTCGCCGTGGCCGACGGCGGCGTCCCAGAGCGCAAGGGCGATGCCCGCCGTGCCCTCCAGGAGCCCCGGCGCGCCGACGAGAACGTTCCGGTCCTCCTGCCGGTCCATCGCCTCGTAGCCGTAGACGGTCTCGGTGCGGCAGGCGCGTACGATGTCGTCCGCCAAGGAGTCCGCGAGCGTGACGAGGCGGGGGTCGCGGGCGTCGGCGGCCGTCCTGCGCACGGTGTGCAGGAGTCCGGCGTAGCCGTGGCACAAGCCGTAGTCGTCCAAAGTCCACGCCGAGCGCGGTGCTGTCAGCAGACGGTGCACGGCGGCGGTCGCGGTGTCGCTCCAGTGCCGCACCCCGAAGGCCTGACCGGCGAGTTGCAGGCTGCGCGCGATGCCGGGAGTGCCGTAGCACCAAGAGGCCATCCGCGGGTTCCGCGGCACGGGCAGCGACCGGTCCCGGTCCTGCGTGAGAGTGACCATGCGGGGCCAGTGGTCCACGCCCTCGTCGTTCTTCCTCCAGCTCATCAGCCACTCGGCCATGCGATGCGCTGCTTCGTCCTGCCCGGGCACGCGGGCGCCGTCCCGCCAGGCCAAGGAGAGCAGGGCGAGCGGCCCGGCGATGCCGTGCGCCAGGCCGAGGTCGAGGACGGCTTCCCGCGGGTCCGCGGCCGCGTGCTCGGGGACGGTCCACCAGCCGGGCACCGCGCCGTGCGGAGTCCGTACGGGCCGTGCCAGGTCCACCAGGTACGTGAGCACCAGCGGGAGCGTGGCCGCGGCCACGGCGGAGCGACTGCCGAGGAGATAGCGCCCGACCCCCGCGAGCCCGGCGATGGTGTCGAACCGTGGGGGAGTGGGGGCGGCCTCGCCCGCGGCCATCCTGTCCTTCTCCGCCGCGAGGGTCAGCCGGACCGAGTCGGCGACGCGTTCGTCCAGCGCGGCCGTGAGGCTCCGATACGCACCCGTGGTGCCGGATATGGAGGTGGCGGTGAAGGCGAGAGCCGGTATGGCCCGGTTCACTCCCCAGGGCTCCGTCCGGCGCGGCAGAGCACTCGCGACGGCCGCCAGATAACTGTGCGCCGTGCTCCGGTGAGCGGGGTCGTCCCGTCCCAGACAACCGAAGAGCAGGGCGATGCCCGGCAGGCCGCGGCTCAGCGAGTGCGGTGCCCACATCGGAGGTGCCGAGGGAAGCGGATCAGCCGCGGGAACGGCTTCCGCGATGCGACGCGCCAGGACGTCGACGGTGGCGATGACGCGGTCGTGCATGCCTTGTTGGCTCTCCTCAACGTCGCTGGTTCCGCGGGGCGGGAGCAACGGAGTGCGCCCGCCCCGCGGCCGTCAGGTGCCAGGGCTCGCGCACCGGCACCGAGGGGTCACGGGCAGCCGGTGCTGCAGTTCGAACACACGGTGCGCACCCAGGAAAGGGCCTGCTGGGCCTCCGCCTGGTCGGGCACGGGGCCCGTGACGAAACGCGGTTCGATGTCGAAGTCGTCCTGCACTTCTCCTCCTTCTCATCAAGTGGCATGGGAGCGACGGAAATTGCCCGACGTGAAGGACGGCGTGCGATGCGTCGCGACACCAACCAGCTTGTCCGGTCAGGCAGTTCCATCGCCTCGGAGGCTAGGGAGGCAGGTTCAACGGTTGGTGAATGTGGTTGTTGATCCGGCGTTGAGCAGCTGTCGATGTGGCGGGGTGAATCTTGCGGCGGCGGTGCGACGGACGTGCCGCCGTGATGGAAGGAGAGTTGACATGGACGACCTCTTCGAGCTGGACGTGCAGACGATCACCGTTCCGGAGACGGGTGCCGCGCCCGCGGCCAACCAGAAGATCACGGCCAGCTACAGCCCCTGCTGTGGCACGCACATCGCCGAGTAACGGCGCGGGGCAGTGGCTTCCACTGCCCGTGGTGACCTGAGACCCAGGCACCGATGAGAGGCGGTCCGCCCTCGGCGGGCCGCCTCTTTGCTGTTCCGCACGGCTTTGCTGTTCCGCACGGCTCTGTCGTTCCGCACGGCTTGGCTGTTCCGCACGGCCACGAGCCAGCCCTGTCGCCTTGATTGGAGAGGTTGCCCATGCACACATCTGAACCTCGTGAGACCTCGCTCTTCGCGTGTGCCGGTATCGCCCTTTTCCGCGCCGCGGTACAGCCGTTGGGCGACGCCGCGCCCACCGCGCCACCGTTCGCCCCGGGCGATGACCAGGACTCGCAGCTGGCGTACCTGCGTGCTGCCGCGGAAGACAGCGCGCTGTGCGAGGCGATCGCCGTGTCCAGCCCCTCACTCGCCGGGACGCTGGGGCGCGTCCGGCGCGGGGACCGGATCAAGCCCAAGGACATCAGGTCGGCCGTGTCCGCGCTGCTGCGGTACCGGCTGCGCAGGGAGGGCAGGGCCACCCCCTTCGGCCTCATGGCGGGCGTCGCCGAGGCGGAGTTCGCCCCGTCGGCGAGCGTCACCTGGGGAGCCGACCACCGCAAGGCCGTGCAGCCGGACACGGGCTGGCTGCTGGACGTGGTCAAGCGCTTGGAGCAGCAGCCGGACACCCTGGCCCATGCGCGGGTCGTGCGGAACGACCTGTGCTACCTGCGCGGGGACCGTCTCGTCCTGCCCTTCGTCCCCGCGCGTGGAGGGCGCGAGCCAGGAGGGACGGGGAACGCGAAGGAAGTCTCCATCCGTTACACCGAACCGGTGCGGCTGGTCTGGGAGTCGACCCAGGTTCCGCTGCCGTACGGCGAGGTGTCGGGCAAGATCGCGGCGCAGTACCCGGACGTGCCACGGGAGACGACGGCGAAGCTGCTGTGCGCGCTCGTCGCCCACGAGATGCTGCTCACCGACGTGCGGCCGCCGATGGACTGTGCGGATCCCCTGGGCTACGTGCTGGAACGCCTGTCCCGGCGCGACGGTGCCCCGCGCCAGGAACAGGACCCGGCAGCCCCGCTCTTCGCCGTCCAGCGGGGCCTGGCCGACTTCGCGGCGGCGCCCCTGGGGGAGGGGGCACCTTTGTGGACGGCCGTCACGCGACAGATGCGCTCACTCCACGACGCGGAGCAACTGGTCCAGGTCGACCTCGGCATCGACGTCGACGTGCGGCTGCCCCGCGCGGTGGCCACCGAGGTGGAGCAGGCCGCACACGGCCTGTGGCGGTGTGCGGCTCCTGGCGCGTCACGCGGCCACCTCCGTCAGTTCCACACCGACTTCGTGGAGCGTTACGGCACCGAGCAGATGGTTCCCCTCAAGGAGGTCCTTGACCCGGATCTTGGTCTGGGAGCCCCGGCGGGATACCTCATCCCGGTGAGCGACCGGCTGCCCGCCCCGGCGGACACCGCGCCCGCTCCTCGTGACCGGCTGCTCCAGGGTCTCGCGCAGGAGGCGCTGCGGACCGGCACCCGCGAGGTCGTCCTCGACGAAGCGCTGATCGACGAGCTGGCCGACGGTGAGGGGCAAGGGCCGCCCGCGTCGTTCGAGTTGCTCGCGCACCTGCTCGCGGATTCCGTCACGGCGCTGGACGAAGGGGACTTCCGGTGCGTCGTGGTGGGGGCGTCCCAGCTCGCGGGCTCCTTCTCCGGTCGCTTCGCCTCCCTGCTGCCGCGTGCCAGCCAGCAGTTCACGGACATCCTGCGGGAGGTGCCGCCAGGCGGCGACGCGACGCTCACAGGGCAGCTGAAGTTCCCCACCTTCCGCTCCCGCGGGGGCAATGTCACGCGGGTTCCGCAGTGGCTGGAACGCACCCTCGCCGTCGGGGTCTTCGCGGACCCTTCGGACCGGAACGTCCTGCGGCTCGACGACCTCGCGCTGGCGGCCGACCTGGACCGGCTCTTCGTGGTGTCGCTCAGGGACGGCCGACGCATCACACCGGGCATACCGTGCATGGTGGCCTCCGAATGGAACATGCCGAACGCGGCCCGGCTCCTGCACGAACTGGGCACGTACGACGCGCGCGTGCCCTTCTGGAACTGGGGGCAGGCGAAATCGCTGGCCTACCTCCCACGGATCCGGTACGGCCGCACGGTCCTGGCGTCGGCGCGCTGGCACGTGAAGTACACGGAACTGACGCGGCCGACACCGGACTTCGCCACCTGGCAGACGCGGTTCCTGCGGTGGAAGGACCGGTGGGGGGTTCCCGACCGGGTCCTCGCGGGTGTGGCCGACAACCGGATGCCGCTCGATCTGTCGGAGCCAGCGCACCAGGAGCTGCTCCGCCAGCAGCTGCGGCGACACGAGGACACCGTGGTGGAGGAGACGCCGGCAGGCGGGGAGTTCGGCGTGGGCTGGCTGGCCGACAGGAGCACGAGCGCGCCCACCGCGGGACGCACGCACGAGATCGCCTTCACCCTGACCAGCCGGGAAGCGCCCCCGCGTGGGCCGGAGGCCCCGGTCCGGGGCATGGACTCCACCCACGGGCGAACGGCTTACCTTCCCGGAGAGGAGTGGTTCTACGCCAAGGTCTACTCGTCGACGGACCGGCAGGATGAACTGATCGCCCACCAGCTGCCCCGTCTGGTCGAAGCGCTGCCCGAGTCAGTCGACCGCTGGTTCTTCGTCCGGTATCGCGACCCCGATCCCCATCTGCGCATCCGTCTGCACACGCGGCGGGCCGACGGCGCCGCGCCGCTGCTGGCGGCCGTGTGCGCCTGGGGGCGGGACCTGCGGCGGGCAGGGCTGTCCGGGAGGCTCGTCCTGGACACCTACGAACCCGAGACGCGACGGTACGGCGGCCCTGACGTCATGGCCGCCGCGGAGCACGCCTTCTGCGCGGACAGCCGGGCCGTGATGGAGCAGCTGGCCGCCACCCTCGGCACCAGCGATGCCGACCGCTCCCTCTTGGCGGCCGCGAACTACGCCGACCTCGTCCGGCGCCTCCTCGGCGCGGAGGAGGGCGAAAGCTGGATCATCGCCAACATCGACAGGACGGCGCATCACTCCGCGTTCACCGAGCGCCGTGACCGTGCGATGGCACTCATCGACCCGACGTCGGGCTGGTCCGCCCTGCGCGCGCTCGGCCACGGCGACGCCGTCCTGGCCAGTTGGGACCGCCGCGGCGAAGACCTGCGCGGGTACGGGGACGCGCTGCGGCGGTCGTCGGCGGCCGGTCGGCTCACCACCAGCCTCAACGGCGTCGTCCACTCGCTGCTGCACATGCACCACAATCGGTTGGCCGGTATCGACAGAGAGGCCGAAGGTAAGTCCTACGCCCTGTTGAGAGGGGCGACACGGGCGCACCACCAGCGAGGGCTGGTCACGCGATGAGCAGCACAGCGGACGCCGCCGCCATCGTCGAGGACATCGCCCTGCGCCTCGCCGAACCGCACCGCGTCACCCTGCCGGGGGATGCCCTTTCCCTGGCCGAGGGCGGCCCGGGGATCGCGCTCCTGTACGCGCAACTCGCCGCTGTGGACCCTCAGTTCTACCGGGCCGCCCACAAGTGGCTGAGCGTGGCCACGCGTTCCGGCCAGCACGCGCCGCACGCCGGGTTGTACCACGGCGTACCGGCGCTCGCGTTCGCCGTGGAACTCGCCGCTCGCACTCCCCGGGAGTACTCCGGTGCCCGCGAGCATCTCGCCCGGCAGATGGCGGAGGTGACGGCCCGCGAGGTGCGCCGCGCGCGACGCGTTCTGGAAGCTCCGGGCCAGTGGCTCCGTCTGGACCAGTACGACCTCGTCTTCGGCCTGACCGGCCTGGGCGGCTGTCTGCTGCGCACGGGCGGCCATGAGCCACTGGGGGAGATCCTGCGCTTCCTCGTCGATCTCACGAGGCCGGTCGGTGACGGCCGCCTGCCGGGGTGGTGGGTAGCGCAGAACCGGCTGACCCATGAGCCGGTGCCGGTGCTCCAGGGGCACGCGAACCTCGGGATGGCGCACGGCGTGGCGGGGCCGCTCGCCCTCCTCGCCCTCGCCTGGGAGCAGGGCGTACAGGTGCCGGGCCACGAGGAGGCCGTGCGGCGGTTGGCCGCATGGCTCCTGCGCTGGCTCGGCGAGGACGAGGCGGGGCCATGGTGGCCGGAGGAGGTCACGTGGCAGGACGAGGGCCATGGCGGCCTGCGGCCCGCCGCGGCCGCTCGCCCCACCTGGTGCTCGGGAACACCGGGCATGGCGCGAGCCCTCCAGCTGGCCGGGGTCGCGCTGGGGGAGGCGGGATGGTGTGCGCAGGCGGTCGCCGCCCTCGTGTCGGTCTTCGAACGGCCGCCTTCCCAAGGGGAGTTGGAGGATCCGGCGCTGTGCCACGGCTGGGCGGGCCTGCTCCACACGACCCGGCGCATGGCGCAGGACAGCGGGGACGAGGACCTCGCCGCCCGCGTGCCGTGGCTGGTGGGGCGCGTGGTCGACGGTTTCCGTGCCGACTCGGAGTTCGGCTTCCCCTATGGGGCGGGCCCTTCCGGGCCCGCGTACGACTGGCCCGGCTTCCTCATGGGCGCCGCCGGGGTGGCGCTGGCCCTCGATGGCTACGCCCGGGGCGGTGCGGATCACGTCGGCTGGGACAGGGTGCTCCTGCTGGGCTGACCCGGCGCCACGGCATGCCGGTGCACCGGGGGCAGGCCCGGCAGGAGGCCCGGCCACACCGTGTCCAGGACGTGGGCGCTCGGGGTGAACAGGGCCGCGCCGAGCCCCGGCAGCGCGGTCACCTCGTGCCACTCCCAGCGGTGCATGAGCTGGGGCTCGGTCACGGTGGGCACGCCGGTGGCGCGGGTGACGTGGACGGCCGCCGTCAGGCGCGGCATGCCGTGGGCGGCGTCCATGAGGACCGCGAGCACCCGGGCGTCGGCCGTTCGGGCCCGCAGGCCCGTCTCCTCCAGGAGTTCGCGGACGGCGGCCTCCTCGAACGACTCGCCCGCGTCGGGCTTGCCGCCGGGCAGCTCCCAGGCACCGCGGCGCGAGTGGCCGAGCAGCACCCGGCCCCGCCCGTCGGTGACGACGACGCCCGCGCCGATGAGCGCGTGCGGGGTGGGGTGGCGGTTGTCGGCGAAGGTGAGCGGCGGACGCCCGGGGGCGTGGCCGTCGCCCGGCTCGTGCCGCTGTGTGTGTCCCACCCGTGTTCCTTCCGGTTTCTCTGTTGCCCGGATTCTCAAGCCGGTTTCTTGAGCCGGTTCCCTGAGTCGATCATCCCGGCCGGGGGCGCCGTGACCAAGGGGCCGTGGATGTCCGGTTATGGCTCTAGGAGAAGCTGTGAAGGAAGTGAAGAATCCTCGATCGACCGGCATCTCAAAGGGTCCTGCTCCCAGGAGCCGTGCTCCACATCAGCCATGAGGAGAAGCCTTGCGTTCGATCAAGACGTCCGTACGCGCCCTCTGCCTCGCCGCGGCCGCCGTCGCGGTCGCGGCGGGCACCGTGACCCCGGCGGCCGCCGCGCCGTCCGACACCCGGAACACCAAGGCCATGACATGGACCTTCCTGGCCGACGGGCCTGACGGCACCGTGCGCGTGGGCGGCGGCCCGCTCAGCAACCCGTACCAGGGCGACACCGCCACCAGCACGGCGCTGCCCGTGCTCTGTCTCAAGGTCGACGGCAGCCCCGCGCCCGCGGGCATCACCCCCGACTTCTACGCGGGCTGGGCCAAGGGCACCGTCGCGGCCACCAACCCCATCCGCGGCACCCGGCTGACCAGCCTCGCGGCCGCCGACGGCCTGTGCGCCAACACCTTCGGCGCGGGCTGGCGCATGGCCGAGTTCCACGACGGCAAGTACGGCCCGAACCTCGGCAGTTCGGGCGGCTGGAGCTTCTGGGCGTACGGCGACGTGCCCGTCGGCACCCGCTTCTGGACGTACATCAACGACCAGCCCGCCAACCCCTGGAGCTGAGCGGCCCCGCGCACGACGGAGCGGGCGGCCCCCCGTGGGGAGCCGCCCGCCCTGACCGTCGCGGTGCGCGTGCCTAACCGGCGTCGCGCACCCGGCCGGTGAACACCGGACCCCGCTGCTCGTTCCAGTTCTCGTCGTACGTGTAGAGCCGCAGCCGCACCGACTCCTGGCCCTCGCGGACCCGGTCCTTCACGGTGGGGATGCTCAGGTCGGCGCTGCGCTTGCCCGCCTTGACCATGACCGAGAGATACGGGTCCCGCGCCGCCTTGGACAGCGGGCGGGCCGGGTTCGGCTTGGCGTCGAACTGCCGCTTCAGCCACGCCTTGTCGACGTCCTTGGTGGACAGCTCCTTGCCGCCGCTGACGCGCTCGACGCGGAACGCGACGTACGTCTCGACGTCGGCGGCCGCGGACAGCGAGACGCGCCACTTCAGCGGCTTGCCCTCGGTGACCTTGGCCGCGACCGGCTTCACGCTGACCTTGGGCATCGGGTCGTCCTCACGGACGAAGACCCCGCCGTGGTGGGAGCCCACGACCGCGCCGCTGATCGACTTGGCGAAGACGTCGTGCGTGCTCGAACCGCCGTAGCGCTTGTTGCCCTTGACCTTGAAGGGCACGCCGATGGAGGTGTCGCCGGGGCGCACGGTGACCGTCTTGGTGTCGTACGTGTCCGGGTCCGAGCCCGGGACGAAGAGCCGCACCGTGCCGGTGCCGTCGCCGGTCACGCGGACCGGAGCGCGGTACGTACGGACCCCGGAGTCGCCCTCGTCGACCCGCAGCTGTCCGACGTCGACGCGCGCCAGCGGAGAGGGGCGCGCCTTCGCCGTGCCGGGGCGCCAGCCCCAGGCGTCCATCAGCCACGCCTGCCCGGAGGCGGTGCGCGAGGTCAGCTCCAGGGACGCGATCTGCTTCAGGTCGAGCCCGGCGCGGGCGGCGGCCGCGAGCGGAACCCGCAGCTCCTGGCCCCAGTACGAGGCCATGTACCCGCTGCCCGGCAACCCGTCGGCGCGGACCTGGCCGAGCTTCGCCCGGTGCCCCGAGGCGTCGACGGCCGTCACGTCCAGCTTGGTGCCCTTGGTGTTCGGCGGCACGATCACCCGGAGGGCGAGCGACTCGGAGCCCTCGAGGGAGACCGGGCGCGCGTTCTTGACGGACATCGTGGAGCCCGTGCGGGACCAGCCCATCGCGAGGGCGTACCGACCGGGGTCGGGGGACACCTCGAAGCTCGCGAAGTGCGGGGACTGGCCCTTGGTGCCGCGCTTGAAGCAGGCGCTCGACCCGCTGGAGGCGGTCTGGTCGCACAGCTTGCCGCCGGTCACCGCGAGCGAGCGGCCCGGGACGACGGCGGGCGTGCGCTGTCCGCCGACGGCGTGGGTGAGCACGCGGGCCGGGTTCGCCGAGGGCGCGCCCTTGCCGGAGCCGTCGAGGAGCGGACGCACCTCGTCGTCACCGCCGACGAAGAGCCGGGCGGCGGCCGCGATGTAGGTGGAGCCCGCCTTCTGCTGCTGCTTGGCCTTCAGCCGGGGGCCGTGGCCCGGCGAGCACACCGGGTCGGGGCGCGGCCCTGAGGAGAAGTCGTCGTTGGCGGGCGCCTGCGCCTGCCCCGGCGTCCACTCCGTGTTGAAGAAGTTGTGGTTGGCCCCGACCATGTACACCGAGCTGTGCAGCGCGGAACCGTTGCCCACGCCCCGGGTGTTGTCCAGGTAGAGCTGGCCCTGGAGGTCGGAGACGTCGCCGTCGCAGCCGGGCAGGACCGTCATCGAGGGCACGTCCGGGTCCGGGTTGTGCCCGAAGATCGTGGGGCCGATGAGGACCGTGCCGCGGATCTGCCAGCGCGCCTTGCGCGGGTAGCCGTCCACGTCGGCGGGCGGCTGGTAACGGCTGTCGAGGGCCGCGCGGTTGACGCCCTCGCCGCCGCGCGAGTGCCCCACGAGCAGGACGCGGGACAGGTCGACCGGGGCGGTCCCGCGGACGGCGTCGGGCGCCGTCGACGGGTCGGCGGCCCAGTCGGCGAAGCGGCCCAGGTGCTGGCGCACCAGGGACGAGCGGGCCTGGGCGCCGCCGTCGGGGGCGCGGTCGTCCTGGCCGTTGATGCCGTTGGCGGAGATCGAGACCGTCACATAGCCCTGGGAGGCCAGGAGCTTCTGGTCGTGCAGATAGCCCTGGTAGCTCGGGATCGGCTTCCAGCCCGCCTTGCAGGGCCAGCTGCCGTCGGACTCCTGGCCCTTGTAGCAGGTGCCGTGGCGGCCGTGCAGGAACAGGGCCAGGGGCCGCTTGCCCGGCGCGTCGACGGGGCCCACCACCGTGGCCCGCATCTCCACCTTCTCGGGGAAGTCGGGCAGCTTGACCGACTTCAGGTCGTACTCGCCCTTGACGGTGCGGTACGTGCCCGGCTTGCCGGGGTCGACCTCGCCCGCGGGCGGCTGGGCCGGGGCGGGCGCCGGGGCGCTGTGCGGCGCGGCCGAGGCGGGCCTGTCGAGACGGCGGCCGCCCGCGAGCGCCTGGAGGTCGCCCAGGGCGTCCTTCGCGCCGACGCCGTCGTCGTCGAGCTTCAGGCGGAACGTCCGCTGGTCGTCGGTGGCCGTGGGGCGGCCGAGCAGCCGGTCGCCCGCGTAGAACTCGACGCGGGCGTCCCCCATCGGGACCGGCTTCGGCGCGCGCCACACCAGGTGCCGGTCGGCGCCGTCACCGGTGAGCTCCCAGCCCGGCGGGAGCCGGTCCCCGGCTCCGTCCGGCCGGTCGGGCGATATGAGGTCGTCGGAGCGCTGCGCACGCGGCTGGTCCGGCGACGCGTGCGCGAGCTCCGGCAAGCCCACCGCCAGTGCGAGTGCCGTCACAGCGGCAGTCGCCAAGCGCGGGACACGGATCAAGACAGTCCTCCTCGTCACTTGCTCCCCCGAGAGCCCTCACGTCACAGGGCTCCTCCGGACCTGGAGAGTGCTGCGGAGGCCGTCGGGTTGCTTCGTCAGGGCCGCGATTCGCTCGGCAATTCCGTCAACATGGAGCGGATTGCGGGTAGATATCGGTCAGGGATGGGACAAAGATGGTCAAGTTGTGGAACCAGTCGGCTCGTCCAGCAGCCTCGGCTCGCTCACCAGCCTCGGCTCGCCCACGGGTGCCGACTCGTCCGGGCGTGCCGACGCGGCCGCGGTCCCGCCCGCCGCCGACCCCGCCCAGGTCCAGTCGATCCGCGGCGCGCAGCACGACACGAGCAGGGCCGAGGCCGCGACGGCCGCCATGCCCCAGACGAGGCCGCTGCCGCTGGCGACGAAGCCGATGACCGGGGGACCGGCGAGCAGCCCCGTCGTGCCCATCGCGGCGACCAGGGCGAGGGCCCGCGCGCCGCCGACGCGGCCGGGGAACAGCGGCGTTCCCCTGGCCGGGACGTGGAGGGCCGGGTGCGGCGCGCCCCGGCGGGTCGGTTCGGGCGACGGTGGTGACGTGTGCGGGGACGGTGGCCCGACCGGGGCCGCAAAGGACTAGACCAGCTCTCGGATGCTCCAAAGATGGACTAGGCCATCTTTGGAGTCAAGCCCCGTCCCGACGGGCTGCGTTGGTGTGTCCGGCTGTTCACCTGACGCCCGCATTGACGGCGTCTGTACTGGTCAGCGGCGTGCGGAAGGGATCCCGCACGCCGCCGTCGAGCCGCGTCGGCGCCGCTGCGCGGACGCCGTTGAGTGGGTCGTATCGTCCCGGGTGAGTACGCCGCGAGGGCGGCGGAACTACGCTCACGCGGCGCCCGCGAGCACCTCCGCGACGGCGATGCCGGACACGCGCGTGGCGCCGTACGTGGTCAGGTGGACGGCGCCGACCCGGTCGCCCGCGGGCACGCCCATCTCGACGACGAGGGCGTCGGGGCGGCTGTTCACCAGGCCCGTGAGCGCCTTCGCCATCCAGGGGTGGCGGGCCGCGTCCCGGACCACCACGACCAGCTCGCGGCCGCTGGCGGGGGCGAGGGCGACGCGGTCGAGGAGGTCGGCCTCGCGGGTGAGTTCGGCCTCGCCGACGCGCACGGACGTGGTGCCGGGGCGCAGCGCGCGCAGCGGCTCGGCGACGCCCCAGGGGGTCGCGCCGTCGACGGCGAGGCTCATCGTCGGGGACAGCTCGACGACGTGCGGATCGGCGGTCAGGGGGAGCTTGGCGCCGGACTCGCCGTGCACGCGGACCGCGCGCCGCGCGGCGACCAGGCCGATGTCGGAGGCGTCCGCCGCCGGGGCGGCCTCCCGGCCGAGCCCGGCCGACCAGGCGGCGAACTCCCCGACCCGGCCCGCCGCTTCGGTCAGGCGCTCCTCGGGCAGCGTGCCGTCGAGCACCGCCCGCACCAGGGCGTCGCGCAGTTCGTCCGCCGTGGACTGATCGGCGCTCTCGCCGCCGACGCACACCGCGTCCACGCCCGCGGTGACCGCGCGGACCGTGGCGCCCGCGATGCCGTAGGGCCCGGACACGGCGCTCATCTCGATGCCGTCGGTGACGACGAGGCCGGTGAAGCCCAACTGGCCGCGGAGCACGCCGCCGAGGACCGCGGGGCTGAGCGTCGCGGGCAGCTCGGCGTCGTACGCGGGCACGAGCATGTGCGCGGTCATGACGGCGCGTACGCCCGACTCCATCGCGGCGGTGAACGGCGGCAGCGCCGTGCGGGCGATGTCCTCGGCGTCGGCGGTGAACCGCGGCAGGCCGTGGTGGGAGTCGACGGCCGTGTCGCCGTGGCCGGGGAAGTGCTTGGCGCAGGCGGCGACCCCGGCGGACTGCAGGCCCCGGATCCAGGCGGCGGTGTGCCGCGAGACGACGTCGGTGCGGGCGCCGAAGGAGCGCACGCCGATGACGGGGTTCATCGGGTTGGAGTTGACGTCGGCGCTCGGCGCGAAGTCGAGGGAGACACCGATCTCGCGGAGCTGGCGGCCGATGTCCCGCGCGACGCGCTCGGTGAGATCGGGGTCGTCGATGGCGCCGAGGGCGAGGTTGCCGGGCCAGGAGGCGCCGGTGCGCGCGGCGATGCGGGTGACGTCGCCCGCCTCCTCGTCGATGGCCACGATCAGGTCGGGGTTCTCGGCGCGCAGCTCGGCGGTGAGCGCGGCGACCTGCTCCGGGCTCTCGATGTTGCGCCCGAACAGCACCACGGAGGCGAGCCCGTCGGCGATCCTGCGCCGCACCCAGTCCGGCGCGGTCGTGCCCACGAACCCCGGCTGGAGGACGGAGTTGGCAAGGCGGGTGAGGTGCGGGTGGCTGGTGCTTGCCATGGGAGACCTCCACAGGGGCGCGCGACGGGCAGTGCGGTCGGAATCGGTGGACCGCGGCGAAGCGGGCGACCGTGCCGGATGTTGGCCTATACCAATCCGGGGTGTCAAGGAGTCCCGTTGCGGCGGTACAGCCTCAAATGTCCTGGGTGCGGGGCGAGTTCGTGCCACCTGGCGTGCTTCTCCCCGTCGGGCGGTGATTCGCAAAGGCGTACGCGGGGCACCGGGCCAGGGGCCGACGCGGCCCCGCGCGCCCTCACCCCCGTGCGCGCCGCCACTTGCGCAGGCTCACCAGCTCGCGCGGCGGCGTCAGCCCGCTGCCGACCTCGACATAGGACACCTCCGCCACGTACACGCTGCCCTCGGAGTCCACGGCCACGCTGTGCGGCCAGTTGAACTGGTCCGGGGCCTCCCCAGGCAGGTCGGCGCCGAACGAGGTCACGCGGCGGCCGTCCCGGTCGTACACCCGCACCTTGTGGCCGAGCCCGGGCACGCCGTACTGGACCGGCGGCGGCCCCTGCTCGGCGACGTACACATGGGTGTCCGCGCCTTTGCCCGCGCAGACGGCGACCGCCTTGTGGGCGTGCCAGGAGGCGCGGAAATCGCCGTCCAGGGAGAACACCTGTACGCGGTGGTTCTCGCGGTCGCACACGATCACCGCGTCGTCGCCGAGGAGGGCGATGTTGTGCGGGAGGCTGAACTGCCCGTCGTCGCTGCCGGGCGCGCCCCAGGACAGCAGATGGCGGCCGCGTGCGTCGAAGCGGTGCACCCGCGAGTTGCCGTACCCGTCCGTCACGAAGACGTCGCCCGTCAGGGGGGACACCGCCACGTCGGTCGGGCGGTTGAAGGGCTCGCCGCTCTGGAAGCCGCTGGGGCTCCCGGCACCGAGCACGAGCAGGGTGTTTCCCGCGCGGTCCGTCTTGGTGATCTTGTTGCCGATGTCGTCGACGAGCCAGAGGTGGTCCTCGTGGTCGACGGTGACGGCGTGCGGGTGCAGGAAGCGGCAGCCCTTCCAGCGCGGGGTCAGCGCGCCGTACGGGTTCTCGATCAGCTCCGTGCCGGTGAACGGCGTGTCGTTGCCCCACATGTCGACGACGTTCCCCTCCCGGTCGAGGACCAGAACCGGCATGTTGCCGCGGTTGAAGACGTAGACCCGGTCGTCCGAGTCGACGGCGACGGACGTGGCCTCCTGGAGCCAGATCCCGTGCGGGATCCTGGCCCAATAGGGCACCGGGTCGTAGACGGTCTCGCTGGTCGCGGGTCCGACAGTCAACAGTCCTCCCTGGACGCACCGGCCCGGAAGCATAGGGCCCACGGCCGCCCCGCCGACAGGGGGCGGCCCCCGTACGGTCCAGCAAGACGCGCCGCGGCGCGCCACCGCCGGTGGAATGGACAGGTGACGCCCCCGGACGACTGCCTGGCCCGCAACGAGTGGATCTGCGGCGAGTATCTGAGCACCCGCCGCCGGATCCTCCTCGACGCCGTCCTCCAGCACCTGGAGCTGACCGCCGTCTCCGTCCTCATCGGGCTCGCCGTCGCGCTGCCCCTGGCCGTGCTCGCCCGCCGCTGGAGCCTCGCGGCGGGACCCGTCCTCGCCGTCACCACCGTGCTGTACACGATCCCGTCGCTCGCGATGTTCTCGCTGCTCCTGCCCGTGTACGGCCTGTCCGCGTCGCTCGTCGTGGCCGGGCTCGTCCTATACTCGCTGACGCTGCTTGTCCGCAACATCCTCGCCGGGCTCCGCGCCGTACCCGAGGACACCCGGCAGGCCGCCCGCGGCATGGGCTACGGGCCGATCCGGCTGCTGCTGACCGTGGAGCTGCCGCTCGCGCTGCCCGCCGCCATGGCGGGCCTGCGCATCGCCACCGTCTCCGCCGTCTCGCTCGTCACCGTCGGCGCGATCGTCGGCTTCGGGGGCCTCGGCAACCTGATCTACGCGGGCATGAACACCTACTTCAAGGCGCAGGTCCTCACCGCGTCGGTCCTGTGCGTGGCCATCGCCGTCGCCGCCGACGTGGCGCTGCTCGGCGTGCAGCGCCTGCTCACCCCCTGGACGAGGGCGGGGCGCGCGTGAAGACCCTCGGCGACGCCTGGGACTGGCTCAGCACCTCCGCGCACTGGAACGGCGACGGCGGCATCTGGCACCGCCTCGTCCAGCACCTGGTCCTGACGGTGGTGTGCCTGCTGATCAGCTGTCTCATCGCGCTGCCCGTCGCGCTCGTGCTCGGCCACCTCGGCAGGGGCGGGGCGCTCGCCGTGAACCTCTCCAACGTCGGCCGGGCCGTGCCGACCTTCGCGGTCCTCGTCCTGCTGCTGCTCACCCCGATCGGCAAGTGGGGCGAGGGGCCCACCGTGGTCGCGCTCGTGCTGTTCGCCGTGCCGCCGCTGCTCACCAACGCCTACGTCGGGATGCGCGAGGTCGACCGGGGCGTCGTCCAGGCCGCGCGCGGCATGGGCATGACGGGGTGGCAGATGCTGTGGCGGGTCGAGGCGCCGCTCGCGCTGCCGCTCATCATGAGCGGGGTGCGCATCGCCGCCGTCCAGCTCGTCGCCACGGCCACCATCGCGGCGCTCGCGGGCGGCGGCGGGCTCGGCCGGATCATCACCGCGGGCTTCAACCTCGCCAGCACCCCGCAGGTCGTCGCGGGCGCGGTCCTCGTGGCCGTCTTCGCCCTGGCCGTCGAGGCGTGCTTCGAGGCGGCGGAGCGGCTCACGCCCGGCCGGTCCCGCGCGGCGCGCGGAAGGAGAGCCCCATGACATGGCGCGTCTGCTCCGCCCGAGGCCCCCGGCGCGGGCGGCCCGCCACGACGGCGTGGCGCACCCGTCTGCTGGGCGGCGTGCTCCTCGCGGCCGCCGTCCTCGCCTCCGGCTGCGACTCGGGCCCCGCCCTGGAGGACCGGGGCGAGGCCAGCCTGCCGCCGGGCGACAGCAAGCACCTGGTCGTCGGCTCCGCGGGCTTCACCGAGAGCGATCTGCTCGCGCACATGTACGCGCAGCTCCTGGAGAAGGCCGGATACGGCGCCGAGTTCCTGTCCGTCGCCAACCGCGAGCTGTACGAACCCGCCCTGGAGTCCGGCCAGATCGACGTCGTGCCCGAGTACGCGGCCACCTTCGCGGACTGGCTGAACGCCAAGGTCAACGGCGCGGACGCCAAGCCGGTCGGCTCACCCGACCTCGACACCACCATGAAGGCCCTGCGCGCTCTCGCGGCCCCGCGCGGCCTGACCGTCCTCGACCCCGGCAGGGCCGTCGACCAGAACGCCTTCGCGGTCAAGGCCTCCTACGCCCGCGAGCACCGCCTCAAGACCCTCACCGACCTCGGCGACTCGGGCCTGAAGGTGCGGCTCGCCGCGGGCGACGAGTGCGTGCAACGCCCGTACTGCGAACCCGGCCTGAAGAAGGTCTACGGCATCGACGTCACCGCCGTCGACCCCAAGGGCGTCGGCACCACCCAGGCCAAGAAGGCGGTGCAGAGCGGCCAGGACCAGCTGGTGCTCACCACGTCCACCGACGCCACCCTCGACGAGTTCGGCCTCGTGCTGCTCGCCGACGACAAGCACCTCCAGAACGCCGACTACGTCGTCCCCGTCGTCAACCGCTCCCGCGCGGGCAGCGAGGGCGTCGCCCGCGCCCTCGCCCGCCTCAACACCGTCCTGACCACGGACGACCTCGCCGACATGAACCGCCAGGTGGACAGCTGGCGCAGACTCCCCGAGGACGTCGCCAAGAAGTACCTCAAGGCCAAGGGCCTGCTGTAGGACAGCGACACCGCACCTGCCATGCTGACCCGCATGCCTGACCACGGGGACCACACAGCAGTCCGGCGCAGCTACGACACGGTCGCCGAGGAGTACGCGACCAGGCTGTACGACGAACTCGACGCCAAGCCGCTCGACCGGGCGCTCCTGGCCTGTCTCGTGGAGCGGACGGAGCCCGGAGCCCCGATCGCCGACCTCGGCTGCGGCCCCGGCCACGTGGCGTCCCACCTCGTCGGCCTCGGCGCCCGTGCCGTCGGCATCGACCTGTCCCCGGGCATGGTCGCCGAGGCCCGCCGACGCCGCCCCGGCGTGGAGTTCCGCGAGGGCGACCTGCTGTCACTGCCCGCCGAGAACGGCGAGTTCGGCTCGGCCGCCGCCCTCTACACGGTCATCCACCTGACCCCGGACGAACTCCTCCCCGCCTTCGTGGAGGCCCACCGGGTGCTGCGCCCCTCCGGCCTCCTCCTCGTGTCCTTCCACATCGGCACGGAGGTCCGCCACCTGGACGAGTGGTGGGGCCACGACGTGAACCTGGACTTCCGCTTCCTCGCGACCGACGACGTGACCGCCCTCCTGGAGCAGGCGGGCTTCACCGTGGACATGCGCATGGAACGCGCCCCCGGCCCCGACGAAGCCCAGACCCACAGGGCATACGTACTGGCCCGCCGAATCTGACGCCCCGCCGATCCTGACGCCCCGTCGGGGCGCGCCCCGAAGGGGCGCGGGGAACTGCGCGAGCAACCACGGACGGCGCGCGGCCGAGAGGCCACACAGCGCGGCAACGCCCCGGCACAGCGCAGCGTCACGCGTCGGCGACCGAGTCGAACTCCACCTCGTCCCTGCCCACCCCTTGGGCATCCGCGTCCACCGACCGCCGCAGCGCCTCGTGCAGCTTCGCCGGGGTGAGCACCCCCACGAAGCGCGCCCCGTCCACCACGGCGACCCACCCGGCGTCGTGCTGGAGCATCACGCCGAACGCCTGCTTGAGGGAGGCCCCCACGGGCAGCCAGGCGTTCATGCGGTGGGCCAGGTCGCCGACCGCGGCGCCGTCCCCGGCCAGCGCGACCTCGTCGACGCCGACCCAGCCGTGCAGATCGCCCCCGGCGTTCAGGACCATCGCCCAGCGCGCGCCGTCGGCCCGCAGCCGGGCCGCGGCCTGCGCCGCCGGTTCCTCCAGGCGGGCGACCGGCGGCTGCTCCAGGTCGTCCGCCTCGATCACGGTCACCGAGAGCCGCTTGAGGCCCCGGTCGGCGCCCACGAACTCGGCGACGTACGGCGTGGCGGGCGTGCCGAGCACCGCGCCCGGCGTGTCGAACTGCTCGATGCGGCCCTGCCCGTACACGGCGACCCGGTCGCCGAGCCGTACCGCCTCCTCGATGTCGTGCGTGACCATCAGGACGGTCTTGCGCACGGTGCGCTGGAGGCTCAGGAACTCGTTCTGCAGGCGTTCGCGCACCACCGGGTCCACGGCGCCGAACGGCTCGTCCATCAGGAGCACCGGCGGATCGGCGGCCAGCGCGCGGGCCACACCGACGCGCTGGCGCTGCCCGCCCGAGAGCTGCTCCGGATAGCGCGAACCGTACGTCTTCGGGTCGAGGCCCACCAGGTCGAGGAGTTCGGCGGCGCGGGCCCGCGCCCTGGCCCGCTTCCAGCCGACGAGCGCGGGCACGGTCGCCGTGTTGTCGAGGACCGTGCGGTGCGGGAAGAGGCCGACCTGCTGGATGACGTAGCCGATGCGGCGGCGCAGGCGCACGGGGTCGACGCCCGCGATGTCCGCGCCGTCCACGAAGATGCGCCCCGACGTCGGCTCGATCAGCCGGTTCACCATCATCATCGTGGTGGTCTTGCCGCAGCCGGACGGGCCCACCAGCGTGACCAGCTCGCCCTCGGCGACCTCGAAGGAGAGGTCGTCCACGGCCGTCGTGCCGTCCGGGTAGCGCTTGGTCACCTGCTCGAACCGGATCATCCCCTCACGCTAGCCGCGCCGGTCACACCCCGCTCACCAGCACCACCTCAAGGGTGCGCGGCCCGTGCACGCCCTCGACCCGGTCCAGCTCGATGTCGCTGGTCGCGGAGGGGCCGGAGATCCAGGTGAGCGGGCGGCGCGGATCGAGCCGTTCGAGGGCGAGCGGCACCGAGGCGACGACCTGCTCGGGCACGCGGACGACGCAGACGTGGTGGTCGGGGACCAGCGTGATCCGGCGGCGGCCCTGGTCGGGGGAGCCGTCGAGGACGATCGTGCCGGTCTCGGCGACGGCGATCGCGCAGCCCGTGACGACGCTGTCGACGAGGTCGAGCTCCCGCGGCGTGTCCGCCGCCCGGTCGGGGACGCGGACGGGGTCGGCGGCCGTCAGCCACCACGGCGGCAGGCCGGGCGGGACGAGCACCGTCCGCGCGCCCCGCGCGGCGAGCAGCCGTGCGAGCAGCGCCGCGAGGCCGTCCGCGTCCGCGCGGTGCACCACCGCCCGGTAGTCGGCGAGGTTCTCGGCGAGCAGGTCGACGGTCTCGGCCTCGGTGCGCGTCCCGTGCTCGCGCAGATAGTCACGCGGAACGGCCGCCTCGTGGGCGGCGCAGGGGTCGGGGGCGTCGTCCGGCACCGGGCCGAGCGCGCGCCTGATCCGGCCGAGGATGACGTCCCTGCCGCTCACGCCCCGCTCCCTTCGCCGTGCGTACGCCGCCACCAGTCGCGGAACGGCTCGGCGGGCACCGGCGGCAGGTCCCGCGTGGCGCTCCACGCCCGGCCCGGTCCCGGCAGCGTCCGGGGGTGCGCGGCCCGGGTGCGCGCGGCCAGGCGCTGGCCCGCGCGCAGGGCGCCGGGGTGCCGGAACACCCACCGCGCGGCCCGCATCGCCGCCCGCTCCGCCGCGTGCCCCTTGGCGGGCCGCAGCCGTACCCGCACACCGCGGCGGGTCACCTCGCCGCCCTCGACGACCCGCTCCCGCAGGTGCACCAGGACCTCCGGGATGTCGATGGCCACCGGGCACACCTCGTAGCAGGCACCGCACAGCGACGAGGCGTACGGCAGCGACGCGTCGACCGCGCTCGCCGTGCCCCGCAGCTGCGGGCTGAGGATCGCCCCGATCGGCCCCGGGTACACCGAGCCGTAGGCGTGCCCGCCCGCCCGCTCGTACACCGGGCACACGTTGAGGCACGCCGAGCAGCGGATGCAGCGCAGCGCCTGGCGGCCCACCTCGTCGGCGAGCGCGTCGGTGCGGCCGTTGTCGAGCAGCACCAGGTGGAAGGCCCGGGGGCCGTCGGAGTCCGTGGTGCCCGTCCACGTCGAGGTGTACGGGTTCATGCGCTCGGCCGTCGAGGAGCGCGGCAGGGTCTGCAGGAACACCTCCAGGTCCCGCCACGTCGGCACGACCTTCTCCACGCCGACGACGGAGATCAGGGTCTCCGGGAGCGTCAGGCACATGCGGCCGTTGCCCTCGGACTCGACGACGACCAGCGTGCCGGTCTCGGCGACCATGAAGTTGGCGCCGGAGATCCCGACCTTGGCGCGCAGGAACTTCTCCCGCAGATGCAGCCGCGCCGCCTCGGCGAGCTCGGCGGGCGTGTCGCTGAGCCCGTCCGGGGCGGGGCGGCCCCAACGCCCCATCTCCGCGGCGAAGATGTCGCGGATCTCGCCGCGGTTGCGGTGGATGGCGGGCACCAGGATGTGCGAGGGGCGGTCCCGGCCGAGCTGCACGATCAGCTCGGCGAGGTCGGTCTCGTAGGCGCGGACGCCCGCCGCCGCCAGGGCTTCGTTGAGGCCGATCTCCTGGGTGGCCATCGACTTGACCTTGACGACCTCGGACTCGCCGGTCTCCGCGACGAGCCGGGTCACGACGCGGTTGGCCTCGGCCGCGTCGGCGGCCCAGTGCACGGTGCCGCCCGCCGCCGTCACCGCCTCCTCCAGGCGCAGCAGATAGTGGTCGAGGTGGCGCAGCGTGTGGTCCTTGATGCGCTTGCCCGCCTCGCGCAACCGCGCCCAGTCGTCGAGTTCGGCGACGGCGCGGGCCCGCTTGTCGCGGATGGTGTGGGTGGCGTGCCGCAGATTGGCGCGCAGCGTGGCGTCGCCGACGGCGGCGCGCGCCGCCTCGGGGAACGCGGGCATGCCCACGAAGGTGCCGCTCATGCCAGGGGCTCCTCTTCCGTGCTCGCCAGGATCTCGGCGATGTGGACGGGCCGCAGGCCGGTCCGCAGCCGGGACATCGTGCCGCCGATGTGCATCAGACAGGAGTTGTCCGCCGCGCACAGCACCCCGGCCCCGGTCGACTCCGCGTTGCGCACCTTGTCGGCGCCCATCGCCGCCGACACGTCGGGGTTCTTCACGGCGAAGGTGCCGCCGAAGCCGCAGCACTCCTCGGCGCCCGGCAGCTCCACGAAGTCGAGCCCCTTGACCGCGCCGAGCAGCTTCGTCGGCCGGTCGCCGAGCCCGAGCGAGCGCAGGCCGTGACACGTCGGGTGGTACGTCACCGTGTGCGGGTAGTACGCGCCGACGTCCGTGACGCCCAGGACGTCCACCAGGAACTCGGTGAGCTCGAACGTCCGGGGCACCACCGGCGCCACGGCCGCCGCGAGCCCTCCGCCGCGGCCCTCGGCCCTGGCCCGCTCGCCGAGGCGCGGATACAGCTCGCGCACCATCGCCCCGCACGAGCCGGACGGCGTCACGATCGCCTCGTACCCCGCGAAGACATCGGAGAAGTGGCGGGCGAGCGGCTCCGCCTGACGGCGGTAGCCAGTGTTGTAGTGCGCCTGTCCGCAGCAGGTCTGGGCCTGCGGGAAGTCCACCTCGACACCCAGTCTGGTCAGGAGCTTCACGGTGGCGCGGCCGGTGTGCGGATAGAGCGTGTCGTTGACACACGTCAGGAAGAGTGCGACACGCATGGTGTGTTCCTCCTCGTCGATCATCGGATGGCCCGAGCGTACTGGCGCGGACGGCGGCACACGAGCCCCAGCGGGCGGTGTGCTCCACTAGGACGGTTCCGCTTCCGCGCACTGTTTGAGGAGATGCCTTGAGTCCCACCTACCGTCAGCCCGGAGTCGTGCTCACCGACCGCCGGTTCAGCGTCCCGCTCGACCACGCGGACCCGGCGGGGGAGCGGATAGAGCTGTTCGCGCGGGAGTGCGTGGCGGCGGCGCGGCAGGACGCCGACCTGCCCTGGCTGGTGTACCTCCAAGGCGGACCCGGCTTCGGGGCCGACCGCTTCGTCGGCAAGCAGGCCTGGCTCGGCCGCGCCCTGCGCGACTACCGCGTGCTGCTGCTCGACCAGCGCGGCACCGCCGCGTCGACGCCCGCCAACCGCCAGACCCTGCCGCTGCGTGGCGGACCCCGCGAACAGGCCGACTACCTCGGCCACTTCCGCGCCGACGCGATCGTGCGCGACTGCGAGGCGATCCGGCACGAGGTCACCGGCGGCGCCCCCTGGACGGTCCTCGGCCAGAGCTTCGGCGGCTTCTGCGCCACGCACTACCTGTCCGCCGCCCCCGAGGGCCTGGCGGCCGCGCTGATCACCGGCGGGCTCCCGACGCTCGACGGGCACGCGGACGACGTGTACCGCGCCGCCTACCCGCGCATGGAGCGCAAGTCGCTTGCCCACTACGCGCGTTACCCCCAGGACGTCGAGCGGGCCCGGCGCGTCGCCGAGTACGCCGCCGAGCACGAGCCCGTCCTGAACGGCGGCTACCGCTTCACCGCCGAGGCCTTCCAGGCCCTGGGCATCCTCCTCGGCACCGGCGACGGCAGCCACCGCCTGCACTACCTCCTGGAGGACGCCTTCGTGCGCACCCCCGGCGGGCACGAACTGTCCGACGCCTTCCAGGAGACGGCCCAGGCGCTCCTGTCGTACGCCGGACACCCGCTGTACGCCCTGCTGCACGAGGCGTGCTACGCCCAGGGCGGTCGGCCCACCGCGTGGTCAGCGGAGCGGGTGCGCGGCGAGTTCCCCGCGTTCGACGCGGGCAAGAGCCTCGCGGGCGGCGAGCCGGTCCTGTTCACCGGGGAGGCCGTGCAGCGCTGGATGTTCGACTGCGACCCGGCGCTGCGCCCGCTGCGCGAGACCGCGGAGCTGCTCGCCGAACGCGCCGACTGGGCCCCGCTGTACGACGCCGAGCGCCTGGCCGCGAACGAGGTGCCGGTGGCCGCGGCCGTCTACCACGACGACCTGTACGTCGACACCGCCGACGCCCTGCGCACCGCCCGCACGATCGGCGGCCTGCGCACCTGGGTCACCGACGAGTACGAGCACGACGGCCTGCGCGCGAGCGGCGACCGGGTCCTCGCCCGACTCCTCGACCTGGTGCGGGGCGAGATCTAAGCGCCCCGAAGGGGCGCGGGGCTGTGCCGAAATGCGGCTCCGCCGCGAAGGGGGTCCCCCCTGTTCGAGCGAAGCCGAGAACTTGGGGGAGCGATCAGCCACAACGAACCCGCAGGCGAACGACGGCACGACACGGCGAACCCAGCGGAGCGCTTAGGCTGCGCGCATGACCGAGCCGCAGCACACGAGTACGACCGCGCCCGAGCAACTGGCCCCCCTGCCTGAGGACTGGCAGCGCGCCCTCGCCGTCGTCGCGCACCCGGACGACCTGGAGTACGGCTGCGCGGGCGCCGTCGCCTCCTGGACGGACGCGGGCCGCGAGGTGGCGTACCTCCTCGCGACCCGCGGCGAGGCGGGCATCGACACCCTGGCGCCCGCAGAGGCGGGCCCGGTGCGCGAGCGGGAGCAGCGCGCGAGCGCGGCCGTCGTCGGCGTGGACACCGTCGAGTTCCTCGACCACAAGGACGGCGTGATCGAGTACGGCACGGCGCTGCGCCGCGACATCGCCGCCGCGATCCGCAGGCACCGGCCCGAGCTGGTCGTGACGCTCAACTACCAGGACACGTGGGGCGGCGTCGCCTGGAACACCCCCGACCACGTCGCCGTGGGCCGCGCCACCCTGGACGCGGTCGCCGACGCGGGCAACCGCTGGATCTTCCCCGAGCTGATCGACCAGGGCCTGGAGCCGTGGAACGGGGTGCGCTGGGTCGCCGTGGCCGGGACGGACCGGCCCACGCACGCGGTCGACGCGCGGCCGGGCCTGGAGCGCTCCGTCCGGTCCCTGCTCGAACACCGCGCCTATCTGGAGGCCCTCACCGACGAGGACCCGGAGAAGTACTGCCGTTCGTTCCTCGGCGGCATCGCCGAGGGGCTCGCGCCGCGCTTCGGCGGGGTCCCCGCGGTGGCGTTCCAGGTCTTCGGCCGCTGACGCCTCCGGGCGGGAGCCTCTTCGGTCGGAGACCTCTCCGGCCGGGGCCTCTCCGGCCGGGGCCTCTCCGGCCGGGGCCTCTCCGACCGGAGACCTCTCCGACCGGAGACCGATGATGCGGGTTTGACATCACGCGTTGCCGATTCTGCAATGGGCGCATGGCACGCGAAGAGAGTCACACCCCCGAGGGGGACGACGGCGCGACCGAGCAGGTCCTCACCGCCGTCGGCCCCCGCCTCCGCAGGATCCGCAAGGAGCGCGGCGCCACGCTCGCCGGGCTCTCCGCCGCCACCGGCATCTCCGTCAGCACCCTCTCCCGGCTTGAGTCGGGCGGGCGCAAGCCGAGCCTGGAACTGCTCCTGCCCATCGCCCGCGCCCACCAGGTGCCCCTGGACGAGCTCGTCGGCGCCCCGCCCGTCGGAGACCCCCGGGTGCGCGCCAAGCCGATCGTCCGCCACGGCCGCACGATGGTGCCGCTGACCCGCCAGCCCGGCGGGCTCCAGGCGTACAAGGTCATCGAGCCCCAGCGCACGGCCGAGCCCGAACCGCGGACGCACGAGGGCTACGAGTGGCTGTACGTCCTGTCCGGCAGGCTCCGCCTGGTCCTCGGCGAGCACGACGTGGTGCTGACCGCGGGGGAGGCCGCCGAGTTCGACACCCGGGTGCCGCACTGGTTCGGCTCCACCGGCGAGGGCCCCGCCGAGTTCCTGAGCCTGTTCGGGCCGCAGGGCGAGCGCATGCACGTGCGGGCCCAGCCCAAGAAGCGGTCCGCGGCGGAGGGATGACCCTGTTCCCTTGAGGCAAGCGACCGCTTAGTATGCGCGGGAGCACGGTCCACCGACGCCCCCGTGGAGGCCTCGCATGCACGCATGGCACGTACCCCGCAACGGCGAGCCGGGCGAGGTGATGCGGCTCGAAGAGACGGACAGGCCGGTGCCCGGCGACGGCCAGGTGCTGATCGAGGTCCGCGCCGCGAACGTCAACTTCCCGGACGCGCTGCTCTGCCGGGGCGAGTACCAGATCACCCCGCCGCTGCCGTTCACGCCCGGCGTGGAGGTCTGCGGCACGACGGCGGACGGGCGGCGCGTCATCGCCAACCCCGTGCTGCCGTACGGCGGCTTCGCCGAGTACGCCGTCGCGGACGCCGCGGCGCTGCTGCCCGCCCCGGACGCCCTCGACGACGCCGAGGCCGCGGCCCTGCACATCGGCTACCAGACCGGCTGGTTCGGCCTGCACCGGCGGGCCCGGCTCCAGGCGGGCGAGACGCTCCTGGTGCACGCGGCCGCGGGCGGCGTCGGCAGCGCGGCCGTGCAGCTCGGCAAGGCGGCGGGCGCCCGCGTCATCGGCGTCGTCGGCGGCGCCGAGAAGGCCCGGGTCGCCCGCGAACTGGGCTGCGACGCGGTCGTGGACCGGCACGCGGACGACGTCGTGGCGGCCGTGAAGGACGCCACCGGCGGGCGCGGCGCCGACGTGGTCTACGACCCCGTGGGCGGCGCCGCGTACACCCAGTCCGCCAAGTGCGTGGCCTTCGAGGGCCGCCTGGTGGTCGTCGGCTTCGCGAGCGGCACCATCCCGGCGCCCGCCCTGAACCACGCCCTGGTGAAGAACTACTCGATCGTCGGCCTGCACTGGGGCCTGTACGTCACGAAGGACCCGCGGGCCGTCCTCGACTGCCACGAGCAGCTGACCGCGCTCGCCGCCAAGGGCGCGGTCAAACCCCTGGTGAGCGAGCGGGTGCCGCTGACCGGTGCGGCGGCGGCCGTCCAGCGCGTCGCCGACGGGGCCACCACCGGGCGCGTCGTCGTCCTGCCCGGGCTCACGGACGGGGCGGCCGCATGACCGACACCACGGACAGGACCGACGCCGCCGAAGGGCCCGACACCATCGAAGGGCCCAATGCCGCCGAACTGCGGCGCCGCACGCGGGAGTTCCTCGCCGCCCACCCGCCGGGCACGACGGAGCGCACCGCCTTCCTGAAGGCCCGCTTCGACGCCGGGCTCGCCTGGGTGCACTACCCCGAGGGCCTCGGCGGCCTCGCCGCGCCCCGCCCGCTCCAGGCCGTCGTGGACGCCGATCTTGAGGCCGCGGGCGCCCCCGACAACGACCCGCGCCGCATCGGCATCGGCCTCGGCATGGCGGCGCCGACGATCCTCGGCTTCGGCACCGAGGACCAGAAGCGCCGCTTCCTCAGGCCCTTGTGGGTCGGCGAGGAGGTGTGGTGCCAGCTGTTCAGCGAGCCCGGTGCGGGCTCCGACCTCGCGGCGCTCGGCACCCGCGCGGTGCGCGAGGGCGACACCTGGGTGGTCAACGGACAGAAGGTGTGGACCTCCAGCGCGCACCTCGCCCGCTGGGCCATCCTCATCGCCCGCACCGACCCGGACGTGCCCAAGCACCGCGGCATCACGTACTTCGTGTGCGACATGACCGACCCGGGCGTCGAGGTGCGGCCGCTGCGGCAGATCACCGGCGAGGCCGAGTTCAACGAGGTCTTCCTCACCGACGTCCGCATCCCCGACGCGCACAGGCTCGGCGCGGTCGGCGACGGCTGGCGGGTCGCGCAGACCACGCTCATGAACGAGCGCGTGTCCATCGGCGGCACGCGCCTGCCGCGCGAGGGCGGCATGATCGAGCCCCTCGCCCGGACCTGGCGCGAGCGCCCCGAGCTGCGCACCCACGACCTGCACCAGCGCCTGCTCACCCTCTGGGTGGAGGCCGAGGTCGCCCGGCTCACCGGCGAGCGCCTGCGCCAGCAGCTCGCGGCGGGCCAGCCGGGCCCCGAGGGCTCCGCCGCCAAGCTCGGCTTCGCCCGCCTCAACCAGGCCATCAGCGGCCTGGAGGTCGAACTCCTCGGCCAGGAAGGGCTGTTGTACGACGACTGGACGATGCGGCGGCCCGAAGGGGTCGACTTCTTCGGGCGCGGGGCGGGCTACCGCTATCTGCGCGCCAAGGGCAACAGCATCGAGGGCGGCACGAGCGAGGTCCTGCTCAACATCGTCGCCGAGCGCGTCCTCGGCCTGCCGCCGGAACCGCGCACCGACAAGGACGTCGCCTGGAAGGACCTGACCCGATGACCCCGCCGAGCCATCTGCTCCACACGGAGGAAGAGGAGGCGGTCCGCGCCGCCGTGCGCGCCCTCCTCACCGACCACTGCGACCCGGCCACCGTCCTCGCCCGCACCGAGTCCGACCAGGCCTGCGACCGCGACCTGTGGAAGGCCCTCACCGAAGGCATGGGCCTCGCCGGACTCCTGGTGCCCGAGGACCGGGGCGGCCAGGGCGCCACGCACCGCGAGGCGGCCGTGGTCCTGGAGGAACTCGGCCGCGCGGTGGCCCCCGTGCCGTATCTGACGAGCGCCGTCATCGCCACCGAAGCGCTGCTCGGCTGCGGCGAGGCGGCCGCCGACCTGCTCGCCGCGCTCGCCTCGGGCCGTACGATCGGCGCGCTCGCCGTGCCCCTTGCCACCGCCCCCGGGGACGCGTACCCGCTCGCGCGGTACGCGGACGGCGTCCTGCGCGGCGAGGTGACCGGCGTCGCGGACGCGGGCGCCGCCGACGTGCTGCTCGTGCCGTCCGACGGCGGCCTGTGCGCCGTCGACGCCGACCGGGGCGGCGTCACCATCACCCCGCTGACCTCGCTCGACCGCACCCGCCCGCTCGCCACGGTCACCTTCGACGCGGCCCCGGCGCGCCCGCTCGCCCTCGACGCGGCGGCGCCGGTGGCCCTCGGCCTGCGCGCCGGGGCGGGGCTGCTCGCCTCGGAGCAGCTGGGTCTCGCCGAGTGGTGCCTGGCAAAGACCGTGCGCCACACGAAGGAGCGCCATCAGTTCAACCGCCCCGTCGGCTCCTTCCAGGCCCTCAAGCACCGCCTCGCCCAGGTCTGGCTCGATGTGGTGAACCTGCGCGCCGCCGCCCGCAACGCCGCCGACGCCCTGGCCACCGGCAGCGACGAGCCGGACCTCGCGACGGCCCTCGCGCAGGCCTACGCGTCCCCCGTCGCGGTGCGCGCCGCCGAGGAGGCCCTGCAACTGCACGGCGGCATCGGCATGACCTGGGAACACCCCGTCCACCTCGCCCTCAAGCGCGCCAAGGCCGACTCCCTCGCCCTCGGCACGGCGGGACGGCACAAGGAGGCCCTGGCCGGGCTGGTCGCCCTGCCAGCGCCCTGACCTGCACGTAGTCCAAAAGTCGTAGGGGACCCGTGCCCTACACACCCATTACGTGAGGCATAATTGCGAGCTGTTCGCAAGAAGGATTGATCTTCAGTAGGGGTGTGGAGCATGAGGGCCCGATCCATACGGACCACGGGCGCGGTCGCGGCGACCGCCGCACTGGCGGTCGCCGCCTCGGCCTGTTCGTCGCCGGACGACGGCAAGGGCTCGGGCGGCGCCAAGGACTCCGCCGTCGTCGGCATCGCGTACGAACCCGAGACGCTCAGCCCGCTCCTCGGCTACGGCAAGGACGGCAACTCCAAGATCTTCGACGGTCTGCTCACGCACGACGCCGACATGAAGCTGCGGCCCGCGCTCGCCGCGAAGCTCCCGAAGGTCAGCGACGACGGCAAGACCTACACCTTCGCGCTGCGCGAGGGCGTCAAGTTCAGCGACGGCAAGCCCTTCTCGGCCAAGGACGTCGTCTTCACGTACGAGACGATCCTCGACAAGAAGACGAACAACGCCTCCAAGACCGAGCTCGACGCGCTCAAGAGCGTCGAGGCCAAGGGCGACGACACCGTCGTCTTCCACCTCAAGTACCCCTACGCGCCGTTCGCCGAGCGCACCGTCCTGCCCATCGCGCCCGAGCACATCGCGGGCAAGCAGGACGTCAACAAGGGCGACTTCTCCACCAAGCCCGTGGGCACCGGCCCCTACGAGCTGGTGAAGTGGTCCAAGGGCGAGAAGATCGTCTTCAAGGCCAACCCCGGCTACTGGGGCGGCGCGCCGAAGATCAAGAACTTCACGATGGCGATCATCAAGGACGACGACGTGCGCGCCACCCGGCTGCGCACCGGCGACCTCGACGGCGCCATCCTGCCGCCGAACCTCGCCGAGACCTTCGCGTCCGACGGCGCCAAGAAGACGTACGCCGCCAAGACCTTCGACTACCGCGTCGTGACCCTGCCGACCGGCAACAAGGTCGCGGGCGACACGGCTGTGCGGCGCGCCCTCGACATCGGCGTGGACCGCAAGGCCATGGTCGACTCCATCCTCGACGGCGCGGGCAAGGAGGCCTACGGCCCGGTCCCGACGGACAGCCCCTGGTTCACCAAGGGCACCGAGCGGAAGTTCGACGCCGCCAAGGCCAAGAAGATCCTCGACGCCGCGGGCTGGAAGCCCGGCAAGGGCGGCATCCGCGAGAAGGACGGCGTCCAGGCGTCGTTCCCGCTCTGGTACCTCACCGGCGACAAGCTCCGCCAGGACCACGCGCTCGCCTACGCCTCCGACGCCAAGAAGCTCGGCATCAAGGTCGAGGTGCAGTCCGGCACCTGGGAGGTCATCGAACCGCGTATGGCCAAGGACGCGGTCCTCGCGGGCGGCGGCTCCCCGGCCGACCCGGACTTCGACCAGTACACCCTCCTGAAGTCCTCGCTCGCCGGTGACGGCTTCAACAACATGGCGCACTACGACAACGCCACGGTCGACAAGGCCCTGGAGGACGCCCGCAAGAGCGGCGACCGGGCCAAGCGCAAAGCCGCGTACGACACCGTCCAGCGCGAGCTGGTGAAGAACCCCGGCTACACCTTCCTCACGCACATCGACCACCTCTACGTGGTGAACAAGTCCTTCGGCGACCTCACCACCCAGGTCGAGCCGCACGACCACGGCCTGGCCTCCGGCCCGTGGTGGAACGTCGAGGACTGGCAGCCGAAGAAGTGACCTCCGCGCCCGACAAGCGGCGCCGCCGGGTCCCCTGGGGGCCCATGGCACGGCTCGCCGCCCGGCGAGCCGTGTTCGCCGTCCCGGTCCTGCTCGTCGTGACCTTCGGCGTCTTCGCCGTCGCCGAGGCCTCGCCCTTCGACCCCGTCAAGGCGTACGCGGGCACGGCCGGGCTCACCGCGTCCCAGGAGAACCTCGACCAGCTGCGCGCCAACCTCGGCGTCGACAAGCCGCTGGTGAGCCGCTGGTGGGACTGGCTCACCTCGGCCTTGACCGGCGACCTCGGCGGCTCCAGCACGCTGCGCCAGCCCGTCGCCGACGCCATCGGCGAGCGCATCGGCTGGTCGGTGCTGCTCGCCGCCACCGCCTTCCTCCTCGCGATCCTGCTCGGCTCGGCCCTCGGCGTGCTCGCCGCGCGCCGCCCCGGCGGCTGGCTCGACCGGGGCATCACCTCGCTCGCCTACACCCTGGAAGCCGCCCCGCCGTTCTGGCTCGGCCTCCTCGTGATGTGGCTCTTCGCGCTCAAGCTCGACGTGCTCCCCGCGGGCGGACTCACCGACACCGCCCGTACGACCGTGACGTCCGGCCAGGTCACCAGCCATCTGATCCTGCCCGCAGCCGTCCTCGCGATCTCCCAGCTGCCGTGGTTCGTCCTGTACGTGCGCCAGAGCGTCGGCGACGCGCTCGGCGACGACCCCGTGCGCGGCGCCCGCGCCCGCGGCCTCGCCGAGCGCACCGTGCTGCTTCAGCACGCCTTCCGCTCCGGCATGCTGCCGGTGCTCACCCTCGTCGGCTCCCGCGTGCCCGAACTCATCACCGGCGCGCTGCTGGTGGAGACCGTCTTCAGCTGGCCCGGCATCGCCGCGGCCACCGTGGGCGCCGCCACCTCCGTGGACTTCCCGCTGCTCGCCGCGCTCACCGCGCTCGCGACGGCCGCCGTCCTGCTCGGCAACCTCCTCGCGGACCTGCTGTACGGGCTCGCCGACCCCAGGGTGGGATTCGATGGCTGAGACCACCTGGCGCCCGGCCTCCGCGCGCGCCGCGCGCACCTCGGCCGCGGCCACGCGCGCGTGGCGGGTGTGGAGCTCCGCCGCGATCGTCGCGGCCGTCGTGCTCGCCGTCCTGATCGTGCCGCCGGTCGTCGACCTCGACGAGCAGGCCGTGCACCTCGCGGACAAGCTCCTGCCGCCTTCCCTGGCCCACCCCTTCGGCACCGACGACGTGGGCCGCGACCTGCTGGTGCGCTGTGTGTACGGGCTGCGCGTCTCGCTGCTCGTCGGCGTCGTCGCCGCCGTGGTGGCCACCGTCGTCGGCACCGCCGTGGGCGCGCTCGCGGCCGCCTGCGGCGGCTGGGTGGACCGGATCGTGATGCGCGTCGTCGACGTCTTCGCGTCCGTCCCGCACCTGCTGCTCGGCATCTTCATCGTCGCGATGTTCCGGCCCGGTGTCTGGCCCGTGGTGATCTCCGTGGGGCTCACGCACTGGCTGTCCACCGCCCGCATCGTGCGCGCCGAGGTCCTGTCCCTCCGCTCCCGCCCCTACGTCGACGCGGCCATCTCCGGCGGCGCCTCACGCTGGCGCGTGACCGTGCGCCACCTGCTGCCCGGGGTGCTGCCGCAGGCCGGGCTCGCCGCCGTCCTGATGGTGCCGCACGCCATCTGGCACGAGTCCGCGCTCTCCTTCCTCGGCCTCGGCCTGCCCACGCACCAGGCGAGCCTCGGCACGCTCGTGCAGGGCGCCCGCGGCTCGCTGCTCGCGGGCGACTGGTGGCCCACGCTCTTCCCCGGCCTGTTCATCATCGTGCCCACCCTGGCGATCGCGGGCCTCGCGGGCGCCTGGCGCGAGCGGATCAACCCGCGCCGCCGATCGGAGCTGATGCTGTGACCGCCGCGCCCCCTGATGCTGTGACTGCCGCGTCCAGGCACCCCGTGCTCTCCGTACGAGGGCTCTCCGTGCGCTTCCGCATGCGCGGCGGCGGCCACGTGGCCGCCGTCACCGACGCCCGCTTCGACCTCGCGTCGGGCGAATGCCTCGCCCTGGTCGGCGAGAGCGGCTGCGGCAAGTCCGTGCTCGCCTCCGCCCTGCTCGGCCTCCTGCCCGGCAACGCCGAGACCGCGGGGTCCGCGCTGCTCGGCGACCTCGACCTGCTCACCGCCGACGAGCGCACCCTGGCCCGCACCGTGCGCGGCCGCCGCGTCGGCCTCGTGCCGCAGAGCCCCGCCGCGCATCTGACGCCCGTACGCACCGTGCGCTCCCAGCTGGAGGAGACCCTGCGGGAGCTGACGGGGGTGCGCCGCCCCGCGCTGCGCGCGGCCGCGGAGGCGGCGGCCGAGCGCGCCTCCTTCCCCGTCGGCCACCTCGACCGCTATCCGCACCAGCTGTCCGGCGGCCTCGCCCAGCGCGCCGCCACCGCGCTCGCCCTGATCGGCGACGCGCCGCTGCTCCTGGCCGACGAGCCCACCACGGGCCTGGACCGCGACCTCGTCGACCGCACCGTCGACGAACTGCGCCGCCACGTCGGCGACGACCGCGCGCTGCTCCTGATCACCCACGACCTGGCCGCCGCCCGGCGCGTCGCCGACCGCGTCGCCGTCATGTACGCGAGCCGCGTCGTCGAGATCGCCGACGCCGAGGCGTTCTTCGGCGAGACCGGACCGCGCCACCCGTACGCGCGCGGCCTCCTGGACGCCCTGCCCGAGCGGGAGTTCACCCCGATCCCCGGCATGCCGCCCGAGCTGTCCGCGCTCCCGGAGGGCTGCGCCTTCGCGGCCCGCTGCGCGCGGGCCGACGAGAGCTGCGCGAGCCGCCCCGCGTTCACGGCGGGCGTCGCCTGCCACCACCCGGTCACCGCCGCGCTGGAGGCGCCCCGTGCTTGAACTGCGCTCCCTGACCGCCGGATACGACCGCCGCGACCCCGTCCTACGGGACGTCAGCCTCACCCTCGCGCCCGGCGAGTCCGTGGGCCTGCTCGGCCCCAGCGGCTGCGGCAAGTCGACGCTCGCCCGGGTCGCGGCCCTGCTGCACCGGCCGGACGCGGGCCAGGTCGTCATCGACGGCGAGGCCGCGCGCGGCTGGCGCCACCGGGCCCCGCGCGCCCAGCGCACCGCGTTCGGCGTGGTCTTCCAGCAGCCCCGGCTCTCCGCCGACCCGCGCCTGACCCTCACCCAGCTGATCGCGGAGCCCCTGCGGGCCACCGGCCGCGCCGCCGGGGCCGCCGACCGCGTGGCGGAGCTCGCCCCCGCCGTCGGCCTGGGCGCCGACCTGCTCGGCCGCCGCCCGCACGAGGTCAGCGACGGCCAGCTCCAGCGGGCCTGTCTGGCCCGCGCCCTGGTCCTGCGGCCCCGCTGGCTGATCTGCGACGAGATGACGGCGATGCTCGACGCGTCCACGACGGCCGCCCTGGTCGCGGCCGTGGAGGAGTACCGGGCCGACAGCGGGGCCGGGCTGCTCGCCGTGGGGCACGACAAGGTGCTCCTGGAGCGGTGGTGCGACCGGACGGTGCACTGGGACGAGCTGACCGGCGGTTCGGTGCGCTAGTGCCGCGTCAGGCACCGCTCGCGCGGCCGACGAGCCCTGTTCAGTCGCACCTCGGGGCCTGCGATGAGTTTCCCCGCTTGCCGCCGTCTCACCTTGTGCATACCAAGGAAGCGGAGGCATGGGATGAGCAGAACCACCCACATCACGCAGGTGGCCACGGTCGGGATGCGCGTCACCGACCAGCAGAAGGCGATCGAGTTCTACGTCGGTGAGCTCGGCTTCGAAGTGCGCCGGGACGTCCCCTTCGGCGACGGGCGCTGGATCGAGGTGGCGCCGCCCGGCGCGACGACGACGATCGCGCTCGTTCCCGAAGGGGGCCCGGCCGGGATCCGTCTGACGACCCAAGATGCCGACGCCGACCACGCGGACCTGCGCGCACGCGGCGTCGACGCGGACGCGGAGGTCCTGCGGATGGGGCCCGCGGTGCCGCCCATGTTCGCTGTGCGTGACCCGGACGGCAACGACCTGATCCTCGTCGAAGACTCCTGAACAGGCGGTATCCGTAATGGACAAGCAGTTCACCGCGACCTTGCGGAAGAGCCCGGACAAGGGCGGCTGGACCTACGTCGTGTGGCCCGAGTCGGCCGCGTTCTTCGGCACCCGCGGCCTGGTGAAGGTCCGGGGCACGATCGACGGTCATCCGTTCCGAAGTTCGTTCATGGCCCTGGGGGACGGGACGCACAAGCTGCCGGTGAAGGCGGACGTGCGCAAGGCGATCGGCAAGGAGGAAGGGGACACCGTGACCGTCCGCCTACAGGAGCGACTCGACGCCTGACACCAGGAACGATCACTCCGTACCCGGGCCCGTTCCCGACGAGCCGGACCCTAGGCCTCCATCCCGCGCGTCAGACCGCGACGAGCGTGACCTCGGTCGCCTTCACGCTCGTGTAGACCGGGGTGCCGTCGGCCAGGCCCAGTTCGGCCGCCGCCTGCGGGGTGATCTCGGCGACGAGGTCGGGCGCCTTCTCGGCGGTGACCAGGACCCGCAGCCTGCTGCCGACCGCGGTGATCTCCCGGACCGTGCCGTGCCAGACGTTGCGCGGGCTGCCCTCGGGGTGCTCCAGGTGCAGCGACACCGCCTCGGGCGGGATGACCGCGAGGGCCCGCGTGCCTTCGCCGAGCGGGTCGGCGGCCACCAGGTGTCCGCCGTCGGCGAGCAGCAGCGTGCCGTCCCCGGTGCCCGTCCCGGCGAGGGCGTTGCTCCCCAGCATGCGGGCCACCCAGGGGGAGCGGGGGCGCCGGGTGACCTCGGCGGGCGGGGCGTCCTGCAGGGCCCGTCCGTCGTCGAGGACCAGGACCCGGTCGGCCAGTGAGACGGCCTCGACCGGATCGTGGGTGACGAGCAGACAGACCCCGCCGAAGCCCGCCAGATGGGTGCGCAGGGTGTGCCGGACGTGGGCCCGCGTCGTCTGGTCCAGGGCGGCCAGCGGCTCGTCGAGCAGCAGCAGCCGCGGATGCGGGGCCAGGGCCCTGGCGAGGGCGACGCGCTGGGCCTGGCCGCCGGAGAGCTGGGCGGGCCTGCGGTGCGCGAGGTGCCCGACGCCGAGCCGGTCGAGCCAGAGCCGGGCCCTGCGGCGGGCCTCGGCACGCGGCACCCCTTGGGCGCGCAGGCCGTAGGCGGTGTTGGACAGGGCGCTCAGGTGCGGGAAGAGCGCGCCGTCCTGGGGCACCCAGGCGACGCCGCGCCGGTGCGGCGGCAGCGCGGTGACGTCCGCCGCGCCGAGGCGCAGCCGGGCGTGGGCGCGGGGGGTGAGCCCGAGCAGGGCGCGCAGGAGCGTGGTCTTGCCCGCGCCGTTCGGCCCGACGACGGCGATGGTGGTGCCGGGCTCGGCCGTCAGCGTGAGCTCGGTGAAGCCGGTGACGTCCGCGTGCAGGGGCCAGCGCTCCGGCGCGGCCTCGGCCGGGACGGGCCCGGTCGCTTCCGGTGCGCCCGCGGGCTCGTCGGGCAGGGGCGCACCGCCGCCGGGGGGGCGCGCCGCGCGGTCGGTCGTCCCGCCCGTCCAGCGCCCGCGCAGCGCGATGAGGACGGCCATGGCGATCACGAGGAGCAGCAGCGACACGGAGGTCGCGGCCTCGGGCTGGTCCTGGAGGAGCAGATACACCTGGAGCGGCAGGGTCTGCGTGGTGCCCGGCAGGTTCCCCGCGAAGGTGATGGTCGCGCCGAACTCGCCGAGCGCCCGCGCCCAGGTGAGCGCGGCCCCGGCGGCGAGTCCGGGCGCGACCATCGGCAGCGTGACGGTGAAGAACACCCGTACCGGCGAGGCGCCGAGGGAGGCCGCGGTCTCCTCGTACGACAGGCGCATGCCCGCGAGGGTGCCTTCGAGGCTGATGATCAGGAACGGCATGGCCACGAACGTGGCGGCCACGACGGCCCCCGACGTGTGGAACGGCAGGACGATCCCGAAGGTGTCCTCCAGCCACGGCCCGAGCAGCCCGCGCCGACCGAAGCCGAGCAGCAGGGCGACCCCGCCGACGGTGGGCGGAAGCACCATGGGCAGCAGCACGAGCGAGCGCACGAGCGCCTTGCCGGGGAACGGCACGCGCGCGAGCAGCCAGGCCAGCGGCACCCCGAGGACCAGGGACAGGCCGAGTGCCCAGAAGGACACGTACAGCGAGAGCTTGAGCGCCTCGGTCACTCCGGGGCTCGTCAGATGCGTCCCGAGGTCGCCCCACGCGGTCCGGCTGAGGATGCCGACGAGCGGCAGCAGCAGGAACGCGACGGCGAGGAGCGCGGGCACGGCCAGGGTGAGCGGCGGGCGCGCACCGGCTCCACGGCGTGTTCTCATCGGGGATTCCCAGGTCGGTGCGCGGGGCTACGGCTTCTGGAAGCCCGCGTCCCGCAGGATCTTCTGTGCCTCGGCGGAGGTCAGCCACGTCACGAACGCGGCCGCGGCGGCGGTGTGCTCGGACGTCTTGAGGGTAGCGGCCGGGTACGCGGCGATCGCGTTCTGGCCGTCGGGGATGTCGACGCCCTCGGCCTTGCCGTCGGCGGCCTGGACGTCCGTCTTGTAGACGAGACCGGCGTCGGCCTCGCCGAGCTCGACCTTGGACAGGACGGCGCGGACGTTGGGCTCCTGGGAGACCGGCTTCACGTCGACCTTCTGCCGCTCCAGGATCTGCTCGCTGTAGCGGCCGACCGGTACCTCGGGCGCGGCGAGGACCACCTTCAGATCCTTGTCGGCGAGGTCCTTGAGCTGCTCGACCTTCTTCGGGTTGCCCTTGCCGGTGGCGATGACCAGGCGGTTCTTGGCGATCACGGTCGGCGTGCCGGTGTCGGACCTGAGCCCGTCCATCGTCTTGGTGTCGGCGGTGACCAGCGCGTCGGCCGGGGCGCCCTGGCGGACCTTGGCGGCCAGCTCCTGCGAGCCCTCGAAGGAGAAGGTGATCTTCGTGCCGGGGTGCGCGTCCTCGTAGGCGGCGCCCGCGGTCTTGAACACGTCGGTGAGGGACGCGGCGGCGAGGACGGTGAGGTCGGCCCGCTGCCGCGTGCCGCCGTCCTTCGTGCCGCCCTCGTCCTTCTTGTCGTCGTCGCTGCCGCACGCCGTCAGCGGCAGGAGCAGGGCGGCGGTGACGAGCGCGGCGGCGGCACGCCGCCGCTTGGCGATCACGGTGTTCATGCGGTGGGGCTCCTCTTGCTGCGGACGGCGGGGGGCCGCCCGGGAGAACGGAACGACGCGGTGACCGGGGACGGGCGGTGCCGCTGGGGACGGAGGGATCAGACGCGGTTGACGTGCACGCTGGTGGACTTCACGCGGGCGGTGGCCCACACGAGCCGGTGGGGTCCCGCCTGGATCTCGACCTCTGCCTGACCGATGGTGTGGGACTGCATGTGCGACAAGATAGCCGTCTTCATCTTGCATTTACAGACTATTGGGCGATTTAACATGGCAGATGCCAGGAGCCTGGAGGAAAATCCGAGGCAGCTGCCCGCCCTGGCCTCGTCGACGACCGCCACAGCGCGGGGCCGAGCCGCGCGCGTGGTGAACTGAAGGCGTCGATCACGCCAACTCCCAGGCCAGCAGGGTTCCTCGGAGCGGCCGGAGGCCATACTCACTGAGGCTTCGGCCGATTCCCGCCCCCACTCCGCCCTTTCGGGAGGTACCCCATGGCCCTCGTCACCCGTCGCAGAGCCCTGACCACCCTCGGCGCGGCCGTCGCGACGGCCGTCGCCGCGCCCGGAATCGCCCACGCGGCCGACCCCGCGCCGGGCACCCGTCCGCTCGAACGCGGCCACCACCCCCGCCCGCGCCCCCTCGCACAGGCCCACGCGCACAACGACTACGAGCACGCCCGGCCCCTCCTGGACGCCCTCGACCACCGCTTCACCAGCGTCGAGGCCGACATCTTCCTCGTCGGCGGGCAGCTCCTCGTCGCCCACGACCCGGCGGACCTCGACCCGAGCCGCACCCTGGAGTCGCTGTACCTGGAGCCCCTCGCGGCCCGCGTCCGCGCCCACCACGGCTCCGTGTACCGCCACTGGCACGGCCCGTTCCAGCTCCTGATCGACATCAAGACCGAGGGCGCGTCGACGTACCGCGAGCTGGACCGCCATCTGCGGCCCTACCGGCGCCTGTTCACCACGTACGCGCACGGCAAGGTCCGCCGCTCCGCGATCACCGCCGTGGTCTCCGGCGACCGCGCGGCCCGCCCGGTGATGGAGGCGCAGCCGGTGCGCCGCGCCTTCTACGACGGCCGCCTCGCCGACCTCGGCGGCCCGGCGCCCTCCTCCTTCGCCCCGCTCATCAGCGACAACTGGTCCCTGAACTTCACCTGGAACGGCGTCGGCCCGATCCCGCCCGCCGAGCGCGCCAAGCTGCGGGGCATCGTCGCCACCGCCCACAAGCGCGGGCAGCGCGTCCGCTTCTGGGCCACGCCCGACCTGCCGGGCCCGGCCCGCGACGCGGTCTGGACCGAACTCCTCGACGCCGGTGTCGACCACCTCAACACCGACGACCTCGCGGGCCTCCAGACGTTCCTCGACGCCCGCCGCGGCTGACGGCTCCCACGGCGGCGTCCCCCGCACACCACTCGTCCGGCGGACACGCCGCTCACCCGGACAAACCCTCCGCTACGCCACACTTGCCGCCGAAAGCCACGGTGCCGGCGTGGCGGAGGAGGTCCGTGATGTTCCTTTCGATCTCGGTGGGGCTGCTGCTCCTGATCATCGCGGTGGTGCTGCTGCGCAGCGGGGGCATGAAGGTCTCGCACGCCGTGGTCTGCGGTCTGCTGGGCTTCTACCTCGCGGGCACGAGCGTGGCGCCGACCATCCACGACGGTCTCACGGCCACGGCGGACATCGTCAGCGGCATCCGGCCGTGACCGCGCCGGAGCCCGGGGCCACGTGAGCGTTGCGGCCCCGTGAACAACTCCCGCACGCGCATGGACACTTCACGGGCCCGGTCCTAGCTTCGGCGCATGCCTCGTCTGACCGCTGTGCTCCGACCCCGTACGCTCGTGGGCCGTGCCCTCGCCCTGGCCCTCGGGGCCACGGCCCTGGCCCTGCCCGCCGCGCACGCGGACGAGATCCCCCAGGCGCCGGGGCACCGGCTCGTCGCCCCGTACATCGGAGCGCCCGCCACCGCCGCGCCCGTCCCCGGGAACCCGCCGCCCCAGCACCCCCACCTCGCCCCGAACGGGCGCAGCGGCATGCACGCCGACGCGGCGGGCAGCGGCACGTACCCGTGGAACGGCCCGCTCGGCCGCGCGCCCGAGGTCAACAGCGAGAAGATGGCCGCGCTCGGCGGCGAGTGCGCCACCGTCACCTTCGACCGCGACGGCCGGATCGTCACCGTGTGCGGCACGTTCTCCGGCTTCCTGGTCAAGCTGCTCGACCCGCGCACGCTGCGTACGCTCGCCGAGTACAAGCTGCCGCAGCGCCCCTCCACCGTCGAGGCGATCACGCGCCTCGACTTCTCCCGGATCTTCAAGGACACGTCCGGCGGCGCGTACTCCTACCTCGACGACGAGGACCGCCTCGTGCTCGCCGACTCGCGCCAGCACGTCGTACGGCTCGCGCACGAACGCACCGCCGACGGCGGCTGGCGCTTCGTCGTCGACAAGGACTGGGACCTGACAGCGCACGTCCCGCACGACTGCGTGAGCTGGACGAACCTCCACCCCAGCGGCGAGTGCGACCCGGTCACCTCCGTGCAGCCCGACTGGGACGGCCGCATCTGGTGGGTGACCCGGCAGGGACGCGTCGGCACCGTCGATCCGAAGACCGGCGTCATACGGTCGACGAGACTGCGCGGCGAGGAGATCCAGAACTCGTTCTCGGTCGCCGAGGACGGCGTGTCGATCGTCTCCGACCACGCCCTGTACGGCTTCGAGGCCGCCGCCGACGGCACGCCAGAGGTCACCTGGCGCCAGGCCTACGACCGGGGCACGGGCACCAAGCCCGGCTCCGTGAACCAGGGTTCGGGCACCACCCCCGACCTGTTCGGCACGGCGGAGAAGTACGTCGCCATCACCGACAACGCCGACGACCGCATGCACGTCCTCGTCTACCGGCGCGGCGCCGACGTCCCCGAGGACCGCCGCCTGGTCTGCTCGGTCCCCGTCTTCGCCTCCGGCGCGTCCACCACCGACAACTCGCTGATCAGCTACGGCAACAGCCTCGTCGTCGAGAACAACTACGGCTACGAGAACATCACCTCGCTCACCCTCGGCCGCAGCGTCGTCGGCGGCGTCACCCGCGTCGACGTCCGCGCCGACGGCAGCGGCTGCGACACGGTGTGGCAGAGCCAGGAGCGCTCCCCGTCCACCGTGCCGAAGCTGTCCACCACCAACGGACTGCTCTACCTCTACACCAAGGACCCCCACCCCCTGGGCATCGACGCCTGGTACCTCACGGCCGTCGACTTCCGCACCGGCCAGACCCGCTTCAAGCGGCTCGCCGGGACCGGCGTCGCGTACGACAACAACTGGGCGCCCGTGACGCTCGGGCCCGACGGCACCGCGTACGTGGGTGTCTTCAACGGCCTGGTGGCCGTGCGGGACACGGGGGAGTGAGGGCGGCCCCTACGCGCGGGAGAAGACCCCGATGCCGTTGGGCACCGGGCGCTCCGCGCCGCCGCTCGGATGGTTGCGCACCGAGACGGCGGGCGCGCCCGGCTCCCGGGCGGCCAGCGTGCTGGAGCCGCCGCCGTCGAGACTGAAGCCGTCCTCGGCCCCCAACTCCCGCAGGAACGCGGCCACTTCGGCGATCGTCAGGCCGCCCCGGAACTCGGGCGCGCCGTCGAGCGCGAGCAGGACCAGACGGCGGCCTCCCTCGTCGATCCCGGCGGCCGTGCGCACGGCGGACGTCCGGTCGTCGAGGCCCGGCAGCGGCGCCCCGCCCCGCAGCAGCGGATAGCCGCCGACGACGAAGCGGTACGGGGTGTCCGACGCCGACGGCACCAGCCGGTGGCGCACGTGCACCGGGTCGCCGAGCGCCAGCTTGCGCAGCTGCTGCGCGCCCGCCTCCCGGCCCACGAGCACCGTCGTCCCCGCGGCGATGGCGCCACGGCCGGGCGTGTCGGCCACGGCGGCGACCCGCCCGCCGCGCACCGTCACCTCGTAGGTGTCCGTGCTGCACGGCGCGCCCCGGTCGGTGTCGGTGCCGCAGGTCGCCCGCACGCGCGAGGTGACCCCCCAGTCGCTGGTGAACGCGCCCACCGAACCCACCGGCAGCGCGTACTGGTTGAGCCCGCCGAGCGGCAGCCGCGCCTCGCGGGTGCGCACGCTGCCGTCGAGAGTCAGGCGGTCCAGGCGGGCCCTGCGGTCGACGCCCACGCCGATGACGTCCTCGGTGGTGGTGCCGGGCGGCAGCGCCGGGCCGAAGCGCTGGCCGTCCGGGACGGCCGCCTTGAGGGTGTGCCCGGCGGCGATGGCGGGGCCGACGGGCGCGCCGGTCGCCTCGACGCCGGGGTGCTGGGTCTCGGTGATGTTGAAGAAGTCGCCGTTGACCCCGGCGACCGCGCCCGCCTGGTCGGCCAGCGTGGACACGGGCTGCCGGGCGCCGACCGCGCCCGGGTACAGCAGCCCCACGCGGACGCCCGGGTGGCGCAGGTCGACGTCGAGGACGTGCGCGTGCGCGGTCCCGCGCGGCGTCGGGATGTCGTAGTCCCGGTACTCCACGCCCGGCGCGATCTCGGTGACCGCGGGCGCGGCCCCCGGAACACCACTGGCCGGTGCCGCCCCGAGGAGGGCGGCACCGGCCAGGGTGCCGAGGGCCGTCAGCGCGGCGAGCGCGCCGCGCACCGCTCTGAAGCGTCCGCTGCCTTGCTCGCGTCGTGTCACGGATCCCCCTCGGGTCGGCTGGGCCGTCCAACTGTCCCAGCAGTGAGGGGAGTTCACCAGACGGCGATGGCAGGGCAGGTGTCTAAGCGGTCTTGTGGAAGTGTGGTGCGGTTCGACAGCGCCCCGAAGGGGCGCGGGGAACTGCGCGACCAGCCACGACGGACCCGCAGACGATCGACGGCCCATCGCGGCAATTCCAGCGAAGCGCTTAGGCGCCCACGAGCCGTGAACGGATGAGGAAACGGACGCCTTCGGGGGCCTCCAGCGAGAAGCCGCTGCCGCGCCCCTCGACGACGTCGACGATGAGACGGGTGTGACTCCACACCTCGTACTGGCTCTTGGACATCCAGAACCGTACCGGCTCCGCCACGCCGTCCACGGTCAGCGACGCGAGCAGCACGTCGGAGTCACCCGTGCGGAACTCCCCCTCCGGATAGCACATGGGCGCGCTGCCGTCGCAGCAGCCGCCGGACTGGTGGAACATCAGCGGGCCGTGGGCCGACCGCAGCCGCCGCAGCAGATCGGCGGCCGCGGGGGTCAGCTCCACGCGCGGGGTGTCGGCCATGGCCGGTCGGCCTCCTCCGGGTCGCGGGTCACCGGGCCGCCCCGGCCCGGCCGGGCCAGTCAACACCGCCGGAGGTTGCGAGGAGGTTGCAGCCGGGCGCGGCACGCGGCACCCCCTCCGGGCCCGCCGGTGCTAGGTCCGGCCGGGACCGCCGCTGCCGAAGGCCCCGCTGGAGCCGGGGGTCCAGCGCTTGGGCTCCTGGTCGTCGCTCGGCTTGCTGCCGACCGTGCCCCCGCCCTTGAGCTGGTGGGGCGTCAGGCTGCCGCCGTCCCGCGGGACCTCGTCGGGCTCGCGCCGCTCCCGGACCTCGCGGACCGGGCCGCCGTCCGGCAGCCGGGGCTGCTCCTCGGGACGCGGCCGGTCCGGCTCCCTCCTGCGCACCCGGATGCCGAGCCAGACCGCCCACGTCAGCGCCGCGACGATGAGCAGGCCGAGCCCGAAGGCCAGGAAGGCGCTCGCGGAGGGCGAGGCCGCGAGCGGGGAGCCGCCCGGTGCGGCCAGTGCGATCGGTGCGTTCTGCGTCGTCATGCGCGCCGGGTACCCGGGAACGCGCCGCGTATCCGGAGCGCGTCAGCGGGTGCGCAGCGCGAACGTGTGCCCGGCCGGGTCGGAGTAGAGCCGCACCTCGCGCACCCCGTCGCGCTGGGTGTCCACCGGCCGGGCGCCGCCCGTGATGGCCGCGCGCTCCGCCTCGTCCATGTCACCCTCGGCGACGAGCAGTTCCAGATGGGTCTGGTGGGCGTCGTCGGGCCGCGGCCAGCTGGGCGGCGCGAAGCCGGTGTCGCGCCTGAAGCCCAGGCGCGTACCGGAGGCTCCGGTGGTCTCGAACCGGTCGGCCTGCGGGTTGTACGTCACGTCCTCGCCCAGGAGACCGGCGTAGAACTCGGCCAGTTGCTCCGGTTCGCCGCTGTCGAGCACAAGGATCGCCGTTTCCACTGTGGCCATGGTGCCCCTCGTTTCACGGTGGATGATCGGTGGCCGGTGTCCGGCGGATCCGGGTTTGCCGGTGGCCCGCCGGGGGACTCGCAGCCCCGGCTGGGAAGCCACGGGGAGTGAGGAACCTTGGGCGCGGGGTACGGGCCCCCGCCCAAGGCCCCCGGCGGGCTTCCGCCAGGAGGCCGTCCGCCGTACGGCCCGCACGACCGCCCCACTCCGCGAACAGCCGGACCCGCACGGTCGCGGGTGCCCTGACGACCGGGACGGAAACGTCCACGGCGGCGCCCGGCCCCCGGACGCCGCCACGACTGCCGGGCGCGTTCCAGGGAACCCGGTGACGCGGAACGGACTTCTGCCGAAGGAAAGCGGAGTTATGGAGATCTCAGGGCTCATCAGTGCGATCGTCATCGGCGCCGTCATCGGGATCCTGGGGCGGCTCGTCGTCCCCGGGCGGCAGCGCATCGGCGTCCTGTGGACCATCGTCGTCGGCATCGTCGCGGCGCTCATCGGCACCGCCATCGCCTCGGGCCTGGACGTCGCCGACACCAAGGGCGTCGACTGGACGGAGTGGCTCATCCAGATCGGCCTCGCCGCGCTCGGCGTGGCGGCGCTCTCGCGGGTCAAGCTGCGGCGCTGACCGGCCCGGCACGCCCGCGGCCCCCCTTCCCGCCGGTCCACCCGGTGCCGACTATCCTGGGCGGACGGCCGACCCCGTACGCGGGGGACGGCCGCACGGCGGTGGGGCCCGCCGTACCCAACCGCGGTGACGACGCCGCCGACGGTCCCTGCTTGTGAGGACACGCGCCCGCACACTTCCGGGCGGCGCACGAGTGGGAGACGTACGACCGGATGACAGCACCGCGCGACCGGACCGCCGAGCCCGAACCCATCGACCCGGACCTCGACGTCCCGGCGCCCGCCGGGCACGCGGGACCGGCACCCGGCCAGGCGCCCGTGCTCGCCGCGGTGGCGGCGGGCGGCGCGGCGGGAGCGGCGGCCCGCTACGGCGCGGGACTGCTGTGGCCCACCGCGGCGCACGCCTTCCCCTGGACCACACTGGTGGTGAACGCGCTCGGCTGCGCGGTGATCGGCGTGTTCCTGGTCCTGGTCGCGGAGGCGTGGAGCGCCCACCGCCTGGTGCGGCCCTTCTTCGGCACGGGCGTCCTCGGCGGCTTCACCACGTTCTCCACGTACGCGATCGACATCCAGCGGCTGCTCGGGGACGGCCACGCCCGGATCGCGCTCGCCTATCTGGCCGCCACCCCGGCGGTGGCGCTCGTGGCGGTGTGGGCGGCGGCGACCACGACCCGCCGCGTGCTCTCCGGGAGGCGGCGATGAACTGGGTGTGCGTGCTCATCGGGGCCGCTGTCGGCGCGCCCCTGCGCTATCTGACGGACCGGGCCGTCCAGGGCCGCCACGACTCCGTCTTCCCCTGGGGCACCTTCACGGTCAACGTGGTGGGCTGTCTGGTCCTGGGCGTCCTCACCGGCGCCGTCACCTACGGCGCCGCCTCGCACTCCGTCCAACTGCTCGTCGGCACCGGCCTGTGCGGGGCGCTGAGCACGTACTCCACCTTCTCGTACGAGACGCTGCGCCTGGCCGAGACCGGCGCGCGGTTCCTGGCCGCGGCCAACGCGGCGGCCAGCGTGGCGGCGGGGCTCGGCGCCGCGGTCACCGGCGCGGCGGTCGCCCAGGCGGTCTGGGGCTGACGCCCGCGGGCCGGGCGGGGCCCCCCCTGTGAGCGCCCCGCCGATGGCCGGTGTCAGCAGGTACGGCCCACGTAGTGGGCGCCCTGGATCTTGTCGGCGGAGCCCAGCCAGGTCCTTCCGGGAGCGACGCACCGCTCGTAGTCCGGGGCCAGGGCGACCCTCACCTTGATCACCACACGGGAGCCGTCCGACGTGCAGTGCCGGTAGTAGGCGTCGGAGCTCGTCTCGTAGAAGCCGCACGGATCGGCGGCCGCCGGGCTCGCGGAGACGGTCACCACCCCGAACGACGTCAGCGCGAGAGCGGCCGAACCGAGGGCGCCGATCACCTTGCGACGGATACGCACCAGAGAACTCCTCAAGAGGAAGGGGCCGAAGAGGCCGGAGGAAGGGGGCCGGACCAGCCGCGCGAGCGGCCGCCGGACCCCGGTCGTCGGCCCCGAGGATCGCCGCCGCGCCCCGCGCCGGACGCCCGAACGCGAGGTGCCTCACCTGGAGGATCGTTTCCGCATGGGCCGTTCGAGTGATCGATGGGCTGGACGAGGAGCGGGTGTGGGCTCTGGCCAGGCCTCGTCGCGCGGTGGGGCGGATGCCCGCGGTGAGGTGAAGGCCGGTCAGCCGTACATCGCCACGCGGTAGAGCGTCGCCAGCGCGTCGTCGATGGGGTGGGGTTGCGGCTTGCCGGAGGAGTCGAGCCTGTTCCACCTCTGGAGGTTCACCGCGACCGCCATCCGCCGCTTGCCGTCGGCGCGGGTCATGGCCAGCGCCCCGCCACCCCAGACCGTGCCGCCATGGCCCCAGAAGGTGCTCTGGCCGGGGCTCTCCATCGGGTACAGGCCGAGGCCGTAGTCGATGGTCTTTCCCTCTTGGGAGACGACCGGGACAGTGCGCTGCATCTGCGCCAGTGACCACGGGCTGACGATCTCCCCGGCCAGCAGCATGCCGAAGAAGCGGTTGAGGTCCGTGACGGTCGATATCAGCGAGGCCGACGGCCCCACCCATGACATGTCGAAGACGCTGTAGTCGCGCGGCGGGTCGATCATGCCGAACCATGACTCGTAGAGCAGCGAGTGCGGCCCGTCGACGTGCGGTCCGGCGGGGAGTTCGGTGTCCCGGAGCCCGGCGCGCTCGATGATGTCCCGGGTGATGTACTGCTCGGCCGTGGAGGCGGTCACCAGTTCCAGGAGTTGGACGAGCAGCAGGTAGTTGGTGTTGGAGTACACGCCCAGTGCACCGCCCGGGGTGCCGACGGCGGGTGCGGTGACCCCCATCTCGATCAGTTCCGTGGGGGCGAACCGCGTGAACCGGTGGTCGTCCAGGCTCTGCGGCCCGGTGTCCGCGAGGGCGGGGAACGCCTTGAGGGAGGGGTAGGCGTACGGGAGGTACTCGGCGAGGCCGCTGGTGTGGTGGAGCAGCATCCGGACCGTGATGGCGTCCCCGCGCTCTCCGGGAACCAGCTTCGGAAGGTAGTGGCCGATCGGTGTGTCGAGACCGATCCGACCGGCCTCGACCTGCCGCAGGACCGCGGCGGCGGTGAAGGTCTTGGTGATGCTGCCGACCCGGTGGCGCAGGTCGGCGGTGACGGGGCGGCCGGTGGCGACATCGGCGACCCCGGCGGCGCCGCGCCAGACCTGCTCGCCGTCACACACCTCGGCGAACAGGCCCGGCACTCCGGCGCGGTGGACGGCTTCCATGGCGGCGTCCAGCGCCGCGGGATCCAGTGTGTTCCTCACGACATGCGTCCTTTCGCATGGCTCGGGCCGAGCTCCACGTCGGTCGCCCAACCCGGGTGACAGGGCATGCGCGGCACGGCGGCCCGCATGCTGCCGGGTCGCTCGGCACACTCATGTCCTCATTATGCACGCGGTGCGTGCAACACCAGGTGCATAAGTTAGAGTGAGCCCGACGAGAGGGGCGACATGGCAGGTCGAAGGCGCTGGTCAACCGAGGAAATCCTGGATGCGGCAGCGGAGTTGCTGCGCACGGGCGACACGGACTCGTTCAGCGTGCGCAAGCTCGCCGCGGCTCTGGGGACCGATTCCTCCAGCCTCTACCGGCACTTCCGCAGCAAGACCGAACTGCTGCGCGCGGTCGCCGACCGGATCCTCCTGGCCTCCATGGACGGCTACCGCCCCGAGGGCGACTGGAAGCAGCGCGTCACCGCCCTGGCCCTGCGCGTCAGAGAGGCGTTCGGCCAGCAGCCCCAGCTCGCCGCGGTCTGGGGACGGTACGCGTCAGGCGGCGCCGGATCCCGGCTTGTCGCGGAAGAAGTGCTGCAGGCCCTGCGCGCGTCGGGGCTGCCCGACGAGGAGATCCCGGCGCGCTACCACCGCCTCGCGGTGCTCATCGCCGCGCTGATCACCTCCGAGGCCGGAGTCAGCGCCATCACCCCGGAGGAGTACGAACAGGGCATGGAGCACTTCCGCGTCGCGGTACTCGGCGCCGACCCCGAGCGCTTCCCCGCCCTGGCCCACTTCGCCCGCGACGTCCGCCCCCTCGGCGCGGACCGCGGCGCCGCGTTCGAAGAGATCCTCGATGCCCAACTGGCCCACATCGAGGCCGCGATCCACCAGGGCTGATCCGCACCGCTCCCGCGCCGTCCGACCTCCTGGTCGCCGCCGACCGGCTCGCCGAGCGCGTCCTGCCGCTGGGCGGGGCCCCACGGCGTGGCCGATGGGTTTGTGGCTCCCGGCCGGTCCAAGCTGGTGACACCCCAGGAAAGGACAGCGCCATGTCGGAGCTTCTCGTCGACTTCATCACCTCCCTCGACGGCTATGCATCGGGAGAGGGATGGCCCGGATTCTGGGGCCTGGAGGGCCCGGAGTACCTCGCCTGGCTCGGCGAGCAGCCCCAGGCCACCTACCTGATGGGAGCGAACACCTACCGCCTGATGTCGGGCTTCGCCGCAGGCGAGGTCCCGGGTGGCCAAGCCGAGTTCAGGCCCGAAGAGGAGGCGTCCGTCGACGAGCTCACGCGAGCGCCCAAGGTGGTGTTCTCCTCCTCGCTCCAGGAGCCACTGACGTGGGCCAACTCCACGCTCGTCCGCGACGACGCCGTCGAGGCGGTCCGTGCCATGAAGTCGAGTGGCACGGGCCTCCTCAGCACCATCGGCAGCCTCAGCCTGTGCCGATCCCTGCTGCGGGCCGGACTCGTCGACCGCTTCCGGGTCGTGATGTTCCCGGTGATCACCGGGGCCACGGGCGAGGAACGCATCTACGACGGCTATCCGGACATGGCCCTGGAGATGACCGAGCACCGCACCTTCGACGGCCGCATCCAGCTGGTCGAGTACAAGCCCCGCGTGCTCGAGCACCCGCCGCTCGGCGCCCCTGCGTGACGTCGCCCCACCCGCCGCTGACGGGTCCGACGCGGGCGCTCACGACCCCGGTTCCCCTGGGGCGCCGACGGGGTCCGCGGTGGGGCCGGGCGCGTCCTGCGGGGCGGCGCGCAGCGTGCGGGCCGCGCCCGAGCGCGGCAGTGCGAGCGTGACCAGCAGGCCCGCGAGCATGCCCGCCGCCGTCAGGAGCACCACGAGGAACTCGCCGTCGGCGGTCGCCGTGCGCAGCGCGGCGCCCGCCTTGCCCTGGGTGCCGAGGTCGGCGACCACCGTGAACACGGCGAGCCCGATGGCGTTGCCGATGTTCAGGGCCGTGGAGGCGATGCCGTTGGCGACGCCCTGCTCGTGCGCGGGTGTGCCGGTGGCCGCGGCGATCCACATGGCCGTCCACACCACGCCCTGGCCCACGCCGGAGACGATGAGCCCCGGCACGAGGAGCGCGTAGCCCGCGTCGGCGTCGAAGCCGAGGGCGAGCACGGCCGTGCCGACGGCGCCGGTCACGAAGCCGGTCAGGAGCGTGGAGCGGGTGCCGAGCCGGGTGGCGGCGCGCTCGCCGAGCTGGGTGCCGCCGGCGATGGCGAGGGACGGCAGCAGGAAGCCGAGGCCGGTCTGGAGCGCGGAGTAGCCGTGGACGCTCTGCATCAGCACGGTCAGGAAGTACGGCAGGACGCCGAAGGTGGCCATGTAGACGAACGTGACGGTCATGCCGACGGTGAGGCTGCGGTTGCGGAAGAGGCGGAAGGGCATCAGCGGGTCGGCGCTGCGGGCCTCGATGGCCGCGAAGGCCGCCAGGAGCACCGCGGCGGCGGCGAAGGCGGCCACGACGAGCGGGTCGCCCCAGCCCAGTTCGGGCCCTTCGACCAGGCCGAAGACCAGGAGCGTCGACCCGGCGGTGACGCTCAGGGCGCCGGGCAGGTCGAAGCGGCGGCGCGCGCCGCGCGCCGGGTCGCGCGGGATGACGTACAGCGCGGCGAGCGCGATGAGCCCGGCGAGCGGCACGTTGACGTAGAACACGGCGGGCCAGCCGAAGCGTTCGGTGAGCGCGCCGCCGAGCAGGGCGCCGAGGGTGAGCCCGCTGGCGCCCGCGCCGCCCCACACGGCGAGCGCGCGGTTGCGCCTGGGCCCTTCCTCGAAGAGGTTGTTGATGAGCGAGAGCGTGGCGGGCAGCAGCAGCGCGCCCCCGACGCCTTGCACGGCCCGCGCGGCGATGATGACGCCCGCGCTGGTCGCGAGCCCGCCCGCGAGCGAGGAGACGGCGTACAGGCTCAGGGCGAGGACGAACATCCGGCGCCGCCCGAGCAGATCGGCCGCGCGCCCGCCGAGCAGCAGGAAGCCGCCCGCGAGGACGACGTAGGCGCTGACCACCAACTGCTGCGTCTGGCCCGGGAAGCCGAGGTCGGAGCCGATCTCGGGCAGGGCGACGAACACGATGTTCAGGTCGAGGGAGTAGACCGTCTGCGCGAGGGCGAGCAGCACGAGACTCAGGCCCAGGCGGCGCTTGTCAGACACAGGTGTGCCCCTTCAGTACGACAGTACGCGTGAATACGTACGATGGATGGTACGCATCCTTACGTACGATCGCTGGGGAGGGCAAGGCATAGTCCGCATATCCGCGTACGGAGGTACGGTGGGGTGATGAGCTACCGCCATCCCGAGCGCGACCAGATCCGCATCGACGACGTCCTGAGCGCCCTCGGCAATCCCCTGCGGCTCTCCGTGATCCGGCTCCTGGACGCGGGCGGGGACCACAACTGCACGAGCGTCCTCACCACGCTCGGCGTACCGGCCAAGTCGACCATGACCCACCACTGGCGCGTCCTGCGCGAGAGCGGCGTCATCTTCCAGCGCCCCTCCGGCCGCGAGAACCTGCTGACGCTGCGCAGGGACGACCTGGACGCCCGCTACCCCGGACTCCTCGACGCGGTGCTCGCCGGATCCCGCGCGGACGAACTGCTCGGCGCCTGACGCCATCTCCCGCGGGGCCTGCCGCGGGTAGGACCCCACCTCGCACCGCCCCCCGCCCGCGTCTTGGCGCAGGCTGCGCCCGGCTGGTGCCCGCTCGACCGAGTGCGCGCTATCTGGTCGGCGCGGACGTCACTGCGGTGCCCAGCGCACGGTCCGGGCGGTGGGCTGCGCTGGCACTCGCTGTGCTGACTGCCGCATCCGGTACAGGTACTGCACCTTGATGCAGAGGGCCAAGGGGTCGATCGGCTTCGTCAGGAAGTCGGCCACGCCGAGCTCCAGGGCCTGTCCGATCAGTGCCGTGCTGGTGTTGGCCCCCGTCACCAGCACGACGGGGATGGCGCGGGTCTGCTCAAGGCGGCTTAGGTAACGCGCGACTTCGAGTCCGCCGAGGTCTGGCATCAGTACGTCCAGCACGATCAGGGAGACGTTCCCGCGCAGGGTGGCGCGCAACGCCGCGTCGCCGGTGTCGGCACGCTCCAAGGGCAGGCGTAACGGAGCGAGCGCACTTTCCAGCGCGAACAGATTGTCTTTGTGATCATCGACCAGGAGCACTGTGGATTCCACGGTCATGACCCTTGCCTCGTGAGCAGATGACCGGTGCCTCGTGAGCAGATGACCGGTGCCTCGTGAGCAGATGACCGGTGTCAGCCTATGGCCCGCTCGCGGACGGCAGCCGGTTCGGCGGCCTGGATCACCCGTACGAGTGGTGCCCCATGGCCCCATGGGGAGGGCGCTTGTTGGCAGCCCTGACCACACGAGGCGGCCAGGAATTTCGGCTGCACAGGCGGCCAGGCTGCGGTAGAACCGGCTCATGGACGAGCAGCGGTTGCCCGGCGGCCGGACGGTGGGGGCGGTACGCCGTGGTGGCGCGGTTCACCGGGCCGTGCAGCCGTGGACGCCTGCGGTGCACGCGGTGCTGCGCCATCTGGAGGCGGTGGGGATGGACGGTGTGCCCAGGGTCCTGGGCATGGACGGGCAAGGGCGTGAGGTCTTGACCCATCTCGAAGGGGAGACGGCGGGGGAGGAGCTGCCCTGGCCTGCCTGGGTGTACTCGCCGCCCGCGCTGGAGGCCGTGGGGAGGTGGGCCCGGCGCCTGCATGACGCGACGGAGTCCTTCGTTCCGCCGCCGGACGCGCGCTGGCTCGCCAGGCAGCGGTGGCGGCCTGGGCTCGTCATCGGCCACCACGACGCCGCCCCTTGGAACGCGGTATGGCGTGACGGGGGCTTGGTGGGCTTCTTCGACTGGGACACCGCTGGGCCCTCGACGCGCGAGTTCGACCTGGCCTTCATGGCGTTGACGTGGGTCCCGCTGCACGCGCGCGGTTTCGCCGAGCGGACCGGATTCACCGCGTTCCAGGACCGGTCCCGGCGCCTCCATCAATTCCTCGACGCCTATGGATACGAAGGCGACCGGGCGGCGTTCGGGACCGTGGTGTCCACGCGGGCCCGGACCAACGCGGACGTCATCCGCCGCCTGGCCGCCGACGGCGATCCCGTCTACACAGCCCTGGAGCCGGTGGCCGGGGAGCTGGAACAGGCTGCCGTCGAAGTCGACGCGCTGCCCGCTTCCTTCTGGCGCTCGACCCGCTGAAGGTCTAGCTGGCGGCGGCCTCAAGGATGACCGCGGCGACTGCGTCGGGCTGCGAGACCATGACGGCGTGGCTGGCCCCGTCGATGAGCGTGGTCTTCGCACCCATCCGTTCGGCCAGCCACTGTTCCAGCGGTGTGCCGATGATCTGGTCGTTGCCCGCGACGATGAACCAGCTGGGGAATTCACGCCAGGCCGGAGGACCCGAGACGAACTCGAAGCGTGCCGCGTCGCTCGGCCCCTGCACCGCGGCCATGATCCGGGCCTGAACCGGATCGACGTCAGCGGCGAAGTACTGGGGGAACAGGTCCTGCGGCATGGTGAGCCGCCCCTGCGGGTCGACGTCGAAGTGCTTCGCCGACTCCAGCGGCTCGAACTGCTCGGCGTGCTGGGCGACGGTCTCGCCCTCGTCAGGCGCGAACGCCGCCACGTACACCAGTGCCTTCACGTTCGCAGCCCCGTGCGCGGCGTTGGTGATCACGCAGCCGCCGAAGGAATGGCCGACCACTACGGTCGGGCCCTCCAGGATGTCGAGAGCCTGCCGCACTTTGGTGACGTCGTCAGGGATGGACGACAGCGGCTGCTGCACCGCCACCACGTGGTGACCGGCGTCCTGCAGCTTCGGGATCACCCCCGACCACGACGAGCCGTCGGCGATGGCGCCGTGAACCAGCAGAACGTTGACCATGTGAACCTCCGGAACCGATGGAAGAAGCCCCCGCCCGGACTACGGAGCGCGTCCACGTCACCGACACGCACGACAACACGCTAAGCCGGTTGCCCATCCATCGCATTCCAGCCCGCCGGAACGCCGACGGCGTCGGGAGCGTCGAGACGCATCTCGGCCTCGGACGCGTACTCACGTGTCGGCGCCGCCTGAATCCATTCCCGTAGGTCTTGGGAGACGCTGCCGATCCAGTCGCGGTAGGCGCCGGTCCGAGTGCGAGCGTCAGGGAAGTCCTGGGCGCAAGCGATGCCCCAGCTGACTGGGTCGTTCACCCAGTCCCTGGCCCAGGTGGACTCCGCCGACTCCGCCCCGGGCCCGCGTCCGCCCCTCACAACAGTGCCTCCTCGTCGAGCAGGCTCAGCAGATAGCGCCCGTACCCGCTCTTGAGCAGTGGACCGCTCAGCGCGCGCAGGCGTGCGTCGTCGATGTAGCCGCAGCGCCACGCGACCTCCTCCACGCAGCCGATCTTCAGGCCCTGGCGCTCCTCGATGACGCGTACGTACTCCGACGCCTGGACCATCGCCGTGAACGTGCCGGTGTCGAGCCAGGCGGTGCCCCGGTCGAGGACCGTCACGGCCAGGGCGCCGCGGCGCAGGTACTCCTCGTTGACCCCGGTGATCTCCAGCTCGCCGCGCTCGCTCGGGCGCAGGCCCGCGGCGATGTCGACGACGCGGTTGTCGTAGAAGTACAGACCGACGGCGGCGTAGCGGGACTTGGGCTTGGCGGGCTTCTCCTCGATGGACAGGGCCGTGCCGTGCTCGTCGATCTCGACGACGCCGTAGGCCGTGGGGTCGGCCACGGGGTAGGCGAAGATGCGGCCGCCGTCGGGGGCGGTGTGCTCGCGCAGCTGCACGCCGAAGCTGCGGCCGTGGAAGATGTTGTCCCCGAGGATCAGGGCCACGGGCTCGCCGCCGATGAAGTCGGCGCCGATGAGGAAGGCCTCCGCGATGCCCCCGGGGCGGTCCTGCGTCCGGTAGGTCAGGCGGAGGCCGAGGTGCGAGCCGTCGCCGAGCAGCCGCCGGAAGTCGTCCTTGTCCTCGCGCGTGGTGATGACGAGGATCTCGCGGATTCCGGCCAGCATCAGCGTGGACAGCGGGTAATAGACCATGGGTTTGTCGAAGACCGGCATGAGCTGTTTGGAAACGGCCTGGGTGACCGGCCACAGACGGGATCCTGTGCCACCTGCAAGTATGATTCCGCGCATTGCTGACGGCGGGCCGGACGTGCTGCCGGACCGGCCCTTTCCTCCCTTCCTGTTCGGGGTCCCTACCGCGGTACCCCCGGCCGTGTGTATCTTTTCTCCATGCGGATTATTGTGACGGGCGGTGCCGGTTTCATCGGGTCCGAATTTGTCCGGTCCATGTTGTTGGCGCCGGGCGCGGCGCGCGACGTCCGTATCACGGTCCTGGACAAGCTGACGTATGCCGGAGTGCGGGAAAACCTGGACGCGGTCGCGGGCCATCCCCGCCACACCTTCGTGCACGGGGACATATGCGACGGCGCATTCCTCGACGAGGTGGTGCCGGGGCACGACGCGGTGGTGCACTTCGCCGCCGAGACCCATGTGGACCGGTCCATCACGGGCTCCGCCCCGTTCGTGACGACGAACGTCCTCGGCACGCAGCTGCTGCTCGACGCGGCGCGCCGGCACGGCGTCGGCCGGTTCCTGCACGTGTCGACCGACGAGGTCTACGGCTCCATCCCGGTCGGCTCCTGGTCCGAGGAGAGCCCGCTCGCGCCCAACTCGCCGTACGCGGCCACCAAGGCGGGCTCCGAGCTGCTCGCGCTCGCCTGCCACCGCACGCACGGCATGGACGTGGTGGTGACCCGCTGCTCGAACAACTACGGGCCGTACCAGTTCCCCGAGAAGGTCATCCCGCTGTTCATCACCCGCCTCCTCGACGGCGACAAGGTGCCGCTGTACGGCAACGGACAGCACGTCCGCGACTGGCTGCACGTGTCGGACCACTGCCGGGGCATCGAGCTGGCGCTGCGCCACGGCAGGGCCGGGGAGGTCTACCACATCGGCGGCGGCACGGAGCTGACGAACGAGCGGCTGACCGGGCACCTGCTCGCCGCGACCGGCTGCGGCTGGGAGCGGGTCGAGCGCGTCCCCGACCGCAAGGGGCACGACGCGCGGTACTCCCTGGACTGCACCAAGGCCGCCACGGAGCTGGGCTACGCGCCGCTCGTCGGCTTCGAGCGCGGCCTCGCCGAGACCGTCGCCTGGTACGCGGAGAACCGCTCCTGGTGGGAGCCGCTGAAGCGGCGCGCGGCCCTGCGGACGTCGGCGTAACCACCGCCGGGCCGCCGCCCCCGCCCGCCCGGTCACGACGGCATCCGGGCGGGCGCCCCCGCGGCGGCCAGCGTGCCCGTGATCCCGTCCGCGAGGCCGATCCGGGCGCGCCAGCCGATCTCCTCCCGGGCGGCCCTGACGTCCAGCCACACGTCCGACCGGTCGAAGCTCCGGGCGGGCTCGCGCCGCACGTCGAGGGCGCGGCCCGCCGCCCGCTCGAAGTGCCGGTGCAGCTCGTCGAGCGAGGTGGGCACGCCGGAGCCGATGTTCAGGGTCGTCGGCCCGGGCGCGGCCCGCAGCCGGTCGGCCCGCCGGTGCACCGCGAGCAGGGCGGCGCACACGTCGGCGACGTGCACGTAGTCCCGCCGGGCCCGGCCGATCAGCGTCAGCTCCCGGCCCGCCCGCACGGCCGCGGCCCAGTGCGGGACCACCCCGAACCCCGCGCCCGCGCTCTGCCCCGGGCCGTAGACGTTGGCGAGCCGGAGGATCACCGGCGCCGCCCACTCGGCGCTGACCAGGGCCCGCTCCTGGGCGAGCTTCACCGCGCCGTACGCCGTGACGGGCCGGGTGGGGGCGTCCTCCCGGTACGGCGCCCCGGCGTCGGGGTCGTAGACGGTCCCGCCCGAGCTCGCGAGGACCACCAGCGGCCGGTGGGCGGCGCCGCGCAGCCCCCACAGGAGCAGTTGCAGGTTCCAGTAGTCCTGCGCGGCGAGCCGGGGCTCCCGCTCCGCCCGCGCCGGTGTGACGCCGCCCGCCACGTAGAAGACGGTGGGCGACCGCAGCAGCGCGCGGTGCACCCGGTCGCCCTGCATGAAGGGGCGCCGCCGGGTGAAGGAGCACGTCCGCACGCCCGCCGCGTCGAGCGCGGCGCGCAGGTTCCTGCCGATGAACCCGCAGCCGCCGACCACGGCGACCGGCGCGGCCGCGGACGATCCGGCCGCACCGCCTCGGCTCGATGTCATGACGTGGCCCCCACATTCCTCGAAAACCGCTTCCTGATATTTCTTTCCGGGCGTGCCTGATCAACGGCTCCGGTTAATTCACGGGAGCCGGAAAGGGCTTCTCTTTAATTCTGGCCGCAGGTTGACAGCGCGTCGTACGGCGCTTAAAAATTGTGCCCGCATCCCCCTTTCTCGCGTGCTCTCCACGCGTCCGGCAGCCGTATTGACGAAGGAGGTCCGCCATGCGCGGAGCCATCATTGGATTCGGCACCATCGCCCTGGGGCACATGGTCGGCTATTCACGGGTCCAGGATTTATCCATTGCGGCGGTCGTCGATGTGTCGAAGGAACGGCGGAGCCATGCGGAGGAATCGTTCGGACTCCCCGCCTACAGCGACTTCGCCAAGCTGGTCGCGAACGAGGACCTGGACTTCATCGACATCTGCACACCGCCGAGCAGCCACGCCGCGTACTCGGCGCTCGGCCTCGCCCACGGACTGCACGTCCTGTGCGAGAAACCGGTCTTCCTGCCCGACGAGGACGGCTACGCCGGCCAGTTGAGCCGGATCCGCGCCAGCGACCGCGTCTACTACCCGTGCCACGTCTACAAGTACGCGCCCGTGCTCGCGGCGATGAAGGAGCGCATCGCCGCACCCGGCTTCGGCAAGGTCGTCGGCGCCCACTTCCGCACGCTGCGCGCCGGACACGCCAAGGGCGTGCCCGACTGGCGGCCGCACTGGCGGCGCGAGCCCGGCACCTCGCACGGCGGCATCCTGCGCGACCACGGCCCGCACAGCGTGTACCTCGCCATGAACCTGACGGGCCTGACCCCGGTGTCGGTGTCCTGTCTCACGGGGCGGCTGCGGGACGGCGCCGCGTACGCCGACACCGAGGACACCGCCCTGCTGCGGCTGCGGTGCGAGGACGGCGTCGAGATCGCGCTGCACCTGTCGTGGGCCGCCGGTCATCGCAGCACCGGATACTCGATCATGGGGACCTCCGGTTCCGTGGTCGTCGACGGCGACGACCTCACCTACGCGGCGGACGGCGACGTGGTCCGCACGTCCATCGAGTCCGGCTTCGACGACCCCTCCCACCAGGAGTGGTTTGAGCGGATGCTGCGCGACTTCACGGCGGTGGTCGCCGCCCCTGAGCGGGGCCGTGACCTCATCCGCGAGGCGCTGACCACCTCGTTCGTGATCGACGGCGGCTACGCGTCGGCGGCCGACGGCGGCCGGTGGGTCGACTGCCGCGTGCCCGAGGCGCTCCTGGCCCCTGCCTGACGGTTCGTCAAGTACGCCTGAGGGGACGTGCGGTGGTCCCGTGCCGGAGCACGGGACCACCCGCTAGCCCGCGCGGCGGGCGGCGAACATCGCCCGCACGTGCTGTTCGAGCCCCCGGTCCAGCTCGAACCCGAGCCACCGCCGACGCAGTCGCTCGGCGGCGAAGCAGGTCGCCCCGCTGCCCGCGAACGGATCGAGGACCAGGTCGCCCGGCTCGGTCAGGAGCTCCACGAACAACTCCGGGACCACCGTGGGCCACCGGTCCACATAGGGGTGCAGTGACGTTTTTGCCAGCGCCTTCTCGTACGCCTGGTCATAGACGCCCGACGTGTCGAACTCCAGCAGATTGCCCCGGACGAAGGGCTGCCGTGCCGGGTGCCGCAGCGCCGCGACGTCGTAGTGCACGTCGTGCGTGCGCGCCATGACCCAGATGGGCGTGATGGAGTCCGGGGCCCGTGCCGCGCCCTCCGGCTCCGGGTTGAGCAGCTGCGGGTTGTAGTAGTAGAAGTCCTGCACCAGGCGCCAGCCCGCCGCGGCCAGCGCGTGCACGGCACCGGCGTGCTGCACCGCCTTGCCCGGCGCGTCGGAGAGCCAGATGCCGCCCAGCTCGAACGCGACACAGCCGTCCGGGCGCAGCACCCGGTCGAACTCCTCGAAGAACGGCAGGATCCAGTCGAGGAACTCCGCGCCCGTGCGGTCCTCGTCAGCGATGAGCCGCGGCCCCTCGAAGGGCGGCGAACAGACCACCGCGCGCACGCCCGCGTCGGGCACCCCCTTCATCAGCGCGAGGCTGTCCCCCCAGTAGTAGGAGCCGTGTTCGGCCCCCAGAGCGCAGCGGTCTCCCGCCACGGTCGTCTGCTCGGTCACCACGGGATCCTCTCCCTTCCCTGTCGTCGTTGCGTACGGCGGCTGTCGGAGCGGCTCACTCCGAGGCCCAGGCGATCGCGCCCCGCTCCTCGGGGGCGACGGTCTCGCCGCTGTTGGAGTAGCCGCCCAGGTAGTAGCGGAGCGTCGCGCGCCCCGTGCACACCATCGGCTCCGCGCGCTGCACGAGGCGGTAGTAGAGCTTGTCGTCCTCGCTGACCAAACCGTCGGCGTCGGCCGCCGAGAACTCCTCCTCGAAGGGCACGTCGAGCAGCAGCTCCCGCGCGAGCAGCCAGGCGCTGGTGTCCACGGGCACCTCGAAGGTCCCCGGCCGGTCCTTGATGACGTTGGAGCCCGGCACGCAGATGCCCTTGGCCACGTAGTCCGCGTACATCCGCTCCGCCTCGGCGACGCTGTTCGCCCACGGCCAGCGCGGTTCGAGGTACGGGGCGCCGTCCTTGTCGAGGAGGCCGACCTCGCTGTACACGGCGCGTGCCGCGTGCGCGCGGGCCTGGTCGAGCAGGGACTGGAGGTGGTCGGGCGTCCATTCGTTGTCGTCGTCGAGGAAGGCGATCCAGGAGGAGTCGGCGAGCCGCACCCCCAGGTTGCGCAGGCGCGACGACCGGCCCGGACCCGACTTCTCGTGCGGCTCGCGCGGCACGTACCGGATCTCGCAGCGCGGGAACGCGTCCGTCACCTCGCGCAGCGCGGTCAGCGTCTCCTCGCTGTCGTCGATGAGGACGAGGTGGCGCACCGGCACGTCGGTCACCTGGGCGCGGACACTGCGCATGGCCCGCTGGACGAGCACCGGGCGGTAGCGGGTGAGGGTGACGACGGTGATGCCCTCACCGGGTCCCGCCGCCGAGGGCTTCTCGTTCCCTGTCACGTCAGGCTCCTCCCACCGGCGCCGACAGGGACCGCTCCACGCAGCCGTCGTCGGCGGTGATGTCGTCCTTGCAGACCTCGAGGAACGGGTAGTCGACCAGCTCCTCCAGCCGCTCGGTCACCTGCCACCCCGCGCGCGGCCGCTCCTGGTGGGGATGCAGCTTGCCGACGCTGCCCAGGCAGTTCCGGCAGGCCCGCAGCGGATCGGCACCGGTGAGGAAGCGGTGCAGGCGCTCCAGGAAGTCCGGTCCTTCCTCGATCCGCAGGCCGTCGACGTGCGGGTCCCAGCCGCCGTCGCGCAGCTGCCGGGGCATGAACACGCTCTGCGGGCAGCGGTAGAGCCAGCCGTCGTAGACCGTGTGCGAGTTCCAGAAGTGGGCGAGCTTGCAGGTGTCGAAGACGTCCCGCACCAGGCCCGGCGCGTCCGTGCCCGACTCCGAGTACACCGCGCGGAAGTGCCCGTAGTAGTTGACGAGCAGGGAGACCCCGTGGTCCCGGGCCAGCGCGCGGTACCGCTCGACCTCCTCGGGCGCGAGCGTCCGGCTCGGGTAGACCGAGATCTCCAGGGAGTCCACGGCCTCCCAGAAGCGCTCCGGCGCGCGGTGCAGGAGCGTGCCGTTGGTGGCCACGAGGATCGTGTCGGAGATCCCGGTGGCCCGCACCGCCTCGATCAGACCGACGACGTCCGGGTGCAGCAGCGGCTCACCGCCCATGATCTTCGCGTACGAGGCGTGGTAGCTCCTGGCGAGGACGCTCAGGGTGTCGTGGATCTCGGCGGGGTCGGCGTTCTCGCGGCGGTACAGCGGCGAGAGGTGGGCGCAGGACTGGCAGCGCATGTTGCACTGGAGGCTCGCGTTGACCTCGACGCCCTCCGGGTTGACCACCTTGCCGTCGGCCAGGCGCACGCTCATGCCCGGCCCCTCTCCGCCCCGTCTCCGAGCTGGTCGAGGTGGGTGACGACCTTCTCGACGGCGGTCGCGATCGCCGTCACGTCCCGCTCGGTGCCGAGCAGCGCCTGGTGGAGGAAGGCGAAGCAGGTGCGGTACGCGGCCGTCGCGGCGGGCAGGTCGAACCGGGCGGGGTCCAGGCCCCGCCGCGCGTCGTCCGAGCCGGGGGTGCGCGGGGACTTGAGCGGCACGTACAGCGGGTTGGCGTTCAGCGGTGCGTCGAGGGTCTCGAAGAACATGTTCAGCTCGGCGGACATGGCGTCCACCACGCGGTCGACGGGCACCGGGCCGAGCAGCTCCGCGTCCAGGCGGATGACGAAGTCGTAGTAGGTGCGCCGGGTCAGACCGGGCGGCGCGGGCAGCGTCGCCACGCCCGGGATCCGGGCGAGCAGCTCGGTGAGCGCGGCGGCGTTGCGCTCCCGGCGCACGCTCTGCTCCTCCAGGAACTCCAGCTGGCTGAGCGCGACCGCCGCGTGGAACTCGGACATCGAGTGGTTGTGGCCCTCGACCGCGCCGACGTCCTCCAGCTCCAGCTGGCCCGCGACCGGCCGGGCCGTGTAGCGCCGTCCGTTGGCGCGGTACTGCTGGAGCCGGTCGTGCAGCTCGGGTGACGTGGTGAGGACGACACCGCCCTCGCCGCAGGTGAGCACCTTGGTCTGCTGGAGGCTGAACACTCCGATCGTGCCGAAGGTGCCCACCTTGCGCCCGCGCCACTCCGCTCCGTGCGCCTGTGAGCAGTCCTCGATGAGGGGGATGCCGGTGTTCTGCGAGAGCTCCTGGAACGCGTCGACGTCGGCGGCCGAGCAGTAGGCGTGCACGAGCAGGATGGCCCGGGTCCGGTCGGTGACCGCGGCCTTCGCCGCGTCGGCCGAGATGCTCAGGGTGTGCGGGTCGACGTCCACCAGGACCGGCGTGGCGCCGAGCGCGTGCGCGGCCGACGCGCACGCCACCCAGGTCAGGCCCGGCACGATGACCTCCGTGCCGGGGCCGACGCCGAGGGCCTCCATGGCGATGGTGAGCGCGGCCGAGCCGTTGGTGGTGGGCACCGCGTACGGCGTCAGACCGGGGGCCGCGTGGTAGGCGGCGAAGGCTTCGGAGAAGCGCCGCTCGAAGCTCGGGGTGCCGGTGTAGACGCCGCTGACCGCCCAACGCCCGGACGTGGCAGCCGCGTTGAGCAGGGTCAGGGTGGACTCGGGCGCCTGCGGCCAGGCGGGCCAGGCGCCGTCGTGGACCGGGGCGCCGCCGAGCAGGGCGAGGGGTGAACTGCGTACCGCTGACATGTGTGTCCCCTTGGTCGTCAGGAACGGGGGTGCAGGAACGGGGGGGGGTACGGGAAGGGCGGTCGGACCGTTGCCGGGGGCGGGGCGGGGCGGGGCGGGGCGGGGCGGTCAGGCCCGGGCCGAGGCCGGGGCCGCGAGGATCTCCCCGCGGGCCGCCTCCACCTCCTCAAGGAGCTCCTCGGCGCGCGACGGCTCCCGTAGGAAGGCCACGAACGCCGCCATGCCGGTGTCCGAGAGCTCCCAGGTGGTGTCGAGGTCGTAGAACTGCCCCAGGTGGTCGGCGCCCCGGACGATCTCCATGCCCTTGGTGACGTGCCGCCCGCCCCGGGCCACGTCGACGTCGGTGCGGGTGGGCAGCGTGGTGAGCCGCTCGATCGTCAGCTGCTGCACCTCGCGCGACCCGAGGTGCGCGAGGAACGCGGTGGCCTCGGCGGGCGCCTGGCTGGTCCCGGTCACGAAGTAGCCGTCGACCGGGGTGTCCTCGCCGACGGGCAGGCCCGGGTCGATCAGGGGGAAGCGGAAGAAGTCGATGTCCGGCTCGCCGGGCGGGGTGTACTCGTCGGTCGCGTAGGCGCCCACGAGCGTCATGCCCGCCTCGCCGCGAAGGACCGCCGCGACGGCCTCCTCCTCGTCGTACGCCGCCGGGTCGCCGAGGAACCAGCCGCTCTCGACGAGGCGCTGCCAGAAGGCGAACACCTTGGTCACGCGCTCGTCGGTGTACGGCACGCGCAGCGCCATGAGGTCCTGGTGGAACGCGGGCCCGTTCAGCCGCATGTCGAGGTAGTCGAACCAGGCGGCGGCCGGGCAGCGGTGCCGGGCCCCGAGGGAGAACGGGGTGAGGCCCGCGCGGCGCAGCACGGCGCACGCGTCCGTGAGGTCCTGCCACGTCTCGACCGGCGTGCGGATGCCGAGCTCGGCGAAGACCGAGGGGCGGTAGTACACCGCCCACCAGTAGTGCGAGGTCGGCAGGAAGCACGACGGGCCCATGCCGCCGGTCATGGAGCTGAACCTCGGCAGGTACACATCGGCGAAGCCCTCCGCCCGCCACATCGCGGAGATGTCGAGCATCAGGCCCTGGTCCACCAGGGCGCGCATGCGGTTGCCCGCGAACCAGGTCATGACGTCCGGCGGGCTCTCGCCGGTGAGCCCGGCGTGCAGCAGGGCGCGCAACTCCTCGTGGTCCTGGACCGCCAGCTCGACCGGCGCATCGGGCCGCCGCTCGTTCCAGCGGGCGACGACCTCGTCCGCGAAGCCGCGCATGAGGGGCGAGGTGTGGTCGGTGAGGAAACTCAGGGGCATGTACGGACTCCTCGGGCCGGGGACGGACCGGACGCGGCGGCGAGGACGCGGCGGAAGACGTCGACCGCGGTGGACGCCTCGCGCGCGAAGTCGCCGAAGTCGTCCTCGATGGTGAGCCCGCCCCGGTGCCCCGCGGCGAGCAGGGCCGCCACGAACTCCTGCTGCGCGCCCTCGTGGAAGTCACCGCTGCCGCGCGGCACGGACGAGGTGTGCGCGTGCCCGATGGCCGGACCCGCGGCGGCCACCTCCTCGGCGACGGGCAGCTGCTCGCTCAGGATGTGGAAGCAGTCGGTGGTGATCCGCACGTCCGCCCCGGTGAGGCCGTCGACGACCTCCCGTGCCTCGGCGCAGGAGTTCACGAAGTTGGTCTCCGTACGGTTCAGGGGTTCGAGGGCGAGCGTCATCTCGCGCCGGGCGCACTCCTGGTGCGCCCGGGCCAGGAACTCCCTGAACTGCCGCAGGGCCCGGTCGGCGGCGAAGCCGGGCGGGATGGAGCGGGCCTGTCCGCTGCCGAGCACGACCGTGCGCACGCCGAGCGCCGCACCCCGGTCGCACAGGTCGCGGAACACCTTAAGGGCCGCCGCGTGGTCGGCCTGCGGGCCCACGACCCGGCATCCGTAGCGGCGCGGCAGGGGGGACGTCATGGCCTTGAAGGGCAGGCCCGCCGCGCCGAGGCGGGTGCACAGGGCGGCGAACTCATCGCCTTCGACACACAGCATGTCTCCTTTGATCTCCAGGTAGTCCAGCGGCAGCCGGGCGGCCTGCTCGGCCTCCGGGGCGCTGCGCACCACGCACCCGAGTTCCATGGCGCTCCTCATTTCTGCGTCATCGCTCCTTCCGCGTCATCGCCGCGTCGACAGCAGTGACCGCGTCGACCGGAAGACCGACTCGAAGGCCGCGAGCCCCTCGTCGAGGTGGTCCTCCGGGATGCTCAGCGGGGGGTAGATCCGGATCCGGCTGTCGTACGCCATGGCCAGGACGCCCTCGGCGAGGAGGTCCTGGAAGATCCGGCGGGTGACGTCCTTGGGCAGCGGCTGCCGGGTGCCGGGCTCGACGAGCTCCACGCCGACCATCAGGTCCACGGTCGCCGCGTTGCCCACGAACGGGAACTCCTCGGTCCAGGAGGCGAGGCGGCGCGCCACCGACTCCCCGAGCGCGCGGGCCCGTTCGGGCAGGCCCTCGTCGAGCAGGATCCGCAGGGTGGCCAGGGCGGCGGCGCTGGCCAGCGGGTTGCCGCCGAAGGTGGACGCGGCCGCGCTCGGCTGGCCGAAGGAGGTGCCCTCGACCAGCTCCGCGCGGCTGACGATCGCGCTGGCGGGGACGCCCGACGCCATCGCCTTGCCGAGCACGACGACGTCCGGGCGGACCTCGGGGTCGTGCTCGAAGGCGAACAGCGCGCCGGTCCTGCCGAAGCCGGTGATGACCTCGTCCAGGATCAGCAGGGCCCCGTGCCGGTCCGCGAGGCGGCGCACGGCCCGCAGATATCCGGCGGGCGGGATGATGTTGCCGTTCGTGCCCTGCACCGGCTCCACGATGATCGCGGCGATGTCCCCGACGGAGCCGTTCTCGATGGACTGCTCGGCGAGGTCCACGCAGGCTTGGCCGCAGCTGCTGTGCTCCAGCTTCAGCGGGCAGCGGTAGCAGTAGGCGTACGGCACCTGGTGGGAGCCGGGCGGGAAGGGGCCCGAGCGGTGCTTGCGGGGCCCGCCGTGCAGGCTCAGGGCCCCTTGGGTCTTGCCGTGGAAGCCTCCCCAGAAGCTGACGACCTCGTGCTTGCCGGTGGCGGCGCGGGCGAGCTTCACGGCGGCCTCGACCGCCTCGCTGCCGGTCGAGAACATGTGTATCTTGCCGAGCCGCTCCGGGAGTTGGGCGGCGAGCAGCTCGTAGTAGCGGGAGCGCGCGTCGGTGTAGAACGTGCCGACGGCGCACGCGCTCAGCTGCTCCCCGACCTCGGCCAGGAACCTGGGGTGGGCGTGGCCGATGTTGCACACGCCGACGCCGGTGAAGAAGTCGATGTACCGCTTGCCGTCCTTGTCCCACACCTCGGCGTTGCGCGCGCGGTCCACGACGAGACCGGACAGGTCCGTCATGGACTGTCCGCCCGGCAGCCGGTGGCTCCGCTCGAGTGCGATGGTGTGGTGGGTCGACGACGCGGGCATGGCGATGGGACTCATGCTTCCTTGGGCCTTTCTGCCACGATTGCGTCCGCTGCGCGGTGCCTCTCGCGCTATCGCTTTACGTTCCCTTGAAGTTCCGGGCGGCGGGTTTTGGGCCGCGCCTCAGCGGTTCTTGCCCGCTTCGCCGCCGAGTCCTTCGGGCGCGCACCGGGCGAAGACGCGCTGGAGGACGGCGATGTCCTCCCGTGCGTCGCGCGCATCGGTGAGCGGCGGTGTGCCCTCCACGACACAGGAATGGAAGGCCCGCAGTTCCTCGCGGAACGCCTCGTCGTACGAGACCTGGATCCGTCTTTCCACGAGTGCGCCGTCCTCCATGTGCTGGGCGACGACGGGAGTCGGCCAGTGCTTGAGGAAAGGCGAAGGGAACTGAATGCGCACCCGCTGGGCCGGGGAAAGCACCGCGATCTCTTCGAAGTAGTCGCGGACGTCGTCCAGATAGGTCCAGGTGTAGCTGGTGCGCAGGCCGCCCGGATGGGAGAGCACCGTCGTCACGGACGGGTAGCGGGAGTCCCGCGGCCAGATCTCCGTGAACAGCACGCCGTCCGGCTCTCCCACGAGGGCCCGCAGCGCGTTGACGTCGTGCACCATGCTGCCCAGGAACACGTCGTGGTAGACGAAGCGCAGGGCGTCGGGGACCGCGCCGACCGCCTCGTCGAGCAGCTCCTCCTGGGCCCGGTGGGCCCGCTCGGCGACCTGGCGCGGTACGTCGTCGAAGCGGCGTACGCCGTGCATGGAGATGTACTGGTCCTCGCTGGGGTGCAGGGTGTTGATCTGCGCGTACCGAGGCTCTTCGATGGTGCTGACCAGCTGTTTCCCATACAGGAAGCCGGGGTCGTAGCGCTTCATGTAGGCGACCATGAGGCGCACTCCGGCCCGGGTGGCGGCCGCCTCGATCTCGTCGGCCTCGCGGAGCGTGAAGCACAGCGGCTTCTCCACCAGGACGTGCTTGCCCGCTTCGACGGCGGCGAGGACCTGCGGCGCGTGACTGCCGCCGCTGAGCACGAGGACGGCGTCCACGTCGGTGTCGAGGAGCGCGCGGTGGTCCGTGAAGCGGCGCCCGGGCGGCACCCCGTACCGATCGCCGAGGGCGTCGAGGAGGCCGGGGGAGAGGTCGCTGAGCGCGGTGATCTCGAACTGGTCGGAGAGGCTCCGCAGATAGGGCAGATGCATGATCTGGGCGACGGTTCCGCAACCGATGACGCCCACGCGGACACGTTCTTTCTGCACGGCACCAACTTCTCTCGACAGGAGTGGAGGGGAGCGGCGGAGCGGGAAAGGGGGCAGCGCGAAAAGGCTGGTCCTGCTGTCCCGAAAAGGGGTGAAGCCAACGGCGCGCGGCGCCCGGAGGGACATATGCGATGACGTCTACTGGCTTACGTCACCGATGAAACTGGGCGGAATTCCACAAAGGTCTCCTCTGTGCCCGGACATCGTTCGGCTAACGAACCTGACTCAAATCCCCCGTGCTTGGGACGGCACCAAGGCACGTACACGGCAGGCGAGTTCTCGCGTGCCGACATGTGCTCGGCACGGCTCACACCCTTGGAACGACTTGGTGATACCTTTACATAGTCGCGTGTACACCACAAGGGGGTTGCCCATGTCTTTGGCACATGCCGAGGGCGGTGCCGCTTTACTCGAACTGGCCGTCAGGGCCGCGCGCGTGGCCGGTGACCTGCTGCTCGAAGGGGCCGCGTCGGGACCGCCCGAGGCGCGGGCCAAGTCGTCCCCCACGGACCTCGTGACCGCCTTCGACCGCGCGAGCGAGGAGCGCGTCGTCGAGGTCCTCAGCGCGGCCCGCCCGGACGACGGCATCCTGGGGGAGGAGGGCGGCGAGCGCCCGGGCCGCTCCGGGGTGCGCTGGGTGATCGACCCCCTGGACGGCACCGCGAACTTCGTCAGCGGATATCCGGCGTTCGTCGTGTCCGTCGCCGCCGAGCGCGACGGCCGCACCGAGGTGGGCGTCGTGCACGACCCGTCCCGCCGCGAGACGTTCACCGCGATCCGCGGCCGGGGCGCCGCCCGCGACGGTCGGCCGCTGTCCGTGTCCGGGCCCGACCGGCTCGAACAGGCCCTGGTCTCCACGGGGTTCAGCAGCGACCCGGCGGCGCGGGCCCGGCAGGCGGCCCTCGCCGCCCACGTGGTGCGCCACGTCCGGGACATCCGCAGCAGCGGCTCCGCCGCCCTCGACCTGTGCTGGGTGGCGGCGGGCCGCCTGGGCGCGTACTACGAATCCGGTACGCGCCTGTGGGACCGCGCGGCCGGAGTGCTGATCGCCGAGGAGGCCGGGGCCTGGGTCGGTGGCGGCGCGGCCGGGGAGCCGCCCGGCGACGCGCTGACGATCGCGTCCGCCCCGAAGGTGGCTCACGCGCTGTGCGCCCTGGTGGGCCATGCCTGACCCCGTGGAGTCCCCGGCCTCCGGCGTGCTGACGGCGCCGGACCCGGGTGCCGGGCGGGCCGTGCGGCACGGGTTCCGGCTGCTCGTCGGCTCCCACGTGCTCAACGAGACCGGGGCGGCGGCGACGCTCGTCGTCCTGCCGCTGACCGCCGTCCTGGCCCTGGACGCCTCGGCCTGGCAGACGGCCCTGATCGAAACCGCGTACTTCTTGGCCTACTTGGTGCTCGGGCTGCCCGCGGGCGCCCTCGTCGAGCGGGCGCGCCCGCGCCGCGTCATGATCGGCGCCGACCTGGTCCGCTGTCTGGCCCTCGCGTCGCTGCCGCTCGCCTGGGCGGCCGACGCGCTGTCCCTGCCCATGCTCTACGCCGTGGCGCTGCTGCTCGGCTGCGCGCAGCTGTTCGGCGACATCGCCGACCACAGCTATCTGCCGCGCCTGGTGCCCGACGAGCAGCTCGTCCAGGGCAACAGCACCCTCCAACTGGTGCGCTCCGGCGCCGAGTTGGGTGGCCCCGGGCTCGGCGGGCTCTGCGTGCAGTGGCTCGGCGCGTACTGGGCCCTCGCGGCGAACGCCGTCGGCTCGGCCGTCTCGGCGGTGCTGCTGTGGCGCATCAAGGTGCCCGAGCCCGAGCCGCCCGCGCTCGCGCACGGCCTGGCCCGCCAGACCTGGGAAGGCCTGCGCTTCGTGCGCCGCCAGCCGGTCCTGCGCATGATCGCGCTCTCCGCGGGCCTCAACAACCTCGTCTTCTCCGCCGCCTTCGCACTCGACGTGGTGTTCCTCAGCAAGGTCGTCGGCATCGCGCCGGGGCTCGTCGGCGTGCTGCTCGCCTCCGGCGCGGTGGGCGCGCTCGCCGGGGCCTGGCTGACGCCGCGCCTCGCCCGGCGCTTCGGCGACGCCCGCACCGTGGTCCTCGCGGTGCCCGTCGCCGCCCCCTTCCTGTTGCTCGCGCCGCTGACCCAGGACGACTGGCGGGTGCTGCTCTTCGCCCTCGCCCACATCGCCATCAGCGTCGGCGTCACCGTCTTCAACATCCTCCAAGTCACCTACCGGCAGCGGGTGTGCCCGCCGGGCATGCTCAGCCGGGTGTCGGCGATCTTCCGCTGCGCGGTGTGGGGGGCCGCGCCCCTGGGAGCCCTCGCGGGCGGGGCCCTCGCCACGCACCTCGGCGTCCGCCCCGCGCTGTGGACCCTCGCGGTCGCGCTGCTCGCCGTGGCGCCGCTCCTGCTCTGCTCCCCGCTGCGCCGGACGCGGGACTTCGACGTCAACTTCCCCACCCCGCACTCCAGTTGCTAGCGTGGAACAATGCAGAATCTTCCTGAAAAGTTCGATGAAACACGCCTATGGGAAGCTTTGCGGGCATTCGGGGTGTCCCCGTCGCGTGTCACCTACGCCCCGGTCGGATTCGGGGACTATCACTGGACGGTGACCGACGACGACGGCCGACCGTGGTTCGCCACCGTCTCCGACCTGGAGCACAAGGAGCACTGCGGGCAGGGCGCGGTGGCCGCGCTCAAGGGCCTCCGCCAGGCCATGGACACGGCACTGACCCTCCGGGAGCGCGACGGACTGCGCTTCGTCGTGGCCCCGGTGGCCGCCGCCGACGGCGGTCCGGTCCTGCCCCTGGACGCCCGGTACGCCCTCACGGTGTTCCCGCACGTCCCGGGCCGAGCGGGGGAGTTCGGGCAGCGCCTGTCCGAGGCCGAGCGGGACCAGGTGCTCGGCCTCCTCGCGGAGCTGCACGGCCGGACGCCGCCGGACACCACACCGCCCGCCGCGGTGGAGCCCCCTGGCCTCGACGGCGTCCTCGCGGCCCTCGACGCGTCGGAAGGGCCCTGGTCCGGCGGGCCGTTCGCCGAGCCCGCGCGGAAGCTCCTCCGCGAGCACGAGGCGATCCTCCGCGAGCGCCTGGCCGCCTTCGAGACGCTCGTCGCGCGCGTGCGCGGCCGGGGCGCGCCGCTGGTCGTCACCCACGGCGAGCCGCATCCGGGCAACCTCATCCTCGGCGAGGAGGGCTACCTCCTCGTCGACTGGGACACGGTGGGCCTCGCCCTTCCCGAGCGCGACCTCTCCCTGCTCTCGGACGACCCCGCGGCCCTCACCCGCTACACCGAGCTGACCGGGCGCACCCCCGACCCGGACGCCCTCGCGCTCTACCGGCTGCGGTGGAGCCTCCTGGACGTGGCCGAGTTCGTGGAGTGGTTCCGCGGCGAGCACCAGCGCACGCAGGACACCGAGTCCGCGTGGAAGGGCTTCACGGACACCCTGGAGCAGCTGGCGGCGGCGAGCGGCTGACCCCACGCCCGCGAACCCCGCGCTCGCCCCGATTCACCGGCCGCGCCGCTGGTCAGGCCCCATGAGAGGGTGTACGGACGGCCGGTGACCGAGCCGTGGGGACGGACGAGACAGGAGACAGGCAGATGAGTCGCACACCGGGCGCCCCGGAACCGGCGGAGGCGGAAGCGGAGGCGGCGGAGACGACGGAGGCGTTCGACCGGTTCGTCGCCCGGCTCGCGGCAGGACCCGTCGGGCCGGAGCACCCGGCGGACCCGGACGGCCTCGGACCCGAGCTGCCGTCGTGGCTCGCCCAGCTGGCCGCCGCCCTCTTCCGCGGCCAGGACGAACCGACGGCGCGGCGCTGGGCGCGGAGCGTGCACACCGCCCTCGGCCGCCTCGAAGGAGAGGTGCCCTTCGCCGTCGTCCACGACTGGCACGCCCACGCCGTGGCGCCGCTCCTGGCCGACGTGAGCACCCGGCGCGGCGGCGACGGCACGGCCCTGGAGTCCGTACGCCGCTTGCACGAGCGGGCCCTGGCCGGGGAGCGGGTGACGGAGGAGGAGTGGACCGAGGCGCTCGGCCCCGCCCTCACCCAGGTCTACGGCTACGCGTACGCGTACGCCGACGCCTACGCCACGGCCTCCGTCAACGCACGCGCGTACGCGATGGACAACGACTACGGCGAGGAGAAGGCCGCCGAGTTCGCCGCCATGTACGCGAAGCTCAACACCGACGCCAACGCCCGCTCCTACGCCGACGCCAACGCCCTGGCGCACACCCGGGCGCTGGCCGCCGCCTTCGCCGCGGCCGACGGGCGCGCCTTCGCGCGGGCCTATCCGTTCGCGTACGTCCACGCCTACGCGCTCGCCGACGCGGAGCGCGCGGAGCCGACCGGACGCGACGAGCGGTACCGGGCGGCGTGCGCGCGGCTCGCGGACGGGCTCGCCGCCGCCCTGGACCGCGCTGCGTAGGGGCGCGCGAGGACGCTCACGGACCCGTTGCGGAACGGACGAGGGGGCGGAGGCCAGAGCGGCCTCCGCCCCCTCGCGTCGTGCCTCAGGCCGTGGGCCGGTGACCCGCGATCGCGACGCGCTGGGCGTAGCGCGAGTACGGGAAGTAGTCCCAGATCGCGTGGTGCTGCACACAGCGGTTGTCCCAGAACACCAGCGTGTTCGGGGTCCAGCGGACGCGGCAGCTCAGCAGCGCGGTGTTGGTGATCTGCTTGACGATCATGTCGATGATCGCCCGGCTCTCGCCCTTGGAGAGCTGCTCGATGTGCGAGACGTAGATGCCGTTGATGAAGAGCAGCTTGCGGCCGGTGTCGGGGTGGCGGGCCACCACCGGGTGCGTGTTCACCGGCACGTCGTACTCGGGCGGCGGGGTGGCGCCCTCCCAGGCGAGCAGGCCGTTGTGCACGGCGGTCATCGGGTCCAGGAGCGCCTTCATCGCGGGCGACAGCATCTCGTAGGCGAGGTGCATGTTGGCGAACATGGTGTCGCCGCCGCTGCCGACCTCCGGGGTGCGCGTGACGTACAGCATCGAGCCGAGCGAGGGCCGCAGGTCGGCGGTGCCGTCGGCGTGCCAGCCGTGCCCGGCGACGTTCCGCGACTCCGCGTCGGCGCTGATCTCCAGGATGTGCGGGTCGGAGCCCTCGGGGGCGAGCGCCACCGGGTGCAGCTCGCCGAAGTGCCGGGCGAAGCGCTTGTGCTCCTCGCCGTTGATCTCCTGGTCGCGGAAGACGAGGACGTGGTGGCGCAGGAACGCCCGCTTGACCTCGGCGACCTGCTCCTCGGTGAGCTCCTTGGACAGGTCGAGTCCGGACACCTCGGCGCCGATCACCGGGGTCAGCGCGTCGACCGTGATGTGGTCGTAGACCTCGGGCGGCCGGGTGGTGATGGCCTTGATGGCGTCGAGCGCGAACTGTTCCATGGTGGTGTTCCTCCTGCGGATCGGATGAGTGGGCGGGGTGGTGCGGCGGGTCAGAGGCCGAGGTCGAGCAGCTCGGCCAGGATCAGGCGGCCGAAGGCGAGGCTGCCGTGGATCGCGTCGGTGGCCTCGCTGAACTCCGGGCGCTGGACGCCCGCCCCGTCGGTGACGCGGGCGCGCAGGTCCACGACCTCGACGCCGAGTTCGAGGAGCGCGCGGCGCACCACGTCCTGGGCCGCCATGAAGACCACCGGGTCGGACATGCCGGGCACCCGCTGCGGCGGCATCACGGAGACGACGCGGAGCCCCAGGTCACGCGCGTGGCCATAGAAGGCGAGGGCGTCGCGCACCGTGGCCCGGACGAGGTCGTCGAAGAGACGGCTCTCCAGGAAGCCGGGGACGAACGCGCCGCCGACGCGGTACACGTCCCAGTTCGCCGTCGTCGCGACGAAGTGCGCGCTGAAGCCGAACGTGCACACCAGCGGCACGGTGAGCTCGTCGAGCCCGCCGACGCCGATCTCCTTGAGGAAGCCCCGGTAGAGCGTGTCGGTCTCGGGCTTGCGGAAGGCGACGTCGTTCCCGCGCCGGTCGAAGAACTCCGCGTTGAACTCGCGCCCCGCGCCCACGGGACCGCCGCTGAAGGCGATGCCCGCGGCCTTGGCCGCACGGCCGATCACCCCCGCGTGCGAGTCGCCGAGCAGCAGGAAGCGGGCCGTGGCCGGGTCAGTGGGAGTTGTAGTAGTCGAGTACGGCGTCATCGCACCAGAAGTCCTCTCCGGCGTTCGGGGTGGTGGGGCGGTCGGCGGGCCGCGGCCGCTCGGCGGGGCGCGGGGCCCCGGCGAGGCCGTCGAAGAACCGGCCCATGACGAAGTCGACGCCCTCCGGCGTGACCGTGCGCAGGTTCGGCTCGAAGAACCCGGCCCGGAACGGCGCGCCGGTCACGATCTCGTACGAGGGGAAGTAGTCGACGTGGTCGAGCTCCTGCGCGAGCTGCCCGGCCACCGCGCGCAGGACGGACTTGGAGTACGTGGTGGCGGTGAGCGCGTGCGTGCCCGTCGCGGTCGCCGTCAGCGGGACCGGGGACACGGTCAGGAGCACCCGCAGCCCCGGGTTGACGCCCCGGGCGAGCTCGACGGCCCCGGCCAGGTCCCGGTACACCTCGGCGAAGGTGAAGTTGTGGAAGGCGTGCCGCTCGGCGTCGTAGGTGCCGCGCACGGTGCCCGGGCAGACCGGGTGGACCGTGCCGTCGACGCGGTCCAGCCACGCCTCCGTCAGGCCGAGCGTGAAGACGAGGCAGCTCGCCTCGGCGACCGCGCCCCGGATCGCCGCCAGGGTGTGCTCGCGCGCCCGCGCCACCTCCTCGGGCGAGGCGTGGCCCGTGGGCTCCACGGACGGGCGGAACGGGTCGAAGAAGCGGCCCTCGTCCTGCCACACCCCCGCGGGCGGGGCGCTCTCGCCCAGCGCCCACGACAGCCACTGCCGCAGCGTGGCGGCGGTGTAGATGTTGCCGGTGCGGAACGAGAACGCGCCGTACTGGCGGGCCTCGCGCTCGGCCGCGGTCAGGCCCGGCGGGGCCGGTTCGGCGTCGCGCCAGTTCATGCCGCGCTCCAGCAGGGCGCGGCCGATGTGCCGGGCGAAGCACGACCCGGCGGTGAGGATCACGTCGTCCTGCCCGAGGGCGAACTTGGGCGTCCACAGCTCCGCGATGTCCCGCGGGTCCGGCTCGGCCACGGCGGTGCGCCAGAAGGAGCGCGGCGGCAGCGATTGATAGGGGTTCATGAGGTCCTTCGATGGTGCGTCGGGCGGCGTCAGCAGGCCCCGGGGGCCGGTGTCGACGTGGCGTTGACGGTGTCGGCCACCGCCCGTACCCGAGGTGCCCGGACGATGTCGTAGTGCGTGGTGTCGAGCGGGTGGCACTCCCGCAGGGCGGGCAACCGCTCCTGCCACAGCCGCTGTTGACGCTCCGGCGCGCCGAGCGCGGGCAGCCCCGCCACCGGCCGCGTCGCCAGCCACAGCCAGGCGGGCGTCGCCGCGAGCACGGGCGGCTCGTGCTCCGCCATGCCCACGATGTTGGCCCGGCAGCAGCGCGCCAGGCGCTCCGCGTAGGCCGTCGCCCCGGCGCTCGCCCGCCCGGCGTCGCCGCCCTGGTTCAGCTCGTGGGCGAAGACCGCCTCCAGACGCGTGTCGTCGTACGCCTTGAAGTGCGGCCCGGCGTCCGGCGGCGGCGGGTCGAGCAGATAGAGCCCGGCGGCCGGGCGCCCGGCCGCCTCCGCCTCGGCGGCCATGGCCTGGGCCACCCAGGCGCCGAAGGACCAGCCCGCGAGCCGCCACCGCCACGTGCCGTGCGGGAAGCGCGCCTGGAGCGCGGCGTGGTACTGGCGGGCCCGCTCGGCGAGGGACCAGGAGGGCGGCTCGTCGCCGCGGAGCGCGGGGTCGGCGATCAGACAGACCGTCAGGCGGGGGTCGAGGGCCGACACCAGCGCGCGGTACGCCTGGATGTCGCCGCCGACCGGGTGCACCAGGCACACCACCTCGCGGCCCGTGCCCTCCTGCCAGACCTCCAGGGCGACCGGCTCCGTGGTGGCGGGCGCGGCCTCGCCGAGGTGCGTGAGCACTTCGTTGAGGCTCACCCGGTGGCTGAGCCGGGACAGCTCGATGTCGACGCCGAACCGTTCGTCCACCTCGGCGATCAGGTCGATGAGCGTGAGCGAGTCGGCGCCGTGGTCGTACAGCGAGGCGTCCGGGTCGAGCTCGTCGAGGCCGAGGGCGTCCCGGAGCCACCCGGCGAGTTCACCGACGTCTCCTGTGGCGCTCACCGGCGCGTCCCGCTCCGCGAGGGGCGGCGCGTCCTGGCGTACGGCCAAGGGCGCGTCGTCCGGCGGCGCGTAGAAGTCCCGCGCCCGCTCGATGTCCGTCGTGGAGACCAGGAGCTGCGGCAGCTGGAGGCGCAGCGCCCGCTCGAAGAGCCGCTGCCCCTCCTTGACCGCGAGGCCGCACGCGAGGTGGGCCTGGTGGCGGGCGTCCGAGCGCAGCGCGTCGCGCGCCATGCCGACCTCGCTCCAGATGTCCCAGTCGATGCCGATGCGCAGCGTGGCCTCGTCCGCGCCGGACCGGTGCCGGGCGAAGCCGTCGAGGAGGCCCGCGGACGCGGCGTAGTCGAACTGGCCGATGCCGCCGAACTGGGCCGCCATGGACGAGCAGTACACGGCGAAGTCCGGCCGGTGCCGCTCGATCAGGCGCTCCACGAGCAGCGCGCCGCCCAGCTTGGCCGCCGTCACCCACCGCGTCGCGGCGCCGTCACGGCGGGCGATCAGGCCGCCGCCCGCCGCACCGGCGGCGTGCACCACGCCGTCGACCCGGCCGGTGTGCCGCTCGATCCGGGCCAGGACGTCGTCGGCCGCGTCCTCGGCCAGGTCCGCCGCGACCAGGTCCACCCGGTCCGCCCACTGCGTCAGGTCGGCCGGAAGGCGTCCGCTCCGGGACAGCAGGACCACACGGCAGTCGGCGTGGGTGAGCAGCATGGCCGCGAGGGCGCAGCCGATGCCGCCCGTGCCGCCGAGGACCACATAGGTGCCGCCCGGCGCCACGGACAGGGCGGAGGGCGCCGCGAGCGCGGGCGCGGGCACCGGGAGCAGCGCCTGGCGCCACCAGTAGCCCTGCCGCAGGGCGAGCCGCCGCGGCAGGTCGGCCGTGGCGTCCGCGCCGGTCAGCAGGCCCGCGACGGCGCGCGCCCAGTCGGCGGGCGCGGCGCCGGGCAGGTCGAGCCAGCGGCCGTCGACGCCGGACTCCTGCGGCACGACCTCACCGGCGCCCGCGAGGAGCCCCAGCTCGGGCCGGTCCACGGCGCCCAGGACGGGCTGGGCGCCGTACGACAGCCACCAGGCCCGCAGCCGGAGGTGACCGGCCGCCTGCACGAGCGCGGCCGGAGTGTCCAGACAGGCCCACCGGGCGCGCTCCAGGCTCGCCCCGCCGACCGGTCCCTCGACGGCGAGCGGCAGCGCGTGCAGCCAGTCGACCCCGGCCCGGGTCGCGTCGCCCAGGGCGGCGAACAGCTCCCGCAGCGAGTCCGCGTCGGCCGGGTCCACCTCGTACACGTCGTCGGCGACGCGGGCGAAGGCGGCGGCCGCGTCGACCCGCACGACCCGCTCGTACGCCGCCTCGAAGACGCGCAGCGCCTCGGCGGGCAGCGGCCCGGTCGTCATGACCACGAGGAGGCCGGAGGTGGCGGGGCCGTCGGTGCGGGCGGCGCGGGCGAGGCGCACCCAGTGCGGCTGGTGCAGCCAGTCGGCCTCGGGCAGCCGCTGCGGCTCCGCGCCGGACTCACGGGATGCGGCGGCGCGCTCGAAGGCGTACGGGGTGAGGCGGAAGACCGGCGGGGGGAAGTCCCACGGCGCGGGGGCGGGGCCCTCGGGCCAGCGCACGGTCCGGCCGGACAGCCAGGCCTCGGCGAGCTCGGCGGCCGTGCGGCCCCCGGCGGGGCACGGCTCGTCGTCCGCGCTCACCTCGACACCGGACACCGTGCGCAGCCACGCGACCGCCGCGGCGGCGTCGGCGCACACGGCCGCGGCCCGCCAGCGGCGCGGCGTGCGGCCCGCCTGAAGGTGGCGCAGTACCTGCGCGTACGCCTCGGGCCGCGCCTCCAGGTAGGAGGCGACGCGGGCGGCGTCGGCGCGCAGGCCCTCCGCGCTGCTGCTGGAGAGCACCAGGCAGGGGACGGCGGGGGGTTCGGCGGCGGCCTCGTGCGCCTCGGCGGCCTCAAGGACCAGGTGCGCGTTCGTGCCGCCGATGCCGAAGCTGCTCACCGCCGCGACCCGGGGGCGGCCCGCGGGCCAGGGCAGCTCCCGCGTCGGCACGTAGAAGGGCGCGATGTCGGGGCCGAGCTTCGGGTTGAGCTGGTGGAAGTCCACGTTGGGCGGGATCACCCCGTGGTGCACCGCGAGCGCGGCCCGCACCAGGCCGACCACGCCCGCGGCGGCGCCCAGATGGCCGATCTGGCTCTTCACCGACGTCAGGGCGCACCGGTCGGAGCCGTCCAGGGCGAAGGCCTGGCGCAGCGCGCCGACCTCGACCGGGTCGCCGAGCTGGGTGCCGGTGCCGTGCGCCTCGACATAGCCGAGGTCGGCGCTGGTGCGGCCGCTGCGGCGCAGCGCCGAGCGGATCACCTCGCGCTGGCCCGGCAGCGAGGGCGCGCTGTAACTCAGCTTGCCCGAGCCGTCGTTGTTGAGCGCCGAACCCGTGACCACCGCGTACACGGTGTCGCCGTCGCGCCGCGCGAGCCGCAGCGGCTTGAGCACGACCACGCCGACGCCGCTGGCGCCGATGGTGCCGCTGGCGTCGTCGCTGAACGGCCGGCAGTGGCCGTCCTTGGAGAAGATGTGCTGCGGGCGGTAGCGGTAGCCGTCGGTGAGGAGCGTGTCGACGAGCACGCCGCCCGCCAGCATCACGTCGGCGTCGCCCTGGCGCAGCAGCCCGGCAGCCACGTGCACGGCCACCAGCGAACTGGCGCACGCCGCCTGGACGGTGAAGGCGGGACCCGTCAGGTCGAGGTGGTAGGCGACCTTGGTGGTGAGGAAGTCCTTCTCGTGGTGGAGGGCCATCTGGAAGCTGTCGGGCAGCCGCTCGGGGTCGGCCTCGCGCATCAGGCTCTGGTGGTACGTGTTCTCGCCGCACCCGGCGACGATGCCGACGCGCCGCCCCGCGGGGTCCGCGATCCCGGCGTGCGCCAGGGCCTGGACGGAGCTCATCAGGAGGTGGCGCTGCTGCGGGTCCATCAGCCGCGCCTCCTGGCGGCTGAGGCCGAAGTGCTCCGGGTCGAAGCCGAGGAGACCGGACATCTGGCTGCGGGCGCCGACCAGGCCTTCGGCGGCCTCGAAGTGCTCCATGCCGCGGCCCCCGGACCGCACCAGGTCCCAGAACGCCGCCAGGTCGTCGGCGCCGGGCAGCCGCACGGCCATGCCGATCACGGCGATCGGCTCGTCGGCCAGGCCCTCGGGCCCGGACTCCCCGCGCGCGGGCGCGGTGCTCGCGTCCGCCTCGGCCGCCCCCTGGTCGAGGAAGCGGGCCAGGCCGCGGATCGTCACGTGCTCGAACAGGTCGGGAATGGTGAAGTCGAGACCGGGCTCGGCGCCGCAGCGCAGATGGAAGCGCATCAGGTCCAGGCTGGTGGCCCCGGCGTCGAAGAACCGCTGCTCGGGCCCGACGGGACGGCCGAGCACCGCCTCGAACAGCTCGGTGAGCCGGGCCTCGCGCGCCGAGAGGACCGGCGCGGCCCCGCCCCGCGCCCGCAGCTCCTCACCGGGCGCGGTGAGCACCCCGCGGCGGTCCAGCTTGCCGCTCGGCGTGAGCGGAAGGCGCGCGAGCCGCCGGAAGCGGTCGATGCGCACGTGCGCGGGAAGCAGCGGCGCCAGATGGCGCGTCAGGTCCTGAGGCGACGGGACGTTCCCGGGGCACTCCAGGCACGCCACGAGCCGGGCGTCGTCGTCCCGGGCCACCACCGCGCCCGCGACGTCGGGGTGGCGCAGGAGCGCCGCCTCGACCTGGCCCAGTTCGAGCCGGTGGCCGCTCAGCTTGATCTGCTGGTCGTCGCGGCCCAGATAGTGCAGCAGGCCGTCGTGGTCGAAGCGGGCCACGTCGCCGCTGCGGTAGAAGGTGCCGAGCCCGGGCAGCTCGACGAAGCGCTCCGCGTTCAGGGCCGGGGAGTCGAGGTAGCAGGGGGCCACCGTCGGCCCGCCGATGAGCAGTCGGCCGGGGCAGCCCGGCGGCACCGGCTCGTCGGCCTCGTCGACCACGCGCAGCCAGAAGCCCGCCACGGGCGCGCCGATCGCCGGGCGCTCCGGCCAGTTCGCCGGGTCGCCCTCCAGGCACAGGGAGCTCACCACGTGCGTCTCGGTCGGCCCGTAGTGGTTGAACAGGCGCGCCCCCGGCAGTCCGGCGAACCAGGCGCGGATCGCGTCGGTGCACAGCAGCTGCTCGCCCGCCGTGATCACCTCGCGCAGGCGCGCGGGGAAGCGGCCGAGCCGCACCGCGTGCTCGGCGAGCACCTGGAGCGCCACGTACGGCAGGAAGAGTCGCTCGATGCCCGCGGCTTCGAGCTGGTCGAGCAGCGCGGGCGCGTCCTGGCGCCAGGCGGGCCGCACGAGGTGCAGGGTGCCGCCGCCGCACAGCGTGCTGTAGATCTCCTGGAAGGAGACGTCGAACGACAGCATGGAGAACTGCTGCGTGGCGGCGGGCGCCGTGAGGCCGCCGGTCGTGCGCTGCCAGTGGAGCAGGTTGGCCAGCGTCCGGTCGGACACCTGGACGCCCTTGGGGGTGCCGGTGGAGCCGGAGGTGAACAGGGTGTAGAGCGGCCGCGCGCCGTCGTGCGGCGGGAACTGCACCGCCGCGTCCGCGGCCGCCGGGCCCAGGACGACCTCGTGGCGCGGCAGCCCCTCCGGGGCGAGCGCGGCGAGCGCCGCCTCGTCGCCGGGCGTGACGAGCACGCACAGCGGCTCCACCTGCTCCAGGATCTGCCGCAGCAGTCCGGGCGGGTACGTCGGGTCGAGCGGCACCGCGGTCAGGTTGAGCCGGGCGAGCGCCAGGAGCGCCACCACGTGCTCGACCGACGGCTGGAAGTACAGCGCGACCTGGCACCGGCCCCCCACCGGCAGCGCGTGCCGCTCGCTCAGCTCGGCCGCGAGCGCGGCGGCGTGCGCGTCGAGTTCGGCGTACGTCACCGTGCGGTCCCCGGTGGCGAGCGCCGGGGCGTCGGGCGTGCGCCGCGCCTGCTGGGCGAAGCCCTCGGCGATGGTGGTGAAGGGCAGGGCGAGGGCGTCGGAGCGGCCCGGCTCCGGCAGGGCCCGGCGGTAGGGCGCGACCAGCTCGGCCAGGGTGGTGTCGGCGCCGTCGGCGAGCCGGTCAAGGGCGCGCCGGAACAGCTCGTCGAGGGCCGCCACTTGGGCGGCGTCGAAGTGGCCCGCATCGTACTCCCACAGGCAGTCGAAGCCGGTGCCGCGCTCGATGACCGACAGGGTCAGCGGGCACTTCGCCCGGTCCGGGACCGGCCACTCGGGGCGGGTCGCGCAGCCGGGCAGCGCGAACGCGTCGAAGTCGGTGTTCTCCAGGACGAAGAGGAAGTCGAACGGCGCGTCGCCCGCGCCCGCGCCCCGGTCCGCCAGGGCGTCGGCCAGGGCCACGTCCTGCCGGTCGAGGACCGCGCGCGCCGCGGCGCCGTGCTGGAGCAGCTGGGTGCGGAGCCGCTCGCCGGGCGACAGGTCCAGGGGCAGGAGCACGGTGTTGGCGAACATGCCGACGCTGGCCTCGAAGTCCTGCACCGGCCGGTTGGCCACGGGTCCCGCGATCCGGGGCCGGGCGCGGCCCGTGACCCCGTACAGGCTCCAGGCGTACACCCCGAGCAGGAGCTGGAAGCGGGTGAGGCCGAGATCGGCGCAGAGCCGGTCGAGCGCGGCGCGGCGGTCCGCGTCGAGCGTGGTGTGCAGCAGCCCCGCGCGCTCGTCCGCGCGGACCGGCTCCAGCGGCGCGCTGTCCGGCGCGGCGTCGGCCGACTCGGCGTAGTGCGCGCGCAGTTCGGCGCGCAGCGTCCGGTAGGCGTCGCGGGAGAACCACTCGCTCTGCCAGGTGGCGTAGTCGAGCGGCGTCGGCGCGGGCCGCGCCTGCGGGGCCGGGTCCGCGCCGTCGCGCGCGTAGTCGGCCGAGAGCTCCCGGAAGAGCACGTTGAGGGACCAGCCGTCGACCGCGATGTGGTGCAGGAGCAGCAGCAGGTCGCCGCCGCCGGGCCGGGGCAGCCAGCAGGCCCGCATCAGCTCGGGCCGCGCCAGGTCGAAGGGGGCGGCGAGGAACCGCTCGGTGAAGGCGCGGCGGCCGTCCTCGTCGCGCAGCGCCTGCGGGTCGGGCTCGGCCCACGGGTCGTAGGGCTCGGCCACCACCTGCCGCACCCCCTCGGGCGTGGCCTCGAAGGCGGTGCGCAGCGCCGGATGGCGCTCGACGAGGCGCCGCAGCGCGCGCCGCAGCGCCTCGGTGTCGACGTCGCCGTCCACGCGGAAGACCATCGGGACGTGGTACGCCCGGGACGCGGGGTCGCGCTGGTGGAGCAGCCACAGCCGCTGCTGCTCGGAGGTCGCGGGGGCGGAGCGCGCACCGGCCGGGGCGGGTGCCGCCGGGTAGGGCGAGCCGCCGGTGCCGTCCGCGCCGCCCGCCTCGACGGCGGCGGCAAGGTCGGCGAAGTCCGCGTGCAGGACCAGGGCCTGGGGCAGCTCGCAGCCCCAGCGGCGGCGCGCCTCGAAGCGCAGCCGCAGCGCCTTCAGGGAGTCGCCGCCGCAGGCGATCCAGCGGTCGGCGAGGCGCAGTCCCGCGAGGCCGAGGACCTCGCCCGCCAGGTCGAGCACCTCGCGCTCCAGGGCGGTGACGGCCTCGGCCGCACCGGGCTCATCGGCACGCCGCCAGGGCGCGTCGGGGCGCCGCAGCAGGGCCGCCTTGTCGACCTTGCCGTTCGCGTTGAGCGGCAGCGCGTCCACCAGGTAGGCGCGGTGCGGCCGCATGTACGCGGGCAGGCTCGCCGCCAGGTGCGCGTCGAAGTCGTCGTACGAGAGGTCGGCGCCGAGGACCAGATAGGCCAGGAGTTCGTTGACGCCGCTCGTGTCGCGGCGGGTGCACACGTACGCCTGGCGCACCGCCGGATGCGCCACGATCTGCCGCTCCAGCTCGCCCGGTTCGACGCGGAAGCCGCGGACCTTGACCTGGCGGTCGGCGCGCTCCACGTACGCGATGTGGCCTTCGGCGTCCAGGCGCACCAGGTCGCCGGTGCGGTAGTGGCGCGTGGAGCCGTCCCTGTGCCAGGGCAGCGTGACGAAGCGGCGGCCGGTCTCCTCGGGGAGGTTGCGGTAGCCCGCGGCGAGCGCCTCGCCCGACAGATACAGCTCGGCCACCTCGCCGGGTGCGGCCGCGCGGCTGCCGTCGGCCGCCACGAGCAGCGTCCCGGTGCCCGGCAGGGCGCGCCCGATCGGCACCACGTCGCCGTCGAAGTCGCGCGGGATGGGGTGGCACAGCGCGAACGTGGTGGCCTCGGTCGGGCCGTACACGTTGTGCAGACGGGTGCCGCTGTCGGCGTTGTCGCGGTACCAGCGGCGGATCAGACGGGCGTTGAGCTGCTCGCCGCCGGTGAGGAGCTGGCCGACGGAGGAGAAGCAGTGCGGCACCTTGTCCACGACGGCGTTGAACAGCGCCACCGTGATGAACACGATGTCGACGCGCAGCCGCTCCAGGGCGGCCGCGAGGGCCTCGGGGTCCTGGACCGTGGCGTCGCCGAGGATCACGCAGCGGCCGCCGGTGAGCAGCGGCACCCACACCTCGAAGCTGATCGCGTCGAAGGCGGGGTTGGACATGCAGGCGAAGCCGGCGCCCTCGTGGGTCTCGACGTAGCCCGGCCTGGCCAGGCGCAGTACGCCCGCGTCCCGGACCTCGACGCCCTTGGGCTGCCCGGTGGTGCCGGAGGTGTAGAAGACGAACGACACCGGCGCGGCGGGCGCGAGGGCGTCCGGCGCGTCCGGGCCGCCGTCGAGCAGCGCGGCCACCGGCAGCGGGCGCACGTCGTCGGGCAGCGCGTCGGGTGCCGCGCCGCCGTGGACCACCGCCACGCATCCCGAGTCGGTCAGGATGTGGCGGCGCCGTTCGGGCGGGCTCTGGGCGTCGAGCGGTACGACCACCGCGCCCGCGCGCAGCGCGCCGAGCATGGCGCAGACCAGTTCCCAGGAGCGCGGCAGACAGACCGCGACCGCCTGGCCCGGGCGCACGCCGTGGTGGCGCAGCGCGGCGGCGACGGCGGCACTGGCCGTGTCGAGCTCGCCGTAGGTGTGGGACCGCTGCCCTTCGACGACCGCGACGGCGTCGGGGTGGCGGCGGGCCCGGTCGAGCACCGACCGGGCGAGCGTGGGGGCCGGGGACGGCACCGGTGCGGCGATGGTCATTCCGCCTCCCGCGCCGGAGCGGACTCGGCGAGCCGCGGCTGACCGGTCCCGGCGATGCGGGCCAGTTCTGCCTCGATCCGCGCGGCGATCCGGAGGATCTCGGTGGACTCCAGCATGCCCCAGTGGTCGCAGGCGATCGACTCCACCTCGAAGTCGCCGTCGGCGCGCTCCCGCCAGAAGGCGCGCACGTCCGCGAGGAAGTCCTCCGTCGCGCCCTCGACCGCCTGGAGGAAGACGGTGCGGGCCGCGGTCGGCAGCGGGTCGTAGGCGACCGCGGTGGTGCGGTTGTGGTTGTAGATGTGGAAGTACTGCTCGATCTGCCGGTCGTCGATGCCCGGGTACATGCCGTTGAACTTCACCAGCTTGTCGCGGAACTCGGCCATGTCGACGGTGGCGATGGTGTCGCGCTGCTCCGCGTCGCCAGCGCCCTGGGCGTCGAGCAGCACCACGCTGACGTCCTTGCGGCCCGCGTCGGCGAGGAGGCGGCCCATCTCGTGGGCCACGAGACCGCCGTAGGACAGGCCGGTGAGGATCAGCGGCCCGCCGGACAGCGGCTCGATGAGCTTCAGATAGGCCTCGGCCATGGCCTCGACCGTGGGCAGGAAGGACTCCCCGGGGTTCACGCCAGGGGACTGGATGCCGTGGACGCCGATGTGCTCCGGCAGCGCCTTGGCCAGCGAGAGGTAGCAGAAGGCGGTGCCGCCCGCCGGGTGGACGCAGACGACGTGCGCGGCGCCGTCGCCCGCGCGGAACCGCAGGAGGTTGCTCGGCGGCGCCCCCGAGGCGCCCCGGCGCAGCCGTCCGCCCAGCTCCTCGATGGTCGGGTGCAGCATGACGTCCCGGACCGACAGGGTCTCGCCGAAGGCCTCGCGGACGGCGTGCACGAGCTTGATGGCGGAGACGGAGGTGCCGCCGATGTCGAAGAAGCTGTCGCGGATGCCGATGTCCGGCTGGAGCAGCAGCCGCCGCCATATCTGATAAAGCGTCAGTTCTATGTGGTCGCGCGGGCTCGCCAGATTGACCTGGGCGGGCCGGTCGGCGCGGGCCCGCTCCAGGAGCGCGGCGCGGTCGAGCTTGCCGTTCTGGGTCTGCGGAAGGCGCGGCACCTCGACGAAGACGCCCGGGACCATATGGGCCGGAAGCCGTCGCGCCAGGGCCGCGCGCCACTCGGCGGCCGGGCGCGGGGGCGCGTCGCCCACGCCGACGGCGGCCACCAGCTGCGGCTCGCCCGCGCCGTCCCGGTCGGCGATGACCGCCGCCTCGGACACGCCGGGCTGGTCGAGCAGCGTCGCCTCGATCTCGCCCAGCTCGATGCGGAAGCCGCGCAGCTTGATCTGGTGGTCGCGGCGGCCCGCGTACAGGAGGTTGCCGTCGGGCAGCCAGCGGACCAGGTCGCCGCTGCGGTACATGCGCGCGCCGGGCACGAACGGGTCGGCCACGAACCGCTCGGAGGTCAGGCCGGGGCGGCCCAGATAGCCGCGCGCCAGGCCCGCCCCCGCGATGTACAGCTCGCCGACCACGCCGACCGGCACCGGCCTGAGCCGCTCGTCGAGCACGTACGTACGGGTGTTGGCCACCGGCGGGCCGATCGGGGCCTGGCGTTCCAGGTCCTGGGGGGTGAGGTACGCCGTGCAGTACAGGGCGGTCTCGGTCGGGCCGTAGCCGTAGAGGATGCGCAGGCCCGGCAGGACCCGGGTCATGCGGTGCAGGCTGTCCTCGGGCAGGGGTTCGAGACCGGTGATGAGGTAGCGCAGGGACAGGCCCGCGAGACGCTCCTCGGGCGCCTCGCAGATCCACTTGACGTAGGCGGGCGGAAGCAGCGCCTCCACGACGCGGTGCTCGCGCATCCAGGCGAGGAGCGCCTCGGGGTCGTCGCGCACCTCCTTCGGCACAAGGTGGAGGACGCCGCCCGAGGTGAGCGGGAGCAGCAGCTCCTGCACCGAGGCGTCGAAGGCGAAGCCCGGCCACATCGCCGAGGCCTGGCCCGGCGTCGCGTCGAACCGCGTCAGCCAGTAGTCCAGGAGGTTCAGGATGCCCCGGTGCGTCGCGGCCACGCCCTTGGGGCGGCCGGTGGAGCCGGAGGTGTAGATGACGTACGCCAGGTCGTCGGGGCGGAAGCCGCGGCCGGGCGCGTCGTCACGGAGCCCCTCGGCCTCGACGGCGGTGAGCGGCAGCCAGGCCTCGTCCGGCGGCGCGGCGTCGTTGCTCAGGACGAGCAGGGCGTCGGCGTCCGCCACCATGCCCGCGAGCCGCTCGGCGGGCAGCGCCGGGTCGAGCGGCAGATACGCGCCGCCCGCCTTCAGGACGCCCAGGATGCCCACGAGCAGGTCCACCGACAGATGCGTGTGCAGGCCGACGACGCGGTCGGTGCCGACGCCGCGCGCCATCAGGGCGTGGGCGAGCCGGTTGGCGCGCCGCTCCAGGGTGGCGTAGTCGAGCGCGTCGCCCGCGTGGACCACGGCCGTCTGGCCGGGCCGCTCCCGCACCTGGGCCTCGAAGCGCTCCACCAGACCGGCGGGCGAGCCCGGGGCGGCGGTGTCGTTGAAGTCCACGAGCACCTGGCGGCGGGCGTCCTCGTCGAGCACGGTCAGCTCCGCGACCGGCGTGCCGGGCCCGGCGGCCAGCTGCTTCAGGACGTGCCGCAGCTGACGGACGTACCGCTCGGCCGTCCCGGCGTCGAACAGGGCGGTGGCGTAGTCGAGCGTGCCCGTGAGCCCGCCGTCCTCCTCCGCCAGGGTCAGGGTCAGGTCGAACCTGGCGACCGTGAGCGGCGTCGCGAGCGGCGTCGCGTCGAGGCCCGGCAGCGCCCACACGCCGTCCTCCGCGCCGTCCCGCCAGTCGAAGAGGACCTGGAACAGCGGGGTGTGCGCGAGGCTGCGGGCGGGCTTGACGGCCTCGACGACCTGCTCGAACGGCAGGTCCTGGTGGCGCTGTGCTGACAACGTTGCCGCGCGGACGCGCTCGATGAGCCCGCCCACCGTCAGGTCGTCGGACACTCCGATCCGCAGCGCCAGGGTGTGGGCGAAGGAGCCGACGAGCCCTTCGAGTTCGGGGCGGCTCCGGTGGGTGGTGGGCGTGCCGATCACCACGTCGGACTGGCCCGCGGCGCGCGCGAGCACCAGGGCCCAGGCGGCCAGGACCGTCATGGACAGCGTCGCGTCGCCGCCGACGTCCTTGAGCGCGGCCGTCAGCTCGGCGTCGACGTCGAGCCGCACCCGCCCGCCGCGGAAGTCCTGCTCGGCCGGGCGCGGCCGGTCGGTCGGCAGCTCCAGGAGCGCCGGGGCGTCCGCGAGGGCCTGGCGCCAGTAGGCGCGCTGCCGGGCCGCGGCCCCGTCGGGCGCCGTGTCGGCCAGCCACTGCCGCTGCTGGGCGGCGTGGTCGGCGTACGGCACCGGCAGCGGCGGCAGCGGGTCGGGCGCGCCCTCGCGGAAGGCCGCGTACAGGGCGCCGACCTCCCGGGTCAGGACGCCGAGGGACCAGGAGTCGGCCACGATGCGGTGCGCCGTGAGCATCAGGACGTGCCGGTCGGCGCCGAGCGTCACCAGGCGGCCGCGGATCAGGGGGCCGTGCGCCAGGTCGAACGGGGCCGCGGCCTCCTCCCGGAGCAGGCGCGTGAGTCCGGCCTCGGCGTCGGCCCTGCCGGTCAGGTCCTCGGCCGTGAGGGGCAGGCTCCCGCCGGGCGGGCCGATCTCCTGGACCACCGTGCCCCCGTCGGCCACGAGGCGCGTGCGCAGCACCTCGTGGCGGGCGACGAGCGCGTCCAGGGACCGGCTCAGCGCCGCCCGGTCCAGGGCGCCCCGCAGCTCCACCGCCGTGGGCATGTGGTGGGCTTCGCTCGCGCCCGGCATGTGCGACAGGAACCACAGCCGCTGCTGTGCGGAGGACGCCGCCAAGGGGGCGGCGCGGTCCGCGGTCGGGAGGGTCACGGAAAGGGGGACGTCGCTGTTCGCGGACAAAGCTAACTCTTCCACTCTGCGGGTGGCTTGTTCACGGTGGTGAGGGGAGTGGTGACGGAAAGGCGCGGAGATATCACTCAGCGAGGTCGTCCGAGTATCCCGACAGTTCCGAATTCGCAATCGGATCCATAACGCGTCGGGTCTTTGGGCCCAAGGGACGCCGATCGTAAGCGAATTCGTTGCGGTGCGGCCCGATATGCCGTCTGACCTGCTGTGTGGCCTGGATACCTCCGGACACGTGGGGAGCCGTCAACGGGATGATCGATCAGTCGTTGAGGGTCTGTCAATATGGCTGCGCCTGTCCTGCCCTGCCGCTAACGAGTGGTATGGGAAAGGTCATAGACTTAGGCGCGGGTATTGCCTGGAGGGGCCGTTTCCGGGCAGATTGGGCCACCGGCCGCGTGCCAGGGGCACCGACCCGCTCTCGCTGTGGGCGCCAACCGCCGCGTGCCGGGTCCGCCGCCCGGCCGCCGTGCCCGTGGCCCCGTGAGGGCCAACCCCGCCGACCGGCCCCGCTCTTCGACGCCCGGCCGCCGCTCAGCCGTCGCCGGGCCCCGCCCCCGGCGCGCCGGGCGGCGGAGCCTCGGTCGACGCCGCGCGCCGCAGGTGCTCGGCGAGAGCCACCGCCGCGGGTGCCGCGGCCCGGTCCCCGACGCCCCACGCCAGCAGGAGCCGCCGCCGCGACCAGCCGTCCTGGAGCGCGCACACGTCGAGCGGCCGGTGCGGGTCAAGGGCGCGGCGCGGGACGACGGCGAGCCCGACCCCGGCGGCCACGAGCGAGACGAGGGTGCTCAGACCGGCGACGCTCGTGCGGTAGCGCACCACCGGCGCGTGCGGGCCGAGGTGCCGCTCGATCCAGCGGCGCAGCGAGGACTCGGCGTCGAGCCCCACGAGCGGATGCTCGGCGACCTCGCTGTACGTCAGGGCGGTGCGCCCGGCGAGGATCCCGCCCGCCTGGCCGATCACCACGAGGGAGTCGTCGCCGAGGGGCTCCAGGACGAGCCCGCTGTCGTGGGCCTCGTCGTCGACGACGACCCCGAGGTCGGCCTCGCCGTCGGCGAGCATCCGCAGGGTCCGCGGGGTCCGGCTCTCGGACACCGTGACGTCGGTGTCCGGGTGCGCGCGCAGGAACGACACCAGTGCCCGCGGCACCAGGCCGTGCATCGCGGACCCGCCGCTCAACAGGGTCAGGGGCGCGGCGGGGGAGCGGGTGTAGCTGGCGACGGCGCTCTCCAGGCGCGCCGTGTGCGTGAGCACGTCGCGGGCGTGCCGGGCGAGGGCGGTGCCCGCCGGCGTCGGCCGCACCCCGCGCCGCCCCCGGATCAGCAGGGCCACCCCGGCGTGCCGCTCCAGGGAGCGCACCCGGGCGCTGGCCGACGGCAGGCTCAGATGCATCCGCCGCGCACCCGCCGTGATCGACCCCTCCGCCACGACGTGCAGAAAGAGCCGGAGGTCGTCCAAGTCGTAGCGCACCTCCGCGAGCCTATGGCACAGGCTGAGGCACAGTGTGTCGAATACGCATTGTGGGCCCGCCCCTGGCCGCGTGATGCTCGGCGGGTGTCCGAGATCCTGTTGGCCCTCATCGCCGGAGTCGCCGCCGGCACGCTGAACGCCCTCGGCGGCGGAGGCACGTTCGTGGCGCTGCCCGCGCTCGTCGCGGTCGGCGTGCCGCCCGTGACGGCGAACGCCTCGTCGACCGTCGCCCTGCTGCCCGGCACCATGGCCAGCGCCTGGGTGTACCGCCGCGACGTCGCACCGGTGGGCGAGACCTCCACGACGGCGCTGACCTCGGTCAGCGCCGTCGGCGGCGGCCTCGGCGCGGGACTGCTCCTGGCCCTGCCCGCGGCCTCCTTCGACGCGGCCCTGCCGTGGCTGCTCGCCTTCGCCACCGTGGTCCTGGCCTGCGGCCGCCGTCTGGCGCGGGCGCTGAGCGACGCCACGGGGCGCCCGTTCGGCCTCGGCTCCACGGCCGTGCTCGGCGGGCAGTTCCTGCTCGCTCTGTACGGCGGATACTTCGGCGGAGCCGTAGGCATCATGATGATGGCCCTGTGGAGCGTCGGCCTCGGCCTCGACACCGCGGTCAGCAACCCCATGCGGACCGTCCAGATCGCGGCCATCTACCTCACCGCGGCCGTCCTCTTCCTCGTCCGCTCCGACGCCCTGGAGACCCCCTGGCTCCTCGCCGCCATGCTCACCGGCGCGGTGACCGGCGGCTTCACGGGAGCCCACGTCGCCCGCCGCCTGTCCGCGCGCGTGCTGCGGGGCGTCATCCTCACCACCGCCGTCACCATGACCGTCCTGTACTTCGTCCGCAGCTGGGGCTGACCGAGGTGGCCGACACGACCGGAGGCGCCGGGGCCCGGCTGCTCCTCGCGTACGAGGCGTACGAACTCTCCGAACTCGCCCGCGCCGCCGTGCCGGTCGGCCCGCGCGAGCTGCGCCCCGATGGCACGCCCCGGGTGCCGGGCGCCGCCCTTGCCGACGCCGCGCACGTGCTCGCGGCCGCACGGCGGCTGCTCGAAGCGGCCGTCGTGTACGAACGCCTCGGCGGCGCCGCCTGGCAGCTCGTCGGCGACGTGCTCGGCGTACCGGCACACACCGCGAGCGAGCGGTACGCACCGGCCGAGGCCCGGTTCCGCGCGGGCACCCCCGAGGCCCCGGAGCGCTGGTGGCGCGCCCACGTGCGGCGGGCTCCCGGCGAGGCCGCGCGCGACCTCGACGACTGGGTCCTGCGCCACGCCGACGGCGAAGCGGACCCGGGCCCCGCACCGGTCTCCGGCGGCCTGCCCTAACGCCCTTGGCGGGCCAGGGCCGTCAGCCCTCTGAGGCCGCCCCGCAGGGCCAGCGCGTGGTTGACGCGGAAGACCGGCCGGGCCATCGGCATCCAGCGTCGGAGCGCGGCCTTGCGGACGGTGACGTGCTGGGTGAGCGTGGCGACGCAGCCGTCGTTCCCGTCGGGGGCCACGGTCCAGCGGACGCTGCCCGCGATGTCCCCGTCGAGCGCGGCTTCGAGGACGCGCGCGGCCGGGTCCTCCGCCACGGCCGTCAGCGTGGCCCGCAGCGCGTACGGGAGCGCCGATCTGATGACGACCTCGCACTTCCGCTCGCCGGTCCGCCGCACGGAGCGGAAGGCGGGCCACCACGTGGGGTAGGACGGCACGTCGGCGAGGAGCGCGTACAGGGCGTCCGGCGCGAGCGGGGCGCGCCAGGTGCCCACGAGGCGGATGTCGTGGCGGTTCACGCGGTTCTCCCGGTCGGGAGTGGGGCGCAGGGCGGGGGCAGGTGGTCGCGGGTCCTGGCGAAGAACGCGCCCGTGCCGAGCAGCCACATGGCGAGGAACCAGGCGGGGCCGAGCAGCAGATGACCGTACGGAGTGACGCCGGGCGTGAAGGCCGCGGCGACCGCGACCTGGGTGGGTCCGTATCCGGGCAGGAGCTGGAGCCCGTCCTTGTCGGCTCCCGCGTTGCTCATCGGGTTCTGGAGCATGGTGTCCAGCAGGCTGGCCATGATGATGACGAAGAGACCGGCCAGCTCGTTGCGCAGGAAGGCGCCGAGCAGGATGCCGATGCCGCCGTAGCTCACGGCGGCCGCGAACAGGCCGAGCGCGAGCAGGACGGGCCGGACCGGATCCCAGTACCAGCACACCACGGCGGTGGCGTACACCGCGATGAGCGCGGAGGCGGCCGCCATCGCGACGACCTTGCCGAGCAGCAGACAGGAGCGGGGGTAGCCCGCGAGCGCGAGCCTGCGGTCGAAGGCGAGCGCCTTGAAGGTCGTCATGAACATCATGAAGCCCACGATGAGCGTCACCGTGTTGACGGCCCCCGACACCATCGTCAGGTGGTTGCCGTCGACGGTCACGGTCCGTCCGGCGGCGCGCAGCAGGAAGCGCAGCCGGTCGGGCGTGACGAACCAGTGCTCAAGCGTCAGCCAGAGCGGGATGTACCCGACGACGAGCACCAGGGCGAGCCGGTTGCGGGCGTGTTCGAGCAGCGCGAAGGCGGCACCCGTGCGGAAGGCCTCCCCGGTCCGGCTCATCGCGCCGCCCCCGGGACACCGGCCGGGCGGCCCTGTGCGCTCCACGGCGTCGCCACGCCGTCGCGCAGCCGGTGCACGACGTCGAGGCGCCCGGCGTCCCAGGCCAGGTGCGACACGACCAGGACGCAGCGGCCCCGGTCGCGCAGCCGGGTCGCCACGTCCCAGAAGCGCAGGTACGTCTCCCAGTCGAAGCCCTGGTACGGCTCGTCCAGGAGCAGCACCCGCGGGTCGTGCAGGAGCGCGAGGGCCAGGTTCAGCTTCTGCCGGGTGCCGCCGCTGAGCAGGCCCACGCGGGTGTGCCGGTACTCGGCGAAGTGCAGCTCGTCGAGGAGTTCCTCCGCGCGCCCCGGCCCGTCGACGCGGTAGGCCGTGCGGAACAAGCGCAGGTGCTGGTCGACGGTGAGCGCCTCGTTGAGCACCGCCTCCTGCGGGCAGTACCCCAGCGAGCCGCGGCGCTCCACCCGCCCCGCGTCGGCGGCGACCTGCCCGCACAGGATGCGAAGGAGTGTGCTCTTGCCCGAGCCGTTCTCCCCCACGACGCCCGCGAGGGTGCCCGGTTCGAGGCTGAACGACACCCCTCTCAGGACGCGGCGCGAGCGATAGGCCTTGTGGACGTCGCGCACGCGCAGGGCGTACGGGGCGGTCGGCACGGCGATCTCCTCCTGCGGGGTGGGCGGGTCAGGGGCGCGCGGCGGTGCAATCGGCCTCAGCGCCTGCGGCGGGACAGGCAGGCGACGAGGGACCGCCACTCCTGGCGCACCTCGCCGGGCAGCCGCGCCGCGTCGAGCGCGGCGAGGGCCGCCGCCACATGCCGGGCGGCGGCCTCCTCCGCGCGCTCCCGGCCGCCCACGGCCTCCAGGAGGCGCATGACCTCGGGGACGCGGTCCTGCGGCAGCGGCACGAGGTCGAGCAGCTCCGCGACCCGGCGGCCCTCGGGGGAGTCCGCCGTCGCGGCGAGCACCAGCGGCAGCGTCTTCTTGCCGCGCACCAGGTCCGCGCCGACGGGCTTTCCGGTGAGCGCGCCGTCGCCCCACAGGCCGAGCACGTCGTCCAGGATCTGGAACGCCACGCCGAGGTCGCAGCCCGCCGCGCGCAGCGCGCGCACCACCGGCGGCGGCGCGTCCGCGAGGACGGCGCCGAGGGCGGCCGCGCAGCCGAAGAGCGCCCCGGTCTTGCCGCGCGCCATGCGCGCGTACCGGCTCGTCGACACCTCGCGCAGCGCGCGCCGCTCCAGGGCGAGGTCCTCCGCCTGGCCCTCCACCATCTGCTCCACCGCGACGATGAGGTCCTCCATGGCGGCCGGGCGCCCGGCGCCTCGGCCCGGAAGACGGTGGCGACGGCCTGGACCACGAGGGCGTCACCGGCGAGCACCGCGGCGCCGGTGCCGAACCGGGCCCACGCGGCGGGCCTGCCGCGCCGCTCGGCGTCGCCGTCCATGATGTCGTCGTGCAACAGGGAGAGCTGGTGCACGAGTTCCACGGCCGTACCGGCGACGGCGGCGAAGCGCTCCGGGGCCCCGACGGAGCGCACCGAGAGCAGCGCGAGCGCCGCGCGCACGCGCTTGGCCACGTGCCGCACCGACGTGGGGGACTCGTCGGCGTCCCACCCCAGGTGGTAGCGGCAGACGGCGGCCGTGGCCGGGTGCAGCCCGGCCACGGCCGCCCGCAGCGGGGGATCGACGAGCGCCGCCCCGCGCCGCAGGAGCTCCTCGCCGTCCGCCCCGGGTGCGGACGCGCGCGGCGGGCCGGTGTCGTACAGCGACGTGTCTGTCATGGATCCTCGCCCGCCCGTCGTTCCCGCACCGGTCTCGGTCCCTCCGGTCGCCTAACGACGACAGCGATCACCGGTTGTGACGGTTCGCGCTACGGAGTGACGGTCCGGCGGGAGCGGGCCCGACGGCGGGCGTACGGAGCGACGGTTGACGTAGGCGGAGCGTAGGCGCACGGGCCGCGCGGAGCGCTCCGCGCGCCAAAGGGCGAGCCGCCCGGCACGGTCGCGACGGCGGAATCGGATTCGAACGGGGCCCGGCCCCGCGGCGGGTCTCGGCCTCAGCCCCGCGGCCTGCGGGACGCGGTTCGCGGCACGGCACGCGCCCCGGGCGCGCGGGCACCGCTGCGCACACGGCCGCCCGGGTGCGCGTCCGGCCCGGCACGGTGGCCCGAAGTGCGCGCCGCGGCAGCCGGAATCGCTCGAATGCTCCCGTCCCGTACGGCTCCGTAGCGCCTGGTTCTTCCCAACATCCTGTCGGCTCGTTCGCGCCGCGCGGGGGTTTCCGCGGCCCCCGCGGGCCTTGAGACTGTGCGCCCGGCGCTTGCCATCGGCAGGCGCGGCGGCGTCGGAAGGACGGCGGACAGGCCATGGTCGGAAATCTGAGGTCCCTCGCGGGCGAGCCCGGTGCGGTCCCCACCCGGCCCGCACCGGACGGCGAGCCGGAGCGGAAGCGGATCCTCATCGAGCTCACCGGCGAGCAACGCGAGGCGCTGCGCGCCCAGTTGGAGCTGTACGGCGATGAGGCGAGCGAACTCGTCCTGCTCGCGGGCGGGCTCGAACTCGGCACGTTCAGTGTGCGGGCCAAGCCCCGCCTGTACTGACGCGGAACCCGCAGCCCGGCACCACCCCCGCACCCCGCCCGCGCGTCCCATCGGGAGGAACCGTGAGTGTGCTGTCCGTCCCGCGCCTCTTCTTCAAGGGGAGGGCGTCGTGGAACCCGGCCACCGGGAACAACAACGACCAGTGGCCGCTCTACGACTTCACCCGCGCCGAGCTGAACTGGGAGTTCCTGAACGATCCGGCGCAGGAACCGCCCATCGGCATCACGCCGGACAACGTCCGCGAACGGTTCCCCGCTTGGGCTCGCACCCTGCGCTGGTACCAGCCGGTGGACGACCAGGGGAGGCCGACGCCGGGCTGGTGGCAGAACCCCGGCGAGTGGGGCTACTTCGGCGGCATGGAGTGGTGTCTGCACGACACCGCCCGGCCCGACGACCCCGGGCCCGGCGCGTCGACGGACACCCGGTTCACCGGCGGCCAGCTGGAGCCGGGCGGCCCCGTGATCACCTCCGACCCGCTGGTCCACCACCCCGAGGACCCGGACAGCGGCGGGATCATCGACATCGTCGGGGACGCCTTCCCGCACAGCACCTTCCCCACCCCGGGCCGCATGGTCGACAACAACCCGGACGCCTGGTGGGGCAGTTCCTTCTACCTCAAGCGCTTCCAGGTCGGCTCGCGCATCGCGCCGCAGTGCCACCTCAGCGGGGACGTCGCCCCGGGCTCGTCGATGAACTCCCGGTGGCTGAGCCTGGCCCGCAACCTCAACGCCGACGGGCAGCTCCAGATCGCGGGCGTGGGCGGCGCGGTGCTCCAGGCCTGCATCCCGGGCGACCCGAAGACGCTGCGGATCGCGTCCGGCACCTCGGCCCTCCTCGACGCGCTCCGGGCGGCTCTCACCCAGCGGGGCGTCCAAGGCCTCATGGTGCGCCTCACCGCGTACCGGACGCTGTACTTCACAGCCGCCGAGTTCGAGCACTGCGACAGCATCAGCGACCCCCAGGAACGGACGACGGCCCAGTACCGGCGGCTCACCGAGCTGTGGGACCGCGAGCTCAGGGAAGGGCGGACGCCGTCCCAGAACCCGTGCGTGTCCACGGTCCTGGGGACCGTCGGCCTCTGGCACGACGGCGAGATGCCGACCAGCGCGCCCGGCGGCCGGTGCCTGCTGCCGTCACGGATGTTCCAGTGCGCGTACGAAGGCCGACAGGAGAAGCACGGAACGTCCCCACGAGGGACGGCCCTCCAAGGGTGGTGCGCCCCGGCGGTGGCGGAGACCCGGCACACCCGGGACGCGGTGTACGTGAGCCTCGACCTCGGCAACACCCTTCCCGAGATCGACTCCCTGGGGGAGAAGGCGAACCTCGGCGACCTGCGGCTCGTCGTACGCGACGGACAGGGGGTCGCGCACGCCGTCGGCGACCTCCCCTTCGACGCCTACCGCACCTCGGCGTACGAGACGACCGCGGGCATCGTCGACATCAAGGCCGCAGCGGAGGTCGTTCCGCTGCTCGACACGGGCACCCTGGAACTCCACTACGCCCCGGGCGGCGACCCGGTGGCGCTGCTCACGGAGAGCACCGTCACCGCCGAGACCGACCAGCGCAGCGTCTATCTGGACCAGGGCGAGCCTGGAACGATCACCGTGCAGGTCCGGGAGCGCGGAGCCATACCCCGGCGGGACGTGGAGCTCGTGGTCCAGCAGTACGTGCCCGACCCGCCGCAGCCGTGCGCGGAGGGCGGTGCCTGGCGCAAGCCGGACGGCGGCGCCTACCAGGAGGTGCTTGACCTCACGACCCAGACCGTCACGGTGTCGGCGGGGATCGGTGAGGCCACCGTCTCCTTCCGGCCCGTGCGCTCCGGCTGCGCCACCGTCGCGTTCTTCCCCGTCGAGCGCTACGGCCCGGGGACGCCGCCCGCCGCCATCGGCCCCGCGCCCGCCGCGGACGACGGCTCGGGGGTGCCCTACGGCATCTCGTGGGCCTCCTACGCCTGCGTGCGCGTGCTGCCGTTCCACGACGACCTGCCCCGGCAGTTCGCCGACTGCTGGAACGCGGGGTTCTCACCGCGGGACGCCTGGGACTTCCTCTATCGGAAGGTCCTGTACGTCCACGACGTGGTGTACCCGGTGATGAAGCACTACGCCCACCTCGACCTGGGCGACAAGGAGTCCGTGGACCGCAACATCGACCAGATCGTGGCCCTCGCCGAGCGGGACCTGTTGCACTCCACCCTCTACATGCCCGTGACCCGCGAGCTCTCCGAGGGGCAGCGGCGCGTACTGAAGACGTATCAGGGACTGGTCGGCAAGGGCTGGCCCGCGGAGCGCCTTGGGGAGTGGCGATGACGGGAACGAGCGCGGGCACCAGGGTGGGCGAGATCGCGGCGTCGGAGGTCGTCGCCGCCTCGGTGGAGCGCGGCCGCGAGCTGTTGCGGCGGCGGGACGCCTTCGTGCGGCAGTTGAGCCCCTTCGACCGCCAGGCCCGGCTGTGTCTGCGCGCCGACGTGCTCGACGTGACGCTTGAGGGCTACCTCGACTACGTGGGCAACCAGGCCCTCGACTGGACGGACGACGAGCTGGCCGCCCTCACCCGCATCGTCGAGGAGATCGACGGGCTCTTCAAGCCCTGGTCCTTCCAACTGCCCCCGACCATCGCCTTGGTGAAGACCTCCGGCCAGGAGGAGGGGCGCGCGGCCTACACCCGGGGCGAGGACACCATCGTGGTCCCCGCGGGCAAGGTGGAGACGCTGCGCCTGCCGTCCCCCGACAGCGACCCGCTGTTCGCCGCGCAGAACACCACGAGCCTGCGGGACCTGCTCGTGCACGAGCTCTTCCACCTGGTGAGCAAGAACAACCGGGAGCTGCGCGCACGCCTGTACGACCTCGTCGGCTACACCCTGATGACCGCGCCGGTCCAGCTGCCGTCCGTGCCCTGGCCGGAGGCGACCTCGCCCACCACCATGCCGGAACTGAAGATCACCAACCCGGACACCCCGCTCCTCGACGTCCGGATCCGGCTGAACGTGCCCAAGGGGCCCTACGAGGGTCCGGCGCAGGACCTGGTCCCGCGCGACCTGGTGCCGGTCCTCATGGCGGACGGACCGTACGCGGGCGGCAGCTTCTTCGGCTATCTGCGGTGGTACTTCATGGCGGTCGAGGACCAAGGAGGGGGGCGGTGGGCGCCCGTCACTGGGGACGACGGGCGTCCCCTGACGTACCTCATGCCGTTCAGGCCCGACGACAACAGGACCCTGTGGGACCAGTACCTGGAGAAGGTGGGGCGCAACACCGCCTCGGAGCTCTTCCACCCGGACGAGGTCATCGCCCAGAACGTCGTCTTCGCCGCGCTGCTGCCGACCCCCGGCCTGCTCGCCGGGGTCGGCGACGTGCTCAGCAGGTAGCCGCCGCACCTCGCCGGGAGGGAGACCCCGACATGGCCCAGACCGATCCGCCGCCGATCCACACCATCGAGGCGCTGCGCGCGGAGCTCCAGGACGCGCTGGCCCTGGAGTTCACCACCATTCCCGCCTACCTCTCCGGGTGGCTCACCATCAAGGACCGGCGGACGAGGTTCCCCGACGTCACCCGGATCGTCCAGAGCGTCGTGATCTCCGAGATGCGGCACATGGCCATCGCCGCGAACGTGCTCACCGCGGTGGGCGGCCGACCCGAGGTCACGAAGGCGGCGCCCACGTACCCCTGCCAGATCCCGGACTTCACCCGGGCGGGCCTGGTGCGGCTGCTCCCCTGCGGCGACGACCTCTGGCGGCTCGGCCTCTTCATCGAGCAGCCCGACCCCCTGCCGACGGACACCCGGGAGCGGATCCGCGGCGCGATCGACCTGGAGTCGCCGCGGCTGCGCACCGGCGGCGGGCTCGACCTGATCAAGGCCCTGCCGAGCCCCATCCCGCTGCGCTTCGAGTCCATCGGGGACTTCTACAACGCCCTCATCGACGGCATCCGCTACCTGGTGGAGCAGGGGAAGGAGGAGGACGTCTTCCACCCGGAGACCATCACACGGCAGTACACGCACTTCGGGGGCCAGGACAACATCGGCGTCCGCACCTCCGCGGAAGCCGTCGCCCTGCTGACCGACATCATCCACGAGGGCGAGGGCGACCCGCACCGCATGTGGGACGACAACGGCGAGCTGTCCCACTACTACAAGTTCGACGAGCTGGCGCAGGGCCGCCGCTATCTGCCGCAGGACAAGCCCTGCCACCCCACGGGCCCGCGCCTCACCCTGCCCGTGGACACCGACATCGTGCGCGTCCTGCCCGATCCGCAGATGTGCAAGTACCGCAAGGGCTCCCCGGAGTGGCGGGCGGCGGACGACTTCAACCGCTTCTACGAGCGGCTCGTGGCGAACCTGGAGACCGGCCTCACGGGCCACCCGCAGCAGGTCGACAGCGCCGTGGGGCAGATGCACCAGCTGGAGGTCCTCGCCGACGAGGTCCTCGCGTGCCGGATCACCGAGGGCGAGTACGCGGGGTACTACGCCGGGCCCACCTTCGAGTGCAGGCCCTACACCGACCAACCCGTCAGGCTCCCCGAACCGGAGGCGTGAGGACGCCGCGTCGGCGGCCGACCGGACCCGCCCTCGCGCGGTTCCCGCCATTCGCCCCGCCGCGCGGTGCGGCGACTACCGGACAGCTCCGGTGCGCGCGCACCCGGTGGCGCGCGTCCGGCGTCGCCCGACGCGGGACGCAAGGGTGGGAAGCACGCTACTTGACGGGAGCCGGGCGGACATGGGGATGAGACAGGGGCCCTCCCGCACCCCTGAGGGAGGGCAGACGGCCCGTGGGCACGGTCGTACTCTCCACCCCCATGCGAATCACACACCTGCGGCGTTTCGGCCTCGCCGCGTTCCTCGCCTTCTGTCTCGCGCTGCTGGGCCTCGGGCAGACCGCCCGGGCCAGTGGCGCGGCCGCCGCTGACGTCACGTTCAGCGCCGACCAGGCCACGGTCACTCCGGGGTCGACGGTCAACCTCACGATGACCTTCACGAACAACCAGGCGACCGACATCTGGTTCGTCTACCAGACGATGCAGCCCACCTGGGCCACCACCCAGCGCCCCGACCTGAAGTACGCCTTCGGCGCCTGCACCGGCACCGGCGTCACCTGCAGCGGCACCGGCACCCAGCAGCTGGGCTTCAGCTACTCCGTGCCCGTGCCGCCCGGCCAGGCCCGCACCGTCACGCTGCCGGTCCAGATCGCCGCGGACTCGGGCTGCGACGGCAACATCGCCTTCGACTCGTACGTCTACTACGAGTACAACGACGGCCAGGGCAAGAAGGACGGCATCTTCACCACGCCCACCACCCGCGTGCGCTGCGCCACCCCGCCCGGCGCCTGATCCCGCTACCGGTCCGCCACCCAGCTGCCGTGGAAGCCGAGCGGCACCCGGCCGGGCAGCCGGACACGGGCCAGCGGGCGGCCGGTGAAGTCCTGGGCCGCGAGGACCACCAGGTCGGTCGCGCCGCGATCGGGGTCGTTCACATAGGTGAGGACGTAGCCGTCGTCCTCGTCCCGCGCGCCCCGGCGCGGCACGAACACCGGCTCGCTCGCCGCCGCGCCCTCCGGGAGGCGGTGCGTCTGCCTCGTGCCGCGCAGCATGTCGTGCTTGACCAGGTGATTGGCCGACTTCCCCGCCGGGGGCACGCCGTCGACCGTCAGGTACGCGCGCCACATCTCCGCCGCGCTCACCGTGTACCCGAAGCGGTGCCTCCGGGACACCAGGGACTCGTTGACACGGGGGAACTCCTGCGGCAGGTCGTCGACGCGGGTGCCGTGGACGCGGCCGCCGCGCAGGTCGATCCGCCAGCGGTCGAGCGTCGGCGTCCCGGTCGCGGAGGGGCCGCCGCTGCCCCGGCCCGCCGCGTGGAAGGGGGCGGGCATGGAGGTGAAGTCCACCACCACCTCGTCGCCCTGGTCGTAGGCGTTGAGGGTGTGCGAGAAGTAGACCGGGTCGACCTCGAACCAGCGCGTGGCGCCTCCGGCGCGCGGCATGACGCCCACGCGCGGGGGATGGCGCTCGTTCCAGACGTACGGCACCAGCGCCCCCGCCTCGGCGGCCGCCGGGTCGAACGTGATCGGCACGTCCACGATCACCACGTGGTTCCGGGTGAGGGCGAAGTCGTGCATCATCGGCGCGTCCGCCACCGGGATCCTGGTGGTCCGCGCCACCCGCCCGGTGCCGTCGATCACCAGGTGCCGCACGTGGTCCCAGGTCGGGTAGTACGTGACCGCGTGCAGCTCGTCGGCCGCCGCGTCGTACTTCGTGTGCGCGGTGAACGAGCCCTTCAGGGTGTGGCGGAAGTCGTACGGACCCGCCGTGCCGAGCTCCCCGTCCAGCTCGTACGGCAGCGGCCCGCCCTCCTGGAGCGCCAGGATCCGCCCCTTGTACGGGATCACGTGCGTGTTGCACGCGAAGTCGTCCGGCGGCACCCGGCCCGGGTACGGCTCGCCCAGCTTCTCCGCGACCCTCAAGGAGCGCACCCAGCGGTTGCGGTACCACTCGGCGCGCCCGTCGCGCAGCCGCACCCCGTGCACCATGCCGTCGCCGAGCATCCAGTGGTGCGCCCGCGGGTCCTCTAGGCCGAGCGCGTTCGGGCCGGTGCGCAGATAGCGGCCGTCCAGGTCGCGCGGCAACCGGCCGGTCACCTCCAGGTCGAACGCGGTCAGCTCCTCCGTGACCGGCGTCAAGGCGCCCTCCAGGAAGGGGAGATGGCCGCCCTCGGCCGCGCGGCCGGTCGCCGCCTGTGCCGCCGCCGCGTAGTGACCGCCTCCGTAGCCGCCGACCACGCTGCCCGCCGCCGCGAGTGCCGCCCCCTGAAGGACCCTCCGCCGCGTGTGACTGGCCATCATGTCTCCCTGTCGCTCGTCGAACCGCTCAGCCGTGACACGGACAAGCCTCCGCCGACGGGGGCTCCGGGGCAGTTGGCCTAGGGCCCGGGACGGGGGTGGTGTTGAGGCCACCTGGCCTGGGGCGGGGCGGGCGGAAAATACTCACGCGCGTGCGTTCCCTCTGAGCGCCGCTTGCTGCACGCTCTCCCCACGCACGGCACGCACCGACCACGTCCGCACGGCCGCACGTCCCAGGGGGGCATCGCCATGGACCGGAGACGCTTCGTCGGCGGCGCGCTGGGCGCGGCGGCCGATGCCGCCCTGCTGCGGGTGCCGCAGGCCGGGGCCGCCGCGCGGGCCGACGGCTGGCGGCAGGTCCCGGTGCCCGGCGCGGCGGAGCTGGCGGGCCTGCGCTCCGTGGCCGCCGCGGGGCCGCGCCTGGCCTGGGCCGTGGGCACGGAGGGCCTCGACCGCGGCACGTACGGCAGGCCGCTCTCGTACCTCTGGAACGGCACCGACTGGTCCCGCACGGACACGGCGGGCCTGCGCTTCAACGGCTTCCTCATGGACGTCGCGGCCAACGCCTCCGGCGACGCCTGGGCCGTCGGGCTCGACCGCGAGAACAGCCTGTGGCACCTGTACGCCTGGGACGGCGACGGCTGGGAGCGCGTCCCCTTCCCCGGCGACGGCACCTCGGGCACCACCGTCCACGGCCTCACGGTCGCCCCCGACGGGGACGCCTGGGCCGTCGGCTCGTACGAGAACGGGCCGCGGACGATGCACTGGAACGGGCGGCGCTGGCGCTGGCTCCGCCCGCTGCCCAGCGGCAACACCAGCCCCGCGGTCGGGGTGCGGCGCACCCGCCGCGGGGACGTCTGGATCCACGGCAACGGAGTGTGCGCCCGCTGGGACGGCGCCTGGCACGAGATCCCGGTCGAGGGCCACCCGAACTATGTCACCGGTCAGCTCCCGGTCGCGGCGGACGACATCTGGGTGTGCGGCTACAACTGGACCCTCACCGGAGGCCGCCCTCCCGGCGCGCGGCTGCGCCACTACGACGGCTCGGCGTGGCACCACGTCGAGCTGCCCTTCGTCGCCGGGGAACTCGTCGGGATCGTCGGGGACGGCCGGGACCGACCGGACCGCATCGCGGGCTGGGAGTACCCGAACTGGAACCAGGCGCACTACCTCCGCTGGGAGAACGGCGGCTGGGTGAGCGAGCGGGGGCCGCAGTCCACGTCTCCGGTGCTGATGAACGGGATCGCGCGGGTGCCCGGGACGCGCGCGTACTGGGCGGTGGGATCGACCTCCTTCTTCCCGTACCCGCCCGGGCAGGTGCGGATCGAGCGGCTGCGCGTGCCCGGCCCGACCCGGCCGTCCGCGCGAGGCTGAGCGGTGCGGAGCGGTGCCCGAGTGGCGCCGAGCGGTGCCCGAGTGGCGCCGAGCGGTGCGGCGGCGGAAATTCACTGTCCCGGTGGCCGGAAACAGCGGAGACTCGCCTCATGTCTGACATGGGGGCGTTCCGTGAAGCGGTCATCGCGTGGGCGGCGGGAGGCCCCGGCGACCTCGCGCGCGAGCTGGCCGAGCACCTGCCCGTACGGGCGGTCGTCCTGCTCGAAGGGCCGAGCGACGTCGCCGCGGTCGACGCGCTCGCCGCGAGGCGCGGCCGGGACCTGGCGGCGGAAGGCGTCTGCGTCCTGGCCATCGGCGGCGCGATGAGCGTGGGGCGCTTCGCCCGGCTCCTCGGCCCCTCCGGACTCGGCCTCCGGCTCACCGGGCTGTGCGACGAGGCGGAGCGGGGCTACTACGCCCGCGGCTGGGAGCGGGCCAGCGCGGCCCCGCGGGACTTCTTCGTCTGCGCGGCGGACCTGGAGGACGAGCTCATCCGCGCCCTGGGCGTGGGGCGCGTCGAGGAGCTGGTCCGGGCGGAGGGCGACCTGCGCGCCCTGGAGACCTTCCTGCGCCAGCCCGCGCAGCGGGACCGCACCGCACACCAGCAGCTGCGGCGCTTCTTCGGCACGAAGAAGGGCCGCAAGATCCGCTACGGCCGCGTCCTCGTCGAGGGACTCGCGCCCGACCGCGTGCCCGCCCCGCTCGACGGGCTGCTCACCAGCCTCTGACCGGCCGGGGCGGCCGCGCCGGAAGCACCCCGCCGAGCGGCCCGAGGCGGCCGTGCCGGAAACACCCGGCATACCGGAGGTGGCCGAAACCTCGCCCGTCGTGCGGCAGGAGTGTCGAAGTTGTGGACGGGGTAGCGCTTCCTTCGACGGAATCACCGACCATACTGGTCATGCCCTGATCACCCACAGAACGAGTCCATGGCCGAGAACAGCACCTCCGCGACCACCGCCCCCGACACCGCGTGGCTGGGGCGCGGGCGCCATCTCGGGCCCGAACCCGAGCAGGACGTCCGGCGCAACCTGATCGCCCTCAAGGCGGCCGGGGTGCTCGACGACTTCCTGGAACTCGACCCCGCCGACGCCGCCCGCTCCAGCGTCCTGCACCCGCGGGACGAGGCCGCCGACCCCGGCCCTTCGGCCCGCCGCCTCTTCGAGGCCCGCTGGCGCGTGGCCGAGGACGTCACGGTGCGCGCGCAGCTGACGACGTACGACCCCGAAGGCCGCCGCAAGGACGGCGAGGGCGTCGTCTGGGTCCTCGCCGCCGAGGCGGACCGGGTGTGGGACGCGCGCTGGCCCTCGCCCGCCACCATGTTCTGGCCCGACAGCGACCGCGTCGCCTGGGACCACGACACGGTGGGGCAGCTGCGCCTGCGGACCACCAACCACCTGCCGAAGGACGACGACGAGCTGCGCCGCAGGCTGCGGGACAGCATCCGGCAGAGCTGGTTCATCCACGTCGTCGTGCACGAGGCGATGACACCCGACGCGGCGGGGCAGCGGCCCGTCTCGGCGTTCCTGCCGCCGGGCCTGCGGCACCGGGTGGTCGAGCACCGGGGCACGCCGGAGCAGGCACAGATCGCCGACTTCGCGATGAAGCGCGAGCTGAGCGTCCGGATGCCGCGCGGCGGCGCCGTCATCCTGCCCGTGGAGCCGCGGAGCCCGGACTACGACCCGGAGCGCTTCACCGTGCGCAGCGTCTTCCTCGACGGCTCGGAGCCCACGGAACTCCTCGACAAGATCGCGGAGTTCGCCGCGCTGCCGCGGCCGCTGCCCGACGAGGCCGAGCGGGCCCTGACCCGGCTGCGCCAGGGCTGGCACCTGCTCACCCCGGACGAGGAGCTGGCCCACGCCCAGCACATGGTCACCAAGTACGCCGAGGCGCTCGACGCCATGACGAAGTCGCGCGACCTGTACCGGGAGGCGGCCGAGGCGGCTCAGGCCGCGCTGGCCGACGCGTCCGGCGGCGGTGGCGCGCCCCTGCTGCCCGGGTCGGGCCCCGCCAAGGCGGAAGGCTCACCGCTGAGCGCCCTCACGCGGGCGTTCGGCCGCTTCCGCAGGGATCCCGGCAAGGGCCGGGGCAAGGACGGGTCCGAGGAGCGGGGCACGGACCCGGCCCCCGACGAGGACCCCGGCACGTAGCCACGAGCGAACCGGCCGGGGCCCCACACGGGCCCCAGCCGCCGCCAGCCCCCCTTGCGGCAGTCGCCCGCCGACACATGTGCTCAGTTTTGATCGCACCCGATCGCACTCGATCGCGCGGGACCAACAAGCGGGCGGCCCACTAGCCCCGATGGAATGCGATCATTTGGCTAATGGCGATCAATTCGCTATCGGTCGCATCTGAGATCAATAGCAAATTGCGCCCGGACGGTATTTACTGTTGCGCCATCGCCGAACGTCCGAGTAGGCTGGCGCACCATCGCGGGATTTGAACGGCTCTTGGGCGCGACGCCCCAGCAATCGCCAGCCGATTCAAGATCGTCTGAATGATCAACTGGCGTGGGCAAAAGATCGCGTGCAATGAGATTCAGGCGGGGGAATGAATTGACATCGCATCCTGCACATGATGCTGTGCGCATCCCATCGGCATTACCCGAGGACCCGACTCCGAGCGACTGTTCGGGGTCGTCCGTACCCAAGTACTGGTACAACTTCTTGGGCGACTTACCTGCCCCTTTACCTCGAATACGGGACTCCGGTAGCCCCTCGGCGGCAGAAGTGGCCGCACAGGTCCGACCGCGGGCTCTCGTGGCACAGAACAACCCGTCCGACCGCTGGGTGCCCGTACCCGAGCAGGTCGGCGAGCGGCTGCGGCAGTGCGGGCGCCCGACCCCGCTGCACCGCGCCCACCAGCTGGAGAAACACCTCGGCACGGCCGCGCGCATCTATCTGAAGCGCGAGGACGTACTGCCCACGGGCAGCTTCAAGCTGAACACCGCGATAGCGCAGGCGTTCTATGCGGCGAACGAGGGGCGTACCACTCTCGTTACCGAGACGGGCGCCGGGCAATGGGGCATGAGCGTGGCCCTCGCGGCAGAGATGTTCGGCCTCGAAGCCGAGATTTTCATGGTCAGGTGCTCGCTGGAGCAAAAGCCCTACCGGCGCCACTACATGGAGCTTCTCGGGGCCCAAGTGCGCCCATCCCCATCGCCGCACACCGAGCTGGGACGCAGGATCCTGGAACGCACCCCGGATCACCCGGGGAGCCTTGGAACCGCGATCAGCGACGCGATTCAACACGCACTCGACACGCCTTCCGCGGCCTATCTATCCGGAAGCGGAATGACGCACGTCTATCTCCATCAAACGCTCCTCGGACTCGAAGTCGAGGCGCAGCTAAGAGAAATGCACGGAGAGACTCTCGGAGTTACCGGACGCGGTGACCACCTCATCGCGTGTTCCGGCGGCGGCAGCAATCTCTGCGGTCTGATCGGCCCTTATCTGCGCGCCCGCGCCGACGGCGCCGATCTCCGCCTCCTCGCCGCGGAATCCACCGCCGCTCCCCGTCTCACCGCGGGCACCTACACCTACGGCCGCGCCGACCTCGGCGGCTTCACACCGGAGGTCCTCGGCTACTCGATGGGGGAGGACTTCATCCCGCCCCCCGTCCACGTCGGCGGCCTGCGCAACCACCACAGCTCCGCCATCGTCAGCCTGCTGCGCCGCGAAGGCGTCCTGGACGCCGTCGCGTTCGAGCAGAGAACAGCGCTCGAAGCGGGCCGACTGCTGCTGCGGACCGAGGGACTGCTGCTCGCCCCCGAGGCGAGCCACGCGGTCGCCGCCGCCCTCGAAGTCGTCGCCAAAGCCGACGCGCAGCACCTCGAACCGGTCATCGTCGTGCTCGCCAGCGGCTCCGGGCACCTCGATCTGCAGGGCTACCACGAAGTCCTGCGCGACACGTGAACCGACCACCCCCACCGCACGACGTGTGAACCGACCCCCCTAACGCACCCTGACACCTCGCGCCCAGGAGGTTCCATGCGCTTGGAGGCCTTTCAACCGCAGGTCGGCGTGCACTGTGAAACCACGACGCTGCGCAACATGCTCCACCACGCCGGTGCGCGCCTTTCGGAACCCCTCCTCTTCGGACTCGGCCAGGGAATCGACTTCCAGTACTGGGACGCGCCGGATCCCGGGCGCGGCGCGCCGATGCTCACCGGCCGCGTCGGCCCCGGCGAGATAGCGCACCGGGCCTGCGCGGCACTCGGCGTGGAACTGTGCCAGTCGCGGCCGCCCGACCCCGACTCCGCGCGCACGCGCACCGCCGAACTCCTCGCCGCGGGCCACGTGGTGGGCGTGACCGTCGACATCTACCACCTCGACTACTTCTCGTCGCGGAGCCACTTCGCCTCGCACTACATCGCGCTGTACGGCCTCGACGACGACCTCGCGCACGTCGTCGACACCGCACAGCAAGGCGGGGCGCGGACGCTCCCGGTCGAGTCGCTGCGCCGGGCGCGGAACTCCCGCGAGGGATTCCTGCCGTCGCCGAACCTCCAGATGCACATCGGCGGCCTGCCGCAACGACTCACCACCGAAGGCCCGGCCGTACCGCACGAGCAGATCTGGCACGCCGTCCGCGCCACCGCGCGGCGGATGCTGACCGACCGCGGCCCTCGGCGCGGCCTCAACGGGCTGCGGAGGGCCGCGGCGGAGGTCTCCAGGTGGCACGAGACCCTGACGCCCAGCGAGGAACTGGTGCCCGCCACCGGGCGCTTCTGGCGGTACGCGGGCACGGGCGGAGCGAACTTCCGGGCGCTGTACCGCGACTTCCTCCGCGAGGCGCGCCACCGGACCGGCGACCAAGCTCTGGACCGCGCGGCCGACGCTGTCGAGGGCGTGCGGCAGCAGTGGGACGAGGCGATCGACCTCCTGCTCGGCTACGGCGAAGCGACCGACCCCGGCGGGCGGCTCAAAGCCGTCGAGGCCCTCCTGCACGCGATCGCGGACGCCGAACAGTCGGCCTTCGAGCACCTGCACCGCCTCGCCGGGGAACGGGCGGGTGACGCGTCATGACCACGCAGGGGATCGACCGGCTCCGCACGACCCGGGTGAAGACCGTCTGCCGCATGTGCCACGGCGGCTGCGGCGCGATCGTCGACCTGGTCGAGGGCGTTCCGACCGCCATCCACGGCGACCCCGACAACCCCACCAGCGAGGGGTACTTCTGCGTCAAGGGCAAGGCGGCACTCGACCTCGTGCACAGCCCCGACCGCCTCACCACCCCGCTGATGCGCACGGGACCGCGCGGCTCCGGGACGTTCCACCCCGTCAGCTGGGACACCGCCCTGGAGCGCGTCGTCGGCGAACTCACCGCGAACATCGAGCAGTACGGACCCGAATCGATCGTCCTGGGCCAGGGAACCGACCGGAACTACCAGGAGTGGGTGTTCCGGCTCGCGAACGCGATCGGGACGCCCAACGTGGTCGGCCCGGCCCACGTGTGCTTCTACCCCCGCGTCATGGCCTCCGTCCTGACGTACGGCGGATTCACCTTCTGCGACTACGACGGCGACCCCCACGTCATCCTGCTCTGGGGGAGCAACAAGCCGAACACCCACTCCGACGGTGTCATCGGCATCAAGCTCCTGCGCGCCGTCGAGCGCGGCAGCCGCGTCATCACCATCGACCCGCGCCGCACCCGGACGGCGGCCCGGTCGAGCCTCCACCTCGCCGTCCGGCCGGGCACCGACGGCGCCCTCGCGCTCGGCATGATCAAGATCGTCATCGACGAGGGCTGGTACGACCACGACTTCGTGGCCGCGCACACCACCGGCTTCGCCGAACTCGCCGACCACGTCCGCGCCTACGACCTCGACACGGTGGCCCGCGTCACCGGCCTCGCCCCGGAGCGGATCCTGGAGGCGACGCGCGCCTACGCCCTCGCACCACGGGCCTGCGTCGAAGCGGGAACCGGCGTCTCCCAGAACGAGAACTGCTTCGACACCTACCGGTCCATCGCCATCCTCTCCGCGATCTGCGGAAACCTCGACGCCCCCGGCGGCGACCTCATCTGGGACCCGATGCCGATCGAGGGCCGCCGCGCCTTCCCGCGCACCGACCTCCTCGGCGACGACCAGGCGAGGAAACGCATCGGCGGGGACAAGCACAAGGTCCTCTCGATGTCCGGCTGGGTCGCCCCCGGCGACCTGCACGAGGCCGTCCTCAGCGGATCCCCGTACCGGATCAGCTCGCTGGTGCTCTTCGGCAGCAACGTCCTGACCTCGTACGAGAACACCCAGGCGGTCCTGAAGGCCCTGGCGAAGCTCGATCTGATCGTCGTCTGCGACCTGTTCATGACGCCGACGGCCAGGTTCGCCGACGTCGTGCTGCCCGCGTCGAGCTGGCTGGAGCGGGACCAGATCGTCGAGTTCAACTCCTACCTCGCGGCCAGGAGGAAGGTGACGCACGTCGACGGCTGCCGGTCGGACGAGGACATCATCCTGGAACTCGCCGCCCGGCTCGGCCTCGGCCACCACTTCTTCCCCTCCGTGGAAGCGGCCCTCGACGCCAAGCTGGCCGGGATCGGACTGACCTGGGAGCAGTTCAAAGAAGTCGGCTACATCCGGAACGAAAAGCGCTATTTCAAATATCGGACCGACGGCTTCCGCACCCGGTCGAAGCGGGTCGATCTCGTCAACAACGCATTGCGCGCCATGGGTTACCGGGAACTGCCGGGATTCAGAACCCCACCGGCCCCGAGCCCCGGACTTCCCTACCTCATGACGAGCGCCCACCCGCGCCAGTTCTACAACAGCGAATACCACCAGCTGCCGACCACGGCACGCGGCCGGGCCGCGCCGCGGCTGACCGTGCATCCGCTGGCGGCGGAGCGAGAGGGCCTCAAGGACGGCGACGAGGCCGAACTGTTCGCACGGCCCGGCGGGCGCGGGGTGCGCATGGAGGTCAAGGTCTCCGAGGACGTCGAACCGCACGTCGTAGTGGCGGACGCCTGTTGGTGGTATCCCGAAGAATCCTCGGTCGCCGCCTCCCTGACGTCCTCCGTCAATCAGGTGACAAGCAACGATCGGACCGATGAGCATATGGGGAGCGCGACGATGAGAGGCGTACCCGTAGGAATTCGGCGAGCCGGCGCACCGTCCGGCCGGGCGACACGAGCCGACCATGAATAGCGCGCGCGGCAGCGTCGCCGCCCGGATCCCGGAGACCGACGAAGGCCTGCAAGGCGACGACCTTGCGCTCAAGTACGACCAGATGCAGCGCCACATCCGCGATCAGGGCTGGCTGCGGGAGAAGGTCGACGACATCTTGGCGGCGGACATCACCTCCGGCGCCGTCCTGGAGGTCGGCTGCGGACCGGGCTATCTCGGCCTGGAGTGGATCAAGCAGGTCACCGGTCCCGTGAGCCTCACGGGCGTCGACATCTCCGAGGCCATGGTCCGCCGCGCGCGCGGGAACGCGGTCGAGTACGGCGTGGCCGAGCAGTGCGCCTACGCGTGCGGTGACGTCCTGGCGCTGCCGTACGAGGACGGCAGGTTCGCGCACGCGTTCAGCGCCAGCTCCCTGCACGAATGGGCGGACCCGGTGCGGGCCCTCGCCGAGATCCACCGCGTCCTGCGCCCCGGGGGCCGGTACTGCGTCATGGATCTGCGCCGAGACATCGACCGCACGACCTTTCAATTCATGAAGGCGAATATCGCGGCCGACATGCGGCCGGGTTTTCGCTCCTCGATCCGCTCCTCCTACATCAGGAGCGAGGTCGAAGCGGTACTGCGCGACGCGGCGCTCACGACGGCCGCCGTGACGGAAGTCCAGATGGGCATCGTCATCGCCGGAAGGAAGGAAGCGTGATGGGCTCGATCACGGAGGGCTGGCCGACGATTTCCGCCAGCCGCGACGGACGCTTCCCCAAGCGTCAGAACTTCGACACGGCCTGGAAGCAGATCCTCGAAACCTCCGACGCCTGGCGGTACGCGGACTGCGCGGAATACATCCGCGGCTGGTGCGGGCACGCCCCCGACCACATCGTCGACCAGGTCGCGGGCGTCAACCACGTCGGCATCTACATGGGCGACTACGAACGCGACGAGGACATCCTCTCCTGGAACGCCTATCTGCGGGACCTGCAGAAGTCCGCGCACATCGCGACCGTCGAGATGGGACCGTCGTACATCTCCCCCCGGCAGTACGGCACTCCGGGCTGGTGGAACGCGCTCGTCCTCCCGGACGGCCGCGCCATCGAAACGTTCGCCTGCATGGAATTCGGCCCGTGGGCGGAGCGCGCCGTGGACGAACGCCGACGCCTCATGTCCCACGTCGCCATCGACACCCGGACCGAGGACGGCGTCCGCTCCGTCCTGGACGCCCTCGAACGGGACGTCGACAGCCTCGAAGTCATCGCGTTCACCGAAGCGGACGAACTCGGCCACACCTACGGCCACGTGCGGAACAACGCCGACATGTCCGTGCTCGAAATCGTGTACCAGGCGCCGCGGGACGAGAGTGAACAGCCCCATGGGAGTCATTGACATCACGCCGTTCTCCGGCGACCACTGCGAATCCACCGCCCTGGTGAACATGCTGCGCAACCGCGGCATCGACCTCAGCGAACCCATGGTCTTCGGACTGGGGCAGGGCCTGTCCTTCCTCTACTGGCACGCGAAGCAGATGCCCGCCCCGTTCCTCGCCGGGCGCGTCAAGCCGGACCAGCTCATGCGCAACGCGGCCCGGGCCCTCCGCCTCGACCTGCGGGAGCGGCGGACCGCGTCCCGGGCGAAGGCCGAGTCGAGCCTCGTCGAGGCCCTCGACAACGGCGACGTGGTGGGCCTGAAACTGGACCGCTACCACCTCGACTACGCCCAAGAGGACCACCACTTCGCCGCGCACTACGTCGCCTGCGTCGGCTACGAGGACGACCGGTTCGTGGTGGTCGAGACCTCCTCGCTCGGGGTCCGGTCGACGTCCCGGCAGAGCATGGCCGAGGCCCGCGCCGCCAAGGGGCCCATGAGCTCGCGCAACCTCTCGTTCGTGATCGGGTCCGACGGATACGACCCGACGGCGCTGGCAGAGGCCTGCCGGGCCTCGATCCGGGCCACCGCGCGGGACTTCCTGCGCCCGCCCATCGCGAACCTGGGCTTCAAGGGCATCGCGAAGACCAGCGCGGTGATGCGCAAGGGGTGGGACCGCCTGGAAGACCCCGGCCGCGTCCTCGGGCTCGTCGGCACCAGCATGGAGGAGGGCGGCACCGGCGGCGGGCTCTTCCGGACGCTGTGGGCCCGCTTCCTCGAAGAGGCCCACGGCCTCACCGGCATCGCGGCGTACGAGCGCGGCGCGACCGAGTACCACCGCGTCTCCGAGCGGTGGACGGCGGTGGCGAACCTCCTGCGCGAGGCCGACGACTCCACCGCGCACGCGGCCCTCGACGAGGCCGCGGCGATCGTCGCCGAGCTCGCGACCGAGGAGCAGAAGGCGATGGCCGAGCTGGAGGAGGCATCCCGATGACCACGCTCGCCCGGCCCGCGGAGCGCGACGCGCGCGACAGGCTCCGCGACGTGCTGCTCGCCCGCGTCGACGTCGCCCGCCACGTGGCGGAGGTGACCTCCCTCGACCGGCGGGCCCTCGACTCCTGGGTGCGCCAGGCGCTCGCGGCGACGGTGGCGCACGCCTGCGGCAACTCCCCGTTCTACGCCGACTTCGTCCCGGCCCACCTCGCCCGGGCCGCCGCGGACGGCGACCCCGGAGCGTTCCGCGCGCTGCCCTTCACCACGCGTGAGCACCTCTGCGCCGCCTACCCTCTCGGCATGCTGGCCGTCCCGCGCAGGGACGTCATCCGGTTCGACGAGAGCTCGGGCACGGGCAACGGACGGCCCGTCGCGGCGTTCTTCACGAGGGGGGACTGGCTGGAGAACAACCTGACGGTCGCCACCCTGCTCTCCTGCGTGCTGGACGAGCGGGACGTCGCGGCCATCGCCGTCCCCTACGAACTCGCCGGGGTGGGGCAGGACCTCGACCGCGCCATCGAGGTCCTGGGGTGCACCATCGTCCCGCTGGGCGCGGCCTCGCCCTCCTGCACGCCCGAGCGCATGGTCGACGCGCTGCACCGCTCGGGCGCCACCACGCTCGTGTGCTCGGGAACGCGCGCGCTGTACCTCGGCGAGATCGCCCGGCGCCGGGGCCTCGACCCGCGCACCGACCTCAAGGTCTCCAAGATCCTCATGGCCGGTGAAGGGGCGTCCCCGGCCAAGAAGCGGCGCCTGGCCGACCAGTGGGGCGCCACCGCGTACTCGATGTTCGGGATGACCGAGACCAACACGCTCGCCATGTTCTGCGCGCACCGGGAACTGCACCTCGTCGAGACGCGCACGTACTTCGAGGTCGTGGACCCGGCGTCCGGCGAGCCCCTGCCCGACGGCAGCGTCGGCGAGCTCGCCCTGACGACGCTCGCGAGCCGGGCGATGCCCCTGCTGCGCTACCGGACCGGGGACGTCTGCCAGATCGAGGCCGCGCCCTGCGCGTGCGGCTCGCCGCTGCGCAGGCTGCGCCACCGCGGCCGCATCGGCGACCGGATCCGGATCGGCGAGCGGGGGACGTCGCAGCTGGAGATCGAGGACATCGTCCTCGGGGCCATGACCCGGCCGCCGTACTACTTCGCCTTCCACGTCGACGGCGGCGTGCTTGAGGTCGCCCTGCCTCCGGCGAGCGCCGCCGACGACGCGACCAGGACGGCGGTCGCCGACGGCGTCCAAGGCCGCCTCGGGGCGCCGACCCGGCTGCGCCGACTCGACGTCACCCGGTTCGAGACCGCGCTGCGCACCTCGGCCAAGCCGACCATGCGCACCTTCAGCGCGCACCAGGAAGGGGGCTGAGGCGTGCCGACCGAACTGCCGCTTCCCACCCGCCTCCCGCTCGCGGGGCGGTTCGCGATCGACCAGACCTGCATCGACTGCCGCCTCTGCCAGGACCTCGCACCACAGAACTTCGAGTGCGACGTCGACAACGACGTCCACTACGTCTGCAAACAGCCCGAAACGATGGATGAGCTCGAATGTGTCATCGACGCGCTGGACTCCTGCCCGACCGAATCGATCCGGTATCTGGCTGCGTCTACGGAGGAGTGATGGCGGAATGTCAAGCCTAGAACATCCGGGGCGAGCCGAAGCGGGTGCTGAACGCGCCGCCGACGGGCGGCGGACGACCGAACTCGGGCCGGTGGCCGAGAGCTACGACCAACTGCACCGCATCGACCTCCTCGCCCTGGCGCGGGAGTCGCGGGGGGTGCCCCCGGCGTCCTACGACTCGTTGGTGTGCGCCGTCTTCCAGGCCGCGGAAGTGTGTCTGCTCAACCTGGTGCGGATGGCGGCCCGGACGCAGGCGTGCGTCGAGGCGGAGGACATCGCGGGCGCGTCCCGCTCCATCCAGTGGAGCAACGGATTCCATCGGCTGCTGCGCAAGCTCGGCTCGGTGATGTTCGACTTCCGCAGCATCTTCGGAGCCAGCAGCACCGCCGGACCCACGAGCATCAGCATCGCCGACTCCGCCGGATACGCGGCGTACGCCGACGCCCTGCGCGGCCTCGAAGAGACCGTGAAGGAGTCGCTGCTGCTCGGCGCGCCGGAGGTGGCCCGCGCGACGATCGCGTCGAAGAGCATCGACGACGCGCTGTACCGCGTGCTGCACGGCATCAGGATCGGCTGTCACGACGCGACGAAGTGGGAGGGCGACCTCACCGGGATCCCCGTGGAGACCCACCGCAGCGTGGACGAACTCCTCTCCACCGAGATCCTCGCCCGGGCGGTCGCCGCCACCGAGCTGAACGCGTCGACGATGCACGGCGAGTTCGTCGCCCTGCACCAGATCCCGGAGATCCTGTGCGCCGAGGCCAATGACCACCTCGAAGTCGCCATCCGGCACCTCCGCTCGTCGTCCCTGAGCGAGGCGGCACAGCACCTCGCGGCCTGCCGCACGATGCTGGAGCCGATCGTCGAGGCGCAGCGGGTCATGGCCGAACACCTGGCGACCGGCGAGTACCACGCGTTCCGTACGAACCTCGGCCCGGCGAGCGGTACGCACTCGCTGGCGATCAAACAGCACATGTTCAAGGACCTGTTCAAACACCTGTGGAACGACATGGAGGCGTGGTTGGGCTCGCTGGGGGAGCCGTCCCTCGACGACGCCGTGCGGCACATCGACGAGCGCCGCCACCAGGACGCGGCGGCATGGCTGCGGCACAGCGTGGTCGACCAGGCCTTCCAGCTCCACTTCGCCCACCAGGAGTGGCGGCACGAGCATCTGCACATGCCCCGGAACTGCCTGGGCAGCGGCGGGACGAAGTCGATGATCGGCATCCCCGACGGGCCCCAGGCGGTCTACAAGATGCGCGAGGCGGCCAACTGCCAGAGCGCGCTCGCCGCGGTGCACCGGGCCCGGCGCGTGAGCCTCGCGAACTCCGCGCCGGACTCGCCGCTCGCCAAGCTCATCGCGGACCCGGCGTCGGTGGACTCCGAGCTGATGCGCGTGGTGGGCGAGGCGACGCGCGAGTACTTCCCGCAGGTGCAGGAGCAGAGCTACCAGCCGTTCCGCTCGGGTGCGGCCGAGCGAAACCCCTAGGAGTGCTGACGGTGACGACAGCAGAACCGAGGGCCTCCGACACCGCGGGGCCGAGCAACGACATCGAGATCCTGCCGGGCTCCCCCGGAGGCGCGTGGCACGGCCAGGAGTACACGGCCAGCCTCCGCGACAAGCGCGAGGTCTGGTCCGACGGACGCCGGATCGACGTGACCGCCGAACCGAGGTTCCAGCCGATGCTGACCACCCTGGCCGGGCTCTACGACGACCAGCACGCACCGGACCGCGCGGACGAGATGCTCTACCGCTCCGCCACCACGGGCAGGCTCGTCAGCCGCTCCTACCTCGCGCCGTCCAGCAGGGAGGAGCTCAGCCTGAAGTGGCGCAACTCCCGCCGCTGGGCGCAGAGTTCGGGCGGCCAGATCTCCCGGGTGCCCGACTTCATGGCGAACGTCGTCGTGGGCCTCTACGACTACCGCTTCGAGCTGGCGAAGGTGGATCCGGAGTTCGGCCGCAACGCGGAGAACTACTACCACTACTGCCGCGAGAACGACCTCTCCCTCACGCACGGCCTGGGCGACCCCCAGATCGACCGGTCGTCGAGCCCCGTCGAACGCCCCGAACTCGGGCTGCGCGTGGTGCGCCGTGGCGCGGACGGCATCGTCGTACGGGGCGCCAAGCAGATCGCGACCCTGGCCCCCTACGCCCATGAGGTGCTCATCTACCTCTCCCCGGCGAACTACCTCCGCGAGGACCCGAGTTACGTCTGCTGGTTCGGCGTTCCCATCGGCACCCCGGGCCTGCGCGTCCTGTGCCGGAAGTCGTACGTCGACGAGTCCGGCGGCCTGGCCTCACGGTTCGACGAGCAGGACGCCATGCTCGTGTTCGACGACGTGTTCGTGCCGATGTCGCGGGTGTTCCTGCTCGACGACTCCGGCGTGGCCGCCCGGGGATTCCGCGAGCTCAACAAGTGGTCGCTGTACACCGGCCAGCTCCGCTTCTACTACCGGCTGCGGACCATGCTCGGCGTGGCGTCGCTCCTCGCCCAGTCGATCGGCGTCGACAAGTTCCGCGAAGTCGCCGCCCTGCTCGGCGAGTTGACCTCGTACGTCGAGGTCGTGCGCCTCGGGCTCGCCGCGGTGGACACCGAGTGCGCGCCGACCGCCTCCGGACTGCTCGCCCCGGGCTCCACGGCCGCGCTCGACGCCGTCGCCGGGGGCTTCTCGGCCCGGGCGTCGGCGATCATCCGGCAGATCGGCGCCTCGGGCCTGATCATGCAGCCCACGCACGGCGACCTGGGCGCGGCCGAGCTGCGCGAGGTCCTGGACACCTATATGTGCGGGCGGGACGTCGGCGTGGACGAGAAGGCCCGGATCTTCGGCCTCGCCGCGGACCTCGTCGTCGACCGCTTCGGGATGCGCCAGGAGCTCTACGAGTCCTGGAACCGCGGGGACCCGGCCCGGGTCCGCTCGATGCTGTACGCCACGTATCCGGACCTGGAACGGTGCGAGAGCCAGGCCCGCGAGCTGCTCGCAGGACGGAACGGCAGCCATGAGTCGTGACCGCATTGTTCTCGAGGGAGTGGCCACCCACAATTTGAAGTCCGTCGACGTCTCGTTTCCCAAGGGAAAGCTGGTCGTCGCCGTCGGGGTCTCGGGTTCGGGCAAGTCGTCCCTCGTCATCGACACCCTGTTCGAGCATTCGAAGTCGCTGTACTTGGGTGCCCTGTCGAGCAAGTCCCTCGACATGGGGGACGGCGACTACCAATTCGACCGCATCGCGGGCACACAGCCGCCCGTGGCGCTGCGTCAGCGCGACGGCGGCCTGTCGAATCCACGCTCGACCGTCGGCACGCTCACCGGCCTCGACGGGCTCTACCGCCTGCTGTTCGGCGCGGGCTCCCGGCCCGTCTGCCCCGCCTGCCTGGGGCCGACGAAGCCGGATCTGTTCTGCGACGACTGCGGCTGCTTCGCCGAACCGCACACGGCCCGGCACTTCAGTCCGAACCGGAAGGAGGGCAAGTGCCTGCACTGCGACGGCGTCGGTGAGATCGTCGATTTCTCGCTGGAGAAAATCATTCCCGACCCGTCGAAGACGCTGAGGGAAATCTGGGACAACGCCGATCCGGGCACGTTCGCGATTCCCAATGTGCGCAAGGTCTTCGAGGCGATGGCCGCGGACACGGGCATCGACCTCGACACGCCCTTTGAATCGTTGAGTCCGGAACAACGCGAGCGGGTGCTCCACGGCTCGGACACGGTGTACACGATCAAGGTCCGCAAGGTCACCAACGACTTCCGCTTCGAGGGCATCCTGGGATTCCTCCAGCGCTCGTACAAGAACACGTCGTCCGCGTCGCGGCGCAACGCGTTCACGAACTACCTGGGAAAGGAGCCGTGTTCCGCGTGCGCGGGCGGACGGCTCAGGCCCGAGTCGCTGAAGGCGACGGTCGCCGGGCACACCTTCCACGACTTCCAGAGCGACGAGCTGTCGCAGTCGGTCGCCCGGCTGCGGGAGAGCCTGTCGTCGAGCGGACTGCCGCCGCAGGTCCGAGAGCTCGCGACGGCCATCGTCAAGCAGAGTGCAAACATCGTGGAGGTCGGGCTTGGCCATCTGCACCTGCAACGGCCCGTGGCGACGCTGTCCGGCGGCGAGCTCCAGCGGCTGCTCCTCGCCCAGCACCTCGCGAGCGATCTGACCGGGGTCATGTACGTCCTGGACGAGCCCACCGCGGGACTCCACGAGAGCGACACCGGCAAGCTCCTCACCTCGCTGCGCCGGCTCAGGGACCTCGGGAACACCGTCATCGTCATCGAGCACGACGAGACCGTGATCAGGGCCGCCGACTGGATCGTCGAGCTGGGCCCGGGCGCGGGATCGCGCGGCGGCGAGGTCGTCTTCGAGGGCCGCTTCGCGGACCTCCTGCACGCCGTCCGGTCGCCGACGGCGGCCGCCCTGCTGTCCTGTGCGCCGTCCCGCACCAAGGCCGACCTGAGCCGAGGGGAGTGGCTCGCGGTGCGCGACATCACGCGCAACAACGTCGTACGCCAGGCCGCGAGGTTCCCGATCGGCGGGCTCACCTGCGTCTCCGGTGTGTCGGGGGCGGGCAAGAGCTCGCTGGTGGCGGGCGTCCACGACGCCGTGTCGCGGGCCATCTCCCGGCGCGTGGCGGGCCTGGCGGACGACAGCGCCGACGTCGCGGGCGCGGCCGCCCTGGACGAGGTCATCCACGTCGAGCAGCGCGCCATCGGCCGGTCGAGCCGCAGCACGCTCGTCACCTACATCGGCGTCAGCGACCACATCAGGGACGCCTTCGCGGCCTGCGCCGACGCGGCCGAACGCGGCCTCAACCGGGCGCAGTTCAGCCCGAACGTGCCCGGCGGCCGCTGCGAGGCGTGCAAGGGCCTCGGCCTCTCCGAGATCGAGATGACGCTCTTCAAGAGCGAGTTCGTCGTGTGCCCGGAGTGCGAGGGACGCAAGTTCCAGGACCACGTGCTCGACGTGCGCCTGCGCGGCAGCAACATCCACGACGTCCTGTCGATGACCGTCGAGGACGCCCTCGACTGGTTCGAGCCGGACAGCCATCCGAAGGTCGTCCAGGCCCTCACGGTCCTGAACGAGTTCGGCCTGGGATATCTGCAACTGGGGTGCGCGACGACCACCCTCTCCGGCGGGGAGGCACAGCGGCTCAACCTCGCGAGCGAACTCCTCAAACAGCGCCGCAGCCGCACGCTGTTCATCTTCGACGAGCCGACGCGCGGCCTCCACGCCGCCGACATCCGCCATCTCCTGACGCTGTTCGAGCGGCTGCTGTCCGCGGGCAACACCATCATCGTCATCGAGCACCACACGAAGGTCATCTCGATCGCGGACTGGGTGGTCGACCTCGGCCCCGGCGCGGGCGGCGACGGCGGCCGCGTCATCCACTGCGGCACCCCCGAGGACCTCGCCGACAACCCCCAGAGCAGCACGGGACAGTACGTACGCGAGCTCCGGGACGGTGTCGGTCTGTCGGTCCCACAGCCGGAGGAGACCGACGCCTCCGGGGCGGTGGACCACGCGCGGCCGGGCGGGGCGCCCGATCTGCGGGGCCTCGCGGAGCTGCTGCCGCTGGCCATCACGGTGGTCGCCGGGACCAAGCGGCACGCCGAGCAGAACGGGGCGACGCCCTACGGGCTCGTGATCGGCTCGCTCACTGTCGTCTCCGAGGAACTCGCGCTGATCGGCTTCCTGGTGCGCTCGCGCAGCACGAGCTGGTCGGCCATCGCGGGCGAGGGCCGGTTCTGCGTCAACGTCCTCGACGAACAGCAGACGGACGTGGCCGCCGCGCTCTCGCGGGGCAGGCCGGACAGCCGCTTCGAGGACCTGTCCTGGACCCCGTCGGCCAACGGCTGCCCCCGGCTCTCCGGTGCCTTCGGGACCATCGACTGCCGCCTGGAGTCGGCGTACCAGCTCGGCGATCACGAATTCGTCCTGGCGAAGGCCGTGAGCGTCGACGTAAACCCCGAACAGGACCAGCGTCCGCTGCTGCGCACGGGCCCGCCCGACAGCGCCCTGGACGCCTACGGATGGCGCCGCTACGACGACGAGGCGGGGGTGAGGTGACGATGTCCGAGCCCGCAGCGAGGCTCTACGAGCGCTTCCTGGAGCTCCTGACACCGGGGCCGGGACCCGCCGGGCCGCCCCCGCCGCGCGACGGCCGCGCACCGGCCCGCGCGCGCTACGGCGAGCGGCTCGACGGCGCGGGCCGCTCGCACCCCGTCCTCATCACGCGGGACGAGTGGATCCTCGACCAGATCGACCTGGCCCGGTCCTTCGACCAGCTCCTGACGGCGGACGACGTCGTCGTGGTGGCGGCCCCGTACGAACTGTCCTTCACCGGTGCCGGAGTCGACCGCGCCATCGAGCTGATCGGCGCGTCCGTGATCTCCGTGGGCACCAGCAACACCATCTGCCCGATGCCCCGGCTGCTCGCGCTGATCAAGGAGTACGAGGCGACGGCCCTGGTCTGCTCGCCGAGCCTGGCCACCGAACTGGCCGTCCTCGCGCGCGCGTCGCAGCAGCCGCCCGACCACGCGAGCGTCCGGTCCGTGATCTGCGTGGGGGAGGCCTGCTCGCGCGAGCGCCTGGACCGGATCGGCGCCGCGTGGGGGGCGCGGGCCCGCACGCTGTATGGGACCGCGTCGACGCCCACCGTGGCCGTTCCGTGCGCGTACGGTGCGCTGCACGTGTGCGACCACCGGCTGCGGGCGTCCGTCCGGGACGTGCGGAGCGGCCGGACGGCCCCGGACGGGGCCCGGGGCGAGCTGCTGCTCGCCCCCGCGGACACCGGCCCGCCGGGCGGCGGGAGCCGTGCGACCGGGGAGCTCGTCGAGCTGGGGCCCGCGGACGGCAGGTGCGCCTGCGGTGCGAAGAGCACCGTCCTGACCCCGCTCGGCCGCGTGAGCGAGGCGGTCGCCACCCGCTCCGGACCGGTCTGCGCGGTCGACGTGGAGCGCGTCGTCTTCGACCGCGCCGACCTGGCGCCGCACTTCGCCTGCGCCGTCCGGGAGGGCGGATTCGACGTGACGTGCGCGGTCACGGACGGCGTGACGGCCCGCGACGGAGCGGCGCAACGGTCGCTGGAGAAGCGGATCCGCGCGGAGCTGGACGTCGACGTCGAGGTCAGGATCGTCGCCGTGCACGACTGGAACACCGCCGTGTCCTGACCTTCTCCCGGCCGCGGCGAAGCCCTCGCCGAGGTCGAACCACCGGTGGCATCTCGAGGAGACGAGACGTATGAGGGTAGCGGTAGTACAGACCCGCTGGGCCGACGATCACCACGAAGGCCTGCAGAGCGCGTACAAGGCGATCGAGGAAGTCTGCCGCGGCGGCGACATCGACATGGTCTGCTTCCCCGAGTTCCTGCTCGGCCCGCCGTGGTACATGCCGGGCCAGGACGGTCTGCGGGGGCGCACCGACACACCCATCCCCGGGCCCGTCGTCGACGGCTTCCAGTCCCTGGCCCGCAAGGTCGACACGAACATCCTCCTGGGCTCGATCGTGGAGGACCTCCAGGACGGGATGTACCGGAACACCTCGCTCGTCATCGGCCGCCAGGGAGCCATCACCGACCGCGCCGTCAAGGCGCACGCCTTCGGCAACGAGATGGTCGTGTGCCGCCAGGCCGAGTCGCTCGGCGTCATGCGGACCGAGTTCGGCCTGATCGGCGTGGCCGTGTGCTCCGACTTCTGGATCCCGGAAGTCATCCGGCTGCTCGCCCTCGCCGGAGCGCGCACGATCTTCGTGCCGGGCGGGACGCTCCGCCAGAACCAGGCGCTGATGGTGAACGCGCTGCGCACCGCGGCGTACCTCAACGACGTCACCATCGTCTACGCCAGCTCGGTCGGCGTCGTCAGGGGCGTGCGCGGCGACCGCCTCGTCGAGATCCACTTCGCCGGTACGAGCCTGGTCACCACGCCGGGCGGCATCGTCGCCCGGGCGGGCAGCGACGAGCCGGAGGTCCTGGTCGTCGACCTCCCGTCCCCGGCCGACGGTGACGGGCCCGCGGGCGGCGACGGCCGGCGCTGGCAGGAGCTGCGCAGGCCCGGCGCGTACGGGGCGCTCCTGAACGGCTACGTCGGAGCGCGCCGCGACCTCGCCGCCGAACTGCGGTCGAGCATGGCCGAGGCGCACGGCGGCACAGCGGACCGAGGTCGCCCGGTCGGGTCGACCCCAGCCAGTGAGGGGACGGGTTCGTGACCATCTTCGTAGCGCAGCACGCGCGGCGTCCGAGCGCCGAGGCGACGGCCGAGGTCGTCCTGGACGACCTCGACAGCTGGGTGAGCGCCGAGGCCAAGTTCGTCGTCCTGCCGGAGAACGCGTTCGCCGGGAGCGACGGCTCCCTGGTCCTGCCGCTCGACCTGCGGGAGCGGTGTCTGGAGCGCCTGACGAGGCTGGCGCGCAGGCGCGGCACCTACGTCCTCACCGGTTCGTGGGCCGAGGAGCGCTCCGGCGGCGACCCGGTGCAGGTGACCCGCCTGCTCGACCCGAGCGGTGCGGTCCGCGCGCAGGTGGAGCGGCCGCTCATGCCCGACGGGACGACGGGCACCGGGGACGACTTCCCCGTCGTCGAGACCGAGTTCGGCCACGTCGGCGTGTTGCTCGGCCCCGACTTCTGGCTGGTCGAGCCGCCGCGCATCGAGTGCCTCGGCGGCGCGGAACTGCTCCTCGTCGCGGGCTCGCTCGACGGCAGGGAGCAGGCCGCGCAGCGGGCCGCCGTCTGGGGCATCGCGACCCTCAACACCGTCGCGGTGGCCTTCGCGAGCGGTCTCAGCGACCGCTCCGGCGGCGGCAGCGCCGTGGCGATGCCCGAGGGGTTCGCCGCCGAGGGAGCCACGCACGAGACCGTCCTCGAAGCGCCCTGGGACCTCGAACGCGTCCGGTACCTCAGGGAGCCCGACCTCCGCTTCCAACAGACGCTGTGGTTCGGCCTGTGGGCACGCCGACCCGAGCTGTACGCGGCGCTCGTGGACGGTCACGACACGGCCGGGCACCCGAGCCGGGCGCGGGTGAGTTGAGATGCGAAGCGAGGGCATCCCCGCGTCCGTCGTCCGGCGCCGGATCGCGGCCGAGATGGACGACGACGTTCCGTGGAACCGCGTGCTCAACTCCATCTGCACCGAACCGCACCCCCTGGGCGTGGAGATGGCCGCGGCCGCGGCGCACACCAACCTGGGCGACGTCCGCATCTTCCGCGGGTCCAAGCGGATCGAACGCAAGGCCGTCCAGCTGCTCCTGGCCCTGCTCGGCAACCCCGAAGGCTCCGGGAACCTGGTGTCCGGCGGGACCGAGGCCAACCTCATCGCGATGCTGGTGGCCCGCGAGTCGGCGCGCGCCCGCGGGCGGCTCACGCACCGGCCCGAGGTCGTCGTCAGCAGCACCGTGCACTTCTCGTTCACCAAGGTCTTCGGGCTCCTGGGCCTGACCCCGGTCGTCGTCCCCGTCGACGCGGCGCTGCGCCTGCCCGCCGACGACGTGGCCCGGCGGATCAACGAGCACACCATCGCGGTCGTCGCCACCGCGGGCAGCAGTGAGTTCGGCGTGGTCGACGCGGTCGACGCGATCGCCCACGCCGTGTCCGCGCACGAGGTCCATCTGCACGTCGACGCGGCCACGGGCGGCTTCATCATCCCCTTCGCCCGCGAACTCGGCCACGACCTGCCGCAGTTCGACTTCTCGGTCGACGGCGTCGACTCGATCACCATCGACCCGCACAAATACGGACTCGTCAGCGTCCCCGCCGGCGCGATTCTCTTCCGGGGCGCCGAGGACGCCGGAACCTTCGCCTTCGACTCGTTCTTCATCGACACACCGACCCACCACACATTCCTCGGCACGCGCCCCGGGGGCGCCGCCGTCGCGACCTACGCCGTCCTCGAACACCTGGGACATGCGGGATTCCTCTCGATCACGCGCACCAACTACGAGGTGACCGCTCATCTCGTGGCCGGGCTGCGCGCGGCCGGTTGCACCTTGTTCATCGAGCCGGAGCTGAACATCGTCGTCGTCAGAATGCCGAACGCCGCGAAGATTTCGGAACGGCTCGAATCGTGGGGCTGGATCGTCTCGACGTCCAAGCGGTTCGTCGAGACCCTGCGCCTCGTCGTCGCCCGGCACGTCACACGGGACATGGTCGACGAATTCATTCCGGTGCTCGACCGGGCCCGCAAGGAAATAGAGGCCGAGGTGGCGGCGGAGTGATGTCAGCGAGCCAGGCGGCAGCCGAGCGGACGGGAGCCGCGCGATGAGTCTTTTCCGCGGCCCCGCCACGCGCATCGCCGCGATCCAGATGTGGATCGAGCCCGGAATGCGGGAGGAGAACCAGGCGCGGGCGGCCAAGATGCTCTCGGTCGCGGCCGAGCGGAAGGCGGATCTGGTCTGCCTGCCGGGCGCGTTCGCGACCGGGGTCAATTTCCCCACCTTGCGCGCGGACGCGACCGCGAGCGACGGCCCCGTGGTGGAATTCCTCGCGGACCAGGCCCGCGGTCTCGGAATCCACATCGCCGCGGGCGTCCTCGTGGCCGAGGGCCGTGACATCTACGACGCGGCCGTGCTCGTGGGGCCCGGTGGCGACGCGCTCGGCTGGTACCACCGCGCGTGCGTCTGGGCGGGGGAGGCGGAGTACGTGTCCACCGGGGTGCCGGGCACCGCCATCGACACGCCCGTCGGGCGGATCGGGCTCCTCGTCGGCTACGACATCCGCTTCCCGGAGGCCAGCAGGCAGTACCTGCTCCAGGGCGCCGACGTCGTCGTCTGCGTAGCGAACCTGTTCGCGCCCTACTCGCACCCGGTGCGGTCGATCTGCCGCGCCCGGGCCGCGGACAACGAATGCGCACTCGTCCTGGCCAGCGCCGTCGGGGAGAACCGGTTCGCGATGATGCCCTACCTCGGCCGCAGCCTGATCGTCGACGGACTCGTGCAGGACGCCCGCGAGGACCCGGAGGCGGATGTCCTCGCCGAGGCGGGCGCGGGCACGCGCGACACCGTGATCGACGCGGCCGTGCATCTGCGGCAGCGGCGCAAGCTGCGCGCGGGGCTGCCCTTCCACGACGACGCCCGCTCGACCTGGGCCACCGCCCACCGGGGGGCGTGAGCGATGAGGACAGGCCGTATGCGACCGGACCACGCCCGGTCGGAGCGCTCCGGCTGGCTCGCGGACGTGAGCGGGCTCGTCGCCATGGACCTCCGGCAGTTCCTGGACAACCGCCTGTTCGCGGTGTCGACCCTCCTGACGTCCGTGTCGATGGTGCTCGCGTTCGGCGCGGCGACCGACCAGATGGTGAGCCCCTCGGACTCGGCCACCAACTACTTCGGATTCGTCTTCCCGGGCATCGTCGCCTCGGGCATCATGTTCAGCTGCACCTACACCGTCGGCTACACGATGATCATCGATCGGAATCGAAGAACGATCGAGGATCTCATCCTGTCCCCCCTTTCGTACTCGGGATTCCTGCTCGCCAGGCTCATCGGCGTCGTGTTGAAGTGCCTCTTCCAGTTCGTCCTCGTCCTCATTCTCGGAGTCTGGGTCTTCGACGCCCGGATCGAGTCGATGCCGCTCTTCGTGCTCGGCTTCCTGGCGACCTGTATGGCCTTCGCGGGACTCGGAATCCTGGTCGCGACGTACACGAACGAGATCTCGTTTCCGGGGGTCGTGAACATCATCGTGATCCCCCTCATGTATTTCGCGGGCATCTTCTTTCCCCTGCGGAACCTCGGAACTCTGGGGTCCGTCTTCGAAAGACTGCCGCTCGCGGTGCACGTCGAGATCTTCCGGGCGGCCACCGGGGAAGGGCCTTCGGTATCGGCCTTGTCGCTGCTTCTCGCCGTCGCCTATGCTCTGCTGGCGGTCGGTATCGCCTCGTTCGCATTCCGCTGGAGGATCGGCCATGGCTGATACGGCAAGGGGCGCCGCGCCGCCCGTGCTTTCAGTAGCGAAGCTCGAATACCGGGTGAGTCCGAACTTCGCGCTCCGCCACATAGAATTCTCCGTGACCGCCGGTGAAGGCGTCGCCGTCATCGGCACGAACGGTTCCGGGAAAACCACGCTGATCCGGCTCATCGCGGGCCTGCTGCGCCCGGGCGACGGCACGGTGGAGATCTGCGGAACGCCGCCGCGCCGCTGGGGCCAGGTCAGCCGCCACATCGGCTACGTCCAGCAGACGAAGGAACTGCCCGACGGCGTCTCGGTCGAGACGTACGTCAAGCACCAACTCAAGCTCCGGCGGGCCGACGCGGGCCGCTACGAGGAACTCATCGCCCTGGCCGACCTCGAACGCCACCACGACCAATACGTCCGCACCCTCTCCGGGGGAAGCCAGCGCAAGCTGCACGTCATCTGCGCGGTCGCGCACCGCCCCGACCTCCTCATCCTCGACGAGCCGACGACAGGGCTCGACCCGACAGCGCGCGAGACCCTCCTCGAACTGCTGCGGAGCCTGAAGCGGGACGGCGTCGGCATCGTCTTCGCCAGCCATCACCGGGACGAACTCCTCGCGCTCGCCGACTCCGTGGTGGTGCTGCACGAGGGGCGTCAGCTCAAGGACGCCTCGCTGGCGGCCGTCACCAGGTCGGGCGAGCGGTCGAGCCTGGTCCTTGAGGCGTTCTCCGACCCGCAGTGCGCGCAGCTGCGGTCCTGGGCGGCGCGCCAGGTGATGCCGAGCGGTCTGATCCGCTCCGCCCACGACGTCGAGAACGGCGTGAGGGTCGCACTGGGCGCGGGCGACCACCGGAACTCACTGGCGGAGGTGGTGGCCAGGGCGCACGCCGAGGGCATCGCGCTCCGCTCCGTTTCCTACTTCGAGCCCACTCTGGCGGACGTCGTCCGAGCCATCGTCGAGCAAGCCGAATTGGAGCAACTGGTATGAGCATCACCACGACCAGCATGCCGTTCTGGAAAGAGTATCCCGAGCGCGACAACGAGTGGGTGCGGCAGTACCCGACGAAGCACGTGCCGGTCGCCGAGGAAGAGGTCTTCGCCCGCAAGCCCATGGGCGCGTACGTCCACATCCCGTTCTGCAACCGCCTGTGCTTCAGCTGCCCCTACATCAAGCACCAGACCGACCGCGACCTGACCCGCACCTACCTGGACGCCCTGAAGGCGGAGATCACCAACTACGCCGAACGCCCCTACGTCCAGGACCACGAGATCACCCTGGGCTACATCGGCGGGGGGACCCCGACCGCGCTCACCGCACCCCAGCTCGACGACCTGCTCGGACATCTCTTCGGCAGCCTGCACATGGCCGAGGACGCGGACTTCTCCATCGAGACCACGCCCGTCGACATCACCGAGCGCAAGGCCCGGGTCCTGCTCGACCGGGGCGTACGACGCGTCAGCCTCGGCGTCCAGACCTTCGTGGCGGAGGAGCTGAAGAACCTGGGCAGGCCGAACGACCCGGAGATGCTGAAGAACAGCATCCGCCTGCTCCGCGAGTGTGGCTTCGAGAACATCAACATCGACCTGATGCACGGCATCAACGGACAGACGATGGAGAGCTGGGAGCACAGCCTCGACGTCGCCATCGAGCTCGGTGTGACCTGCGTGTCCTTCTACACCTACATGGAGTTCGCGCAGGTCTCCACCAAGCGGCGCAAGCTCCCGCCCGTGCCCGACCGGGCGGTCGTCGACGACATGTTCCTCTTCGCCGCCGACAAGCTCACCCGGCACGGCTTCCTGGGCTACTACGGCGACTGCTTCGCCAAGCCCGGGTACCAGCCGAAGTACGGCGAGACGTCGTGGAGCGAGGACGTGCCGATCATCCCGCTCGGCCCGACCGCGACCGGTCACCTGCGGGACTACTGGTACTTCAACGAGCCCGACATCGGCCGCTACATCGAGACCGTGCGGGACGGCCGCCTGCCCATCGCCATGGGCAAGCACATCACCAAGTCCGAGGCGATCCGGCGCTCCATGGTCCTCGGGGTGAAGGCCGGACGCGTCGACCGGGAGACCTTCCGCAGGCTGCACGGCGTCGACTTCGTCGAGATGTTCCGCGCCGAGATCGACGACCTCGTCGACAAGGGCCTGGTCACCGTCGACGACAAGGGCATCGAGGTCACAGGACCCAAGGGCTGGTACTACCTCGACAACATCTCGAAGGCGTTCTACTCGCCGGAGTACCGGCGCTACCCCCAGCACCTGGGCGCCGACATCTCCCCCTTCATCTCGTCGCGTTCGCTGCCGCTGGAGATCGTCACCAGGCCGTCGGCCGAGGAGGCCTGCCATGAGCACTGACACACGGCTCCTCGACCTGGACGCCCGGGTGCCGCAGACGGCCCCCTACGCCGACATCGAGGGCGTGCGCGCCTACGACCTCGGCATGCGCCGCTCCGCGCTGATGGCGTACAAGCGGCCGACCGACCGCATCATGGCGAACGTCCGGGACGGGATGACCGACCTCGTCGAAGTGGGCTTCAACACCGGCCTGTTGTCCCTGCACGTCGCCGGGAAGCTGCCGCACCTGGCGGTGTCCGGGGTGGAGGAGAACCAGAACCTCGTCGACGTCGCCGAGGACAACCTGACGCTCGCCGTGTGGGCGAACACCGAGGGCGACGTCGAGTTCGAACTCGCCAAGCTGAGCCGTCTGCCGTTCCCCGACGACTCGGCGGACATCGTGTTCTCGTTCTCCTCCCTGCACCGCTGGCGCAGGCCCGTCGAGACGCTGAAGGAGTGCGCCCGGATCTGCAAGCCCGACGGCCTCGTGATCATCGAGGACATCAACCGGCACGCGGAGGAGGGGCACATCACCTTCATCCTCCAGTTCGTGAAGGAGGGCGGCGACGAGTTCATGAGGTCGCTGCAGTCGGCGTACTGCCGCGAGGAAGTGGTCGAACTGCTCGACCAGGCCGGTCTGAAGGACTGGCACGTGGCCGAGGAGGACCTCGGCCTCGTCATCTCCTCGCGCCCCATCGAGCCCGTGAGCATGTGATGTCGGCCGTCACGATCGCAGTCGTCCAGATGGAGTCGAAGCTCGGACGGCACACGGCGAACATGCGGCGCGCCGAGCGGTACGTCGCGGAGGCGGTCGGGCGCGGAGCGACCCTCGTCTGCCTGCCCGAGGCCTTTCTGACGTCGGGCAACATCCTTGAGGTCGCGGACGTGGCGGTCCCGATCCCGGGCCCGGAGACCGACCGCCTGGGCAAGCTCGCCCAGGAGGCGAACATCCACCTCGTGGCCGGTCTCCTGGAGCGCGGCGACGACGGCGCGTACTACAGCACCTCGGTCCTGTTCGGCCCGGACGGGACCCTCATCGGCCGCTACCGGCGCGTGCACTGCCACGAACTGGAGAGCCGGTACCTGTCCAGCGGATCCAACTACCCCGTCTTCGACGTCGAGTTCGGCCGCGTCGGCCTCCTCCAGGGCTACGACATCAACTTCCCCGAGGCCGCGCGGGAGTACTACCGCCGCGGAGTCGACCTGCTGGTGTGCTCGGCCCTGGTCCCCGAGATGTTCGGGTACGTGGCCAACCTCCGGCTCCTCGCGCGGGCCGTGGACACCGAGTGCGTCATCGCGTTCGCGTCCGGCATCGGTACGAACCTGTACGCGGGCTTCGGCTACATGGGGTGCAGCCAGGTCGTGGCGGACCCCCTGTTCCTGGAGGCGGAGCAGTTCGACTTCGTCGACGGCGACGAACGCATGGTCTTCCTGGAGAGCGGTGAAGGCGTGGGCGTCGTCGAGGTCGACATGGAGCGCATGCGCCGCTACCGGAAGTCGGCCACCTTGCGCGCGGATCTCCAGCCTGCGACGTACTGGCGGTCCCTTGAGGTCGCGGGCGCTCCTCACGTGGGCGAACGGAAGTGATGGCCCGATGCGAGTTCTCCTCATCTCCACCAACAAGATTCGGGTGCCGCGGCCCGCGCTGCCGATCGGCATGGCCTACATCAGCGCCGCGGCGAAGCGGGCCGGACACGAGGTCGACGTCCTGGACCTGCTGTGGGAGTCCAGGGAGCTAAAGGCGGTCAGGGAGCGCCTCACCGCCAAGACGTACGACGTCGTCGGCATCGCGGTGCGCAACCTGGACAACCTGACGTTCATCGACCCCATCTTCTTCGGCCCGATGACCGAGAAGATCGTCCGGTGCGTGCGCAAGTACACCTCCGCCAAGGTCGTGCTCGGCGGGTCCGGCTTCTCCGTCGAGCCGCTGTCGTTCTTCGAGTACGCGCAGCCGGACTTCGGGATCGCGGGCGAGGGCGAGGCGGGAATCGTCCAGCTCCTGCGGTACCTGGAGGTCGGCGGGTCCCTGGCCGACATCTCGGGCCTGTGCTACCTCGACGACCAGGGCCGGTTCTGCCAGAACCCGTCGAACGCGGCCTTCGACCTGGGCGCCCTGGTGCCCGACAGGTCCGTCTACGACCCGCGGTACTTCGAGGAGGGCGTCTCGGCGGCCTCCGACCTCACCCGCGACACCCAGCCCGCGATCGAGACGCTGCAGACGAAGCGCGGCTGCAAGCTGTACTGCTCGTACTGCATCATCCGCAAGACCGAGGGCAAGGGGAACCGGTTCAAGGAACCGGTCGAGGTCGTCGCGGAGATCCAGCGGGCCATGCGGGAGAACCCCGCCGTCCGGGAGTTCGAGATCGTGGACGCGACCTTCAACTACCCGCTGGAATACGCGGTCGAAGTGTGCGAGGAGATGGTCCGCGCCAAGCTGGACGTGCCCTGGTACTGCCAGCTCACCCCGAACGCGGTCACGCCCGAGTTCGTGGAACTGCTGACCGCGGCCGGCTGCATCCGGGTCGACCTGGGCACCGACGCGCTCACCGACGAGGCGCTCCAGGACCTCATGAAGGGCTTCGACATGGCCCGGGTCCTGGAGATCGACCGCCTCTTCACGGCCAGCCCGATCGAGCACACGCACTGCGTCTTCCTGGGCGGGCCGGGGGAGACGCCCGCGGCCCTGAAGGAGTCGATCCGGTTCACCGAGCGGTTCCTGAACCCGGCCCAGATCTACGCGAACCTCGGCATCCGCGTCCTGAGCGCCACCAAACTGGAGAAGCAGGCCGTCAAGGCCGGGATCATGACGGAAGGGCAAGGGACGTTCGTCCCGGCGTTCTACGTCGAGCCGGACATCCTCGCCAGCCGGGAGACCCTCGACTTCGTCCGCGACTCCTATCTGAGCCACAAGAACTGGTACCTGTGGTGGGGCCTCGGCGGCCAGAACCTCACGGACCGGGCGTCCGACGCGATGCGGGCCGTGGCCGAGATGCGGCGGGAGTACGCGTACGTGATGCGGGACAAGCCGCGGCTGGAGCGGGCCCCGAAGCCGACCGGCCCCCAGCCGGTCTCCCTCACCCTCGGATCGGCGTAGGGGACGGCGCGACACGTGCCGGTACGCCGTCGAGAGGCTGGACCAACAGACCCGAACGTCCTTGATGGCCCCGTGCCAGGGAGGGAGACCGGTGAACTCGGCAGGCCGCTACGTCCATCGGCGAGGCATCCACTGCGAGTCGGCCTGCCAGCGCGGCATCCTCGCCGCGGGCGGCTTCGACGTGGACGAGGAGGTGGTGTTCGGCCTGGACGGGGGCTTCGGCTTCTCGTTCTTCCCCGCGAACGGGAACGCGCCGGACATCGTGGTCGGCAAGCAGGAGATCATGCCGCTGCGCGCCGCCCGGCTGATGGGCGTCGAGGTGGGCCTGCACACACCCCGGTCCAGCGCGGCCCTGGCGAAGCTGCTCGCGTCGGCACCCGCCGTCATGACCCGGGTGGACCTCGGGCTCCTGCCACACTGGGGGCTCGGGGGCCGCTCGTCCTTCGGCGGGTACTTCGTCAATGTGACGCGTGGCGTCGGCGGCGAGGCGTTCGAGGTGTCGGACCCGGCGTTCGACGCGCCCGTCGTCGTCGGCGCGGCGGACCTGGACGCGGCCCGCGCCAGCCGGGGCTCGCCGCCGGTGAACCCGGACCGCAAGGTGTACGTCTTCGGGCCGCGGCGCACCGCCCCGCGGCTGCGCCTGGTGGGCCCCGTGGCCGTCCGCACCCTCTGCCGCGACGTGCTCAGGCCGGGCAGCAGGAGCCTCGGCATCCCCGGCATGAAGCGCCTGATCACGGCGGCCGCGTCGTGGCCGCGGTCGAAGCGGGGCGAGGTCGAGGACGTGGACCTGGAGGGCCGGGTGATCCGCACCGACGCGCTGGCCCGGCAACTGCTGCACGTCGGCAGGCAGATCGAGTCGTTCGGCACGGGCGGCGGGCTCTTCCGCCCGCTGCTGGGCCGCTTCCTGACGCAGGTGGCGGCCGCCACCGACGACCCCCGCTACGCCGAGTCGGCCGAGCTGTTCTTCGAGAGCGGCCGCCTCTGGCAGAGCCTGGGAGCCACGCTCCTGGCGAGAGGCACCACGGACTCGCGGGAGGACCTCACGTCGCTCGTGGACGGCGTGACGGACACGGTCCGGTCCGCGATGGACGTCGAGAAGCGTGCGCTCGGCGCGCTGACCGCTCTGTAGGCGCGAGGGGGAGACATGCCGACGGTGGACGAATCCGTACTGATGCAGGGCCCCGACCGATGGAACGAACACGCGCGTCGCCGCAGGGCCGAGGGCCCGTTCCGCCCCGACCTCAGGGCCGCCCGACTGCACGGCGCCGACCTGCGCGGGGTCGACCTCGTGGACGCGGACCTCACGGGGGCCGTGCTGAGCGAGTCGTACCTCATGACGGCCGACCTGCGCGGCGCGATCCTCGACGGCGCGGACCTGTGCGAGGCGTATCTGATCCAGGCGGACCTGATGAACTGCCGCCTCGTGGGAGCGAATCTGGAAGGCGCGGACCTCAGCGGCGCGGACCTCACCGGCGCCGTCCTCGATCCGGACTTCCGGCGGTCGGCGGTGATCTCGGACTACCTCACGATCTGGGCATAGAGGAGCAGGTCCCACAGGGCCTGGCGGGTTCGTCGGAAGGAGGCCCCGGTGACGACCACTGCGCTTGCTGACGAATGGGGCGTGAAACAGCTCGACCTCGACACCTACTTGAAGCGGATCGGCAGGCCCGGTCTGAGCCGCGCGCGACCGTGCGGGCAGACGCTGCGACTGCTGCACCGCGCCCACGTGGAGACCATCCCGTTCGAGAACATCGACATCGTTCTGGAGCGCGGCGTCTCCACGTCGATCGCGGACATCCAGCAGAAGCTCGTGGCGTCGGGGCGCGGCGGCTACTGCCACGAGCACAGCCTGCTGTTCGGCGTGGTCCTCGACCAGCTCGGCTACCGGGTGGACCGGCTGCTCGCCCGCCCCAGGGAGCGTCCCGGACGGCCCTGGCCCCGTACGCATCTGACCCTGCGCGTCCGCGGAACGGACGGCGAGTGGCTGGCCGACGCCGGGTTCGGCTCCGGTCTGCTGGAGCCCCTGCCGCTCGCCGAGGGCGCGTGGCGCGCCCAAGGGGGCTGGTCGTTCCGCCTCGCGCGGCACGACGAGGGGTGGCAGCTCCTGGAGCGGGCCGGGACGGGGGAGAACCCCATGTACGCGTTCGGCGGCCACGGCCAGCGCGCCGCCGACGTCGACGCGGCGAACTACTACACGTCCACCCATCCCGAATCGCCCTTCACCGGACAGCTGGTGGTGATGCAGCGGCTCGGCGGTGAACTGCGGCGCCTGCTCAACCGGGAGTTCTCCCGCGTGCTGCCCGACGGAACCTGCGAGAAGACGTCACACCTCGACGACACGGCCCTGGCGAAGATCCTCACGGAGGAGTTCCGGCTGACCCTGAACGCGCACGAGACGCGCGAACTGCTGGCGCGCGTCGCCGACGTCCGGTCGAGCCTCGCGCCGCCGCCCGTCCCCACGCCCGCGGCCGGGGGCGGATGACGCGCCCGCCGCCGCGCCGTCCGTCATGTGTGACCGGTCACGATGTCCCGCAGGCGGGCGAGGTCCCGTGCGCCGACGCCGGTCGGCCGCAGGACGGCGTTCCATCCGTCGACGTACGCGGCCCGGTACCGGTGGCCGTGGCCGTCGGGCACGCCGGTGGCGAACGGCAGGTCGGCGGTGACCTGCCAGAACGTCACGAACGGTACCCAGAACATGCTCGGGAGCACATCGTCCCCGGGGGCCTCGCTGATCCAGTCCGGCTGGTCGAGCATCAGATGGGGCCCCCACCAGACGATCGGGTCGGAGGCGTGCAGGAGGTAGAGCACACGGGTGCCCTCCCACGGCGCGCCCGACGGCGGGATGTCCGCCGCGGCGTCGTCGGCGAAGCGCACGGTGCGCCCGCCCTTGTAGACGGGCTGGACCTCCGGGCTGCCCGCGTCGCGGCCGTCGGTGAACCGCCGGAACAGCGTGCTGAAGTTCGGCGGGCCCGCGAACAGCGTGCCCGCCGTGCGGTTGCGGAGGTCGTACTCGCCGCTGAACGCGGTCTCGCCGCCGAACGCCCCCAGGCTCTCGCCCGCGACGTACAGGCGGGGCCGGTCGTCGGCGGGGAGCTTCGACCAGACGTCGTAGACCGCGTCGAAGAGCTCGCGGCCCGCCTCACGGGCCTTGGACTGGTCGACGAGGTACGACATCCACGACGGCAGGTACGAGTACTGCAGGGCCACGCTCGCGCTGTCGCCGCCGGTGAGGTACTCGAAGCTGTCCACCGCGGCGGGGTCGACCCAGCCGCTGCCGGTGGTCGTCACGACGAGGAGGCTCCGGCGCCGGAAGCCCCCGGCGCGCTCCAGGTCGGCCACCGCGCGGGCGGCCCGCGACTCGGTGTCGTCGGCTGTGTCGAGCCCCGCGTACGCGCGGACGGGCGTCGGCGCCCGGCGGCCGGTGAACCGCGCGATGGCGTCGGCCGAGGGGCCGCCGGACACGAAGGTGCGGCCGTTCCTGCCCAGCGAGTCCCAGGGGATGGTGGACCCCGGGCCGCCTGAGCGCAGGGCGGTGGCGGGGCGCCGCACTCCTTCGTCGGTCCGCGTGTCGCGCAGCGAGAAGGCCTGGTTCGCCGCGGCGACCAGGCCGTCGACCAGCACACCGCTGAGGAGCAGGACGGCCGCGGTGGCCACGAGGATCCCGCCGACCGCCTGCGCCGCCCGCGCGCCGATCCAGCGCCGCAGCAGCCCGGCCACCCGGCGGTAGGCCCCGCGGACCCCGCGGGCCGCCAGCAGGAGGAGACAGCAGAGCAGGAACGCGAGCGGCAGCGAGACGATCGTCTGGAGGAGGCTGTACTCCGGCACGTCCAGGAGCTGGCGGATCTGGTGCTGCCCGTACTGGCCGAGCCCGAACGCGGTGCCGAGCAGGGCGGTCCCGGCCACGAGGAAGGCCCGCCAGGACGCCCGCCGCGCGGGACGCGGCCCGCGATCGGCGAAGGCCCGCCAGATCCACGCGGCGGCCACCCCGAGCCCGTACCCGATCGCGGCGAGGATCCCGGAGATCACCCCTTGGAGGACGCCGCCGCGGGGGAGGAGCGAGGGGGTGAAGGAGAGACAGACGAGCAGCAGCGCTCCCCAGGCGCCGGGGAGCGTGGCGTACCGGGCGGGGGACGTGTCCGGCGCCGCCGGTACTGCCGTCCAGGGAGGGGAGGAGCGCATCTCAGCCGCCGCGGCGGTCCGGCGGGACGCGCACGACCGCGAGGGACACCGCCGCGGCGGCGAGGCCGAGGACCGCGCCGGCCGCGACGTCGCCGGGGTAGTGCACGCCCGTGTGGACGCGGGAGTAGCCGACGGCGACCGCGAGCGCCCCGAGCGGCACCGCCGCCGCGGGCAGGACGACGCCCACGGCGGTGGCGAAGGCGGCCGCCGACGCCGTGTGGCCGGAGGGGAAGGACGCCGACCGCGGCATCGGCACGTGCCGGTCCACGACGACCCGGGCCTGTTCCCGGTCGGGCCGCCTCCGGCGGACCATGCGCTTGCCGAACAGGTTCGCCGCCACCGAGGCGAGGGCCACCGCTCCGGTCCCGGCCAGCGCCGCGCGCCGGGGACGCCCCGGCACGAGGGCCAGGCACGCCGCGACGGCGAACGAGATCTTCGAGTGGTCGGCCGCGTGCGACAGGCGCCGCAGCGCTCGGTCGAGCGTGGGCGTGGGGGTGGCGGCCACGGCGGCGTACAGCGCCCCGTCGATCGCGCGCAGGTCCCCGAGCACGGCCGCCGCCGTCGACCGGGGCCGGTCCGTGACGGTGTCCTCGTCAGCCATGTCCTCGTCAGCCATGGGTCTCCTGTCCGGAGGTCCGCCGCGGCCTGCCGAAGGCGAGGTCGAGGAGCCGCCGCCAGTTCACCGGCGGCGCGGGCACCACGACGCCGGGGCGGTCGCGCGGCACCAGGACCCGCAGCGCGCCGGGGCGCAGCGTGCACACCACCGGCGTGGGCATGCGCAGCGCCTCGCCGTCCACCGCCACGGGGATCTCGGCGGCGTCGGAGGTCACCACGACCCGCCGCGCGGTCATGACCGTAAGGCCCGTGGACTGGGACCCGCGCACGGCCAGGTCCGCGGCCTGGGCCGCGCCCTCGACGCGCACGGCGAGGACACCCAGCTCGCCGCTGTCGAGCCGTGGCCGTCGGCCGCTGGCACCGAGGTCGTCGGGCGAGCCGTACGGGTTGTTGCTGACGAGCAGCGCCTGCTGGGTCGCGAGCGCGACGGTGTCCGCCCGGGCGTCGAGCCGTCGCACCCCCTCGCCGACCAGCAGGTCCGGCATGAGGCTCAGGGCCGTGCCCGCCTTGTCGTCGCGGTACTCCGGCCGCTGTACGACGTCCGCGTACACGCCGAAGGAGACCGTGTTGACGAAGGCGCGGCCCGCGACGTCACCGAGGTCGACCCGGACTTCCTCGCCGTCGGTCAGCGCGTCGAGGCACCGCGTCGGGTCGGCCCGGTCCAGGCCGAGGTCCATGGCGAAGTGGTTGCGGGTGCCGGCGCAGACCACGAGGAACGGCAGGCCGTGCTCGGCGGCGACCGCCGCGACCAGCGCCTGGGTGCCGTCGCCGCCCGCGACGCCGAGCAGGTCCGCGCCGTCGGCCACCGCCCGGCGGGCCAGTTCGGCGACGTCGGCCGGGGCGGACGGGTCGAGCAGGAGCACGCGCGCACCGAGCTCCTCGGCCCGCTCCACGAGGCCGAAGCGGTCGACCTTTCCGCCGCCGGACTTGGGGTTCATGATGAGCACCGGCCTCCGGGGCCTGGGTGCGGCGCGCGCCCGCCGCGGCCGCGCCGTGACCGCCGCGCGCAGCGCCGCCCGGGCGCAGAGCAGCGTCGCGCCCCAGCACAGGATCAGCACCAGCGCGGCCAGCCACAGGCCGTCGTACGCGAAGTAGACGAGGACCGCGACGGGCGCGGCGACCGCGACGAGCGCCCCGGACAGGCGCACCACACCGCGGTGCGCGAGGAACCACCACAGCCCGGCGGCGCAGATGACGAGACCCAGCAGCCCGGCCCCGAGGATCAGCAGGCCGCCTTCCCGCAACGCGAGGACGAGGACCGCCAAGGTGCCGAGCGCGGCGAGCACGGCCAGGCGGGCGAGGAGCCGCGCGGCGCCGCCGCTGCCGGAGCCCGTCATCCGCGCCCTGCCCGTGGTGTCCGTCGCATGCTGGGTTCCGCCCTCCGCCGCCTGGTCCGGGGCACCATCCTGCGGACTTCGCGGGCGGGGAGCACCCCGGCCGGGCCGTGCGGGTGAGGCGGGTTCAGACGCCGCCCGCTGCCGCGGGGGCGTAGCGGGCCGACTCAGGCGGTCGCGGCGGGCGCGGTCTTCTTCCGCGCGCGGTAGGCCGCGGCCTTGATCTTGTTGCCGCAGGACTCCATGCCGCACCACTGGCGCCGCATGCCGCGCGAGCGGTCGACGTAGACGCGGGTGCACTCCGGGTTGCCGCACTCCTTCAGGAGCGGGACGTCGGGGCCGCTGAGCAGTTCGACGGCGTGGCGGGCGACGGTGGCCAGGGCCTGGGCGGGGGTCGCCTCGTTGTGCCGTCCGGTCAGGGAGAGCTGGGGCGTGACCGGGGTGGCGCGGGCCGCGCCGTTGAGCACCGCGAGGGCCTCGCGGTCGAACTCCTCGCCGAGGCGGCGGTTGGTGATGAGCCGGTAGACCGCCTCGCGGAGGGCGAGCGCCGCCTGGACGTCCTCCTCGTGGCCGGGTGTGATCGTGTCCACGAGCCCGGACTCCAGATACCAGGCGTTGAGGCGCTCCGGCGTCACGAACATCTCGAACCGCGCCGAACGCCGTGCACGGAGCGTGGCCGCGAAGTCGAGGGCCGGATGTCCGCAGACGAAGACGTGGTCCAGATTCACATCACCATCCTGGCAGGTGACTGTCGAGGGCCGCAAGAATCGCCACCGCGCCGGGCCGCCCGCTCACCGCCCGCGGTCGCGCTCCAGGTGGATCGTCCGCCCCGGCCACCGGCGGCGCAGCCAGCGGTCGTGGCTCGCGAGGACGACGGCGCCCGGGCCGCTGCCCAGGGCCTCCTCCAGTTCGTCGCACAGGCGCGGGGAGAGGTGGTTGGTGGGCTCGTCCAGGAGCAGCAGCTCGGGCGGGCGGGCCACCAGCAGGGCGAGCGCGAGCCGCCGCCGCTGCCCCACGGACAGCTGCCCCACGGGTCTGTCCAGGTCGCCCGCGTGCAGCAGGCCGAGCGAGCCGAGGGGCACCCGCTCGGCCCGCGCCGGGCCCAGTGACAGCGCGTAGGTGGCGCGGGCCGTGCGCTCGGGCCGGTGGAACACGGTGTCCTGGTCGAGCAGGCCCACCGACACCTGACGCCGTGCGCGGACGACGCCCTCGGCGGTGAGGCGTCCGGCGAGCACGGCGAGGAGCGTCGACTTGCCCGCTCCGTTGTCGCCCGTGACCAGCAGTCGGTCGGTCGGTGACACCTCCAGAGCGGTCGGCGCGAGCCGGCCCGGCACCCGCGCGTTCCGCAGGGCGACCAGGGGCCGCTGCTCGTCCTCGGCCACCGCGGCAAGCGCTCCGGGCGCGAACCGCAGGGGGGCGGGCGGCTCGACGACCCGGGCGCGCTCCAACTCCGCGAGGCGCCATGCGGCGTTGCGTACGCGGCGGGAGACCTGGTGCTGCACGCGCCCGGCCCGGTGGCCGTAGCCCATCTTCTCGTTGTCGCGCGGCCCCCGGTCCGGCGCGACGCGGTGCGCGGTCACCCGCGCCGAGCGCCGCAGCTCCGTCAACTCCTCCTGTTCTTCGGCGTACCGCCGCTCCCAGCGCCGCCGCTCGGCGCGCTTCTCGCTCACGTACGCGGTGTAGGTGCCGCCGTAGCGCACGGGCCCTGCCACCGCCGGGTCGAGGTCGACGAGGTCGGTGCAGACGGCATCGAGGAACGCCCGGTCGTGGCTGGCGAACACCACGGCTCCGGGCAGCGCGCGCAGCTGCTCCTCCAGGAAGGCGGTGGCGCCGTCGTCGAGGTGGTTGGTCGGCTCGTCGAGGAGCAGCGCCGACGGCCGCCGGACGAGCAGCGCGGCCAGGGCGAGCCTGCCGCGCTGCCCGCCGGACAGTGACCCGAGCGTGCGGTCGTGTCCGAGCGCGCCCAGGCCGAGGCCGTCGAGGACCAGGGCCGCGCGGCGGTCGGCGTCCCAGGACTCGCGGTCCTGGGCCTGTTCGAGGCGTCTGCCGTAGGCGCCGAGGAGCTCCTGGTGGTCGGGGGCGTCCTCGGGGACGCGGGCGAGTTCGTCGCCGAGCCGGGCGAGCTCGGCGAGGTCGGCGCGGGCCTCGCGGAGCGCGTCGGCGAGGACCGCGGCGACGGTCGCGTCCGGGGCGAAGGGCATCTCCTGGTGCAGGAAGCCCAGGTCTTCGGGGCGCGAGACGGTTCCGGCGTCGGGTCGCTCGGTGCCCGCGAGGAGCCGCAACAGGGTGGACTTGCCGACGCCGTTCTCCCCGATGAGGCCGATGCGGTGGCCGGGCGACGCGGTGAGACCGACGCCGTCCAGGACGCGTCGGCCGTCGAGGACGCGGACGAGGTCATGGGCGAGCAGGGTGTGCTGGGTGTGCTGGGACACAGGGATCCGCTCCACGTGGTCGGTGGCGGTGGTCGGTCCGCGGGGCGCACGGCCTCGGCGCGGACCACTGCACGCGCCGGGCTCACATCTCGGGCGCCCCGGTCTCCTTGAGGCGTCCGTCGGCGAGCCGCAGCCAGCGGTCCACGCCGATCCCGGTGAGGAACCGCTCGTCGTGGCTGATCACCATGAAGGCGCCCTGGTAGGAGTTGAGTGCGCTCTCCAGCTGGCCCGCGCTGACGAGGTCGAGGTTGTTGGTGGGCTCGTCGAGCAGGAGGAGCTGGGGGGCGGGGTCGGCGCACAGGACGCAGGCCAGCGTGGCGCGCAGCCGCTCGCCGCCGGAGAGGACCCCGACGGGCAGATGGGCCCGCGGCCCGCGGAAGAGGAAGCGGGCGAGCAGGTTCATCCGCTCCGCCTCGGGGCGTTCGGGGGCGAACGCGGCGAAGTTCTCCGCCACGGTGCAGTCCGCGTCCAACAGGTCGAGGCGCTGCGAGAGATACGCGATCCGCCCCTCGCTCCGCTTGATCTCGCCGCTGTCCGGGGCGAGTTCGCCGGTGATCAGCCGCAGGAGGGTGGTCTTGCCCGCGCCGTTGGGCCCGGTCAGCGCGATGCGCTCGGGGCCGCGGACGGTGAGGTCGACGCCGCCGTCAGCGAACACGGCCGCGCCGCCGTGGTGGACCCGCATCCCCTCGCCCAGGAAGAGGTTGCGCCCTGCGGGCACATGGGTGTCGGGCAGTTCGAGGGTGATGCGCTGCTCGTCGCGCAGCGCGCGTCCGGCCTCGTCGAGCCGGGACTTGGCCTCGCTGACCCGGGCGGCGTGCAGCTGCCCGGCGCGGCCCGCGGACTCCTGGGCGCCGCGCTTCATGGTGCCCGCGAAGATGCGGGGCAGGCCCGCGTTCTTGAGGTTGCGGGCGGCGTTGCTCTGGCGGCGTTCGGCGCGTTCGCGGGCCTGTTGCAGTTCGCGCTTCTCGCGCTTGAGCTCCTGCTCCGCGTTGCGGACGTTCTTCTCGGCGACCTCCCGCTCGGCCCGTACGGCCTCCTTGTACGCGGTGAAGTTGCCGCCGTGGAAGCGCAGTTCGTCACTGCCGAGCTCCGCGACGCGTTCCATGCGGTCGAGCAGCGCGCGGTCGTGGCTGACCAGGAGCAGACAGCCGGTGAAGTCCGACAGGACGTCGTAGAGCTTGTGCCGGGCTTCCAGGTCGAGGTTGTTGGTCGGTTCGTCGAGCAGCAGGACGTCGGGGCGCCTGAGCAGCTGGGCGGCGAGGCCGAGGGAGACGACCTGGCCGCCGCTGAGCGTGCTCAAGGTGCGGTCCAGGGCGAGCGAGGCCAGGCCGAGACGGTCGAGCTGGGCGCGGGTGCGCTCCTCGATGTCCCAGTCGTCGCCGATGGTGGTGAAGTGCTCCTCGCGCACGTCACCGGACTCGACGGCGTCGAGGGCGCGGATCACCGCGGCGACGCCGAGCACCTCGGCGACCGTGAGGTCACCGGTCAGGGGGAGGCTCTGCGGGAGGTAGCCGAGCGTGCCGCCGACCGACAACGAGCCGGTGGCGGGCGCCAGTTCACCGGCGATCAGCTTGAGCAGGGTGCTCTTGCCGGAGCCGTTGGGGGCGACCAGGCCGGTGCGGCCGGTGGCCACGGTGAAGGACAGGTCGTGGAAGACGGGGGTGTCGTCGGGCCAGGCGAAGGAGACGTTCGAGCAGACGACAGCGGCGTCGGGCATGGAAGTGACCTCGGAGGATCGAGGGCGGACAGACGTCTGCCCTGGGCAGGTGTGGGAAAAGGGGTACGACGAAGGGGCCTCGGTCCGGGCGCTCGTACAGCGCCGTCCGACGGCCGGTCACATCCGGGTCTCACCCGGAGATGTCGTCGTCACCTGCCACGACTGCCACTCCTCGATCGATGGGTCCACGCCTCGCCCACGGTAGCAGGCGTGTTCGCCGACGTGTGGGGAGCGGTGGCCGCATCCCTAGCGCTAGCGCTAGCGCTAGCGCTCGTGCTCGCGCTCGCCGTGTCGACGTCGGCCGGACCGCCGGGCCGCCGGATCGCCGGACTGGAGTGACGGGGGCCCGCCCTCTTGCCGTCACTGGTCTAGCCGGTGATACCGTCAACGGCGTCCGGACCCCATCCCGGCGCACTCGCGCACACCCCTTTCCTTGGACGGGACGATCCATGAGACGACTTCTGACGGTCTTGGCCGCCGGTGCCCCGCTGGCCGCGTCCGAGTACCTGCCGACCGCGAGGTGACGGTCACCCTCACCCACCCGGGCGCCGACGACCACGCCACGGTGCGGACATGGCTGCCCGAGGGCGCGAGTCCGGCGGGAAGTGGCTGAGTTGGCACGGCCAGGCCGACGAGTACATCCCCACGCGGGGCGCGGTCGAGTTCCGCCGACAGGTCGAGCGGACGAGGGGCGGCGCCCGGCGCGTCGACGACTTCTACCGGCTCTTCCTCGCCCCGGGCGGGGTGCACTGCGGCCTCAACAGGGGCGAGGGCACCACCGGCGACCTCGGCGCGCTGCGGGCCTGGGTCGAGCGCGGCAAGGCCCCCGCGGTCCTGCCCGCCACTCTCGTCGACGCCCAGGGGCGCGGCGTCACCCGCGACCTGTTCGGCTACCCGCGCGTCTCCCGCTACCGGGGCCACGCCGACCCGGCCGACGCCGCCAGCTTCCGTTGCGAGCGACGCTGACCGCCTTCCCTCCGCCATGACATCCACGGCATGGCACGACACGACACGAATGGAGAGCCACGATGATCGATCGACGCCGTCTCTTACGGACGGGCGGTGCCGCCGCGGTCGGTGCCCTCGGCGCCGCCGCTTCCTCGGTCACCGCCTCGGCCGCGGAGCCCGCCCGAGGCCCGTCCCCGCGTCCCGGTGGGGACCCCGATCCGACCGGGGGCGTCACTCGTACGCTCCTCCAGAAGCACCCCTCGCCCGCGAAGGGGTGGGAGACCGTACAGACACTCGTACAGATCCCGCGGCGCAAGGAGTCGGGGCGGCACAGTCACCCCGGTGTCGAGGTCGGCTACATCATCCGCGGTGACGTGCTGATGGAGTTCGACGACAGGCCGCCGCTCCGACTGCGCACGGGTGACCCGTTCTTCATCCCGGAAGGGGCCGTCCACAACGCCCGCAACGTGGGCAAGGTGACGACGATGATGCTCTCCACATACGTCGTCGACGAGACGAAGCCCCTGGTGACCACCTACTAGAACCCGGCCGGGCGCATCCGGGCACCGGATGCGCCCGGTGGTGTCCCCGTCAGGGCGTGCCGATGCCGTGGAGCTGGGTGTCGACGACGACGTCCGCCGCCTGACCGGCGCTCAGGTCGGGCAGGTGCCGTGACACCAGGTGCATGAGCTGGGGCAGGAGGACACCCACCCAGCCCTCGGGCCTGTCGCGGCGCTGGAGGCCCTCGTCGGTGGCGCGCTGGAGGAAGGCGTCGACCTCGCGCACGGACGCGTCCCCGCGCCGGCGCACGGTGTCTAGCCGTGAAGTGGGGCGCCTGAGCCGCCTAGCGCCACAGTGGCGTGCAGCTTGGTGACAGAGCCGCCACAGCGGTGGAGCCGTCCCGTTGGCAGGGGTCAGAGGCGGTCGGCGTCAACGACCGCCTGGGCGAAGGCGGTGGGTGCTTCCTGCGGCAGGTTGTGCCCGACGTCCGCGATCGTGCGGTGCTCGTACGGCCCGGTGAAGTGATGGCGGTAGGCCGAACCGTCGCCGGACGGGGTGAAGGGGTCGAGGGCCGCGTCGAGGGTGACGGTGGGCACGTGGAGCGAGGGCTGGGCGGCGAGCAGCTTCTCGTAGCGGTCGTAGCGGGACTCGCCCTCGATGAGGCCGATGCGCCACCGGTAGTTGTACAGGACGACGGCGGCGTAGTCCGGGTTGCGGAAGGCGTGGGCCGTGCGTGCGAAAGTGGCGTCGTCGAAGCGCCAGTTGGGGGAGACGAGGGTCCACACGTAACGGCAGAGGGCGATGCGGTCGTCCACGTTCTCCATCGTCGTCTTGCCGCGTTCGGTGGCGAAGTACCACTGGTACCACCAGGTGTGCTCCACGGCCGGGGCGGCGGGCTCCCGCTGCGCCTTGACGTCGGTGATGAGGTAACCGCCCGTGGAGACGAGGGCCTTGACGCGTTCGGGCCACAGGGCGGCGATGATGTCGGCGGTGCGCGAGCCCCAGTCGAAACCGGCGAGGACCGCTCGGGGAATCTTGAGCGCGTCCATCAGGGCGACGACGTCGAGGGCGACGGCGGACTGCTCGGCGGTGCGGGGCGTGCGCCGGGAGAGGAAGCGGGTGCTGCCGTGCCCGCGAAGGTAGGGAACGATCACGCGGTAGCCCATCCCGGCGAGCAGCGGGGCCACGTCGACGAAGCTGTGGATGTCGTAGGGCCACCCGTGCAGGCACAGGACGACCGGCCCGTGAGCCGGTCCCGCCTCGGCGTAACCGACGTCGAGGACACCCGCCTTGACGTGCTTCAGCGTGGCGAACGCGGAGTGGGTGCCGGGGGCGATCACCGGCACGGCGGGCGCGGGGCCGCCGTGCGGCCGAGGCGCGGCGGACTCGGCGGGCGCCGCGGTGGCCTGGGCGCCCGGGCCGGACAGCGAGACGGCCGCGGCGCCGGTGCCCAGGGCCGCGGCCTTGCTGAAGGTGCGCCTGTTGATCATCTGAAGCCCTTCCTCATGTGTGGGTGACGGGGTGACACTTGCAGACGGCGCGTCACCGGTCAAGATGGTGACGCGTGGCCGTCGTCGAGGTGGCGCCCGGCGCGGACCTCATCGCCCTCATGGACGCCCTGGGCGTTCCCCGGGCCCTGTTCGCGGGGTAAGACTGGGGCGATCGGGCCGCCGACGTCACCGCGGCACTGTGGCCCGAGCGCTGCGAGGAGTTCGCGGAGGCGGCGGAGATTCCCCGACTACGTCGACGTCGTGATCCACAGCTACCGCCACCGCCTGGCGGCCGCACCCGGAGACCGCCGCTACGCCGCGCTGGAACCGACGCCGTCCTGGAAGCCGTCACTCTGACCTGACGGGGGGCTCGGTGCCACCCGCCACCGTGAGGTGTGTGAGGGTGAGTCCCTTGAGCTGACTGTTCGGGTGAGGTACGGGGGAGCTGTGAGCGAGGTGCTCTATGGCGAGCGTTCGTGGAATCCGCTGGCGCGGACGGTGGAACTGTCCGAGGACGGGCTCCGGCGAGGGGGCAGGACCACACCGCTGAGCGAGCTGAACCTCGGGGCGATGGCCGAGGCGTTCCTGCGGGGGGCCTGGCTCGGCGGCGGCGGGGTGGAACGGCCGCTGGAGCGCTTGGCGGAGGGGCCCGGAGTCGTCCCGGTGACCCGCGTGACCGGCACGGCCACGCCGCTGAAGGTGCGGCAGGCCTTCGCGTTCGCCTGCAAGCTGGGGGAGTTGGCCGTGGGCCGGTGCGGCGGCCCCGAGCAGGTGGCCGCCCTCGCGGCCCGGGCGCGCGCCGAGGACGTACCGCTGTGGATGGCGCGGCGGTCCGCGCCGGGGCCCCTCGGGCCGATCACCGTGGCCGTGGACCGGCGCCTGGTACGCGTGGACGTGTGGGGGCCGCAGGCTCCCGCCGCACGGATCCGGGCCCCGCACGGCTTCTTCCGCGACGCCCCCGAACCGTCCCAGGGCCTGCGGCTGGCGGTCGGCGACGTGACCGCCGAACTCACCCTGAAGAAGAAGCTGCGCAGGTCCAAGAGCTGGGTGGAGGCGCGGCTGCCCGGCCAGGCGTGGACGCTGCGGCGGGAGAACGCGACGAGTTCGTGGCTGCTGCGCGACGAGCGCCGGGTCGCCCTGCTGGCACGGCCCCCGCGCCGACCGGCCCTGGAGCCGGGCACGGTGCTGCTGCCGCTGGCTCCCGTGCGGTACGAGAGCGCCGATCCGCTGGACGCCGTCATGGCGCACGCCTTCGCCACGGCGTTCGGGCTCGGCGACACGACGGGCTCGGCACGGTTCCGGGCGGAGCGACGCCCGTCGGACGGGGGCGAACCGCTCGCCCTCGACGAGGACTGGGACCGCCCCTGGTTCAGCAACCTGGGCCGGGGCAGCGACGACAACGAGTCCGGCGGCGGCGACGGCTGGGGCTCGGACGGCGGCGACGGCGGGGACAGTGGCGGCAGTGACGGCGGAGGAGACGGCGGTGGCGGTGGCGACGGAGGCGGAGGTGACTAGCCTCCGCTTCCCTGACCGCCTCCGGCAGAGGCGCGCCGATGTCTGGCCGAAATGTGCGCGGCGCCGAGGCGCACGGCGGTGAGGCCCCGAGGGTGGTCCGGCGACGGCTTGACGGGCGTCATACAGGTACGATTCAGGCCAGCGCACGCCGTGGGGACGACGACCGGGATGACCCCTGGGGGCGACGACGGGGACGGCGACGTGCCGAGCGCCCGACGGGAAGACGGGGGCGGCCCGTCGCGCGGCATGCGCGCCTGAAGGCGTCAATGGGGTGGGGCGGAAGATGGTCACGGGGGAGACCGGGCTGCGCTTCGTGCTGCTCGGCCAGTTGCGGGCGTGGCACGGCGACAGGGAGCTGGAGCTCGGCTCCCCGCAACAGCAGGCGTTCCTCGCGGTGCTGCTGCTGCGTCAGGAGCGGGCCGCCTCGGTGGGCGACGTGGTGGAGGCCCTGTGGGGCGAAAATCCGCCACCCCGGGCCGTGGGAGCCCTGCGCACGTACGCCTCGCGACTGCGCAAACTCTTGGAGCCGGAGCGGGCCGCGGGCGAGTCTCCCCGGGTGCTTGTGTCCGTCCCTGACGGCTACGCGCTGCACGTGCCGCGCGAGGCCGTGGACCTCGCCCGGTTCGAGGACCACGTCACCGCGGCGGGCCGGGCCCGCGCTGCCGGGCAGCTCGCGGAGGCCCGCGCCCGGCTGCGCCTCGCGCTGGAGCCCTGGCGGGGCGACCCCCTGGCAGGCGTCCCCGGCGCGGCCATGGACGCGCACCGCGCCCGGCTCGCCGACCAGCGCCTGACGGCCCTCGAAGCCCGCCTGGAACTCGACCTGGAACTGGACGGCCCGCAGCCGGTTCTCGCGGAACTCGCCCACCTGGCCGCGCGCCACCCCTTCCGGGAACGGCTGCGCGCCCTCCAGATGCAGGCCCTGCACCGCGACGGCCGGTCCGCCGAAGCGCTCGCCGTCTACGACGAGACCCGTCTGCTGCTGAGCGAGGAACTCGGCCTCGAACCCGGCCACGACCTCGCCCAGGCACGCGATCTGCTCACGACACCGGAGGCCACCGGCAGCACCGGAGCACCGGAGCAGGCCGCACCGCCGCTGCCCGCCCAGCTCCCGGGCGACCTCGCCGACTTCACCGGGCGCGCCACGCTCGTGGCGGACCTGTGCGCGTTGCTGGCGTCCGACCGGCCCGGGACCGCCCCCATGGTGGCCGTCTCCGGAGCGGGCGGGGTGGGCAAGAGCGCCCTCGCCGTGCACGTCGCGCACCTGGTACGGAAGTCCTTCCCGCACGGACAGCTCTACATGGACCTTCAAGGCGTCGGCGGCCACCCGGCCGACCCGGCCGCCGTCCTTGGCTCGTTCCTGCGGGCCCTTGGCGTGGACGACGCCGCGATCCCCCACGGCCTCGCGGAACGCTCCGCGCTGTTCCGCGCCCGCCTCGACGGCCGCCGCGTCCTCATCCTCCTCGACAACGCCCACGGCCCCGAGCAGGTGCGGCCCTTCCTGCCCGTGCTGCCCCGGTGCGCCGTCCTGGTCACCAGCCGCGCCAAGCTCGCGGGGCCCGCGTCCGCGCGCCTGGTCGACCTCGACGTCATGACCCCGGACGAGGCGCTCGACCTCCTTGCCAAGGCCCTGGGCCCGGCCCGCGTCGCCGCCGAGGCGGACGACGCCGCCCGGCTGGTGTCGGCCTGCGGCCATCTGCCGCTGGCGGTACGGATCGTGGCGGCCCGCCTCGCCACACGCCCCGCGTGGCCGCTCGGCGCGCTGCACGCCCGGCTCGCCGACGAGCGGCACCGCCTGGCCGAACTGCGCGTCGCCGACCTGACCGTCGAGGCCGCCTTCGCCCTCGGCCACGCCCAGCTCCGGCCGGACCAGCGGCGTGCCTTCCGGCTGCTGGCCCTGCCCGAAGGACCGCACATCTCGTCCGCCGCCGCGGCCGCCGTCCTCGGCCTGCCGGAGCCGGAGGCCGAGGCGCTGTGCGAGTCCCTGGTCGACGTCAGCCTGCTGGAGTCGCCCACGCCCGGCCGCTACCGCTACCACGACCTGCTCCGCCTCTACGCGCGTGGACGCGCCGACGCGGAGGAGCCGCCGGAGGAACAGGCCGCCGGGCTGCGCCGCCTCCTTGACTTCCTGGTGTCCACCGTGCGGGCCTCGCACCCCGACGCCCTGCGCAGGGCCGAACGCCTGGGGGTGAGCGCGACGGTCCCCGGCCTGTCGTTCGCCACGGCCAGGGCCGCCGGTGCCTGGCTCGCCGAGGAGGCGCCGTGCCTGTTCGCGGCCGTGCGCCAAGCCGCCGAAGGCCCCGCCCGCGCCGTCGCCCCGGCGGCCGACCTGCTGCTCATGATGGAGGAGCTCCTCGAACGCGGGGGCCCCGGGCCGGAGTTCGAGCAGGCCGCCCACGCGGTGATCTCCGCGGCGCTCCGCCTGGGCGACCGGCGCAGCGCGGGACGCGCCTACCTGGCCCTCGGCCACGGCTACTACTACGCGGCCCGCCTTCCCGAACTGGTCGAGGTCTGCCGCCGAGCGGTGGCGGCGAGCCGCGCGGCCGACGACGCGCTCGTCATGGCCGACGCCATGGTGCTCCTCGCCCGCTGCTCGTACCACCTGCGCCGCTACGACGAGACCCGCGCCCTCCTCACCGAGGCGTCGGAGGTCTTCCGGGCGCACGCCGACCGGTTCGGGGAGGCGAACGTCCTCGGCGTGCGCTGCCGGGTGCGCCAGTCGGCGGGCGAGACGGACCGGGCGGTCGCGGACGCCGAGCAGGCCCTGGCGGTCCATCAGGGCCTGAGCGACGGCCACCGGGTGGGGTTCGCCCTGTACGAACTGGGCGTCGTCCTCGACGCCGCCGGGCGGACCGCCGAGGCCGCCGCGCGCCTCACCGAGGCGCTGGCCCTCTTCGGCGACCGCCGCAACCGGATGTGGGAGGGGCTCGCCCTCTTCCGCTTCGCGGAGAACCGGCTCGCCACCGGCCGTGCCGAGGAGGCCGCGCGCCTTGCCCGGACCGCGGCCACGACGCTGGAGGAGGTCCGCAACGACTGGGGCCGCGCCCACGCGCTGGCCGTGCTCGGCTCCGCCCTCGTCCGGCTCGGGGACCACGACGGCGCCCGGGCACACCGGCGCGCCGCGTACGAGATCTGCGCCCGCCTGAGCATGCCGGAGGCCGACGACCTGCTTGCCCTGCTCGGCGACGGGCCCGGGAGCCGGGACGGGTGCGCACCGGGACCGGTCTCCCTGACGGGAGAACCGGTCGGGTGCGCACCGGGGCCGGTCTCCCTGACGGGAGAACCGGTCGGGTGCGCACCGGGGCCGGTCTCCCTGACGGGAGAACCGGCACGTCTCTCCCTGACGGGACCGGCCGACTCACCTGGCGTGCCGAACCCGCCACGGCGGGACCGGCGGCACGGGTGATCCCCCTGCGGTGACCTCGCGCTCCTCGAAGCCGTGACCTCACGCCCCTCAAGCCGTGACCTCACGCCCTTCAGCTGTGACCTCACGCCCTTCCGGCTGTGACCTCACGCGCCCTGAGCCCCTCTTGTCACATGGCCCCTCACGTCACAGGCCGTCACACCACATGGCCCTCGTGCCTCCTGGTCCTGACGTCATTTGGAGACATCCCATGCCCCCCACCGCCCCGCCAGGCCGCTCCTCCGACGGCGCGTCCGGTCGAGCCGCCTACCGCTTCACCGTCCTCGGCCCCCTTCGCGTCCATGACGGTTCGGCCGAGGTGCCCGTCGGCGCGCCCCAACTGCAGGCGGTGCTCGCGGTACTGCTGCTCCGGGCGGGTACCCGCGTACCCGCCGGGGAACTCATCGCCGGGGCCTGGGGCGACGAGGCTCCGCCCGGCGTGCTGGCGTCGTTGCGCACGCACGTCTTCACCCTGCGCCGACTCCTCGAGCCCGACCGGGCACCCCGCGCCGCCGCGCGCACGCTGCGGACGACGGGCGACGGCTACACCCTGCACATCGCCCCGGAGGACGTCGACCTGACGGTCTTCGAGCTCCGTACGGCCGAGGCGCGGCGGGCCCGGGCCGCTGGCCGCCTTGAACAGGCGCGGTCCCTGTTCGTCTCCGCCCTCGACCTGTGGCAGGGCAGACCGCTCGCCGGTGTGCCCGGCCCCTTCGCCGAGGCCCAGCGCACCCGCCTAGAGGAGCTGCGCCTGACGGCGGTCGAGGCCCGCTGGGAGGCCGAGATCGCGTGCGGCGGGAGCGACCACGCGATCGGCCCGCTGCGCGCGCTGGCCGCCGAACACCCCTGGCGCGAGCGCGTCCACGAACTGCTGATGACGGCGTTGCACCACGCCGGACGGCAGGCCGACGCACTCGCCGTCCACACGCAGATCCGCCGCGCGCTCGCCGAGGAGCTGGGCATCCGCCCGGGCCCCGGCCTGGACCGCCTCCAGCAGCAGATCCTCACCGAAGGACCCGGTGAGCAGGCGGCCGCCGCGGCCGCGCCCCGGGGCCCCGTACGCTCTCACGGAGCGGCTCAACTGCCCCAGGACGTAGCCGACTTCACGGGCCGTAGCGACGAGGCCGACCGGCTGTGCGCCGCGCTGGAGAAGGACGGGATCGTCTCCCTCAGCTCCATCAGCGGCATGGGCGGCATCGGCAAGACCGCCCTGGCCGTGCACGTGGCCCGGCGGATGCGCCACCGCTTCCCGGACGGGCAGCTCTACGCGGACCTGCGGGGAACCGACCCCCGGCCCGCGGAGCCCATGGAGGTCCTCGGCCGCTTCCTGTGCGTACTCGGCGTCCGCGCGGGTCACCTCCCGATGCTGCCCGGGGAGCGAGCCGCCCTCTACCGCTCCATGCTCGCCACCCGGCAGGTGCTCGTCGTCCTTGACAACGCCCGCGACCCGGCCCAGGTCCGCGACCTGCTGCCCGGCACGCCCGGCAGCGCGGTCCTGCTCACCAGCCGCTCCCGGCTCGTCGGCCTGACCGGGGCCACCCTGGTGGACCTGCGGCCCATGGACCGGGCGGAGGCACTGGAGCTGCTGGCCCGGATCGTCGGCGAGCAGAGCGTGTCCGCCGAGCCGGAGGCCGCCGCCGAGGTGCTCGACGCCTGCGGCCATCTGCCGCTCGCCATCCGCATCGTGGCCTCCCGCCTGGTCGCCCGGCCTGACCACACGCTCGCGGAGACCGCCGCGCTCCTCGCGGACGAGCGGCGCCGCCTCGGCGCGCTGCGGGCGGAGGACACCGCCGTGGAGACGACCTTCCGGCTCGGCATGGAACTCCTCGACGCCGAACACCTCCGCGCCTTCCGGCTCCTCGCCCTGCCCGAGGTGCCCGAACTGGGCGTGCCCGCCGCCGCGGCGCTGCTCGCCCGGCCGGAGCGGGAGGCGGAGGAGCTGTGCGAGGCGCTGGTCGACCTGAGCCTCCTTGAGTCGGTCGCCCCCGGCCGCTACCGCTACCACGACCTGCTCCGGCTCTTCGCCCGCCAGACCGCGTACGCCGAAGTACCGGACCACGAGCGGACCGCCGCGCTCGCCCGCCTCCTCGAGTTCTGCCTGGCCACCGCCCTCGGCGCCCACCGGGCCTCGCTGCCCGACGACGTGTTCCCCGGGCACGCGGCCGCGCTGCGCTACGAGGGCCCGGCCTTCGGCAGCCCGCAGGAGGCCGCCGCCTGGCTGCTCGACGAGCAGACGTCGCTCCTGGGGCTCATCGAGCAGGCCGCGGGCGACGCCTCCCTGTCGCTGACCGTCTGCGCGGACCTGCTGCTCGCCGCGGACCCGCTCGGCCGCCTCGGCGCACAGCCCTACGGCATCGAACGCGCCGCCCGGACCCTGGCCGAGGCCGCGCGGGCCGCCGGTCACCGCACCGCGGAAGCGCGCGCCCTGTACATGCTCGGCAGCTCCGTGCAGCACCGCTTCGCCATGCGGCTCGGCGCCCCCACCCTCGACCGGGCCATCGAGCTGTGCCGCCAGGCCGGGGACCGGACGCTGCTCGCCCACGTCCTGATCACCCGGGGCGGAGGCGCGCTCGCCCTGCGCGACTTCACCACCGCGCACGCGTTGCTGACCGAGGCGCTGGCCCAGGGCAGGGCCGTGGCCAGCCGGGGCATCGAGGCGTACGCGCTCGGCTTCCTCGGCCTGGCCCTGCTGGCTACCGGCCGGGCCGAAGAGGGCCTGGCGCACTGCCGCGAGGCCGTCGCCATCACCTCGGCGACCGGGGACGTCGCGGGCCGCGCCAACGCGCTGCACAACCTCGCCCAGGTCTGCCTGCGCACCGGGCGCACGGCCGAGGCCTTCGACAGCCTGCACGAGAGCCTGCGCCTGTGGCGCGAGACGGGCTCCCGCTTCCGCGAAGGCCTCCTGCTCGGCGCGATCGCCCAGGCCCACAACCTCTCGGGGCGGCCCGCGGAAGCCGCCGAACACGCCGCGCGGGCCCGGGACATCGCCGAGGCGCGCGGCGACGCGGGCATTGTCGCCCGCGCCCTCGCCCAACTCGGCCACGCCCACCGGGCTCAGGGCGACACCGAACGCGCCGAGGAGAACTACCGCCGCGCGCACACCGTCTTCCGCGAACTCGGCCTGCCCGACGCGGTCGACATCGAGCGGCTCCTCGGGGAGCTGTGAGCCGCCGGGGCCGGGCCGGGGCAGGCCGAACGGCCCCGGCCCCGACGGGGCCTTGACCTCGTCGTCGAGCCCGGCGCGCGCCGGGTCCCGCGACGCCCTGACCGGCCGTCCGGAGCGGGTGCCGCCGCGCGTCGGCGTGGTCGTCTCCGGCGCGGACGCCGTGCGTCGGCGTGGTCGTCTCCGGCGCGGACGCCGGGCGTCGGTGTGGTCGTCTCCGGTGGCGGCGGGGACGCCCGGCGACGCGCCGAGCCCTGCGGCGACTGGCGGCACCCGCCGCCCGGAGGTCAGGCCCGGCGCCTGCGTCGCCACGCCACGGCGGCGCCCCACAGCCCCCCGGCGACGACGGCCGACCCGGCGCCGACCGCGACACCTCGGCCGAACCCCGCACCGTCGTCCCCGTCCCGGTCACCCTCGGACGCGGCGACCGTCACCTTCTTGCGCAGGACGATCGCCGGGTAGTCGCACGTGTAGTCCTCCTCGCCCTCGCCGACGCAGTCGGCGTCCTTGTGCCGGAGGGTGAACGTCACCGCGTACGTCCCCGGCCGTACGCCCTTCTTGACCCGGCCCGCGCCGACCCAGGCCGCACCCGTGTCCCCCATGGCCGTGCCGTCGTCCAGGGCGGGACTGGAGACCTCCACCGCCGTCGGCCGGGGGTTGCCGGGGCGCTCCTTGACCGTGAGGTCCACAAGACCGCCGGGCGCGACCGGGCCGCCGACCGAGGCGTAGCCCCGCCCGGGGAACGGGAGCCGCTCGGCGTGGGCCGGGCCCGACACCCCGATGACCAGGGCGAACGCGGCGGACGCGGCCAGCGTGGCGGCTGCCGCTCGCCTGGGCGGCCCGGTGAAGTTGCTCATAGAGGCTTTGCCTTCCCTTGGTGCGCGGTCGCCATACGATCTTGGCCGACCTTGACGCAGTCACGCCATACCGGGTGATGGGCGTCTCTTTCCTGTGGGGGGAACAACCATGCACGTGCGCAGAGCGCTGGGTGCCGCGGCGGGAGCCGTGGCTCTGATCCTGCTGCCGGGGCTCCCGGCGCAGGCGGACCCCGGCGACCCGTCGCCCACGGCACGGACCACCGACGCGGCGTCGGTGACCGAGCCCACGCCGGAGGGTAGGCCTCCGGCGCCGACCCGCGTGCCGCAGCGCAAGGGGGCGGTCCTGAAGGGCGCGCCGAAGCGCACGAGCCCGGCCCCGACGACCACGCCGAAGGCCCCGGCGACCACGCCGAAGACCCCGACCGCGCCCCTGACCCCCGTACCGGCGGGCGGTGACAACGATGCCCGCGCGTTCACCCCGGCCGACGCCGACGACTACTGGACGCCCGCCCGCATGCGCGCCGCCGAGCCGGTCGAGGAGGACACGACGCGCAAGCCCGGGTCCACGGCCCAGCGGCGCATGGTGCGCTCGACCAGCAAGCCCTTCGAGGGCTTGCCGGTCGTCGGCACCTTCTTCTGGAACGACGGCACCAACACCGGCCGCTTCTGCGGCGGCACGGTCATCAAGAGCCCCGGCAAGAACATCGTGATGAGCGCCGGGCACTGCTTCGACGACCAGGACGCGCGCAAGAACCTGACGTTCGTCCCGCAGTACGACGACGGCAAGAAGCCGCACGGCGCCTTCACCGTCAAGCCCGGCCGCATCTACGTCGACAAGCGGTACCTGGCCAAGGGCCCGGACGCCGCGGCCGACCTGGACTTCAACTTCCTGGTGCTCGAGCCGCGCGGCGGCAAGAACGTCGAGGACGTCGTCGGCGGCGCCGAGCTGATGATCAACGCCGGGTACGACCACAACCCGGTCCGCCTCATCGGCTACCCCGCGAACCAGAAGCGCCCGCTCGACTGCACGGACAAGACGGTCCGCTACAACAGCACCGACCCGAAGATCCCGGGCAGCTTCCTGCGCATCGCCTGCGACAAGTACTCCGGCGGTGCCTCGGGCGGCCCCTTCCTGATCAAGCGCGGCACCGGCTTCGGCATCATCGGCGTCATCGGCGGCTGGAAGACCGGCGGCGACGTGGACGACATCTCGTACAGCTCCTACCTGGACGGTGACGCCAAGGCGCTGTACGACGACGCGGTGAACAACAAGCCCCCGGCGGGCCGCGGCGTCCTCGGCAAGGCCGAGACCTGGCAGCACGCCGAGGCCATGGCAGGTGGCTACTTCACCGACGGCAACCCCGGCACGTGGGACTACTCCGACCTGATCGTGCGCTGGTCCGACGGCGAGGTCACGCTGTACCGCGGCGCCGGTGAGGACAATGACAATTTCGACAAGGAGATCCGCCTCACCGGCCCCAACGGCACCTGGAAGCACGCCGTCACCATGGCCGCGGGCGACTTCTCCGGGGCCGATACGGACGACCTGATCGTGCGCTGGTCCGACGGCGAGCTGACGCTGTACCCGGACGTCGACGCGGCGGGCTTCCACGGCGAGGTGCAGCTCCAGAAGCCCAACGACCTGTGGAAGCACGCCACCTCCCTCACCGGCGGCCGCTACACCACCGACAACAAGTGGACCGACGACCTCGTGGTCCGCTGGAGCGACGGTGAGGTCACCCTCTACACCAACCTCAACAACGACGGCTTCCGCGGCGAGAAGAAGCTCGCCGCGCCCAACGGCACGTGGACGCACGCCTCGACGATCACCTCGGGCGACTTCACCGGCAACGACCAGCACGACCTCATGGTGCGCTGGACGGACGGCGAGCTGACGCTCTACAAGGACGTCGACCAGAACGGCTTCCACGGCGAGGCCCAGGTCAAGAAGCCCAACCGGCTCTGGACGCACGCCACGGTCCTGGGCGCGGGCGACTACACCGAGAACAAGCACCCGGACGACTTCCTGGTGCGCTGGTCCGACGGCGAGGTCTCGATGTACCCGGACGCCGACGAGGGCGGTCTGAACCTGGAGATCACGCTGGTGTACCCACCCGCGTAAACGGCCACAGGCCACAGGCCACAGGCCACCGGGCGGCGCCAGCTGTGTCCCTGCCGCCCGGACCGGCGCATGCTCCGCGGGGCGGAATACTCTGGTCTCATGAGTGAGCGAGGGATGCAGGAACTGGCACTGCTGCTGTTGACCGCGCTGGCGAACGCGCCCCGGCACGGTTACGCCATCGCCCAGGAGGTCAAGGCCATCACCGACGGCCGGGTGGTGCCGCGCACCGGGGCGCTCTACGGGGCCCTGGACAGGCTGCTGAACGAGGGACTGATCGAGGTGGCGCGCGAAGAGGTGGTGGGCGGCCGGGCCCGGCGCACGTTCGCCCTCACGGACAGCGGCAGGGAGAGGCTCGCGGCCGAGGCGGAACGGCTGGCCGCGACCGCCCAGGAGGTCAAGCGGCGGCTGGCGGCCGGTGGCGGGGCGGTGCCCGCGTGATCGACCGCGTGCTCCGCCTGTATCCGGCCGACTACCGTTCCGCGTACGGGGAGGAGATCGTCGATGTCCACCGGGAGATGACCGCGGACATGCCGCGCGCGGCCCGGATGCGCGCGGATGCCGATCTGGCCGCCCACGCCCTGCGGGTACGCCTCCGGCTCGACTCGGCGTCGCGCGGCGGGCGCTTCCTCGCCTTGGTCGCCCCGTTCGCCCTGGCGGCCGCCGCGGTGGACAACGGCCTTGTCCTCACCCGCTGGTACGCCGGGCTCGTCATCTCTCCCGCCCCGGCGTGGCTGCAGCTCTCGCACACGGATCCTGCTGACGTACTGCACCTGCTGTTCTCGCTGGCGGTGTGTGTGGGCGCGATCGTCGCCCTGGCCGGACGGTGGGCGCTCGGGGTGGCGGCGGCCGTGTGCGGCCTGCTGGGCACGGCGGCGCAGGGGATTGTCGACGCGCCACTGGTCCAAGGAGGGTGGATGACGTCCGCGACGGCCCTGTTGACGGTTGCCGGGGTGCTCGCCTGCCCTGTGGACCGGCGGCCCGGCAAGGGTCTTTCGGCGGCGGCCGCGGCGGTGGCGGGCGTGGGATGGTTCCCGGTCGTCGTCGCGGACACCGGGGCTTTCGGCGTGACCACGGATTACGGCGTCTGGCCGGTGCTGGTCCTGGCCGTCGCGGGAGCCGCTCTCGCGCTGCGGCGGCAGGCCTCGGGCACACGGGAGATCGGTGCGGTGGCCGTGGCGTCGGCGCCGTTGGCCGTCGCCGCCCTCATCGGGGCCGGGCCCGACCTCTGGCTTCTGGTCGGCATGCTCCTCGTGCTGCCGCTCGCAGCCGCGCTCGGCACATGCGCGGTAGCGGTACGCCGCAGGCGCTGACCGCCCCTTGCTCCTCGGCCGCCCTCTCGTCGACTGACGGGAGGGCGGTTCGATGTGTACCGGCTGCTGGCCCGCGTGTACTGGCCGCTGGCCCGCGCCCATGCCCACAGCGCGGACCCCCGGCGAGCTCCCGCCGACGAGCCGCGTGGGGGCACCTTTGCCATAGTCCGTTCAAGTGAATACTCTTTCTGGCGTACTACTGCCGACGGGCCGTCTGGCCGTGACGGCCGCGCGCCCTCGCTCCGCGACAGCCCCAGCGCCACGCGGACGGGACTGCGTCCCTCCCGCAGAGCAAAGAGAGCTCACCTTGCCGTTCACCTTGTCCCACCCCGCCGCCGTCCTTCCCCTGCTGCGCCACCCGTTCGTCCCGTCAGCCCTGCTCGCGGGCGCAATGGCCCCCGACGCCCCCTACCTCCTGGGCGCCCTCGGTCTGACCGCGACCCGCTCCACGGACTGGCACGAGCCCCTCCTCAACGCCACGACCACGCACTCGCCCGGCTGGGGCCTGGGCGTCGACCTGTTCTTCACGCTCTGCCTGCTTGCCGCCTACGCGCTGCTGCGCCGACCGATCACCGCCCTGCTCCCCGCCGACCGCGCCCTGCCCGACCCCGGACTGGCGGATGGCGTGCGGGGCAGGCCGCGCCACGCACTGTGGCTCCTGCTGTCGGCGCTCATCGGCATCGCCTCGCACCAGGTGTGGGACTCCTTCACCCACGCCGACGGGTACTGGGTCACGCATGTGGCACTGCTGCGCGAGCCCGCCCTGGGAGGCCTGTCGCTCGCCCGGCTGCTTCAGTACGCGAGTACCGTCGTCGGCCTGGTGGCCGTCGGCGCGTACCTCTGGCGCCACCGCAGCCGGGCGCGCGCCTCGCGGGCGGACACCACCGCCCGCCTGCGTCCCGCCCTGCGCTGGAGCGTGGTCGCCGCGCTGACGACAGCCGCCGCGCTGGGCGGCGCCGCACAGGCCCGCGACGACTTCGAGACCCACCGCTACGAGACCGTGTACGACTACAGCCGCCCGATCACGCGCGACCTCGGCGACGGCGCGACCGAGACCTCCTATCCCAGCAGGACGGTCGAGACCCCGTGGGGCACGCTCGCCGAGGAGGTCCTGACACCCGCGGCCAAGACAGCGGGCGCCTCCTTCGCCGTCGCCCTGCTGCTGTACGGCGCCGCCTGGCACACCCGGCGACGTGCGACCCCGGCCCACAGCCCCAGGTCGGAGGGGCGGTCAGGCGTCCCGCGATGCTGATGAAGGCCAAGAGGGTGGACCTCAGCGAGATCCGACTGGACCTCGGTCAGTCAATGCCTTCGACGATGCGGAAGTCGCGCTCGACGCCGTCGGACAGGGCGACCAGCGCCTCCTGGTAGGCCGCACTCTCGTACGCCGCAACGGCCTGCTCGAAGCTGTCGAACTCGACCAGGACGGTGCGCTCGGCGATTCCGGCGTCACGCGCCACGACCCGGCCGCCGACCACGAGGGTCCGACCGCCCCCGGCCTGAACGGCCGGAGGAGCCAGCTTGTTGTAGGCGGCCAGCTTCTCAGGGTCTGAAATGGTGCGGTAGACGCTGACCCAGTAGCCCTTGGGCATGGAACCTCCAGTGTGGGGATGAGTGCATCTGTCTTACGGGTTGGTCTCGGCCGAGCGTCGGCAGGCGGACAGCTCCCTTCAGCGGGCTGAGTCCGCGCCAGTTCGGCAAGGTGGTGACCTTGGTGCGACATCAGGGAGCTCATCGTAGATGGAACCCTGGTACCCACCCGCGACCACAAGGCGGCTGAACAGCCGAGGAGTTACCGGTACTCCACCTCTTGATGCCCCACCGGCGCCGCGCAGACGAAGAACTTCCCGACTGGAAGCAGGCGCACAACAAGCCCCACAAGCAGGTGCGCGCCGCCGCGCCCCCGCCCGTGCGCAGCCGCGTACCCACATCAAACGATTCGGCCCGACGTCGACCGGTTGACTGTGGCATGAATTGGCCTCTGCGCTGACCGGGCGGAGAAGAAGGCGCCTGACCGGCAAAAGACCAGCTCAGACGCCTTCTCTCAGGCTCTCAGGACTCTAGAAGAAGCCGAGCTTCTTCGGCGAGTACGACACCAGGAGGTTCTTGGTCTGCTGGTAGTGCTCCAGCATCATCTTGTGCGTCTCGCGGCCGATGCCGGACTGCTTGTAACCGCCGAAGGCGGCGTGCGCCGGGTAGGCGTGGTAGCAGTTCGTCCAGACGCGCCCCGCCTGGATCGAACGTCCAGCGCGGTACGCGGTGTTGATGTCCCGCGTCCACACGCCCGCGCCGAGGCCGTACAGGGTGTCGTTGGCGATCTTGATGGCGTCGTCGAAGTCGTTGAACGACGCGACCGAGACGACCGGGCCGAAGATCTCCTCCTGGAAGATCCGCATCCGGTTGTCGCCCTCGAAGATCGTCGGCTGTACGTACCAGCCGCCCGCCAACTCGCCGTCGTACTCGATGCGCTGGCCACCGGTGAGGATCTTCGCGCCCTCCTGCTGGCCGATGTCCAGATAGGAGAGGATCTTCTCCAGCTGGTCGTTGGAGGCCTGGGCGCCGATCATCGTGTCCGTGTCCAGCGGGTGGCCCGGCTTGATCAGCTCGGTGCGGGCGACCGCCGCCTCCAGGAACTCGCTGTAGTTCCCGCGCTGGACGAGCGCCCGCGAGGGACAGGTGCAGACCTCGCCCTGGTTGAGCGCGAACATCGTGAAGCCTTCGAGGGCCTTGTCGCGGAAGTCGTCGTCGGCCGCCCAGACGTCGTCGAAGAAGATGTTCGGGCTCTTCCCGCCGAGCTCCAGCGTGACCGGCTTGATGTTCTCCGAGGCGTACTGCATGATCAACCGCCCCGTCGTGGTCTCGCCGGTGAACGCGACCTTCGCCACCCGCGGGCTGGACGCCAGCGGCTTGCCCGCCTCGACGCCGAAGCCGTTGACCACGTTCACCACACCCGGCGGCAGCAGGTCGCTCACCAGGCTCAGCCACACATGGATCGACGCCGGGGTCTGCTCGGCGGGCTTGAGCACCACGGCGTTGCCTGCCGCGAGCGCGGGCGCCAGCTTCCACGTCGCCATGAGGATCGGGAAGTTCCACGGAATGATCTGCGCCACCACACCGAGCGGCTCGTGGAAGTGGTACGCCACCGTGTCGTCGTCGACCTCGCTGAGCGTCCCCTCCTGCGCGCGGATCACCCCCGCGAAGTACCGGAAGTGGTCGATGGCGAGCGGAATGTCCGCCGCCAGCGTCTCCCGCACCGGCTTGCCGTTCTCCCAGCTCTCCGCCACCGCCAACTGCTCGAGGTTGGCCTCCATGCGGTCCGCGATCTGCCGCAGGACGGCCGCGCGCTCACCGGGGGAGGTACGCCCCCACGCGGGCGCGGCGGCGTGCGCCGCGTCCAGTGCCCGCTCCACGTCCTCGGCCGTCCCTCGGGCGATCTCCGTGAACGGCTGCCCGTTGACCGGGCTCGGGTTCTCGAAGTACTGCCCCCGCGCCGGCGACACGTACTCGCCCCCGATGAAGTGGTCGTACCTGGCCTGATAGGACACGACCGCGCCCTCGGTACCGGGCGCCGCGTAACGGGCCATGTGACTGCCTCCCCGGACACGCTGCCCGCCGTTGGGCAGCTCTCGGCGGGAGCGTACGGAGGGCGAGGTTGCAAGTACGTTGCGTGCCGCCCGTAGTGCCCGGGCTCCGGTGGTGGGCGTACGCCGTGCCGTGGACCTACGGTCGCCGCGTGGGGTCGAAGCCGTCCGCCGTGAGCTCCTGGTCGAGCGACCGCACGCGGGCCAGCACCGGCGGCGTCGGGCGCACCGCGGCCAGGGCCCGCCACACCTCCACGTCGTCCTCGCCCCACGGCGCGTGCGCCCAGTCCGACAGCAGGTCCGGATCGCCGCGGACGATCAGCGCCGCCCGCATCTGGTCCGCGAGCCGCCGCCGCAACCGCACCACCGCGGGCGCCTGGGCCCCCGGCAACAGCGGCCCCGCATAGACGGAGAACGCCGCCGTCACCGCCCCGCACCCCAGCCGCCGCTCCACCACGTCCGCATCCGACGTGACCGGCACCGCGAGGCGGTACGGCCGCGACCGCAGCACCTCAGGGCCCAGCACCTGCCGCAGCCGCGTCAGCTCCGCCCGCAACGTCACCGGCGTCACCGCCTCGTCCTCGTACAGCGCGCACAGCAGTTCGTCCCCGGTGAGGCCCTCGGGGTGCCTGGCCAGCACCACCATGATCTCGCTGTGCCGTCGGCTCAGGCGCCGCTTGCGTCCGCCCACGAGAACCAAGGCCTCGTCCCGGCCGAGCGCCGTCAGCTCCAAGGTGTCCGCGGGGTCCACCTCGGGTGCGAGCAAGGCCAGTTGGGACTCCGCGGCCCGCGCCACCGCCTGGACGAACGCCAGGCTGTGCGGATGGGCGAGGCCGTCCCCGCCGGTCACGTCGACGGCCCCGAGCAGCCGCCCGGTGCGCGGGTCGTGCACCGGTGCGGCCGCACACGTCCACGACTGGACCTCCCGGACGAAGTGCTCCGTGGCGAACACCTGCACCGGCCGGTCGACGGCCACAGCCGTCCCCGGTGCGTTGGTCCCCATCGCCGACTCCGCCCAACGCGCGCCCGGCACGAAGTTCATCCGCCCCGCCTGCGCCCGGGTCGTGGTGTGTCCCTCGACCCACAACAGCCTGCCGTGCGCGTCGCACACCGCGAGCAGATGCTCGCCGTCCTTGGCGAAGCCGCCCATCAACTCCCGGAACAGCGGCATCACCCGTGACAGCGGATGCTCCGCCCGATAGGCGCCCAGGTCCCCGGCCGTCAGCTCCACCGACGCCCCGGTGCCCGCGGGACTGACCTGGGCCCGTGCCGAACGACGCCACGAGTCGGCCACCGCGGAGCGCACCGGGCGGGCGACGGTCCCCGCCGCGGTGAACCGCTCATGGGCCCGACGTATCGTGCGAACCCGCTCGGCGGGGTCGGCGCCGGGCTCGAGGGCCACCCATGGATCGGTCAAGTCGGCCTCCCGGACGGTGGTGACGGCGATGACAGCGGCGCGGTGCTGCCATCGTCACCCCGGGATCAGAAGCCGACAAGCGCCCGCGCGCCCCCGGCGGCCGGTCTTTCGCGGCAGTCAGTGGCCGTCAGCGGTCGTCTGTGGCCGTCAGACGGAGTTGACCATGCGGATGTAGCGCGACCAGTCCCAGTAGCGTCCGGGATCCGTGTGGTCGGTGCCGGGGACCTCGACGTGGCCGATGATGTGCTGGCGGTCCTTGGGGATGGCGTACTTGTCGCAGATCGCCGCTGTGAGGAGGGCGGACTGCTCGTACATCGCGTCGGTGAAGTACTCCGGTTGATCCACCCATCCCTCGTGCTCGATGCCGATGCTGCGCGTGTTGTAGGTCCAGTTGCCCGCGTGCCAGGCGACGTTGCGCTCGCTGACGCACTGTGCGATGTGTCCGTCCGCCGAGCGGACCACGTAGTGCGCGGACACCTTCTTCGCCGGGTTCTTGAAGATGGCCAGCGTGTCGGCGTACGTCTCCTGGGTGACGTGTACGACGACGTAGGTGATGGGGTAGCTGCTGGGGCGGTTGGAAGCGGTGTAGTTCGAGGAGCTGGCCGGTGCCCACTCGACGGGCGGGTAGGCGGCCGCGCGTCGTGTCTCCGCCACGGCGTGGGGGGACGTCAGCAGGGCCGAAGGCACGGCGGCGAGTGCCGCGCCCTGGAGGATGCGGCGCCTGCTGGGCAGGAGTCTTGCCCGGCGTGGCGCCGGTGGTCGAGTGCTGTCGCCCGGCGCGTCCGGCGTCTCGTGCGCAGCTCGTTCACTTGCTTGATCCATGGCTGTTCTGCCTCTCGGTGGGGGGAGTGGCTGGACTGCGCGGTGGGCGCGTCTCAGGGTGCGTGGAAGGCCGGATCCTGCAGGCAGAGCTTCATATCTCGTGGCGCGCGGCATGGTCGCGACGGTGCGGCAGCTCCTTGCGGAGCCTCGCCACGCGCGTGTGGTTCGTGTGGGGATCGTTCGCCACGGTCGTTTGCACAGTGTGAGCGGCGGGCTGAAGCACGTCCAGATTGCTGAAGTCGAAATCTTGTGCGGGTTGTTGGGGGAGGTCGAGCTCGGTGAGCGAGGCGGGTTTGGCGCCCGGAGTGAAGGGTGTGTGCGGAGCGACCGCGATGTACGGATCGGGCGAGGTGTCGGGAGTTGTGGCGGCGAGGCGCGGTGCACCGCTGAGCGTCCAGGTGTCACCGTTCAGCCGGGGACGGGTGCCGAGCAGAGGCAGAGGGGTCATGGGGTGGTGCTCCGCTCTGGGCCGTGTGGCTGTAGGTCGTGCGTACGGTCGGTCGATGGCCTGCGGTAGGTCCTGTTCATGCGGTAGATCCGGTTCATGCCGTGGAACTGGGCGTGCGGTGGATCCGGTTCGTGCGGTGGATCCGGTTCGTGAGGCGGACCCGCACGCGCCGTCGCGGGCACGAGGGTGACACTTCCAGCCAGACCTCGGTGGAGCTGACGCGCCGCTCCCGGCTTGATTTCCCCTGACGTGTGAAACCCCGACGCGTGCAACCGCGAGGTGTGAATCCTCGACGTGCGCATCCTCGGCACGCGAATTCCTGGCATGCGAATCCCCCGATCATCGTGGCTTTGCCCCGCCGTCCGCGGAGCGCTCGGCTCACGTGAATCACCGTACGTGCGTTGGCGATTGAGGTGGAAGTGCCCGCAGCGCATCTGTGTACGGCACGGTGGCTGTGGAAAACTTGACCACTCGTGTGGGGGACAGGGAGACCGGAGGATCGCCCCAAGCCTCGGCGGAGCATGCCGGAAGGGCAGGGATAGGTTGCGTCGGGACATTCCGTACCGAGGCGTGCCGAAACGGCCCGGCAGCGGACGCTCGGAGGGCCTGGAGTCAGCCGGGCCTCGCCCGGCCGGATCTGATGGGGCTACGCCACCCCCGCCGGATCGTCGAGCACCGCCCGCACCACAGAGTGCGCCGCCCCCAGCAGCGGCCCCTCCGAGCCGAGGCCAGAGACGGCGACGGCACAACCAGGGCCTGTGATGCGCTGCCCCAACTCGTCTTCCAGACAGGGCAGCAGCCACGGGGCGAGACGGGGCAAGGCGCCGCCGAGCACGATCGTCTGGGGGTCGAGGAGATTGACAGCCCCGGTGAGCGCGATCCCCAGCGCGGTTCCGGCGTCGCGCAGCGCCCCGAGAACCTCTTCTTCGCCAGCGGTGGCGCGTTCGACGAGCAGGCTGACCCTGTCCGGCCCCGGCGGCAGCCCCGCGGCGCGCAGCATTGCTTCCTCGCCCGCGTACTGCTCCAGGCACCCGCGTCCGCCGCACGCGCACGTCGTCCCGTCGGGGCGAACGGGCACGTGCCCCAGCTCGCCCGCGAAGCCCCGGCTGCCGCGCAGCAGCATTCCGTCGACCACGAGCGCCGCGCCGATGCCGATCTCAGCGGAGACGTGCAGAAAGTCGTCCGGCACGCCGTCGCCGAGCCACAGTTCCGCCAGGGCGCCGTAGTTGGCTTCGTTGTCGACGGTCAAGGGCAGCTCCGACGCCAGGAGCGTACCGATGTCGGTGTGGTGCCAGTCGAGGTTGGGGGCATGCACGACGGTGTGGCTGTCGCGGGCGACCAGGCCGGGCACCGCGACGGCCAGACCTGCCGGACGCAGCCCCGCCCGCTCGGCGTTCTGCGTGACCTCGCGGATCAGGGAGGCGAGGTCCGCGAGCACGGGCTCGGGCGCGCGCCCTCGGTTGCCGACCCGTCGCTGCGTACGCGCGCGTACGTCGCCGCGCAGGTCGACCGCGCACACGGCGAGATGGTCGACGCCCACCTCCGCTCCGATGCCGACGGGCCCTCGCGCGCTGACGGCGAGCGCGGAACCGGGGCGGCCCACCCTGCCGGGGCGCTCGGGGCCCAACTCTTCCAGAAGCTCCGAGCGGACCAGTTCGTCCACGAGCGTGGACACGGCTGCCCGCGTCAGGCCGATCCGGGAGGCCACGGAAGCACGCGACAGCGGTCCGTGCGCGGCGACCGTGTGCATCACGCGCGCGAGGTTGCGGCGACGCATGCCCTGCTGGGTGTCGGGCAGCCGGGCGCCGGACGCTCCAGGGCGCGTCGTGTGGGGCGATGTGCTCATGCTGTGGCGTCCCCGTCCAGCAGGGGAGCCGCGTCGCGGAGTGCGTCCGCGATCCTGGAGAGCGCTGCCTCGTCCCGGTCCACGGCGTCGAACACCTGCCCGCGCGCGGTGTTCCAGCGGCGTGCGACCGCCGCCGGATCCTCGCCCGTCAGCAGGCCAGCCGCCTGCGCGGCGGCGCCGAGTGCGACGAGTTCACGTGCCTCGGGAATCTGGACGGGGCGGCCGGACAGGCGCCGTACGGTCTGTTGCCACGCCGTGCCGCGTGCTCCGCCGCCGATGAGGAGCAGTGGCCGCGAACGGTCCGCGTCCGCGTCGAGGACGGCGTCCAGGGCGCCCAGGAGCGCGTGGACCGCCCCGTCGTAGGCCGCCTGCAGGATCTGGCCCGGTGTCGTGTCGTGGCGCAGCCCGTGCAGCAGGCCCGAGGCGTGCGGCAGGTTCGGGGTGCGCTCGCCGTCGAGGTACGGAAGCAGGGTGACGGACCCGCCGGACTCCACAGCGTCGCGTCCCAGGCTCAGGAGGGCGGCCACGCGGTCGACGGCCAGGGTGCAGTTGAGCGTGCAGGCGAGCGGCAGCCAGGCGCCGCGCGCGTCGGCGAACCCGGCGACCGTGCCCGTCGGATCCGTACTGCGGTGCTCGGAGGCCGCGTACACCGTGCCGGACGTGCCGAGGCTGAGCACGGGGGTGCCGGGGCGCAGGCCGAGTCCCAGGGCGGCCGCCGCGTTGTCGCCGGTGCCGGGCGCGACCAGTGTGCCTTGGGAGAAGGGCAGTTCAGCACCGCCGCGTACGGTGCCGACGACCTCTCCGGGGAGTGCCACGCGGGGCAGCGTCGCGGGGTCGAGGCCCACGAGACCAAGGATGTCCTCGTCGTACGACTCGGTGGCGGACGCCCACCAGCCCGTGCCGGAGACGTCGCCCCGGTCCGTGGTGCCGGAGCCGGTGAGGCGCTGCGTGAGGTAGTCGTGGGGGAGCCGTACGGCGGCGGTCGCGCGGGCCGACGTCGGCTCGTGCTCGGCGAGCCAGGCCCACTTGGTGACGGTGAAGGACGGCCCGGGCACGCTGCCGACGCGGTCGGCCCATGCCTTGGCGCCGCCCAGTTCCTCCACGAGCCGCCGGGCCTGCGGCGCGGACCGCACGTCGTTCCAGAGCAGCGCGGGGCGCACTGGCCTGCCACGCTCGTCGAGCGTGACGAGGCCGTGCTGCTGTCCGGCGACCGACACGGCGGCGGCCTCGCGCGCGTAGGTACCGCACTGGCGCAGCGCGTCACCCAGGGCGCTGAACCACTGCTCCGGATCGCTCTCCCTCCGCGAGCCCGAGGTGACCGTGTGCGGTGCCTGACCGCTGGCGACGACCTGCCCCGTGGCCGCGTCGACGACCAGGACCTTGGTGGATTGTGTGGAACTGTCCACACCGACGACAAGGGGGCCCTCGGCTGCTGGCGCTGACGACATCGGCTTCTCCGTTTCCGCTGCTCTGCGCTCCTCGGGAGTGCCGGGCTCTCACCCAGCACACGGTCCGTCCCGCCGGGATGTGCCCACCCCTGGGAGGTGCTTCTGCCCCGGGCGTGCCGCGCAGAGGTACCCGCCCCGGGCGTACCCGCTCAGAAATACCCGATGCGGGCCTCGGCCTTCTCAGCGGCGCGTGAGGATACTAATATGTCAATCGCCATTACGAATAGCCCCGGAGCCGTCGAGGAGCCGCACATGAGCTATCAGCCCACCCCTGAGGACAAGTTCAGCTTCGGTCTGTGGACCGTCGGTTGGCAGGGCCGGGACCCCTTCGGTGAGGCCACCAGGGCGCCGCTCGACCCGGCCGACGCGGTACGCCGCCTCGCGGAAATCGGTGCCTACGGAGTGACGTTCCACGACGACGACCTCATCCCGTTCGGTGCCTCCGAGGCGGATCGCGCCACCCACGTGAAGCGCTTCCGCGCGGCCCTGGACGCCACTGGACTCGTCGTCCCGATGGCGACCACCAACCTGTTCGCGCACCCCGTCTTCAAGGACGGCGCGTTCACGGCCAACGACCGGGACGTCCGCAGATACGCGCTGCGCAAGACGATCCGGAACATCGACCTCGCCGTCGAACTCGGCGCGCACACCTACGTCGCCTGGGGCGGGAGGGAAGGCGCCGAGTCCGGCGCGGCCAAGGACGTGCGGGGCGCGCTGGACCGGCTGAAGGAGGCCTTCGACCTGCTCGGCGCCTATGTGACCGAGCAGGGGTACGACCTGCGCTTCGCGATCGAGCCCAAGCCGAACGAGCCGCGCGGTGACATCCTGCTGCCCACCGTGGGACACGCCCTCGCGTTCATCGAGCGCCTGGAGAGGCCCGAGCTCTACGGCGTCAACCCCGAAGTGGGCCACGAGCAGATGGCGGGCCTGAACTTCCCGCACGGCATCGCGCAGGCCCTGTGGGCGGGCAAGCTCTTCCACATCGACCTCAACGGCCAGAACGGCATCAAGTACGACCAGGACCTGCGGTTCGGCGCGGGAGACCTGCGCAGCGCCTTCTGGCTGGTCGACCTCCTGGAGACCAGCGATTACGACGGGCCGCGCCACTTCGACTTCAAGCCGCCGCGCACCGAGGACGACGCGGGCGTGTGGGAGTCCGCCGCGGGCTGCATGCGCAACTACCTGATCCTGCGCGAGCGCGCGACGGCCTTCCGCGCCGACCCGGAGGTGCACCAGGCACTGCGGGACGCGCGTCTGCACGAACTGGCGCAGCCCACGGCCGACGACGGCCTGGCGGCGCTGCTCGCCGACCGCGGCGCCTATGAGGAGTTCGACGTGGCAGCGGCGGCCGCGCGCGGAATGGCCTTCGAGCGGCTCGACCAGCTGGCCATGGACCACCTACTGGGAGCGCGGGGCTGACGACCGACCCGCCAGGGCGTGGGGTGCCGGAACCATCCGTTCCGTAGCCCGTGTGTGTATCAACTCCCGCGCGGGGGTCGCGTCATGACCGGTTCGAGGTGTCTCTTTACGGTATGACCATGCCGCCGGTACCGCCGCCTCCTCGTCCGCCCGGTGATGTCCCTCCTGGAGGCGGTGGCTTCGGCCCGCCTCCAGGGAGTGGCGGTTTCGGACCTCCGGGCGACGGCTTCGGTACGCCGCCCGGAGGGTACGGGCCGCCTCCCGGAGGCGGCGGGTGGCAGCCGCCGCCCGAGGGGAGACCGCCCGGGCGGCGCAACGGCCTGTTCATGCTGCTCGCCGCCCTCGTGGCGGTCGGGGTGATCGTCGTCGTGGTCCTCGTCGCCACCGCGAGTGACGACTCCCCTGACGACAAACGGCCTTCGGAGAGCACCAAGAGCAGCGAGACCCGCCCCACGCCCTCCCTGAGCATCCCGACGCAGCTCCCCACGCGCCTGCCGAGCGACTTCCCCAGTCAGCTCCCCACAGGGCTGCCCACGGAGCTGCCCAGCGACTTCCCGACGCTGCCCACAGGGCTGCCGAGCGACCTCGAGTCGCTCCTGCAGACACCCGCGGGCAACGAAGTACCGTGAAGGCCCCGCCGTCCTGAGGCCAGGGCGGCTACAGGGCGCGGGGGAGCCGCACGTACGTCACGGAGGTCTCCACCCCGCTGTCGACGAGGCGGCCGTTCTTGTCGAACGCCTCGGGGCCGTCCGTCATCCCGAAGTCGTTGTCATTGATGAGGGCCAGCGTGCGGCGGTCGACCAGGGCCACCCCTTCGACCTTGCCGGGCACCCCCTTGAGGGCGCCGAGGTTCACGACCAGGCGCTTGCGCAGCACCGGTACGCCCGCGGCCCGGGGGTCGTCGAGCTGCTCCAGGGAGGGGCGCGTCGCGGTGTTGTCCCACTTCTTGCCGAGGATGTTCGCGCGCCGGTCCAGGCGCACGAGCTGCAACCGGGCCGCCTTGTCGGTGCGCTCCTCCACGAGCAGGCGATCGCGGCCGACTGCTACGAGGGAGGAGATCTTCAGCTCGGACGTGTCGTCCTGCCCGGGTTCCACGACACCCACCGGGTCGAAGCGGTACGCGTACTCGGCCGTGATCGCCTGCTTGCCCGGGGAGAAGCGGAGGAGCCGGACCGTGCGCGAGCCTTCTCCCGCTTCCTGGTCCGGCAGCGACAGCGGGCTCTGCACGGCCATCACCAGGTCGCCGCCGGGCAGTTGTGCGAGTCCTTCGAAGCCGCGGTTGACCTTCCGGTGCAGCAGCACTTCCGGCAGCGCCTCGGCGACCGGATAGTCCGCGCCGCGCAGTTTCAGCCCCTGGGGGACGTAGCGCTTGATGACCTTCCCGCGCGCGGAGACGTGCACCAGCGACGGTCCGTACTCGTCGACCAGCCAGAAGCTGCCGTCCGCGGCGCGGACGATGCCCTCGGTGTCCAGGCCGTTCGGGTCGTAGGTGAGCGGCTTGGCGGCGTCGTAGGAGTACGGGGCCTCATCGCGCCCCTCCTGGTTGGGCAGCCCGGTGACCGGCTTCCCGGAGCGCGTGGTGATCGGCAGGGCGTCGATGACCTTCACCGAACGGCCGGACACCCGGATCTTCACGATCGCCGGGTCGAAGCCGGGGACGGGGAAGGTCCGGCGCTTCTTGCCGTCGACCTTGATCTGCCCGTTCGGCCCCCGGTCGGTGACCGTCCAGAACTCGCCCTTGCGACCTGCCGGGTAGATGTCGCTGCCTATGCCCCCGAGATCGACACCACGGTCGTCGCGCACCGTGCCGGGCAGCAGACGGTTGCTGAATGTGCCCAGAGGGATGTCGCCCAGAGTGGCCTGGGCGGTGACGCGTGCGGCACCTCCCTGGTGCCCGGAGTCGGCGGGGGTGCCGATGGCGGTGCCGCTGACCGCGAGAGCGGTGAGCAGGGCGAGCGGCACGCCGACAGCGGTGGATCGACGGACACGGCGCTGACCGGCGGCGGGCGCGGACATCGGAGCCTCCTGGGGCACGAGATCGGTAACGGCGCCACCTTCAGTCGCTCTCACGAACGCCAAGTGTCGTGAGAGTGAACTACCAGGAGTCCTGTGGATGAATCGCGTGCTGATCGTGCAGATCGCGTTTCCGTGGCCCGTGTTCCAAGGTCCGCGTTCCGACGCCTGGATCCCGAGGCTCGGCGGCGTGCCCGGTGTGCTGCCCGGGCCGGACATCCGTGACGCGCCGACGGCGCCTCCCGCGAGGGGCAGGAGGCGCCGTCGGACATCACCAGCCGATCAACAGCGGCGGGACACCTACCTCGTCATCCCCTTTCGTCTGGATCCGCTCGGCTGCACCGGCGTCTCCACGGTCCTCGACGTCGTGACCTTGCTCAATCCCTGACCGGGGCGAGTGCGTGTCCCAGTGTTCCCGGCGCACACGGCGCACCCCGTGGATACGCCGGTGTCGCCGTACACGTTTCAGCCAGCCGAGCGGAACCTCGGGCCGAAGGGGTCACTCGCCGACCGTCACCACGGCCAGGGCGGTCGCCGGGTCGTGGGCCGCCGGGCCCGCGGGCACCCAGCGACCGCGCTCCTTGCGGTACGGCCACCAGCGGCCGTCGTGCCCCTGGCGGAGCTGGGCATCGGCGCCGACGACCGTCCAGTGGTTGCGCGCGGCCCGCAGCGTCGGCCGCTCGTCCTCGTCCCACGCCGCGTCGAGCGCGGCACGCGCGCGTGCCAGGGCCTCGCCCTCCGGAGCCCACTCCTCCTCAAGCACGGTGAGCGCGGCCAGCCCGCCGTACTCCCAGGCCCGTACGGCACGCGCGAGCCCGTCACCGTCCCTGCCGGAGCCGTCCGCGAGCCGGGCGCCGATCGTCGCGGGCGCGGCCGTCGCGAGCCGCACGGCGTCCTCGCTGAGCGCCAACTCGGCCTCGACGGGCAGCGTTTCGTGCCCGAGGGAGAGGGCCTCGGCCAGCAGCCGGTGCGCCTCGGCCGCCGCGCGGGCCGCGAGGAAGGCGAGCGCCGGTACGTCGACGCCGGGCGCCGGCTCCGTCTCCGTGTCGAGGGACGGCGGTAGACCCGGCTCTGCGGGCAGCGGAGGCAGTTCGGGCAGCGGAGGCAGGATCAGCCCGTCCGCGTACGCCTGGGCGGCGTCCACGCCCTCCTGGAGGGTGTCGGCGGGCTCCGCCCGAGCAGGCTCTTCGAGGCCCATGTGCGCGACGCTGCGGACCTGTAGCTCGTCGAGGAGCTCACGCTCGCCGCGGCCCCGCATCAGGAGCAGGACGAACGGGTCCTGGTCGAGCAGCCGCGCCACTTGGTAGCAGAGGGCGGCCGTGTGGCCGCAGTGGTCCCACGCCTCGCAGTCGCACTCGGGCTCCAGGTCGCCGATGCCCGGCAGGAGGTCGACGCCCGCTGCCGCCGCGTCCTCTACCAGGTGGGGCGGCATGTCCCGGTCGAGCAGGGCGGCGATGTGCCCGGCCCGCTCGACGGCCATGTCCAGGAAGCGGTCCCATTCCTGTGGGCTCAGCCGCTGTAGGAGGACGTCCGAGCGGCGCGGTGTGCCGTCCTTGTCCTGGACGACGGCCGTGATGCGGCCGGGGCGTACGGAGACCGCGCCCACGGCTCCCGCACGCGCCAGCCTGCGGCCCGTCTTGAGCTGCGCGGTGTCCAGAGCCGTGTCCTCCAGGGCCTGGAGCCAGGCGAGACCCCACCACGTCTGGGCGAAGCCCCGCCCGTGCGCGGGCGGCAGGGCGGCGAAGGTCCGCTCCCCGTCCCCCGTCGCCGACCCGCCGTCGTACTGCGTCAAATGGTCACTCCCGTCGTTGTCGCTCATGCCGCCCCCGTGCGCCCCTGAGGACGCCTCGTCGTACGCGTCGCTCATCGCGCGCCCCCTCGCAGCTCCACCAGGTCGGTCAGCTCGGCGTCGGTCAACTCGGTCAGGGCCGCCTCGCCGGAGCCCAGGACGGCGTCGGCCAACTCGCGCTTGCGCAGCAGCATCTCGGCGATGCGGTCCTCGATGGTGCCCTCCGCGATCAGACGGTGGACCTGGACGGGCTGCGTCTGCCCGATGCGGTAGGCGCGGTCGGTGGCCTGCGCCTCGACGGCCGGGTTCCACCAGCGGTCGTAGTGAACGACGTGCTCGGCCCGCGTGAGGTTCAGGCCGGTGCCTGCCGCCTTCAACGACAGCAAGAAGACCGGTACGTCGCCGTCCTGGAAGCGCTGCACCATCGCCTCGCGTTCGGCGATCGGCGTGCCGCCGTGCAGGAACTGGGTGGGGACGCCGCGCGCCGCCAGGTGCTGTTCGATGAGCCGGGCCATCTGCACGTACTGGGTGAACACGAGCACGCTCGCGTCCTCCGCCAGGATCGTGTCGAGCAGCTCGTCCAGGAGCTCCAGCTTCCCCGAGCGGCCGGTGAGGCGCGGCGCGTCCTCCTTGAGGTACTGCGCGGGGTGGTTGCAGATCTGCTTCAGGCCGGTGAACAGCTTGACGATCAGACCGCGGCGGGCGAAGCCGTCCGCACCGGAGATCTCCGCGAGCGCCTCGCGCACCACCGCTTCGTAGAGGCCGGTCTGTTCGGTGCTGAGCGACACCGCGCGGTCGGTCTCCGTCTTGGGCGGCAGCTCTGGGGCGATGCCCGGGTCGGACTTGCGGCGGCGCAGCAGGAAGGGCCGCACCAGCTTGGCGAGCCGCTCCGCCGCGGCCGGGTCCGTGCCGCCCTCGACGGCCTGGGCGTAGTGGGTGCGGAAGGTGCTGAGCTTGCCGAGCAGCCCCGGGGTGGTCCAGTCGAGGATCGCCCACAGCTCGGAGAGGTTGTTCTCGACCGGCGTGCCGGTGAGCGCCACACGCGCGCGTGCGCCGATGGCCCGCAGCTGCTTGGCCGTCGCGGAGTAGGGGTTCTTGACGTGCTGGGCCTCGTCGGCGACCACCAGACCCCAGTCGACCGCGTTGAGCCGCTCCGCGTCGAGCCGCATCGTCCCGTAGGTGGTCAGGACGAACTCGCCCGCGGCGAGGTCCTCCAGACCGCGCTGAGCCCCGTGGAAACGGCGCACCGCCGTGCCGGGCGCGAACTTCTGGATCTCCCGCTGCCAGTTGCCCATCAAAGACGTCGGGCACACGACCAGGGTGGGGCCCGTCGTGGCCTCGTCGCTCTGGCGGTGGAGATGCAGCGAGATCAGGGTGATGGTCTTGCCGAGGCCCATGTCGTCGGCGAGACAGCCGCCGAGCCCCAAGGAGGTCATCCGGGCCAGCCAGTTGAGGCCGCGCAGCTGGTAGTCGCGCAGGTCGGCGGCCAGCGCGGCGGGCTGTCCGACGGGCTCCATGCCCTCCGGGTCCGCGAGGCGCTCGCGCAGCGTCGCGAGCCATCCGGTCGGCTGCACGTCGACGCGACGGCCGTCCACGTCCGTGGTGCCCGTCAGCGCGGCGCTCAGCGCGTCGATGGGCGTGACCTTGCGGTCCTGCTGGGCGAGGGCCCGGCGCGCCTCCTCGGGGTCGATGAGGACCCACTGGTCGCGCAGCCGGACCACGGGCCGGTTGGACTCCGCGAGCCGGTCGAGTTCCTCACGGCTCAACTCCTGGTCACCCAGGGCGAAGCGCCAGTTGAAAGCGAGCAGCGCGTCCGCGGAGAGGTAGGACGGCGTGTCCGATGTCAGCTTGTCGGGGCCCTGCGGGGCCTCGCCGTCGGACGGGCCGATCACGGCGCGGGCGGTGAGGCTGCGCGCGAGTTCCCTCGGCCAGTGCACGTCGACGCCTGCCACGGCGAGCACGCGCGCGCCCTCGCCGAGCAGAGCGGTGACCTCTTCGTCGGCCAGCTCGATGGCGTCGGGGACCGTCGCCTGAAGCAACGGGCCGAGCGGTGCCCACGCGCGCGTGGCCCGCCGCAGGGCCAAGAGCGCGTCCATGCGCGCACGCGGACCGAAGGCCTCCGCCGCGGCGCCGGAGCCGGACCACACCTCTGCGGCGTCGGCGACGAGCGAGGGGTCGCTGACACTGTGGATCTGCACTACGGCCCGGAACGGCAGCCGGGTCTCCTGGGAGGCCTCGGCAAGGAGACCGGGGACCTCCACCCGCAGCGAGATCCGCACGCCCGCGTCGTGCCCGGCCGCGACGTCCGTGGCCCAGGGGCGCTGCTCCGGCACGTGCTGGGGCTCGGGTGCGGCGAAGGCCCGGTGGCCCGCGGCCGGTACGGCGGCGGGGGAGCGGGGCAGCGTGTCGGCGACCGCGTCCAGGAACTGGCGCAGCAGCCGCTCCGGCGCGGGCAGCCGCGGTGGCACGGCACCGTCGAGTGGGACCGTGTGCGCCGCGGGCGGCATCGCGGCGGCGAGCTCACGCAGCCGCTCCAGATCCCCGGTGCCGAGCGGACCCGCGCGCCAGGCGTCGTGGTCGCTGTCGGTCAGGCCGGGCAGCAGCAGCCCCCGGGCGGCCAGTTGCAGCGCGAGCACGGCGGCCGTGCCCCAGAAGACGGCGGTGGCATGAGCCCCGGAGGTGGCCCGCACCCGGGTCAGAACGGGCAGCGCGACCCGTACCGGGAGCAGCACCGCCGGGACGACGTGCAGACGGACACCGTCGTCGTCCGGCAACGCGACGGTCAGGTCCTGGACTGAGCCCGCGGCCGGGGCGGGCGGAGCGTCGCCGTCCGGGTGCCAGAAGGCGACATGTCCGGTCCGCCCGGGGTCACCGGGCACGAACACGACGGAGCACTGGGAGAGTTCTGAGATCTCGGAGGGAGTGACAGCGGGGAGCCTGTGCACAGCGATGGCGCATTCCTCAAATTTGACTAATGAGACCGGAGCGGCCGAGAGTACAACACGTTTCCGGCCATCCGGGCCTCGTTCAGCCGTGATCCCGATCACTCGCCGTGGCGAGGGTGTATCCAGCACCCCTCCGGCCCCCTGCTGGCACCCCTGTCGATACGGGTGGTGGCGCCATGGTTGCCAACGGTCACTGATTCATAGGTTTTCTCAGGTCAGCCCATCCTCGTGGAAGCCGGAGAACCGACCCATGCCCCAGGCAAGCACAGCCGTCGCGGACCGTCCCGCGCGTGCGCCCCGGCAGTCGCCTGCCGGAAGCGACTTCGCTCCGCTGCTGCGCACCGTCAAGTCCCAGGGGCTCCTGGAGCGGCGCACCGGCTGGTACGCCCGCACCATGATCGTCAACGCGGCGGCACTGACGGCGGTGGCGACGGGCGTGTTCGCCCTGGGGCACACCTGGTGGGTGCTGCTGCTGGCACCCGTTCTGTCCGTGCTGTGCGTGCGCACCGCGTTCATCGGCCACGACGCCGGGCACTCCCAGATAACCGGCAACCGCGCGGCCGCCCGGCTCATCGGCCTCTTCCACGGCAACCTCCTGCTGGGCATGAGCGTGAGCTGGTGGAACGACAAGCACAACCGCCACCACGCCAACCCCAACCACATCGAGAAGGACCCTGACGTCGCAGCCGACGTCCTGGTGTTCACCAGCAAGCAGGCCAGGGTCCGCGTGGGCTTCCGGCGCTGGCTCACCCGCCATCAGGCCTGGCTGTTCTTCCCGCTCACCCTGCTCCAGGGCATCGCCATGAAGGTGTACGGCTTCCGGGACCTACGTCGCCAGAGCCCGCGCGGCCGCGTGGTGGAAGGCGCCCTCCTGGTGGCTCACCTCGTGGGCTACGGGGCCCTGCTCCTGGCCGCGATGCCTTTGGGGCACGCCCTCGCGTTCGCCGCCCTCCACCAGGCCCTGTTCGGCCTGCACCTGGGCATGGCCTTCGCGCCCAACCACAAGGGCATGGAAATGCCCGACCCGGACGGCGAGCGCTGGGGGCACCTCCAGCGGCAGGTGCTCACCTCCCGGAACATCCGCGGTGGTGAGGTCACCGACTGGCTCCTCGGCGGCCTCAACTACCAGATCGAGCACCACCTCTTCCCGAGCATGCCGCGCCCGCATCTGCGGCTCGCCCAGCCGCTTGTCCGCGCGCACTGCCATGCTGTGGGTATGCCTTACGCAGAGACCTGCCTGATCGATTCCTACCGGCAGGTACTCCGCCACATGCACGAGGTGGGAGAGCCGCTCAGGGCCGAGTGACTCCGAGGCCGCCGGGGAGCCCGGGGCATGACTCAGGGTTCCCTCGGGGTCGCACCTCAGGGATCGGTCAGGGGCGCGTCCTGGAACTTGGCGCGGGGCCGATCCCGTTTCTCAGGGCAGAGAGCGGCAACAGCCGCGAAGGAGGCGATGGACATGTCGAAGAATGCGAAGATCGCCGCGGGAGGCGTGGCTGTAGGGCTCTTCCTGCTGATCTGGCTGCCCTGGTGGGCCGCCTTCCTGATCGTGATCGGCGTTCCGGCGGCGGCCTATCTGACACTGGACCCCTCACAGCGGCGCAGGCTGCGCCGGGTCAGCCGCAAGGAGCTCGGCCGCTGAGCGGAGGCGGTCGGGCAGTCGCCGCCCTGGGGAACCACCCCTCCTAGGAGGGGCGTACCGCCATCCTGTCGAGCGCCGCGAGGAGCCCGGGGAGCTCTGGACCGCGCCCCACCGGAAGCACCTCGCCAGGCTCCTCGTCGAGCAGGACGAACGCGATGTCGTCGGTCCTGGCCACCATGGACCAGCCGGGACCGTCGGCTCGCAGGGTGCGGGCCTCCCCTGAGGCGAACGACGACCGGACCCGGCCCAAGGGCGGCGGCGTATCCACGTAGGCGCGTACTTCGGCGAGGACGCGGCGTACGCCCGTCAGCGGCTCGGCGTGCGCGGCCTCGGGGGCGGCCGGCTGAGAGCCGTCCTGGGGCTGCTCGGCCCCGGCCTCGCTGTCCGTCGCGAAGTCGGCATCGTCGATCTGCTCCCGCCAGGCCGCCCACTGCAGAGCGATCTCGTCGGCGCCGAGACGTCGCTGCGCGGGCCCCCACGCATCCGCCCCCGGTGGCGACAAGGGAGCGCGGTGGGGGCGGCCGGGCTCGGGCTCCGGGTCGTGCGGCGCGGGCACGCCCGGCGCGGCCACGGCCACCGCGAGCGGCCAGCCCGGCAGCGCCTCGACCACGGTGCGCTCGCCCGGTGACAGGTCGTACTCCATCCCGCAGTCCCAGGCCGCGATCGCGACGGCGACGAGCGAGACGTCGTCGGTCACGACCGTCCACCGTGCGCCGGAGCCGTCCTGGCCGAGCACCAAGCCGTATCCGGCGGCCACCGGCGGCAGGCCGAGAGCCGCACACGCCTCCGGATAGTCGTCCCCGAGCACGCTGGGGAACTTCGCGGGCGTCAGCAGGACCGCCGTGAGCACGTAGAGCGCGTCGTCATCGGCGGTGACGGCGTCGTCCGTTCCGGCCATGCAGGCCTCCCATCAGTGCCCACTTGTTTCTCCGACGGCGCACCCTAACCACTGGCCCCAGGCGTCGTCGAGGGGCGGTGACCAGGAAAATCCGCTCGTGCGCCGATGAGGGAGACCTCTACGCTGCGTGTCATGTCCCGTTCCAGTTCGCACTTCGTGTGTCTCGCGTGCCGCGTGTCGTTCAAGAAGTCGGCCGACCACGCGCGCGTGCGTCACGACGTCTGCCCGCGGTGCGGCGATCCGCTGATCGACGCGGGCTCGGCGCTCGCCGTGCCCAAGCGCCGGGACATCGCCACCTGGCGTGCCCTGTCAGCGCTCCTGAGGGCGGGCGTGCGCTTCCGCCAGGACTGCTGCGGATGGGGTCCGGGCTACCGGCCCCGCACGCCGCGCGAGGTCCGTGAACGGCTCGCCCACGCCGCCGAGACGGGCGTTCCGCTCGGGACGGCGCTCGGCTGCCCCGACCTCTCCCACACCGACGTCACGCGGCGGGCAGGCCGAGGAGCGTACGCGCCACGGCGCCCGGCGACTCGTCGTGTTCCCGGGCGAGGGCGATGACCGCCCGGCAGGCCAATTCGTTCACTCCGAAGGACAGCGCTTCGGGCGAGACCCAGCCCGCGGCCTCGTCGATCTGCTCCTGGTCGTCCTCGGCGCAGGCCGCCACGTAGACGGCGGCGGCTTCGAAGAGGTTGTGCGCACGCTTGTCGTCCTCCGGCGTCGTGCCCACCCTCCAGAGCTTGCGGATCCTGTCGAACATTCAGGTCACCTTCCCCCGTATGGGCCCGCGACTGGGTGCTCATCCTCCGTACTCCAAAGTAAAGTTGAAGGCTCGGCGGAAGAAGGGGAACCGTGCGGTGAAGCGCTACGAACGGCTCCGGCAGATCCGGCGTCTCGACCCGGAGAAGGACTTCCTGGAGATCTACCGGCTGTCCGCGACCTACGAGTTCCCCTGGGACTACACGCGCGCGCTGGAGCTGGCGCTGTACCGCACCTACGCGGTGCCGAGCATCGGCGCCCTCCTGGCCGAGACGGCGGAGTTCACCACCCGTACGCAGAAGCGGTACGACGACACGGCGTTGCTCCTCGACGCGGTCGTCGAGCACGGCTTCGACGGCGACGAGGGGCGCGCGGCGATCCGCCGCATCAATCAGATGCACCGCAGCTACGACATCAGCAACGACGACATGCGCTACGTGCTGTGCACGTTCGTCGTGATGCCCAAACGGTGGATCGACGCCTACGGATGGCGCCGGTTGTCACAGCACGAGACGGCCGCGTCGGCGGTGTACTACCGCACGCTGGGCCAGCACATGGGCATCAAGGAGATCCCCGGTTCCTACGAAGAGTTCGCCCAGTGCCTCGATGCCTACGAAGAGGCGCACTTCGGATGGGACGAAGGGGCGCGCGGTGTCGCCGACGCGACCTTGGAGCTGATGGTCTCCTGGTACCCGCGCCCGTTGGCGCCCGTCCTGCGCGCGGCGACCCTGGCACTGCTCGACGAGCCGTTGCTGCGGGCCTTCGGCTACGAACGGCCCTCCGTTCTGACGCGCGCCGTGACCCGGCGCGCGGTGCGGCTGCGCGGCCGTGCGGTCCGTCTGCTGCCGCCGCGCACAGCCCCGCACTACGGACGGCAGAACTGGGAAGTGAAGGGCTATCGGGACGGCTATCGGCCCGGCGAGCTCGGCACCTGGCCGGTGCCCGGGGTGCGCGGCTGTCCGGTGCGGCACACCGAAGTGTCCGCGGCGGGCTCAGCCGAGTGACGCGAGGGTCTTGCGCAGCCAGGTGAGCTCGGCGCGGCTCGTGGCCCGCGCGATGGTGAGGATGCCCTGCCGGAACGGGTCGTCCAGTTCCTCCGCGCGCAGCGGCCGGTCGCCGTCGTAGAAGAAGCTGGCGGGCTCCTGGAGGAAGGCGAGGCGCCGCCGCAACACCGCGGCCTGGGCGTCCGGGTCCTCCAGGTGCCGTAGGAAGGCGAGCACCGTGAACCAGCGGTTCTCGTCGGTGATGTCCGTCCGGGCGGGCTCGGCCAGACGACGGCGCAGCTCGCTCCTGCCCTCCGCGGTGAGGCTCAGGACGTGGCGCGGCGCTGCCACGGCGCCGGGCTGGGTCTCGCGGGCCAGCAGCCCCGCCTTCTCGAGCCGTTTGATGGCCGGGTACAGCGTGCTCTCCGCGACCGGGCGGACGTGCCCCGTCAGGGCGGTGATGCGCTTGCGCAGCTCGTAGCCGTGCAGCGGGCGTTCGTACAGGAAACCAAGGATGGCGAGCTCCAGCATGCCCGCATTCTGCCGCACTCGCGGGGTACATCGTTGACGTAGTACTTCGAGACCGATGTATTGTGTGACGGAGCGCCGGACGAAGGCCCAGAACGCGAGACGCGGACGCGGGACACGGCTGGCGGTGGAACGAGCCACTCAGGGGGAGCGGAACATGACGATGCGAAGCGCACGGTTCGACGCGGAGGGCAGCCTGATCCGCTGGACGGAGTGCGAGGGCGAAGGCCCCGCGCGCGTGTACGTGCACGGTCTCGGGGCCGCGTCGGCGCCCTACCACGCGCACCTCGCCGCCCGGCCCGAACTGGCTGGCCGTAGATCGCTGTTCGTGGATCTGCCCGGTCACGGACTGAGCGACCGCCCGAGCGGCTTCGGCTACACCCTGGAAGACCATGCGGACGCCCTGGCGGCGGCCCTGGACGAGGCGGACGTGCGCGACGCGGAGATCGTCGCGCACAGCATGGGCGGCTCCGTGGCCATCGTGCTGGCCCACCGAAGGGCCGACCTGGTGGCACGCCTCGTCCTCACGGAGGCCAACCTCGACCCGTACCCGCCGAAGACCGCGGGAAGCAGCGGAATCGCGGACTACGAAGAAGACGCTTTCGTCACCGAGGGTCACGCGCGCGTACTGGAGAAGGTCGGTCCGGGGTGGGCCGCGACCATGCGCCTCACCGATCCGCGCGCCCTGCACCGCAGTGCCACGGGGCTCGTGCGCGGGACGAGCCCCACGATGCGCGCGATGCTGATGGCCCTCTCCGTAGAGCGCGTCTACGTGCAAGGCGCGCTGAGCGGTGACGTCCCGGGCGGCGGCGACTTGGAGGCCTCCGGCGTCCGGGTCGTCACGGTGCCGGACGCCGGGCACAACGTCATGCTGGACAATCCGGCCGCCTTCGCCGCGGTGCTCACGGGACGCTCCTGAACGACGCCCCCGTGAGCCCCCCGACGAACCCGCGCGGGGCCGTCAGTCCTGGCGCAGGGCCAGGGCGAGGAAGCGCGTGTCCTCGTCGACGTACGACGTCATGCGCCAGCCCGAGCCGCCAAGCAGCGGACGGAGGTTGCCCTCGGCGCGCAGGTCGTCCGGGGTGATCCGGCGGCCCTGGCGAGCCGCCAGAGCCGCGCGCCCGACGGGGTGGAACAGCGCGAGCACCCCTCCGGGACGCACCACCCGTGCCAGCTCCCGCAGGTTCTCGGCCGGGTCGGGCAGATGCGCGATGAGGCCCGCGCCGAACACGGCGTCCAGCGCCCGCGCCCGCACAGGCAGCCGCGCCACGTCCGCGAGCAGGAGCTGGCCGCAGGACTGCCTGCCCGCCCCCACGGCGGCCTCCAGCATGGCCGGAGTGAGATCGGCCCCCAGGACCGTCCCCGAGGGTCCCACCGCGTCCCTCAGGGCGGGCAGGGCGCGGCCCGTGCCGCATCCGGCGTCCAGGACCCGGGCGCCCGGGGCCAGGCCCAGCTCGGCCACGGCGGCGCGGTAGGCGGGGCCGTCGTCGGGGAAGCGGCTGTCCCAGTCGGCGGCGCGCGCTGCGAAGAACTCCTGGACACGTGTGTGGTCGTCGCTCATGACCTCATGACGCCGCAGAAGCGTGGCTCCGTCAAACTCTGGTGGGCCTCCGGAACTTCAGCACGGGGAGACGAGGGCACCCTGTCCGAGGGCCCGGGGCCCGATGGCCCGCAGCGTGAACGCCGGGGGATGCGCATCCGTCGCTCCCACGACTTGCCGGTCCGCGACCTTCCGTTCCACGTCTGACACTCGGGCACCGGCTCGGTTCCGCCGACGGTGCCTCCTCAAGGGGGAACCGGGGCGCGCACGTTCGAGCGTGGCGCGATCGTTCAGGGACATCTCCGCGCCAGATAGCAGTAGCTTTCGAAATGCGCCCCCGCCGCGCGCCCCCCGCGGGTCTAGCGTCCCTGGGCCATGGGACACCTGGACCACGCCACCTTCGGCTGGCTGACGCCCGTGCTGTCGTACGCGATGGCGTGCGTCGGTGCCGCGCTCGGCCTGCAGTGCACCGTGCGTGCCCTGGGCGCCACGGGACGCTCGCGGCGCAACTGGCTCCTCACCGCGGCCTCGGCGATCGGCACCGGCATCTGGACGATGCACTTCGTCGCGATGCTCGGATTCGGAGTCAGCGGTACGCAGATCCGCTACGACGTGCCGCTGACGCTCCTGAGCCTGCTCGTCGCCATGGCCGTCGTCGGCGCCGGGGTCTTCGCCGTCGGCTACGGCAGCGACCGAGGGCGCTCGCTCGCCCTCGGGGGCCTCACCACGGGGCTCGGCGTCGCGAGCATGCACTACCTGGGCATGGCCGCGCTGCGCCTGCATGGCGACGTCGGCTACGACCCGGCCGTCGTCGCCCTCTCCGTGGTGATCGCCGTCGTCGCGGCGACCGCCGCGCTCTGGGCGGCGCTGCACATCAAGTCGACGCTCGCGGTGGCCGTCGCCTCGCTCGTCATGGGCGGCGCGGTGAGCAGCATGCACTACACCGGCATGCTCGCCGTGAGCGTACGTGTCACCCCCTCCGGGGCGGCACTGCCCGGGGCCACGACGATGCAGTTCATCTTCCCCCTCGCCGTGGGCCTGGGCTCCTATCTGTTCCTGACCTCCGCCTTCGTCGCCCTGTCCCCGAGCGCGGGCGAGCGTGCGGCCTCCGCGTCGGCTCAACGCCCCGTCGGACGCACCGCTCCGTAGCGGCGCCCCCGACCCGGCCACGAGCAGGCGGTGCGCGACCCGACCCTTCCGAGCGAGGAGGCCATGAGCAGACCCCGGAACACTCCCGGCCCCGGCACACCGGCCGAGGCCGACCCCACGGCCCGCGGCCGTCGAGCACACGCGGGCCCGCCCGCCGACGAACACCCGCCCGCAGGGGCGTCTCCCACCGGACCAGGGCTCCCGCGCGCGGGCCGCCGGTGGTTCCGCCCCCGCACCGTCCGCGCCAAGGTCGTGTGCCTGCTGATGGTGCCCGTCGTCTCCCTCCTCGCCCTGTGGGCGTACGCGACCGTCAGCACCGCCCAGGACATCGCGTCGCTGCGGCAGACCCAACGCGCCGACGCCGCCGTCCGGGCACCGGTCGCCGCCGCCGTCACCGCCCTCCAGGCCGAACGGGCCGCGGCCGTGCGCCACGCGACGCGACCCACCGCCGACCGCGCCGCCGCCCTCCGGAGGCAGGCGGACCAGACCGACCGAGCCGTGGCGAAGCTGCGCCTGGGCGAGGACCACACCGTCGCCGACGGCGCGGGGCTGCCCGCAGCCGTGGGGAACCGGCTCGAACAGTTCGCCACCGACGCCGAGGGGCTGCGTACCGTGCGCGGCTCCGTCCTCGACCGCCGCACCGGGTGGGACGACGCCTACGGGCAGTACACGAAGACCATCACGGCCGCCTTCGGAGTCGGCGGTGCGCTGTCCGGCCTCCCGGGCGCCGAACCGGGCTCCCACGCGCGCGTGCTGCTCGAATTCTCCCGGGCGGGCGAAATGCTGGCGCGCGAGGACGTGTTGCTGGCGGGTGCCCGTCTCGCGGGCACCCTCGACGGGGAGCGGCTGCGCCGGTTCACCGGGGCCGTGGACACCCGGCAGACCCTCACCGAGGCGGCCGCGGCGGACCTGCGCGGACCCGAACGCCGGGCATGGCAGCGCCTCACACACGAACGCGCGTACGCCGACGTGGGGGCCATCGAGGACAAGGTGCTCGCCGCCCCGCCCGGCAAGAAGGCCCTGGAAGCGGCCGCCGCCCTCACCTGGGACCCCGCCTACGCAACCGTACGGGATACCCAGCGCACCCTCGCGGAGCGCGCGGCACGGGACGCCGCGGACCGCGCCGACCCGCTGACGCGCGGCGTGTTCACCGTCGCGGGCGCCGCCGTGCTCTGCGGGCTCGCCGCCGTCGTGGCCTCCCTCGTGATCTCCGTACGCATCGGCCGCGGCCTGGTCATCGAGCTCGTCGGACTGCGCAACCGCGCCCTGGAGATCGCCCGCCGCCAACTCCCCGACACCATGCGGAAACTGCGCGCGGGCGAGGAGGTCGACATCGCCGCGGAAGCCCCCGAGGAGCCGCCCGCCGAGGACGAGGCGGGACAGGTCGCGGAGGCGCTCGGCACGGTGCACCGCGCCGCGCTGCGGGCCGCCGTGGAACGCGCGGAGCTGGCGAGCGGCATCTCCGGGGTCTTCGTGAACCTCGCCCGGCGCAGCCAAGTGCTCGTCCACCGGCAGCTCAGCCTCCTGGACACGATGGAGCGAAGGGCCCACGACCCGAACGAACTCGGTGACCTCTTCCGGCTCGACCACCTCACGACCCGCATGCGCCGCCACGCCGAGAGTCTGATCATCCTCTCCGGGGCCGCGCCCGGCCGTGCCTGGCGCACGCCGGTGCCCCTGACGAACGTCGTACGCGCCGCGGTCTCCGAAATCGAGGACTACGCGCGCGTGGAGGTACGCCCCCTCCCCGACGCCTCCGTGGTGGGCGGTGCCGTCGCCGACCTCACCCACCTGATGGCCGAACTGGTCGAGAACGCCGCCCAGTTCTCGCCCCCGCACACCAAAGTGCGGATCACCGGTGAGCCCGTGGGCAACGGCTACGCCCTGGAGATCGAGGACAGGGGCCTCGGCATGAACCCCGACACGCTCGCCGAAGCCAACCAGAGAGTCGAGGAGTCCGAGGCGCTCGACCTGTTCGACAGCGACCAACTGGGCCTCTTCGTAGTGAGCAGACTCGCTGCCCGGCACGGCATTCGGGTGCGACTGCTCCCCTCCGCGTACGGCGGCACCACCGCCGTCGTCCTGCTGCCCACTTCGCTCCTCCAGAACGACGACTCCACCCGTACCGCGCGACGCGAACCGGGGGAGCGACAAGAGGGGTTCACGTCACACTCCGTGCCCGATGCGTTGGCTGTGCTCAGCGCGGCCGTCGCCCGGCAGGGCGATCACCGGGCACTGGGCCCGTCCGCCGGACGTCCCGTGCCCGCGCCGTCACCTCCCGGTGTCACGGCACTACGCCAGCGCAGGCCCGCGGACCCGGCGTCTCCTAGGGACGCGCCTGACCTCGCGTCCGCCGCGTCTGCGTCGGACGAACTGCCGCGCCGCGTACGTCAGGCGAGCCTCGCCCCGCAGCTGCGGCAGCGCCCGCCCGCGGCCGAGAGCCCCGACTCCGTCGGCGAACGCAGCCCGGAGCGCGTACGGAGCCAACTGGCCGCCTACCGGGACGGCTGGGCCCAGGGCGGCGGGCGCCCACCCGGCAGCGACAGCAGCGAAGGAGACCCCGCATGATCCAGGAAACCGGCCTCACGGCGCACAGGTCCGGCGAACTCGACTGGCTCCTCGACGACCTGGTGGCCCGCGTCGGCGACGTACGGCACGCGGTCGTGCTGTCCAATGACGGGCTCGCGGTCGGCGCCTCGACGGCCCTCACCCGGGAGGACGCCGAACACCTGGCGGCCGTCGCCTCGGGGTTCCACAGCCTCGCCAAGGGCGCGGGGCGGCACTTCGGAGCGGGCGGCGTGCGCCAGACGATGGTCGAGATGGACGACGCCTTCCTGTTCGTGGCCGCGGCGAGCGACGGCTCCTGCCTCACCGTCCTCAGCACGGTCACCGCTGACATCGGCCTCGTCGCGTACGAGATGGCACGCATGGTCAAGCGCGTGGGGGCGCATCTGACCACCCCCGCACGCTTCTCCGAACCGCCCCCGAGCACCGGATGACCTGGGCGGCGGCAAGCGATGAGCGACAACAACCATGGCGCCGCGCGAGAGCACGGCAGCCAGTGGTACGACAGCGAAGCGGGGCCCCTGGTCCGCCCGTACGCGATGACGGGCGGGCGCACGAGACCGGCCTCCAGTGGTGTGCGGTTCGACCTGATCGCCCTGGTCAGCCTCGCCGAGGGAGCCATGCGGCCGGGCGACGACGTGGCGCTCGGCCCCGAACACCGGGTGCTGCTCGACCTGTGCCGCGCCGCCGAAACCCAGTCCGTCGCCGAACTCGCCGCAGGCGCCGACCTGCCCGTGGGCGTGGTCAGGGTGCTGCTCGGCGACCTCCTGGAGGAGAGCCGCGTTCAGGTGCGACGGCCCGTGCCTCCAGCCCAGCTACCTGACGAGACGATCCTGCGAGAGGTGATCGATGGGCTCCGAGCGCTCTGATGCCACAGCCGACGAGACCGGTGACGACACGGCCCTGGCGTTGAAGATCCTGGTCGCCGGAGGCTTTGGCGTGGGCAAGACCACGCTGGTCGGCGCCGTCAGCGAGATCCGGCCCCTGCGTACGGAGGAACTCCTCAGCGAGGCGGGCCAGTCGGTCGACGACACCGGCGGCGTGGACCGCAAGGTCACCACCACGGTCGCGATGGACTTCGGCCGCATCACCATCAGATCCGGGCTCTCGCTGTACCTCTTCGGCACCCCGGGACAGGACCGCTTCTGGTTCCTGTGGGACGAGCTGTCACAGGGAGCCCTCGGCGCCGTGGTCCTCGCGGACACACGGCGGCTCGAGGACTGCTTCCCCGCCGTGGACTACTTCGAGCACCGCGACATCCCGTTCGTCGTGGCGGTCAACTGCTTTGCGAACGCACGGACGTACGGCGCACACGAGGTGTCACGGGCCCTGGACCTCGACCGCGGCACCCCGGTGGTGCTGTGCGACGCCCGGGACCGGGACTCGGGAAAGGAGGTGCTGATCCGGCTTGTCGAGTACGCCGGGCGGAGGCATACCGCCCGGCTGCTCGACTCGGTCGGCTGACGGGTCCGCCCCACCGCGGCGGCTAGGAACCGGTGTGGTGAGGCGTCGCCCACGTGAGGCGTCGCCCACGTGGGGCGCCGCCCCGGTGAGGGCGGGGCCGCGCGTGCTGTCAGTCGGACACGGCCGCGTACGCGAGCACCTTGTCGATCCTCACCCGAACGAGGAGCTCGCCGGGCACGCCGTTGCGCGCGCCGAACTCCTCGGCCCGGTCCTCGCCCATGTAGCGCCCGCCGATGCGGGCCGCCCAGTGCCGCACCTGCTCCAGATCCTCGGACAGTTCCGCCCTGCCCTGCAGAACCACGAAGGCGAACGGAGGCGTGTCGTCGTCGACGCACAGTGCCACACGCCCGTCGCGTGCGATGTTGCGCCCCTTGACAGTGTCCTTTCCCGTGTTGAACACCAGGTCGTCGCCGTCGAGGAGGAACCAGATCGGCGCCACGTGCGGGCTGCCGTCCGCGCGGACGGTGGACAGTTTGCCCGTGCGGGTGCCCTGCGAGACGAAGGCCCGCCACTGCTCGTCAGTCATCTTCTGTGCCATGTCCCCATCATGCTTGCCGGGACGCCGGAGGTGGTGAAGGCTGGCAGGTCAGATCCTCCAGCCAGGGGGAGGGACACACGGGGAGAAGGGACCATGGCGCAGAACACGGGCCTGGGCTGGCTGCTCGACGACCTGACGCGGCGTGTGGAACACGTACGGCACGCGCTGGTGCTGTCCAGCGACGGTCTGGTGACGGGGGCGAGCTCGGACCTGCCGCGCGAGGACGCCGAGCACTTGGCGGCGGTGTCGTCCGGCCTGCACAGTCTGGCGAAGGGCTCCGGCCGCCACTTCCACGCGGGCAACGTACGCCAAACGATGATCGAGTTCGACGACGCCGTCCTGTTCGTGACCGCGGCGGGCGAGGGCAGCTGTCTGTGCGTCCTCAGCTCGGCGCAGGCCGACATAGGCCAGGTCGCGTACGAGATGACACTGCTGGTGAACCGTGTCGGGGAGCACCTGGGCGTAGACGCGAGGCACCCGGAGCGGACACCGGTCGTAGATCTCTGACCTCTTACTGACTCGCCCCTGACCTGCGTGAACGCGGGCGCGAGCAGAGTTATCCACAGGCCGAGCGGGAGGCGGGCCTCTCGGGCTACGGTTTTTCCCAGAAGCAGTGACCAAGCACGGGGGAGAACCGCCATGACCGGCGACACGCAGACCGTTCCGCACTTCGCGTCCGCCACGCCCAGGAAAGCGGCCGCGCCGCCGCCGACAGGGGCCGCGCCGCCGACGGCGCGGCCCGGGCCGCTGGCGCGCAGCAGCGCCGCGCGGGAACTGGGCCTCAAGCGGGGAGAGTTCGAGCTCGCCGTGATGCTGGGCCGGGTCCGTACCGTCCCCGATCCGGCGGGGGCGCGCCGCCGGGTCAGCCGCGAGGAGATCGACCGCGTCCGCGAGACACCCGGCTTCCCGGAGTCCCTGCGCGACGGTGTCAAAACCGTGGGCACCGCCGAGGGCGCGGCCCTGCTGGACATCACCCAGGCCCGCTTCACCCGGCTCGCCCGCACGGGGGTGCTGACGCCGGTGAAGTTCTACTTGAACCGCTACCGAGCCGTCGTGTGGCTCTATCTGGCGGAGGAGCTGCGCGAGTTCGCGGCGTGCGAGGCCAACGCCCCGCTGCTCACCGGCCGGGCGCCGGACATGATGCGGGCACAGCTGGCGAGCGGCGCGGATCTGCGGGCCCGCAACTGGCGCCGTCGACAGGCGGGCTTTCTCCTGAGGCAGGCGGAGGATCCGTGGGAGCGCGTCGCCGTGACGGCTTCCTTCCTGGATCCGATGAGCCTCGCGCAGCTCGTCAGGGATCCGTACGAGCGGGCGTATCTGCATCGCCTCAGGCCTCATCCGCTCACTCAGGCAGGCCCTGAGTCCCCGACGACCCACATCGTCGAGCGCATCACCACGGCCGACGACCCGGACGAGATCAGCTGGCTGCGGGCCAATCTGAGCCTCGGCCTTGCGGAAGCCCGGAGGCACCGACCCGCACCACGGCCGGGCCGTCCGCCCATCAGTGCCACGGCGCGCCCGTACAGCGCACCGGAGCAGCCACAGGCCCCTGTCATGGGCGACGACTGCGGAGCGGACCGGCCTTCGGAGGCCGCCTCCTCGGCGGTCATCGCTCCGGCGGCCGCGTCCCGGGAGAGGGACACGGGCCGGAGGGAAGAGCCGCGCGGGCTGCTGAGGTGGCTGCGCCGCAGGCGCGGACGGCCGGAGGACTGACACCACAACTGACGGCACGACGCAAGGCACGACGGAAGGCTCGCGACACCTCGGGGCACAGGAGCAGCACCCCGTCGCGCTAGAGGGTCGCGTCGAGGTCCTTGGCGTAGTGCTCGATGGCCGGACGGTACCCCGCGATCTCCGGATCCCGGCTCGTGGAGGCGATCAGGTTCAGCAGGAGCTCCATGGCGTCATGGTGCTGGCCCGTGTTGTACAGCGCCATGGCGAGGAAAGTCCGTAGCGCTCCGTCGTCGGGGTACTCCGCCACCGCGTCCCGAAGGGCGGCGACGGCCTCCGGGTACTTGCCGAGGACGCGGTAGGTACTGCCGAGACCGAGGAGCGCCCCGCGGCGGTCCTCGTCGGAGAGGCCCGGGCGCTGGATCGCGCGCAGGTAGTGCGGCAGGGCCTCGGCCTCCAGGCCGAGCGTGTCGTGCACCCAGGCCGTCTGGTACGCGACCTCGGCGTCATCGGGGTGGCTTTCGCTCAGGGGCAGCAGGAGGGCGCGGGCCTCCTCACGGCGGCCGCTCTCCCGTAGCCGGATGGCCTGGGCGAGTATCTCGTCCCGGCCGCTGCCCGCCCGGGCGTCCGCGTTGCTCTCCCGAGTGTCCGCGCTGCCGGTCCGTGCCGTGCCGTCGGTGTCGTTCATGCCGTGCTCCCGTCCCCGTAGCCGTCCCCCGCGTCAGGAGGCGCCCGTGTCCCGTCACCCGAACCGACCGCGTCACCCTTCGGCGGCAGTTCCCGCCGTGGGACTCAGCCGTCCGACTGACCGCCCAGATGGCGGGGCGAGTGCGGGCGGAACAGACCCTCCTGGACGACCGATACGAGCAGCCGTCCCTCACGATCGTAGATCCGCCCGCGCGCCAGACCGCGGCCCCCCGTGGCGATCGGCGACTCCTGGTCGTACAGGAACCACTCGTCGGCCCGGAACGGACGGTGGAACCACATGGCGTGGTCCAGCGAGGCCATGTCGAAGCCGCGCGGACCCCACAGCGGCTCCACCGGGATGCGGACGGCGTCCAGGAGCGTCATGTCGCTCGCGTAGGTGAGCGCGCAGGTGTGCACGAGCGGGTCGTCGCCCAGTGGGCCGACGGCACGCATCCACACCGCGCTGCGCGGCTCGGCGCCCTGGACCTCCTCCGCGGTCCAGCGCAGCCGGTCCACATAGCGGATGTCGAAGGGCTGGCGCCGGGCCATGCGCTCCAGCTGCTCGGGGAGCGCGCCCAGATGTTCCTTGATCTCTTCGGCGACCGTCGGCAGCGACTCCGGGTCGGGGGCGTCGATGCGCGGCGGCAGCTGGTGTTCGAAGGAGCCCGGTTCGGGCTTGTGGAAGGAGGCGGTCAGATTGAAGATGGTGCGGCCCTGCTGGACGGCCGTGACGCGGCGCGTGGTGAAGGAGCGCCCGTCACGGACCCGCTCGACCTGGTACACGATGGGTACGCCCGGGCGGCCCGGGCGCAGGAAGTACGCGTGCAGCGAGTGCACGGGTCTGTCGCCCTCCGTGGTGCGCCCGGCCGCGACGAGCGCCTGCCCGGCGACCTGCCCGCCGAAGACGCGCTGCAAGGACTCCTGGGGACTGCGACCGCGGAAGATGTTCACCTCGATCTGCTCGAGGTCCAGCAGGTCGACCAGTCGGTCCGCGGGGTTGTTCATGGGAAGTCCTCGACTCCTGTCCGGGAACGTGGGGAGCTCAGAGCTGGCCGACGTCCGTGACCCGGACGACGGCGCGGCCCTCCGCGTCGGAGGCCGCGAGATCGACCTCCGCGCTGATGCCCCAGTCATGGTCGCCGTTCGGGTCGGCGAACGTCTGGCGGACGCGCCACAGACCGTGCTCGGGATCCTCCTCGATGCGCAACAGCTTGGGGCCGCGCGCGTCCGGCCCGGTGCCCAGGTCCTCGTACTCGTCCCAGTACTTGTCCATGGCCTCGCCCCAGGCGTCCGCGTCCCAGCCGGACTCGGCGTCCATCTCGCCCAGCTCGTCCACCTGGTCGAGGGCGGCGAGCTCGACACGGCGGAAGAGCGCGTTGCGCACGAGCACACGGAAGGCGCGGGCGTTGGCCGTCACCGGCTTGACCTCGTCGGCCTTCTCCTGTGCCTCCTCGGCCGTCATCACCTCCGGGTTCGCCAGCTGCTCCCACTCGTCCAGGAGGCTGGAGTCCACCTGGCGGACCATCTCGCCGAGCCAGGCGATCAGATCCTCGAGGTCCTCGGACTTCAGGTCGTCCGGGATGGTGTGCTCCAGGGCCTTGTACGCGTTCGCCAGGTAGCGCAGCACGATGCCCTCGGTGCGGGCGAGCTCGTAGAAGGAGGTGAACTCGGTGAAGGACAGCGCCCGCTCGTACATGTCCCGGATCACGGACTTCGGGGACAGGGGGTGGTCGCCGACCCACGGGTGGCTGGTGCGGTAGGTGTTGTAGGCGTGGAAGAGGAGCTCCTCCAGCGGCTTCGGGTAGGTGATGTCCTGCAGCCGCTCCATGCGCTCCTCGTACTCGACGCCGTCGGCCTTCATCAGCGCCACGGCCTCACCGCGCGCCTTGTTCTGCTGGGCGGCGAGGATCTGGCGCGGGTCGTCGAGCGTGGACTCCACGACGGAGACCATGTCGAGGGCGTACGAGGGCGACTCGGGGTCGAGGAGTTCGAAGGCGGCGAGCGCGAAGGTGGACAGCGGCTGGTTGAGCGCGAAGTCCTGCTGGAGGTCGACGGTCAGGCGCACGATGCGGCCGGTGGCGTCCGGCTCGTCGAGCTTCTCCACGACACCGCCGTCGAGCAGCGAGCGGTAGATGGCGATGGCGCGGCGGATGTGGCGCAGCTGCTGCTTGCGGGGCTCGTGGTTGTCCTCCAGGAGGCGGCGCATCGCCTCGAAGGCGTTGCCCGGCCGGGCGATCACCGCGAGGAGCATGGTGTGGGTGACGCGGAAGCGGGAGGTCAGCGGCTCCGGCTCGGCGGCGATGAGCTTCTCGAAGGTGCCCTCCGTCCAGCCCACGAAGCCCTCGGGCGCCTTCTTGCGCACCACCTTGCGCCGCTTCTTCGCGTCGTCGCCCGCCTTCGCGAGCGCCTTCTCGTTCTCGATGACGTGCTCGGGCGCCTGCGCCACCACGAAGCCCGCCGTGTCGAAGCCCGCGCGCCCGGCGCGGCCAGCGATCTGGTGGAACTCGCGGGCACGCAGGGTGCGCACGCGATTGCCGTCGTACTTGGTGAGCGCGGTGAACAGCACGGTGCGAATGGGCACGTTCACGCCGACGCCGAGGGTGTCGGTGCCGCAGATGACCTTCAGGAGGCCCGCCTGGGCGAGCTTCTCGACGAGGCGCCGGTACTTGGGCAGCATCCCGGCGTGGTGGACGCCGATGCCGTGGCGCACGTAGCGCGAGAGGTTGCGGCCGAACTTGGTGGTGAAGCGGAAGTTGCCGATCAGCTCGGCGATCTGGTCCTTCTCGGCGCGCGTGCACATGTTGATGCTCATCAGCGACTGCGCCCGCTCCACGGCCTGGGCCTGCGTGAAGTGCACGATGTAGACCGGGGCCTGCTTGGTGTCGAGGAGCTCGGTGAGCGTCTCAGTGATGGGCGTGAGGCGGTACTCGTACGAGAGCGGCACCGGGCGCGTCGCGGAGCGGACGACGGAGGTGGGGCGCCCGGTGCGACGGGTGAGGTCCTTCTCGAACATCGAGACGTCACCGAGCGTCGCGGACATCAGGATGAACTGTGCCTGCGGCAGCTCGAGGAGCGGAATCTGCCAGGCCCAGCCCCGGTCGGCCTCGGCATAGAAGTGGAACTCGTCCATGACGACCTGGCCGATGTCGGCGTCCTTGCCGTCACGCAGCGCGATGGAGGCGAGGACCTCGGCGGTGCAGCAGATGACGGGGGCGTCGGCGTTCACGGAGGCGTCGCCGGTGAGCATGCCGACGTTCTCGGTGCCGAAGAGCTTGCACAGCTCGAAGAACTTCTCGGACACCAGTGCCTTGATCGGGGCGGTGTAGAAGGTGACCTCGTCACGGGCGAGCGCCGCGAAGTGCGCCCCGGCCGCGATCATGCTCTTGCCGGAGCCGGTGGGCGTCGACACGATCACGTTCGCGCCGGACACGACCTCGATCAGAGCCTCCTCCTGGTGGGGATAGAGGGTGATGCCGCGCTCCTGGGCCCAGCCTTCAAAGGCTTCGTAGAGGGCATCGGGGTCGGCGTCCTGCGGCAGCTGATCGATAAGGGTCACACCCCCATCTTGCCTTCCCACTGCCCGGATCAGGGAACCGGACGACGGCTCCAAGATCATGAACGTTACGCTGGGTCGCCAACGGGGCATCGCGACAACAGAAATGGGGCGGGCAGCACCGATGATGGGACCGGCACACTCACTGTCAGGGGCGGCGGCCTGGCTGGGGGTCGGCGCGGCGGCCACGGCCGCCGGGCACTCGATGCCCTGGCCGGTCCTCCTGGTCGGTGCGCTGATCTGTGCCGGGGCCGCGCTCGCCCCGGACCTCGACCACAAGTCGGCGACCATCTCGCGCGCCTTCGGCCCGGTGTCCCGCGGCCTGTGCGAGATCGTCGACAAGCTCTCTTACTCCGTGTATCGGGCCACGCGCAAGCAGGGCGATCCGCGCCGCTCCGGCGGGCACCGCACGCTCACCCACACCTGGGTGTGGGCTGTCTTGATCGGCGCGGGCTCGTCCGTGCTCGCGGTGACCGGCGGCCGGTGGGCGGTGCTCGCCCTGCTCTTCGTGCACATGGTGCTCGCCATCGAGGGCCTGCTGTGGCGGGCGGCGCGCGGCTCGAGCAGCGATGTGCTGGTGTGGCTGCTCGCCGCGACCAGCGCCTGGATCCTGGCCGGGGTTCTGGACAAACCGGGCAATGGTGCGGACTGGCTGTTCACCGGAGACGGCCAGGAGTATCTGTGGCTGGGCCTTCCGATCGTGCTCGGCGCGCTGGTGCACGACATCGGGGACGCGCTGACGGTGTCCGGCTGCCCGATCCTGTGGCCCATCCCGATCGGCCGGAAGCGCTGGTACCCGATCGGTCCGCCGCGGGCGCTGCGGTTCCGCGCGGGGAGCTGGATCGAGCTGAAGGTGCTGATGCCGGTGTTCATGCTGCTCGGAGGAGCGGGGGGCGCGGTCGCGCTGAACTTCATCTGAGGCCGGGGCGTTCATCTGAGGCCGGGGCGGCGACGCGACGGCCCGGCCGATGGTGCCCGGGCCCGGCCCCAGGCCCTCGGCGGTGCCTGCTCGGGGCGAGGGCGAGGGGGCGAGGAGGGCGAGGGCCTGTGGGGCCACGCCGCTGCCGCCGCCCTGGCCGGGCCCCCGGCGCACCGGGGCAGGGACCGACCGTGAGGTCACGGCCCAGATCCGGCCTGAGGCTCAGGCCGAGCGCCAGTCTCAGGCCGCGCCCCGGGCCGAGCCCCAGGGCCCTGGGGCCCGTATCCAGGGCCCAGATCCAGGCCCAGCCTCCTCTTCAGCCCCCGTCGCGGCCGCAGGCCGAGCCCCCAGCGCCAGGCCCGGCCCCAGCTCCCGATCGAGCCCCAGGTCCGGCCCCGCCGCCCGCTCCAGCCCTCCACCTCCCAAGCCCCCACCACACTCCAAGGAGCAGGCACACCGCGCCACACCCCGCCGCAGTGCCCCGCAGCACCGCGTCGTGGGTTGCCCCGTGGCTCACTCCGTCGGCCCCGCCGGTGACGGCTCCGGTGAGGCCCACGCCGAGGCCCGCCGCGAGGGTGAGGGCGGTTTTGGTGACCCCGGAGGCTTCACCGGCCCGCTCGGGGGTGATGACAGCCTGCGTGGCGATGAGGGCCAGCGCGTTGCCGATGCCGAGGACCGCGCCGCACCCGGTGGCGGTGGCGAGGTATGCCGTCAGCGAGGAGGCCAGGGGCAGCGAGCCGAGGCCGAGCGCCCCCGCGCCCAGGCAGCCCAGCATGAGCGGCACGGCGGCGCGCGTCGGTACGCGTCCGGCGAGGGGGCCCGCGACCGCCATGGCGAGGGCCGGGCCGAGGAAGGCCAGGCCCGCGGAGGCGACGGGGAGCGCCCACTGCCCCTGGAGCGTGAGGGGGACGACGAGCAGGAACATCACGGTCGCGGTGTTCGCGGCGGCCCCGGCGAGCGTGAGCGCCACGTACGGGCCGTTGCGGAAGAGCGTGAGCCGTACCAGTGGCCGAGGGGCGGCGCGTTCGTACCGTACGAACAGGACCAGCAGGCCCGTCACGGCCAGGGCGCCGCCGAAGAGCGCTGGGCGGGGCAGGGCCGGGGTGTGGTCGATGAGGAAGCCGAGCGTCGCGAGCGCGGCCGTCGCGGTGAGCAGGCCTCGCCAGTCGACGGTGCGGGACGCGCCGACGTCGTAGCTCTCGGCGGTGCGCGACGCGCAGACCGCGCCGAGGGCGGCGAGCGGGACGTTGAGCCAGAAGACGGCCCGCCAGGACACCGCGTCGGTGAGGGCGCCGCCGATGAACGGTCCGCAGGCGGTGGCGATGCCGCCGACGCCGAGGGCCCAGCCGGTGGCGCGGCCACGCAGGTCGCCGGGGTAGACGTTGGTCAGGAGCGACAGGCCCACCGGCATGATCATTGCGGCGCCCGCGCCCTGGGCCACCCGGGCGCCGATGAGGAGGGGCAGCGTAGCGGCGAGCGCGCACACCAGGGATGCCGCGCCGAAGAGGGCGAGCCCGGTGACGAGGAGCCGTCGACGTCCGAAGAGGTCGCCGAGGCGTCCGGCGCCGAGCATCAGGGTGCCGGTGGACAGCAGATACGCGCTGATCACCCACTGCGGTCCGGACCCGCCCGCGTCCAGGTCGCGGCCGATCCGCGCCAGGGCGAGGCTGAGGCCGAACGCGTCGAGCTGGATGCAGAAGACGCCCAGGGACAGGGCGAGGAGAGCGCCTCTGCGTTCGCTGACCGACGCCGTCGCGCTCCCGGCACCCGACGGCACTGTCCTGGGTTCGTTGCTGGTGTGTGTCCGCATGCTCCTGCCTCCTCCGTCACGGGGTGAGCGGGCGGCTGGGCGCTGCTCACCGTGGGCACCGCCGTAAGGGCGCACGGCGGTGGACGTGTTCGTTGGGGGAGGGGAGCTGGCGCAGCCGGAAGGCGCCCCCGCGAGCGGGGCGTCGCTGCTGGAGATCCGGGACCTGGAGACCAGGGGGCCGGTGAACGGAGGACCGGTGAACGGGGACCCGGAGATCTGAGGGGCCGACGAAAAGGTGAATTCAGAAAACTGAGACCCGGAGAACCTGAAACCCGGTGAAAGGGGGCATGGACGCCGAATGCGGGGGCGTCGCCCTCGGGAGTCGCTCGACGAACGACTGAAGCAGCATCACCGTAACTGACACGGATTCACTTGCCAACCCCTTCGCCCGTGCGGTCGCACGCTCGCGGAATCGGCGCAAATCGACGTTCGCCGTGCTGTGCGGGCCATGATTCGGCCATCAAAGCCGGGATCGCGGACATGTGCCCCGGTGGCTGTCCATGCCCTGTGATGCCCCGTCGCCGAGTGTGGCGAGGAGGCATTCGCCGACCGTGGCGGACTGCCGCGTCGTGGCGCCTGGAGCCGGTCGGGCCTGGGACGTTGCCGTGGCAAGCCGGAAAGGTCCGCTTTCTCGAACCGGCGGCCGGAATCAGCCCCGGGGTGTTGGCTGCTGTTCGACCTCCTGTTAGTACTTTCTTGCCGCATAAGAGGGGCGGTTGTCGGGCGTTTCTCACATGTTTGTTGAAGGGTTCCGATAACAACCTTGCGGAATGGTTCCAGGTGGTGCGGCAGCGCTATGGGGCACGAGTGCGATGAATGCGTGACCTGTTCCGGGCCGATCCTCGGCACCTGCAATTTCCGTACTTCTCACCACCGGCTCGGGCGGATGTGACGTCGTTGACCACGCAGGAACCGAACGCGCAGGAACGGAACGCACACGAACGGAACGCACACGAACGGAACGTGCGGGAACCGAACGCGCACGAACTCGTCGAGGCCGTCGGCCCACGGCCTCGTACGGCGGCCCGTGGACGGGGGCCCGACGACCTCAGACCGGTCCGCCCGCTCCTCTACCTCCCCCGGGAGGAGCGGGCGGACCTCTGCCGTCAGGATCCCGTCACCCGTGCCAGGACTTCCACAGCGCCGCGTACGCCCCCTGGGCGCGCACCAGCTCGTCGTGGCTGCCGAGTTCGCTGATGCGGCCGCTCTCCACCACGGCGATGACGTCGGCGTCGTGCGCGGTGTGCAGGCGGTGCGCGATGGCGACCACCGTGCGGCCCTCCAGGACCCGTGAGAGGGAGCGCTCCAGATGCCGGGCCGCGCGCGGGTCCAGGAGCGAGGTCGCCTCGTCGAGCACCAGCGTGTGCGGGTCGGCGAGGACGAGCCGGGCCAGGGCGATCTGCTGCGCCTGCGCGGGCGTCAGGCTCAGACCGCCCGAGCCGACCTCCGTGTCCAGGCCCTCGTCGAGGTCCCGCGCCCAGGTGTGCGCGTCGACCGCCCCGAGGGCGGCCCACAGCTCGGTGTCCTCGGCACCGGCCCTGGCGAGGCGCAGATTGTCGCGCAGGGAGCCCACGAACACGTGGTGCTCCTGGTTGACGAGGGCCACGTGCGCGCGGACGCCCTCCGCGGGCATCCGCGCCAGCTCGGCGCCGCCGAGCGTCACCTGGCCCGTACGCGGTCCGTAGATCCCGGCGAGCAGCCTGCCGAGCGTGGACTTGCCCGCGCCGGACGGGCCGACCAGCGCCACCCGGGAGCCGGGCTCGACGGCGAGGGACACCTCGCGCAGCACGTCGACGCCCTTGCGGTAGCCGAAGTACACGTCGTCGGCGAGGACGTCGCGTCCCTCGGGCACCACGCCCGCGTCACCGGCGTCCGGCTCGATGTCGCGTACGCCCACGAGCCGGGCCAGCGAGACCTGCGCCACCTGGAGCTCGTCGTACCACCGGAGGATGATGCCGATCGGGTCGACGAGCATCTGCGCGATGAGCGTGCCGGTCGTCAGCTGGCCCACGCCGATCCAGCCCTGGAGGACGAAGCAGCCGCCGATCATCAGGACCGCGAAGAGGACGGTGACGTGGGTGGCGTTGATGACGGGGAAGAGGACCGACCGCAGATAGAGCGTGTAGCGCTCCCAGGCGGTCCACTCCTTGATGCGGCGCTCCGACTGCTCGACGCGGCGCGCGCCGAGGCGGTGCGCCTCCACGGTGCGGCCCGCGTCGACGGTCTCGGCGAGCGCGGCGGCCACGGCGGCGTACCCCGCGGCCTCCGAACGGTACGCGGACGGCGCCCGCTTGAAGTACCAGCGGCAGCCGACGACGAGCAGCGGCACGGCGACGAGCAGCGCGGGCGCCAGCGGCGGCGCGACCACGGCGAGCCCGCCGACGAGCAGCACCAGCCAGACCACGCCGATGGCCAGCTGCGGCACGGCCTCGCGCATCGCGTTGGCGAGCCGGTCGATGTCCGTGGTGATGCGGGACAGCAGGTCACCGGTGCCCGCCCGCTCCAGGACGCCCGGCGGAAGCCCGACCGACCGGACGAGGAAGTCCTCCCGCAGGTCCGCGAGCATGCGCTCGCCGAGCATCGCGCCGCGCAGCCGCACCTGGTGCACGAAGGCGGCCTGCACGACGAGCGCGAGCGCGAACAGGCCCACGACGCGCTCCAGATGGACCTCGCGCGCGCCGTCCGACACGTCCTCGACGAGGCCGCCGAGCAGATACGGCCCCACCATCGAGGCGGTCACGGCGAGGGTGTTCACCACGACCAGCAGGACGAAGGCCCTGCGGTGCCGCCGCAGCAGCTCGCGCACATACGTCCGTACGGTCGCGGGGGCGCCGACGGGCAGCGTCTCCGCCGTGGTCGGGGCCGCCGGGTCGTACTTCGGCGGCGCCAGGCCGATCATGCCGTCTCCTCGATGTCGATGGTGTGTACGCGGGCTCTTCGCGGAGCGGAGCCAGGGCCAGGGCTCGGGCTCGGGCCGGAGCCGGAGCCCGCGCCCTCGTCGGCCGGGTCGCGCCCGGCCCCGGCGGCGCCCACGGCCCGCGCCGACCCCGCCGTCTCGGCCGTCTCGGCCGTCTCCTCCGGTGTCTCCCGAGTGACGACCGCGCGGTACCCCGGCTGCGTGACCACGAGTTCGCGGTGCACGCCCACCGCGGCCACCTCGCCGTCGCGCAGGAACACGACGCGGTCGGCGCGGTCGAGGAGCAGCGGTGACGAGGTGAGGACCACCGTCGTACGACCCGCGCGCAGCTCGCGCAGCCCGTCCGCGATCCGGGCCTCCGTGTGGGAGTCGACGGCGGAGGTCGGCTCGTCGAGGACCAGCGCCTCGGGGTCGGTGACCAGCGACCGCGCGAGCGCCAGGCGCTGGCGCTGGCCGCCGGACAGGGACCGGCCGCGCTCGGTGAGGTGCGCGGCCATCGGGTCGTCGGCCATGGAGCCCTGCACCAGCGCGTCGAGGACGTCGGCGCACTGCGCGGCGGCGAGCGCCCGCCGCGGATCCACCGCCCCGGACGCCGGTACGTCGAGCAGCGACCCCAGCGTGCCGGAGAGCAGCACCGGGTCCTTGTCCTGAACGAGGACCGCGGTGCGGGCGGTGTCGAGCGGCAGCCCGTCCAGGGGGACGCCGCCCAGGCGCACCGACGGCAGGTCCGTCTCGAACGCCGGGTGCCCGCCGAGCCGTTCGGCGAGCCGACCGGCAGCGTCCGGGTCGCCGCACACGACGGCGGTGAACCGTCCGGCCGGGGCGAGCAGGCCCGTGGCGGGGTCGTAGAGGTCTCCGGCGGGCGCCACGGACGAGCCCTCTTCCCCGGCCCCGGCTTCCCCGGCCCCGGCCCCGGTCGTGCGCTCCAGCGCCAGCACCCGGGCGGCCCGCTTCGCCGAGGGGCGCGAGAAGGAGTACGCCATGGCGATCTCCTCGAAGTGCCGCAGCGGGTAGTTGAGCAGCATCACCGCGCTGTAGACGGTGACGAGCTCGCCGACCGTGACGCGGCCCTCGCGGGCCAGGTGCACGCCGTGCCAGACGAGCCCGATCAGTAGGAGGCCGGGGAGCAGGACCTGGACGGCGGAGATCACGGCCCACATGCGGGCGCTGCGGACGGCGGCGGTCCGCACCTCCTGCGAGGCGTGCCGGTAGCGGTCGAGGAACAGCTCCTCGCCGCCGATGCCGCGCAGCACCCTGAGGCCCGCGACGGTGTCCGAGGCCAGCTCGGTGGCCCGCCCTGCCTTCTCGCGCTGGTGGTCGGCGCGGCGGGTCGCCCGGGGCAGCAGCGGCAGCACGGCGAGCGCGAGCACCGGAATGCCGACGGCGACGACGACGCCGAGCGCGGGCTCGTAGACGACCAGGCCCACACAGACGACGAGGACGGTCACGGCCGCCGCGGCGAAGCGCGACAGAGCCTCCACGAACCAGCCGATCTTCTCCACGTCACCGGTGGACACCGCGACGACCTCACCGGCGGCCACCCGCCGGGTGAGGGCGGCGCCGAGCCGCGCGGTCTTGCGGGCGAGCAGCTGCTGCACCCGGGCCGCCGCGGTGATCCAGTTGGTGACGGCCGTGCGGTGGAGCATCGTGTCGCCGCCCGCGATGGCGAGCCCCGCGAGCAGGATGACGCCACCGGCGAGGGCGAGCCGCCCGCCCGAGCCGTCGATCACGGCCTGCACGGCGAGGCCGACCATGTAGGGCAGCGCGGCGATGCCGAGGAAGTGCAGCAGCCCCCAGCCCAGCGACTTGAGCTGGCCGCCCAGCTGGTTCCGGCCGAGCCACAGCAGGAAGCGGGGGCCGGAGCGGGTGTCGGGTTCGCCCGGGTCGGCGTACGGAAGATCACGAATGTGCATGGGATCCCAGCTTCGGTGCGATACGCGTGGTGGTGCCGGACGACGACGCGAGGGACACGGCGACGAACGACGTGACGGACACGGACTCGGACAACGACGTGACGGACACGGACTCGAACAACGACGTGGCGGACACGGAATCGAACGGCGTGGCGAACGCGGTGACAACGTGACGAACGCGGTAACAAACCGTGCAAGGTTCGCGCCGCACAGTGGCCCGAAGCAAACGATTTTCCGGCGTCCGGCAAAGAGTCGGCCATTCCTACCCGTGGGACGGGGGCGTCGGCGAGGGGCGCGGGAAGCCGGTGCGAGCATGGAGCGCATGCGTATAGCCGGTGTGGTGCGAACGGCGGCCGCGGCCGCCGCCTGCTCAGTCGTCCTGACCTCCTGCGGCGGCTCGGGCGGCGACGACGAAGGCGAGGCGGCGCACTCCGCGCAGGGCGGCGGCCGCGGCGCGGCGCGGACCGACGCCGACCCCGAGCGCATCCCCGACGTCGGTGACCGGCTCCAGTCCCGCATCCCCAAGAGCGCGCGCCAGGTCGTCGCCGTCTACGGAGAGGGCAAGGACTCGGCGAAGGCCACGGTCGTCCTCTACACGAAGGTGGGGGCCGCCTGGAAGAAGACGCGCGGCTGGCCGGCCCACAACGGCAAGAAGGGCTGGACCCCGGACCACCGCGAGGGCGACAAGCGCAGCCCGGTGGGCGTGTTCACGCTCAGCGACGCGGGTGGCGTCCTCGCCGACCCCGGGGCACGGCTCCCGTACACGCGGACCGCGGCCCTCCAGGCCCCGCACTACTGGCCGAAGACGCACTGGCACGACTTCGACTACGTCGTCGCGATCGACTACAACCGCGTCAAGGGCACCCCGCCGAACGACCCGACGCGCCCGCAGGGCCAGTCCAAGGGCGGCAGCATCTGGCTGCACATGGACCACGGCAGCGGCACCTCGGGCTGTGTGAGCCTGTCGAAGTCCGGCATGGAGTACCTGCTGCGCACGCTCGACCCGAAGCTGCGGCCGGTGGTGGTGATGGGGGACAAGGCGGCCCTCAAGTCCTGAGAGCCGCCCCAGAGCCCTATGCAGGGGCCCCGCTCAGGTCTCCTTCGGCTTCTCCGAGTCCATGCCCGGCCGTGCCTTCCGCCACAGGCCCCGGGTGAAGTCGGGGATCTCCTGCGGCGCGCCCTTCGCCTTGATGGACGCGTGGCTCAGCGGCACCGGCGCGGTCCACGTCGCCCCGTCGTACACGTCGAAGTCCGGGACGAGCCCGAGCCGCATGCACTGCATCAGGCGGAACACCAGGAGGTAGTCCATGCCGCCGTGCCCGCCCGGCGGATTGGAGTGCTCCTTCCACAGCCAGTGGTCGAACTCCGCCGCGTACGTGGAGAAGTCGCCCCACTGGTCGTCGGTGTGGTCCGGCTCGATGTAGATGCGGGCGGGGTAGTCCTCGAAGAGGCCCTTGGTGCCGCCGAGGCTGTTGACGCGGCTGTAGGGGTGCGGGGTCGAGACGTCGTGCTCCAGGCGGATGACCCGGCCCTTGGCCGTCTGCACCAGGCTGATGGTCCGGTCGCTCTCGATGTACGTCTCCTTCCAGCTCGGGTCGCCCGGCGGCATGTGCGCCTCGCGGTACTCGGCGAGGCCGAGGGCGGGCGTGCCGAAGCTGGAGATGTGGGTGGCGCGGTCGCCGCGGTTGACGTCCATGTAGTTGGCGACGGGGCCGAAGCCGTGGTTGGGATACAGGTCGCCGCGCAGCCGCGTGTGCCACAGGCGGCGCCACGGGGTCGCGTAGTACGTGGGGTCGAACATCAGCTGGCGCAGGTCGTGGTTGTAGGCGCCCGCGCCGTGCAGCAGATCGCCGAACTTGCCCGCGTGCGCCATGCGCAGCACGCGCATCTCGTTCTTGCCGTAACAGCAGTTCTCCAGCTGCATGCAGTGTCTGCGGGTGCGTTCGGACAGGTCGACGAGTTCCCACAGGTGGTCGAGGCGCAGCGCCAGCGGACACTCCACGCCGACGTGCTTGCCGTTCAGCATGGCCGTCTTGGCCATCTCAAAGTGCCAGTCCCAGGGCGTCGCCACGTACACGAAGTCGATGTCGCCGCGCGCGCAGAGCTTCTCGAAGTCGTTGTCCCCGTTGGTGTACGTCGCGGGGGCGGGCTGGCCCGCGGCGACGACTTTCTTCGCGGCCGCCGCGGTCTTGTCCTTGACCGGGTCGCACAGCGCGACGACCCGCACGCCCGACTGCGCGAGGAACAGGTCGATCATGCCGCCGCCGCGGTTGCCGAGGCCGATCATGCCGACGCGGACGGTGGAGCGCGCCTCGAAGGGCACGCCGATCATGGTCTTGCCCTTGCGGGCGGGCGCGGCGCCCGCCGGGCCTTCGGCCGTCCCGGCCGCGTCGGGGGTGTCGGCCCGGGCGGTGCCGCCCGCGAACGTGCCGAGGCCGAGCCCGGCCCCGGCGAGTCCGGCCGTGCGCAGGACCGCGCGCCGGGAGTGACCGTCGGTGGATTCGTCAGGGACCGGTGTCGCGTTCTCGTCGTGCATCGGACCTCCGTCGTCACAGTGCCATGTCACTGGGCGGGGCCCACCCTGATGGCGGTGCGCACGGGGCGCAAGAGACCGCGGTGGCCGAGGGCTTGGACTTTTCTCTCCCCCCGGCGCGGGAGGCCCTCCCCTGCTGAGGTCGCGCTTCGGGAGGGCGGTGGTCAGGGGCGCGTGGCCTGCTCGAGGGCGAGCAGGGCGGAGCGGTACTCCCGGCCCGTGGCCTGTTCCATGCCCACCTCGCACATGCGGTTGGCCGAGAGGTACGCGTCGTAGGTCCGGGTCACGACCTCCGCGGCCTCCGCGCGGGTGGCGGCCTCGCTCAGTTCGGGGTGCAGCATCCCCCGGTCTCCGGCGAACGCGCAGCAGCCCGCGTCGTCGGGCACGACCACCTCGTCCGCGCAGGCCGCGGCGACGGCCCGCAGCTGCGGCTCGTCGCCCAAGTGCCGCATGGAGCAGGTGGGGTGGAGCACGGCGGAGCCCACGGTCCGGCGGACGGTCAGGCGGGGGAGCAGCTCCTCGGCGGCCCAGACGACGGAGTCGACGACGGTCAGCTCCTCGTGCAGGGCGCGGTTGTCGGCCGTCAGATACGGCACCACCTCGTGCGCGATGCCGAGCGCGCAGGACGAGGCGTCCACGACGAGCGGCAGCGCGCCGCCCGCCGTCCAGCCCCAGGCGGCCTCGACGACGCGGTTGGCCATCACGCGGTTCCCGGCCTCGTACCCCTTGGAGTGCCAGATCGTCGCGCAGCACGTCCCGGCCACGTCGTCCGGAATCCACACGGGCCTGCCCGCGCGCGCCGACACGGCGACGACGGCCTGCGGCAGGGGCACGTCGCCGGGCCCGGCGAAGATGCGGTTCACGCACGCCGGGTAGTACACGGCGGCGGCGCCCACGCGCGTGGTGCGCGGGAGGCGCCGGGCGGCGGCGCCCGGAAGCCGGGGCAGCCACTCGGGCACCAGGTCCGGGCGCACGGCCTTGCGGGCGGCGCGGGTCACGGCGGTCAGGAGCCGGTCGCCGGTCCGCGCCCCGGCCACCGCGCGGAGCGTCGCGGCGGCGCCGAGCGCCAGCCGTGCGGAGGCCTCGACCTCCTTGAACCGGCGTGCGGTGAGCGCCGCGACGCGCTCCTCGCGGGGCGAGTGCCGGGCGTGCCGGAAGGACTTCATCAGGGCGCCGGTGTCGATGCCGACGGGGCAGGCCAGCTTGCACGTCGAGTCGCCCGCGCAGGTGTCGACCGCAGCGTAGCCGTACGCCGCGACGAGGCCGTCCTCGACGCCGGAGCCCGGGGCCTGGCGCATCATCTCCCGGCGCAGCACGATGCGCTGGCGCGGCGTGGTCGTCAGGTCCCCGCTCGGGCAGGTCGGTTCGCAGAAGCCGCACTCGATGCACGGGTCGGCGATCGGCTCCACCTTGGGGATCGTCTTCAGGCCCCGCAGATGCGCCGTGGGGTCGCGGTCCAGGACGACGCGCGGCGCGAGCACGCCGTCCGGGTCGATGACCTGCTTGGTGCGCCACATCAACTCCGTGGCCTTCGGGCCCCATTCGAGCTCCAGGAACGGCGCGATGTTGCGGCCGGTGGCGTGCTCGGCCTTCAGGGAGCCGTCGAAGCGCTCCACGGTGAGGCGGCAGAAGTCGTCCATGAACGCGGCGTACCGCTCGACGTCCGCGGGCTCGGCGGCGTCGAAGGTGAGCAGGAAGTGCAGATTGCCGTGCGCGGCGTGCCCGGCGACGGCCGCGTCGAATCCGTGCCGCGTCTGGAGGGCGAGCAGCGCCTCGCAGGCCTCCGCGAGCCGGGCGGGCGGCACCGCGAAGTCCTCGGTGATCAGCGTGGTCCCGGCGGGCCGTGAGCCGCCGACGGCCGTCACGAACGCCTTGCGCGCCGTCCAGTAGCCGCCGATCACCCCCGTGTCCCGCGTGAAGGCGTTCGTGATGGACGCGACCGGGGCGACGAGTTCGAGCCCCGCCGTCACCTCGGCGGCCGCCGCCTCGTACGCCTCCCGCGCCGCCTCGTCCGGCGCGCGGAACTCCACCAGGAGCGCCGCCGTGTCCTTGGCCAGACCGGCCCAGTCGGCCGGGACGCCGGGCACGCGCACGGACGCGCGCAGGGTGTTGCCGTCCATCAGCTCCACGGCACGGGCCCCGGCGTCGTTGAACAGCGGCACGGCCGCGGCAGCGGCGGGCAGCGTGGGGAAGAACAGCAGCGCGCTCGACACGCACCGGTCGAGGGGCAGCGTGTCGAAGACGACCTCGGACATGAACCCGAAGGTGCCTTCGGAGCCGACCATGAGGCCGCGCAGGATCTGGACGGGCGTCGTCCCGTCGAGGAACGCGTCCAGGCGGTAGCCGTTGGTGTTCTTGATCTCGTACTTGGCCCGGATGCGGGCCGTGAGCGCGGGGTCCGCCTCGATCTCGCGCTTGATGTCGAGCAGGCCCGCGCACAGGGCCGGTTCGGCGTGCGCGAGCAGCGTGTCGGCGTCCGGATCGGCCGTGTCGACGACCGTGCCGGACGGCAGCACGAAGGTCAGGGACGCCACCGTGCGGTACGCGTTGCGGGTGGTGCCCGCCGTCATGCCGGAGGCGTTGTTCGCGACCACGCCGCCGATGGTGCAGGCGATCGCGCTCGCCGGGTCCGGGCCGAGGACGCGCCCGTGGCGCGCGAGCGTGGCGTTCGCGCGCGCCACCGTCGTGCCGGGGCCGATCCGCGCCCGCTCCCCGCCGTCGAGCACCTCGACGCCGGACCAGTGCCTGCGCACGTCGACGAGGATGTCCTCGCCCTGCGCCTGTCCGTTGAGCGAGGTGCCCGCCGCGCGGAAGACGACCTCGCGGCCCTTGCCGTGGGCGTACGACAGGACGGTCGACACGTCGTCGATGTCCTCGGCGACGACCACGACGCGCGGCACGAAGCGGTAGGGGCTCGCGTCCGACGCGTACCGGACGAGGTCGGAGACGTGCGTGAGGACCTTGTCGGCGCCCAGGAGCGCGACCAGATCGCCGCGCAGCGGCTCGGGGGTGCCGCCCGCCCGCTCGCTCGGGACCCGGTCGGGCGACGGCGTACGGCCGTCAGGGGCGGGGCGCAGCGCTTCGGGATCGGGCTCCAGCAGGGGCATGGCCTCTCCTCGGCGTCGTCGGCGGCTGCCCACCGCCACGGCCTCTCAGTGGCGGCACACCGTCCCGGCGGTCAGCAGTGGCGGCTCTCCGGCGCCTCGAACAGCGCGTCGAGCAGCCCGCCCAGCTGGGTGCGCTGGGCGGTGTCCAGTGGAGCCAGGATGTCCTCGGCGGCGGCCCGGCGCGCGCCGTGCAGCTTCCGCAGGGCCTCGTGCCCGCCGTCGGTGAGCTCGATGCGGATGACCCGGCGGTTGGTCGGGTCGGGGGCGCGGCGCACGCGGCCGCTCGCCTCCAGGGCGTCGACCAGGCTGGTGACGGCGCGCGGCACGACTTCGAGACGCTGGGCGAGATCGGCCATGCGCGGCGGCGTCTCGTAGTGCGCGAGGGTACGCAGCAGCCGGGACTGCGCGGGCGTGATGCCGATGGGCTCCAGATGGTGCTTCTGGATGCGGTGCAGCCGACGGGTCAGCCGCAGCAGCTGCTCGGCGAGGAGTCCGTCGCTGTCCGATGTGCTCATGCCGAAACAGTACAGGACCTGGTGCATTGTGAGTATAGGTAACAGTGAGCTATGCTCCCAAGGTCGCCCTCGTCGGCGCGCCACCCGCGTCCGGCGCTCCCGCCGAAGCGTGATCCGTGCTCGGCGCTCCTGTCGACGCGCCACTGGCGTGCGTGCCACCGACGTCCGCGTCAGTGGCGTGCGCGTCGCCGACGTCCGCGTCACTGGCGTCCGTTCCATGCACCGGTGCTCGTATAGCTGGTGTCCGTACGGCCGGTGGCCGTGTCAGCGGGGCTCGCGCCGCCGGTGTCCACGGCACCGGCGCCCGGGCACCGGTGTCCACGGAATCGGCGTCGGCGCAGCCGCGTTCTCGCGGGCGCGACCCACCCGTGCGGTCCCGGCCGCACAGACGGGGACACCGGTGACGCGGGCGCGACCCGTCCCCGTCGGCGCGCCGCCGCCGACGTCCCACTACGTCCCGTAGGAGCCCATGCCTCACGAAGATCCCTCCCGGACCCCGGTGTCTGGTGAGTCGGAAGAGCCCCGTCAGCTGCGCCGCATCCTGCGCCTCTTCCGTCCGTACCGCGCCCGCCTCGCCCTCGTCGGCCTGCTGGTGTGCGCCGCCTCCCTGGTGTCGGTGGTGACCCCCTTCCTCCTGAAGGAGATCCTCGACACCGCGATCCCGCAGGGCCGCACCGGCCTGCTGAGCCTGCTCGCCCTCGGCATGATCCTGAGCGCGGTCGTCACCAGCGTCTTCGGCGTCCTGCAGACGCTGATCTCCACGACCGTCGGCCAGCAGGTCATGCACGACCTGCGCACCGCCGTGTACGGCCGCCTCCAGCGCATGTCCCTCGCCTTCTTCACCCGCACCCGCACCGGCGAGGTCCAGTCCCGCATCGCCAACGACATCGGCGGCATGCAGGCGACCGTCACCTCCACGGCGACCTCCCTCGTCTCGAACCTGACGAGCGTCATCGCCACGGTCGTCGCCATGCTCGCCCTCGACTGGCGCCTGACCCTCGTCTCCCTGCTGCTGCTCCCGCTGTTCGCGTGGATCAGCCGCCGCGTCGGCCGCGAACGCAAGAAGATCGCCACCGAGCGGCAGAAGCAGATGGCCGCGATGGCCGCCACGGTCACCGAATCCCTCTCGGTCAGCGGCATCCTGCTCGGCCGCACGATGGGCCGCGCCGACTCACTCACGCGCTCCTTCGCCGACGAGTCCGCCGAGCTGGTGAGCCTGGAGGTCCGCTCCAACATGGCCGGGCGCTGGCGCATGGCCGTGATCACCATCGTCATGGCCGCGATGCCCGCCGTCCTCTACTGGAGCGCGGGGCTCGCCTTCCAGATGGGCGGGCCCACCGTCTCCATCGGCACGCTCGTCGCCTTCGTCTCGCTCCAGCAGGGCCTGTTCCGGCCGACGGTCAGCCTGCTGTCGACCGGGGTGCAGATCCAGACCTCGCTCGCGCTCTTCCAGCGCATCTTCGAGTACCTCGACCTGCCCATCGACATCACCGAGCGCGACCGGCCCGTGCGCCTGGACCGCGTCAAGGGCGAGGTCCGCTTCGAAGGCGTGGAGTTCCGCTACGACCCCCAGGGCGCGCCCGTCCTCGAAGGCATCGACATCACCGTGCCCGCGGGCGGCAGTCTCGCCGTCGTCGGCCCGACGGGCTCCGGCAAGTCCACGCTCAGCTATCTGGTGCCGCGCCTGTACGACGTGACGGGCGGCCGCGTCACGCTCGACGGCGTGGACGTGCGCGACCTGGACTTCGACACCCTCGCGCGCGCGATCGGCGTCGTCTCCCAGGAGACGTACCTCTTCCACGCCTCGGTCGCGGACAACCTCCGCTTCGCCAAGCCGGACGCCACCGAGGAGGAGCTGCACGAGGCGGCGCGGGCCGCCCAGATCCACGACCACATCGCGGCCCTGCCCGACGGGTACGACACGGTCGTCGGCGAGCGCGGCCACCGCTTCTCCGGCGGCGAGAAGCAGCGCCTGGCCATCGCCCGCACGATCCTGCGCGACCCGCCCGTGCTGATCCTGGACGAGGCCACCAGCGCCCTCGACACCCGCACGGAACACGCCGTGCAGCAGGCCATCGACGCCCTGTCGGCCAGCAGGACGACGCTCACCATCGCCCACCGCCTGTCCACCGTGCGCGGCGCCGACCAGATCGTGGTGCTCGACGCGGGGCGCGCCGTCGAGCGCGGCACCCACACGGAGCTGCTCGCCCAGGACGGGCGTTACGCCGCCCTCGTCCGCAGGGACGCCCGGCTGGAGCCAGCGACGTAGAGATATGCCGCAAATATGACAAAAGGCGGGTTACCGTGCCCGCATGCACACCACCACCCCGCCACGGGGCACGAAACGAGGAGCGGTCCGGCTGACGCGCCGGGGCCGGATCGCCCTGATCACCATCGGCGCCGTCGCGGCGGTCGCCGCCGTGGCGGTCCCGCTGCTGCTCCCGGACGACCACGAAGAGGTCCGGCCCCGGACGCTGACGATCCCCGAGGGCTGGCGCGCCAGCCAGGTGTACGAGGCCGTCGACGCGGCCCTGCACGTCTCCAAGGGCACCACGAGGAAGGCCGTCGACAGCGCGGGCCTCAAACTGCCCGGCGACGCGGGCGGCAACCCCGAGGGCTATCTCTTCCCGGCCACGTACCCCATCGGATCCCGGTCGACCCCGGCGTCCGTCCTGTCGTACATGGTGGACACCGCGAACAAGAGGTTCAGCGGCGGCCACATCACCGCGGGCGCCGACCGGAACGCGGTGAACGTCTACCAGACCGTCACCATCGCGAGCATGATCGAGGCCGAGGCGGGCTCCAAGGAGGAGATGGGCAAGGTCGCCCGCGTCATCTACAACCGCCTCGACCGGGGCATGCCGCTCCAGATGGACTCCACGATCAACTACGCCCTCAACCGCTCCACCCTCAAGACCACCGCGCGCGACACCAAGCTGAACAGCCCCTACAACACGTACGCCCGCATGGGCCTGCCGCCCACCCCGATCGGCAACCCCGGAGAGGCCGCGATGCGCGCGGCGACGAATCCGACGCCGGGGGACTGGCTGTACTTCGTGACCGTGAAGCCGGGGGACACGCGGTTCACCGCGAACTACGAGGAGCAGCAGCGCAACGTGGCGGAGTTCAACCGGAATCAATGACGGCCCGTCACCAACCCTTGGGAGGAAGTGAGTTCACGTTCAGCTAGGCCGGAACTCGTCCTCGCGCTCCCGCGCCCCATTGATGGCTCGTCGCATCGTCGCTTCCATGGCTCTCCCGGCGGCACCCACGCCGCCGGTCCGGTCGACGAGCGGGAGGGGAAGGGATGCGCCAGCACGGTGCCCGCGCGACGAGAGCCAGGAGATCCAGAGCGCGGCGGGGTGGTTCGTCCGGTGCGGCGGCGCTGATCAGCGCCGCCGCACTCGTCGTTTCGGCGGGTCCCGCGGCGGCGGTGCCCGGGGGGACGCCGCCGCCGAGCCCCGGTGAGGTGATCCCGGGGCAGCGGACGAGGACGCCCGCCCTGGTGGACGGCATCAGGGAGAAGGCGCCCCGGGCGGACAGCGCGGCGGACGCCGCCCGCGCGTACCTGGAGCGGGAGGAGAGCCGCTACCGGATCGCCGACCCCGACCGCGACCTGACGTCCGCGCGGACCACCACGGCGGCGGGCGGCCAGGAGACCGTGCGGCTCCAGCAGAAGCACCGGGGCGTGCCCGTCCTGGGCGGCCAGTACGTCGTCCGCATGGAGAACAAGGGCGGCGCACGCGTCGTCACCGGCACCTCCGGCAAGTACTTCACCGGGCTCACGGCGGGCACCACCCCCGAGGTCGGCGCGGAGGTCGCCGTCGAGCGTGCCGTCGACGGCGTGCTCACGGACCTCACCACGAGGAACTTCACCCGCACGGCCGGGGCCGACGAAGCCGACGACGGCGAGATACCCCTCAAGGGCACCGCCAGCGGCCTCGTCGTGCTGCCCAAGGGGCAGGGCGTCCTCACCCACCACGTCACCGTGCGCGGCACCGACCCGGCCACCGGCGAACCCGTACTGCGTGAGGTCTACGTCGACGCGCGCGCCGGGTACCCCGTCCTCCAGTACAGCGGTATCAAGACGTTCGGCGGTGCGGTTCCGAGCGGGCCGCGCACGGCTCCCGCGCCGCGGCGGGCCGCACCGGCGGAGCCGCGTGAGCAGGGCTCAGGCGTCACGCTGGACGGCAGGTCCGTCGCCCTGGACGTGGAGCGCGACACCGGGCGCCAGCAGTACGTGCTGCGCGACACCACCCGCATCCCGGACGACGAGGGCTGGGGCCGCACCCTGTCCACCTGGGACGCGCGGGACAAGTCCGTCGGCGAGGTCATCGGCCAGTGGCCGCCCGGGATCCAGGAGTTCGGCTCGCCCACCCCTGCCTTCGGCGGCGAGGCGACCGAGGCGGGCGCGGTGGACGCACACTGGGGCGGCGCGCGGGTCTTCGACTACTTCAAGGACAAGCACGGCCGCCTCAGCCTCGACGGACACGGCATGACCGTCAACTCCCTGGTGGGCGTGACGAACGGCGGATCCCCGTACGTCAACGCCTTCTGGGACGGCGAGAAGATGGTGTACGGCAACGGCGACGCCGAGTACCGGCCGCTGGCCGCGGGCCTGGACGTCGTCGGCCACGAGATGACCCACGGCGTCGTGGAGCACACCGCCGCCCTCGTGTACGCGGGCCAGTCCGGCGCCCTGAACGAGGCGATCGCGGACTACTTCGGCAACGCCATCGAGAACGAGGCGTACGGCGTCGCCACCTCCGACCCGGACTCGGGCCTGGTCGGCGAGCGGCTGTGCCGCACGAAGTCCCCGCGCGCGTGCGCCTTCCGCGACCTGGGCGACGGCCGGAACACCGCCAAGCACTTCCTCGGCGTCGGCTTCGGCACCGACAACGGCGGCGTGCACCTCAACTCCACCCTGTTCGCGGGCGCGCTCTGGGACGCCCGCGAGGACCTCGGCGACACCCTCGCCGACAAGATCGTGTACCGGGCGCTCACCCAGTACCTGACCCCGCTCGACGGCTTCACCGAGGGCCGGGCCGCCGTGCTCGCCGCGGCCAGGGACCTGAACGCCGACGCCGGGCAGTTGAAGGCCCTGACGCGCGCCTTCAACGCCCACGGCATCGTGCCCGGCTGGGAGCTGGCCCTCGGCGTGGACTCCGACACGCTGCTCGACCGGGTCAACACCAACGACACCCGCCTCGGCTCCGGCGGCGGCTTGTGGACCGCGTCCCGGTCCGACGAGACGGGCTCCGAGGCGTACTCGGTGTGGGCCGGACGCGCCGACGGCAGCGGCCAGCCCCAGCTGATGAGCCCCAACGACGGCCGCTACCACGTCAATCCAGCCACCGACGGCAAGACCGTGGTGTGGCAGGCGCATGGCCCCACCGGCGTGGACATCCTCGCCCGGCCGCTCGCGGGCGGCCCCGTCAAGAAGCTCTGGCACAACAGCAGGGGCGTCGCCGACGCCGTGGACGTCGACGGCGACGTCGTGACCTTCTCCCACTACAACCACGGCGGCCGGCAGGGCGTGACCTATCTGAGCCTGAAGGACCCGGCGAACAAGGTCAGCCTCGGCGGCGGCACCTACCACCGGGCCTTCTTCCCCTCGGTGAGCAACGGCAGGATCGCCTACCAGGAGCGGCGCCGGGTGCGCGCCGAGTACGCGTACACCACACGGCTCATCGACGTCGCCACCGGCGAGAACAAGGTGGTCGAGCAGGTCCCGGGCAGCACCAGCCTCGGTCCGACGGCCATCACCGGCACGCACGTGTTCTGGCTGCGCGACGCCGTCCGGGGCGAGGGGACGACCTCCTTGCGCCGCGCGGACATCGACGGCTCGCACATCGTCGACCTCAGCCCCGAGTCCGCCCCCGGCGCGCTGAACGCGTACGACCTGACGGCCTCCGACGAGGCGGTGACGGTCGGCGCCCGGCTGCCCGACACGACGTGGCGCAACGAGACGCTGGCCAAGCTCTGGCAGTTCGCGGCGGGCGGCGACCCGAAGGACCCGGCCACGCGCAAGGGGCGCGTCTCCTGCAACCGCGGCGAGCAGCTGTCCGCCGCCGCGGGGCCCGGCGGCCAGGTGGTGTGGATCGACGCGACCACCGGCATCAGCCAGGTCGTGACGCGCGCACGACCGACCGGTACGTGCGCCGCGGCGCTCGCCGCGGGCCTCCAGCTCGGTGCCGCGCCCGCCGCCGGGGCCAGTGCGCCGAAGGACCCGGGCGCGCTGCGCCTCGCCGGGGCCGGGGAGATGGCCGTGCCGGACGGCTGGATCGTGGTCCTGAAGGACACCCGGGCGGGCGCCGTGTCCGGTGTGGCGCGCGACCTCCTCGGGCGCTCCGGCGGGGCGCGGCTCGGGCATGTCTACCGGGCCGCGCTGCACGGCTTCTCCGCGACGATGAGCCGGGCGCGGGCCGCGCGCGTGGCCGCCGACCCGCGCGTCGCGTACGTCCGTCAGGACACCCGGGTGCGCCTCGACGCCGGGGCTCTCGACGAGACGCAGCCGGACGCCCCGTGGGGCCTGGACCGGATCGACCAGCGCACCCTGCCCCTGTCCGGCACGTACACCTACCGCACCACCGCTCCCGACGTCAGCGTGTACGTCATCGACACCGGCCTGCGCACCACGCACCAGGAGTTCGGCGGGCGGGCCTCGGTCGGCGTCGACACCGTGGGCGACGGCCAGAACGGCAACGACTGCAACGGCCACGGCACCCACGTCGGCGGCATCGCCGCCGGACGAACCTACGGCGTCGCCAAGCGGGCGAAGGTGGTGGCCGTGCGGGTCCTGAACTGCCAGGGCTCGGCCACCACGGCGGGCGTCGTCGCGGGCGTCGACTGGGTGACGGCCCAGAAGGCGAGGCCCGCCGTGGCCAACATGAGCCTGGGCGGCCAGGCCAGCGACGTCCTCGACAACGCCGTGCGCGCCTCCGTCCGCTCCGGCGTCACGTACGCGGTGGCGGCGGGCAGCGCGGGCTCGTCCACGGGGGCCTGCTCCACCTCGCCCGCGCGGCTGCCCGAAGTGATCACCGTCGGCGCGAGCGACCGCGCGGACCGCCGTGCCTCCTCGTCCAACCACGGCCCGTGCGTGTCCCTGTTCGCACCCGGCGTGCAGATCCCGTCGGCCTGGAAGGACAGCGACACCGCGACCAACACCATCAGCGGGACGTCGATGGCCACCGCCCACGTGGCGGGAGCGGCGGCCCTGCACCTCGCCTTCCGCCCCGCGGACACCCCGGCGCAGGTGAAGCGCGGCCTGGTCGACAACGCGACCACGGGCGTGCTCCAGGGCACCCCGCCCGTGGTGCCGAACAAGCTGCTCTACACGCTCTACCTCCCGACCAGCCAGCGAGGGGAAGGTCAGCCGCCCGTAGCCGCGCGATAGGCCGTCGTGATGGCATCGATGGCGTTCTCGCCGGAGTGCGCGGACTCGTGCATGCGCCGACTGGCCTCCACGATCCGGGCCGTGGCCGTACGGCGCTCCGTCTCGTACGAGGCGAGGGCCGCGCGCGGGTCGTCGTCGGCGGCCAGGCGGTCGGCGAGGACCCCGGCGTCGATGATGGCCTGCGTCGCGCCGTTCGCGCCCACGGGGTACATGGGGTGCGCGGCGTCCCCGAGCAGCGTCACCCGGCCCTCGCCCCAGTGCGGCAGCGGGTCGCGGTCCACCATGGGGTAGCGCAGGATCACCTCGCTCCCGGCGACCAGGTCGTGGACGGCGCGGTCGCCGATCCGCCAGCCCTCGAAGTGGGGCAGGACGTCCTCGGCGCGCGCGGGGGCGTTCCAGTCGACCGCCGCCGGGTCCAGCGGTCCCGGCTCGGCCACGGTCACCAGGGCCACCCAGTTGAGCAGGGACCTGCCGCGGTCGTCGGCGGGGCGGGAGATGGGATACGCCAGGAACTGCGGGCCCTGACTCCCGTCGGGGCGCGGGGCGTCCGAGGCGAGGACCGCCGAGCGGCCCGTGCCGAAGCGCTCGGTCTCCAGGGTGCCCCGCCACATCGACACCCCCGACCACAGCATCGGACCCTGCTCCGGGTGGAGCGCGGCCCGCACCGCCGAGTGCAGGCCGTCCGCGCCGACCAGAAGCCCGGCGCTCAGGACTGAGGCGCCGCCCGTGGCCCGGTCGGTGACCCGGACGCGGACTTCCTCTTCGCTCTGGATAGAGCGTTCTACTCGGACGCCAGTTCGTACGGCGCCCGGGCCGAGCCGGTCGCGCACGGCGTCGAGCAGGAGCATCTGCAGCTCGCCGCGGTGGACGGAGTACTGCGGCCAGCGGTATCCCCGGGCGAGCCCTCGGGGGTCCGTGAAGACCAACTCGCCCCGCGAATCGGCGTACTGGTGCTCGGCGGTCGGGATCCCGAGGGCGGCGAGGGCGTCCCCCAGGCCGAGTTCGGTGAGAACGCCCACGGCCTGCGGCTGGATGTTGATGCCGACGCCGAGCGGCCGTATCTCGCGGACGCTGTCGACGACGGTGGCGTCGATCCCGGCGGCGTGCAGGGTCAGGGCGGCGGTGAGGCCGCCGATGCCCGCGCCCGCGATGAGGACATGACTGTTCATGGGCTCGACTCCCGTGCGGTGAGGTGCCGCTGAGACTGTGTGCGGCTGATGTCGTGTGCTTCCACGGTCGGCGGCGCCGCGCCGGAAGTCCAACATCTGGATCTGCTGCGAGCGATCACTTCTGCTTATGGCATCCACTGCTCGCGCCCGCCCCTGGGCGGACCCCCTGCTTCCGTCGAGCCCCGGCGCGGACGTCCGCGCCGGGGCTCGACGGTATGGACCAACCCAGGTTTAATGCAGGGGAGTTGCATTATCCTGCGCCTGTCGGGTATGCCATAGGCACCACCGCGTCGCCCGTTCCCTCGGTGGCGCCAGCTCACCGCACAGACCGCAATCACGCCCCGGATCCGCGCTCAAGAGCGCCACGAGGGGGAACGATGCACGACGACAGCCTTCCCTTCGGCCTCCGCTCCCACGTGCGGCGGGAGCGGCTGGTCATCGTGCTCTGGGGAGAGCTGGACATCTACGCCACCGAGCGGCTCACCGGCCGCCTCGCCGAGCTGACCCTCACCTGCTGCCACGACGTGATCCTGGACCTGAGCGGCGTGACGTTCCTGGACTGCGGCGGCCTGTCGCTGCTCTGCCAGGCGCGGGCCGCGACGCGGCGCAGGGAGCTGCGGCTCACCGTCGTCCTGGAAGACCCCTTCGCTCGCAAGGTGCTGCGCCTGGCGGGCGTGGCCGAATCGTTCGACGTCGCCCGCTCGCTGAGCGACGCGCTCGCCGTCCCGCCGGGCGACACGCACGGGCACCGGCCGCCGGCCCCCTCGCACGCCTGAGCACGGCCCCGACGAGCGCCGCGCCGCGGGGAGCTGACGTCAGGTCAGCGCCGGTACGGGCTCCTGTTCCAGCAGCCGCACGATGTCCCGCACCGCCGCGCGCCCCGCGCGGTTCGCGCCGATGGTGCTGGCCGACGGGCCGTACCCGACGAGGTGCACGCGCGGGTCGGCCGCCGCCCGCGTGCCGTCCATGCGGATGCCGCCGCCGGGCTCCCGCAGCCGGAGCGGCGCCAGGTGGTCGACGGCCGCGCGGAAGCCCGTCGCCCACAGGATCACGTCGGCATCGGCGCTGCGCCCGTCGTCCCACTCCACGCCCGTCGGCGTGATCCGGTCGAACATCGGAAGCCGGTCGAGCACCCCGTTCGCGCGCGCCTCGCGCACCGCGTCCGTGACGGCGAGCCCGGTCACCGAGACCACGCTCAGGGGCGGCAGGCCCTGGCGGACCCGCTCCTCGACCATCGCGACCGCCGCGCGCCCGCGCAACTCGTCGAAGGGGCCCTCGGCGAAGACGGGCGGCCGCCGCGTCACCCACCAGGTCCGGGCGGCGTACGGGGCGATCTCCATCAGGTGCTGGGTGCCGGACGCGCCCCCGCCCACGACGACGACGCGCTGCCCGCGGAACGCCTCGGGGCCCGGGTAGTCGGCGGTGTGCACCTGCCGTCCGAGGAAGGTCTCCTGCCCCGGGTAGCGCGGCCAGAAGGGCTTGTCCCAGGTGCCGGTGGCGTTGATGAGCGCACGCGTCGACCAGGCCCCCGCCGAGGTCTCGACGAGGAGCCGCCCGCCCTCGCCCTCGCTGACGCGGCGCACGTCGACGGGGCGCCGCACCCGCAGGCCGAAGCGGTCCTCGTACGCGGTGAAGTACGCGCCGATGACCTCCGACGACGGGCGCGCGGGGTCCGCGCCGGTCAGCTCCATGCCCGGCAGCGCGTGCATGCCGTGCACCTTGCCGTAGGTCAGCGACGGCCACCGGAACTGCCAGGCGCCGCCAGGGCGGGGCGCGTGGTCGAGCACCACGAAGTCCCGCTCCGGCTCGAAGCCCCTGTGCCGCAGGTGGTAGGCGCTGGACAGGCCCGCCTGCCCCGCGCCCACGACCACCACGTCGACGTCCGTCACGTCCGCGTCTCGCACCCCGATGCCGTTCACGCTTCTACTAACTCGGGGCGGGGCCGGGGTCTTCCCGCGCCGCCCGGCGTCAGCGGCCCCCGGCCACCAGGAGCGGGGCCCCGCCCGGAGCCGACGCCGGGCGGCCATTCGCCGCCGGGACGCCGGTCAGGGGCGAGGCGGGGACGCGCGCGAGCAGCCCGCGGGCCGCCAGCTCGGGGGTGACGCCCTCGCCGAACCAGTACGCCTCCTCCAGGTGCGGGTAGCCGGAGAGGACGAAGTGCTCGACGCCGAGCGCGTGGTACTCCTCGATGCGGTCGGCGACCTCCGCGTGGCTGCCCACGAGCGCGGTGCCCGCACCGCCGCGCACCAGACCGACACCGGCCCACAGGTTGGGCGAGACCACCAGGTCGTCGCGGGAGCCCCCGTGCAGCGCGAGCATCCGCTGCTGGCCCACGGACTCGCTGCGGCCGAGGGCCTCCTGGGCGGCGGCGACGGTGTCCGCGTCGAGGTCCGCTAGGAGGCGGTGCGCGGTGGCCCACGCCTCCTTGGACGAGTCCCGGGAGACGGTGTGCAGGCGGATGCCGAAGCGGACCGTGCGCCCCTCCGCCTCCGCCAGGCCACGGATCCAGTCGATCTTCTTCTTCACCTGCTCGGGCGGCTCGCCCCAGGTCAGATAGACATCGGTGTGACGCGCCGCGACCGGGCCCGCCGCGGCCGACGAGCCGCCGAAGAAGATCTCCGGCAGCGGGTCCGGCGGCAGCGCGGTGAGCCCGCCCTCGACCTGGTAGTGCGTACCGTCGAAGTCGTACGGCTTGCCGCTCCACACCCCGCGCACCACCGAGAGGAACTCGTCGGTGCGGGCGTAGCGGCGGTCGTGGTCCAGGTGGTCGCCGAAGCGCCGCTGTTCGGTCGAGTCGCCGCCGGTCACCACGTTCAGGAGCAGCCGCCCGCGCGTGATGCGCTGGTACGTCGCCGCCATCTGCGCGGCGAGCACGGGGGAGAGGACCCCCGGCCGGAAGGCCACCAGGAACTTCAGGCGCTCGGTGTGCTGGGCGAGCGCGACCGTGGTCAGCCAGGCGTCCTCGCACCAGGTGCCGGTCGGCGTGAGCACGGCCTCGAAGCCGAGTTGCTCGGCGGCCTTGGCGATCTGGGCCAGATACGCGATGTCGGGGGCCCGCACGCCGCTCACCGGGGTGACGCGGGAGCGGGTGATGCCGCCGTCGGTGTAGGCGTGCCGGTCGACGAGGGTGCGGCCGTCGCCGCCGGTCGGCAGGAACCAGTGGAGGTGGACGGTCATGGTCAGGACTCCTTGTACGTGCGGGGCTCGGTGGTCGAGGGCGGCAGCGAGCCGTTGAACCGGGTGTCGGTGAAGTCGCGGAAGTCGACGCGGCGGGGGATGAGCTTCAGCTCGGCGAAGGTGTCGGCGATGGCCTGCTCGGACGCGACGACGTTGCGGTCGACGGCGACCGGGACACGCGTGCCCTGCGAGCGCTTGACCGAGTCCAGGGCGACCTCGTAGGGCAGGCCGGTGTCCTTCGCCCAGACCTTCGCCCACGCCTCGGGGTGGGCGAACACCCAGTCCTGCGCCTTGCGCAGCCGCTTGAGGTAGTCGGCGACGGCGGCGGCCTTCTTCTTGTCCTTCAGCGCGCCGGGCGCGGCCACCTGGAAGCTGAGGCCGTTGACCAGCCCGTCGCCGTCGGTGAGGATCCGCCCCTTGCCGCCGCGCAGGACCTGTGAGGTGTAGGGGTCCCACACCGCCCAGGCGTCCACCTTGCCGCCGGTGAAGGCGGCCAGCGCGTCGGCGGGCTGGAGGTAGGTGACCCGGACGTCCTTCAGGGAGAGCCCGGCCTTCTTCAGGGAGGCGATCAGCTGGTAGTGCGCGGACGACCCCTGGGCCACCGCCACGGACCTGCCCTTCAGATCGGCCGTGCGCTTCAGGCCGGAGTCCTTCGGCACGACGATGGCCTCGCCGTGCGCCGTGCCGTGGCTCGCGGCCACCACGGTGATCTTCGAGCCCGCGCCCGCCGCGAACACCGGCGGTGTGTTGCCGACCGCGCCGAGGTCCACGGCCTTGGCATTCACGGCTTCGAGGAGCGGTGGCCCCGAGGTGAACGTCGACCATTTGATCTTGTACGTGAGGTCGTCGAGCTCTCCGGCGGCGCGCAGGACGGCTTCCGAACCGCCTCTCTGGTCCCCGACGTTGAGGGTCAGCGACCCCTTGCCGTCGGTGTTGCTCCCGCCGAGGCCACCGGTCGACGAGCTGGCGGAGGACGACCCGGAGCAGGCGGCGAGGGCCAGCGCCAGGGGCAGGAGCAGGACGGGGGCGAGGCGTCGGCGTCGCATGGGCGGGGGTCCGTTCTACGAGTACGTCGTGGGGGTGCGCCGGGGCGGCGCGGGGGAGAGGACGGGGTGAGGGGCGGTCAGGTGGCGGCCGTGGCTGGGGACTCGACGCCGAGGCGCTCCAGGAGACAGGCGCGCAGCGCGGCGAAGCGGGGGGCGGCGATGTCGCGCGGCCGGTCGAGGTCGATGGGCTGCTCGTGCGCGATGACGCCCTCGTCCATGACGAGGACCCGGTCGGCGAGCAGCACCGCCTCCTCCACGTCGTGGGTGACGAGCAGCACGGCACAGCCCCGGCGCTGCCACAGCTCGCCGACCAGACGCTGGGCCGTGACCCGGGTCAGGGCGTCCAGGGCGCCGAACGGCTCGTCGAGGAGGAGCAGGTCGGGTTCGCGCACCAGCGCGCGGGCCAGCGAGGCGCGCTGGGCCTCGCCGCCGGAGAGCGTCTTGGGCCAGGCGTGCGCGCGGTGGCCGAGCCCGACCTCGGCCAGGGCGCGCTCGGCGACGTTCCGGTCGGGCCTGCCGGGCAGGCCGAGCAGCACGTTGCGCCACACCCGCTTCCAGGGCATGAGGCGCGGCGCCTGGAACGCCACGGCCTTGCGGCGCGGCACGAGGACGGTGCCCTCGATGTCCCGGTCGAGTCCGGCGAGGACGCGCAGGAGCGTGGACTTGCCGCAGCCGCTGCGGCCGAGCAGCGCCACGAACTCGCCGGGCCGCACGTCCAGGCGCAGTCCGTCGATGACGGGGCGGCCGTCGAAGGAGCGGGTGAGGCCCTCGACGCGTACGGCCGAGGGCGCGGGGCCGGGGGTCACCGGCCGGTGAACGTCGGTCGCCATTGCAGCAGCAGCCTTTCGAGTGTGCGGACCACGAAGTCGGCGAGGAGGCCGAGGAAGGCGTAGACGATCAGGCAGACGACGATCACGTCGGTCCGCAGGAAGTCCCGGGCCTGGACCATGAGGAAGCCGATGCCCGCGTCGGCGTTGATCTGCTCGGCGAAGACCAGCGCGAGCCAGGCGATGCCGAGGGAGTAGCGCAGGCCGGTCATGGCGCCGGGCAGCGCGCCCGGCAGGATCACGTGCCGCACGAGCCCCCACCGGGACAGCCCCAAAGACTCACCGGCCTCGATGAGCTGGGAGTCGACACCTCGGATGCCCGCGTACACGTTCAGGTAGAGCGGGAAGGACACCCCGAGCGTGATGAGGGCGACCTTCGGGGTCTCGCCGATGCCGAACCAGATGATGAACAGCGGGATCAGGCCGACGAACGGCACGGTGCGCAGCATCTGCACGCTCGCGTCCACGAGGTCCTCGCCGATCCGGAAGAGCCCGGAGAGCAGCGCGAGCCCGGTCCCGACCACCGTGCCGAGCAGCAGCCCGATCGCGACGCGCTGGAGGGAGACGCCCATGGCCGAGGGCAGCGACCCGTCCTCGACGAGGTCGCCCGCGACCCGGGCGATGGTGCCCGGCGGGGCAAGGGTGTCGGGGCTCAACGTGCCTGTCGTGCTGAGCAGTTGCCACAGGGCGAGCAGTAGGACGGGGCCGGTGGTGCGGCGCAGCCAGCGGGGGACGCGGGTGCGGCGGGCGGAGGCCGGAACGAGGGCGACGAGGTCGGGCGCGACCCCGGATTCCGCAGCGCTGGCCTCGTGGGGAGACGTTCCGGATATGTCAGGTGGCGGAGGCGGCGGGGCGTGACTGATGCTCATGGCGCTCCAGGGCGGGGGAGAGGCGGGGCGCGGTGACGCGGCGCGCCTCGGCCACGTGGTGCGGGGCGGCGGGAGCGAGGGCGGGGCGCGTCAGGGCACGGCGGGGACGCGACGCGCGGTCACACGGTCGGGGGAACCCGGCGACGGCGGACGGAGCGTGCGCGGAGAAGCGAAGTGAGAAGGCGTCAGCAGCCGCGGCGACACGCGGAGGAGGCCACCCGCAGCAGGTCGATGTGACCGCGCGAAGTGAGCAGAGCTGAACGGACCATGCGGCCGAACGTAGCGATCTCGGCCGGTCACGGTCAATGGCGTCTCGCGGACCGGACGTGCCGTATCGCCTGGCGAAAGGCCCGGGGGGTGTCCAGCCTGGCCGGGGCCGGGAGCTGGTGCAGGATGGGAGGCATGTCCGACGCCTTCACCACCCGCATCCTGCACGTCGCGACCGGCTCGGACGAGACGGTCGTCGACCTCACCCACGAGTGCGCGGGCTTCCTGCGCGAGGCGGCCCGCGGTCGCGACGGCCTCCTGAATGTCTTCGTCCCGCACGCGACAGCTGGCATCGCCGTGCTGGAGACCGGCGCGGGCAGCGACAGGGACTTGCTTGCCGCGCTGCACACCCTGCTGCCCGCCGACGACCGCTGGCAGCACCGGCACGGCAGCCCCGGCCACGGCCGCGACCACGTGCTGCCCGCCCTGGTGGCCCCGCACGCCACGCTCCCGGTGATCGGCGGCAGCCTGGAGCTCGGCACCTGGCAGTCCGTGTGTCTGGTCGACACGAACAAGGACAACCCCGACCGCCAGGTGCGGCTGAGCTTCCTGGGGTAAAGGGAGGGGCCCGTCCGGTCAGCGGCCCGGCGCCCCCGCGCGCAGGCCGTCCATGACGATGTCGAGGAGCTGGTCCACGCGCGCCTGCCAGTCGCTGTCCGGGTCGATGTGCCACAGCCCCGCGATGGCGAGCAGGAAGTCGTCGGGGGTCAGGCCCGGGCGGATGGTGCCCGCCGCGTCGTTGGCGTCGAGGAGCAGGGCGATGGCGGAGGTCAGCGGTCCGTGGCCGAGCGCGGCGAAGCTGCCGTGCGCGGTGGCCTTGCCTATCGCCTGGGCCAGGCCCGCCTTGGTCATGGAGAACCGGGCGAGGCGGGTCATCCACTCCCACAGGGCCTGGTCGGGGGGCCGGGTCTGAAGCAACTGGGCGGCGGTGTCGGCGACTTGCTCGACCTCGTAGCGGTACACCTCAAGGACGAGCGCCTCGCGGCTCGGGAAGTTGCGGTAGAAGGTGCCCTGGCCGACGCCCGCCTTCTTCGCGATGGCGCTGAGCGGGGTGTCCGCCGCCCGCGTCAGCTCCGTGAGCGCCACCTCCAGGATGCGTGCGCGATTGCGCTGCGCGTCCGAGCGCAGTGGCGCGTTCTTCCTCTCGTGCACCCCTCGTCCTTCCGGGATCGCGGCCGTCCGGCCGTGTCGAGCCGACAGCCCTTGATAAGCGGACAGCTGTCCGTTAGGTTCGAAGGCAACGGACAGTTGTCCGCTTGTGCTCACGATAGCGGCAGAGTGGCTGAATGTGTGCCCTCCTGTCGTCCGCTGCCCGTGTCCGCCCTCCCGCTCGACGTGTCCGCCCTCCCGCTCGACCGGGCCGAGGACCGGCCCGGCGCCCCCGCACCACCTTTCCCGCAGGCCCCACCAGTTCAAGCACGTCCCGCCGGTCCGGGCACGTCCCGGCCGCGAGCGCGCGCTGTCACCGCGTCCGCGAAAGAAGGCTTGACCATGGCTCCACCCCCCTCGGAACCCGCCGCGACGGGCAGCGTCATCACGCTCACCGTCAACGGCGAGAAGCACACCCTGCCCGTCGACCACCGCGCGACGCTGCTCGACGTGCTGCGCGAACGCCTGGATCTGACCGGCACCAAGAAGGGCTGCGACCAGGGCCAGTGCGGCGCCTGCACCGTGCTGGTCGAGGGCCGCCGCGCCGTCTCCTGTCTACAGCTCGCGGTGGCCGCTGAAGGGCGCGAGATCACCACCATCGAAGGCGTGGCCCAAGGCGGCCAACTGCACCCGGTGCAGCAGGCGTTCCTCGACCTCGACGGCTTCCAGTGCGGGTACTGCACGCCGGGGCAGATCTGTTCGGCCCTCGCCGTGCTCGACGAGCACGCGGCGGGCTGGCCGAGCGCCGCGACCGCCGACGTACGGCCCGACGCGGGCGTGCCGCCGCTGACCGCCGAGGAGATCCGGGAGCGGATGAGCGGCAACCTGTGCCGGTGCGGCGCCTATGTGTCCATCGTGCGGGCCGTCGAGCGCGCCGCCGAGGCCACGGCCGCCCCCGCCGGAACGACAGCGGCGGGCAAGGAGGCCGTGGCATGAGGGAGTTCGGCTATCTGCGCGCCCCGGACGTCCCCGGAGCCGTCGCCCTGCACGGTGCCGACGGCGGTACGCGCTTCCTCGCGGGCGGCACCAACCTCGTCGACCTCATGAAGGCGGGCGTGGAGCGCCCCGAGCGCCTCGTGGACGTCACCGGGCTGCCCCTGGGCGGGATCGAGCCGACTGCCGACGGCGGCCTGCGGATCGGCGCCACGGTCAGCAACAGCGACCTCGCCGCCCACCCCCAAGTGCGCCTCCAATACCCGGCGTTGAGCCAGGCCGTCCTCGCCGGAGCGTCCGGCCAGCTGCGGAACATGGCCACGGTCGGCGGCAACCTCCTGCAGCGCACCCGCTGCGCCTACTTCACCGACCTGGCGCAGCCGTGCAACAAGCGGACGCCCCGCAGCGGCTGCTCCGCCATCGCGGGCGAGCACCGCAACCACGCCATCCTCGGCGCCACCGAGCACTGCGTCGCGGTGCACCCCTCCGACATGGGCGTCGCGCTCGCCGCCTTCGACGCCGTCGTCTCGTACGAAACCCTGGACGGGCCCGGTGAGATGCCGCTCGCGGACTTCTACCTGCCGGTGGCCGACACTCCGCACCGGGAGACCGCCCTGCCGCCCGGCGCCCTGATCACGGGCGTCACCCTGCCATCCGCCCCGGTGGCCGCGCGCTCCCGCTACCGCAAGGTGCGCGAACGCGCCTCGTACGCCTTCGCGATCGGCTCGCTCGCCGCCGCCCTCGACGTGCGGGACGGCCTGGTCCACGACGTGCGCCTCGCCTTCGGCGCGGTCGCGTCGCGGCCCTGGCGGGCGCACGCCGCCGAGCGGGCGCTGACCGGCGGCCCGGCGAGCGCCGAGGCCTTCGCCGCCGCCGCGGACGCCGAGCTCGCGGCCGCCGCGCCCCTGCCCCACAACGGATACAAGGTGACCTTGATGCGCAACCTCGTCGTCGCCGTCCTGACCGAACTGGCCGAGGGGGCGGGCCGATGACCACCGCCACCCGCACGACGGCCGAGGCGGGCGCCGTCGGCACCGGGCACACCCGGATCGAGGGCCGCGACAAGGTCACCGGAGCCGCCCGCTACGCCGGTGAGCTGCCCTTCGACGAACTCGCCCACGGCTGGCTCGTCCTGTCCACCGTCGCCAAGGGACGCGTCCTCGGCGTGGACGCCGAACCGGTCCTCGGGCTGCCCGGCGTGCTCGCGGTGCTGCACCACGGCAACGCCCCGCGCGTCGACGCCGGGTACATGGGCACCATCGGGCCGCCCGACCCGGTCGTCGGGCTCTTCCAGCACGACCGCGTGCCGTACGCGGGCTGGCCGGTCGCCCTCGTCGTCGCCGAGACCTCCGAGCAGGCGCGCGAGGCCGCCCAGACGCTCCGGGTGCGCTACGCCGAGGAGCCGCACGACGTCGGCTTCCACGCGGGCCACGCGGACGCCTACACGCCGCAGAGCGTGCTCGGCGCGCCCAACGAGGCCACCAAGGGCGACATCGAGGCCGAACTCGCCGCGTCCGCCGTGGTGGTGGACGAGCGGTACACCACCCCCGAAGAGCACCACAACCCGATGGAGCCGCACGCGGCGGCCGCCCGCTGGGAGGGCGGCAGGCTCGAAGTCGTCGACTCCAACCAGGGCAGCCACTGGATCGCCGACGAGCTGGCCCGGCTGTTCTCGCTCGACCCGGACTCCGTGCGGGTCCGCTCCGAGCACGTCGGCGGCGCCTTCGGCTGCAAGGGCCTGCGGCCGCACCAGGTGGCCGCCGCGATGGCGGCGACGGTCCTGGACCGGCCCGTGCGCGTCGTCCTGACCCGGCGGCAGATGTTCTCGGTGGTCGGCTACCGCAGCGCGACGACCCAGCACGTGCGGCTCGGCGCCGACCCCGACGGGCGGCTGCGGGCGCTCGGGCACGTGGCGCACAGCGCGACGTCGACGCTCTTCGAGTTCGTCGAGCCCAGCGCCTCGTTCGGGCGCAACCTGTACGCGGCCGACGCCCACCACTCCGTCAACCGCATGGTGCCCCTGGACGTGCCCACGCCGACGTTCATGCGCGCGCCCGGTGAGGCGCCCGGCTCGTTCGCCCTGGAGAGCGCCCTGGACGAGCTGGCCGAGAAGTGCGGCGTCGACCCGATCGCGCTGCGCGCGCGCAACGAACCGGTCGTCGGGCCCGTGTCGGGCCTGCCCTTCGGCAGCCGCAACCTCGTCGCCTGCTTCCGCGAGGGGGCCCGGCGCTTCGGCTGGGCGGAGCGCGACCCGCGTCCGGGCACGCGCCGCGACGGGCGCTGGCTGATCGGCACCGGCACGGCCGCGGCCACGTTCTTCGTCGGAGCGTCCCCGTCCACGGCGGCCGTGACGGCGGAGCCCGACGGCACCTTCACGGTGCGGATCACCGCGTCCGACGTGGGCACCGGCGCCCGCACCGCGTTGACCCAGATCGCCGCGGACGCCCTGGAAGTGGAGCTGGACCAGGTGCGGGTGCGCATCGCGGACAGCGAGTTCGGCCTGGCGTGGCTCGCGGGCGGCTCCATGGGCACGCGCTCCTGGGGCTGGGCCGTGTCCCTGGCCGCGCGCGAGCTACGGGAGCGCCTGGCCCTGGGCGGCGCCGTACCACCGGAGGGCATCACGGCCCGGTCCGACACCAGCGACGTGCTCGCGGCCCTCGCCAAGAAGGAACGCCACTCCTACGGCGCGCAGTTCGCCGAGGTCGCCGTGGACGTCACCACCGGTGAGGTACGGGTCCGCAGGATGCTCGGCATGTTCGCCGCGGGCCGGATCGTCAACCCGCTGACCGCGCGCAGCCAGTTGGTCGGCGGGATGACGTGGGGCCTGTCGATGGCGCTGCACGAGGAGGCGGCCAGGGACGCGGCGTCCGGCACCCACGTGGGCGCCGACCTCGCGGGCTACCACTATGCCGCGCACGCCGACGTCCCCGCCATCGAGGCCGACTGGGTCGAGGACGTGGACGAGGACGACCCCGTCGGCATCAAGGGCATCGGCGAGATCGGAGTCGTGGGTGTGGCGGCGGCCGTCGCCAACGCCGTGTGGCACGCGACCGGGGTACGCCACCGGGACCTGCCGATCCGGCCGGACCGGGTGCTCCTTGCGGGCACCGGAGCCACGGCGGCACCCGGCACCCCGGCGCCCGCCGCGGACGGGGCCGGTGCCGGGGACGGTCATGCTTGACATCGCCGACGAGCTGCGGCGCCTGACCGACGCGGGCCGCGCCTTCGCCGTCGCCACCGTGGTGGCCGTCGGCGGCAGCGCCCCGCGCGGCCCCGGCGCCGCGCTCGCCGTGGACAGCGAGGGCACGGCCGTCGGTTCGGTCTCCGGCGGCTGCGTCGAGGGCGCGGTGTACGACCTGTGCCTGCGCGCGCTCCAGGAGGGCACGGCGGTGGTGGAGGAGTTCGGCTACAGCGACGAGGACGCCTTCGCCGTCGGCCTCACCTGCGGCGGCACCCTCCGGATCCTGGTCACGCCCTACGGCGCGGACTCCCCGGACCGCGCGGTGGTGGGGCAGGCGCTCGCCCGGGTCGGTGCCGGCGAGCCGACGGCCCTGGTCCGGGTGGCCCGGGGCCCGGCGGACCTGCTCGGCCGCGCCCTGCTCGTCCACGCCGACGGCACGTCCGCGGGCGGCTTCGGCGGCGCCGAAGCCCTGGACCGCACGGCCGCGGCGGAGGCCCGCGCCCTGCTCGACGCCGGGCGCACCGGCACCGTGGAGGTGTCCGAGGACGGCTCGCGCTGCCCGGGCGGCGTGACGCTGCTCGTCGAGGTGAGCGTGCCGCCGCCGCGCATGATCGTGTTCGGGGCGGTGGACTTCGCCGCGGCCCTCGTGCGCACCGGCAAACTGCTCGGCTACCACGTGACCGTGTGCGACGCCCGGCCCGTCTTCGCCACCCCGGCGCGCTTCCCCGAGGCCGACGAGGTGGTCGTGGACTGGCCGCACCGCTATCTGCGGAGCACCGGCACGGACGCCCGCACGGTGGTGTGCGTGCTCACGCACGAGGCCAAGTTCGACGTGCCCGTCCTGGAGGTGGCGCTGCGCCTGCCGGTCGCGTTCGTCGGCGCGATGGGCTCGCGCCGCACCCACGACGACCGCATGCGCCGCCTGCGCGCGGCGGGCCTCACGGAGGGCGAACTGGCGCTGCTCCACTCGCCGATCGGCCTCGACCTCGGCGCGCGCACCCCCGAGGAGACGGCGCTGTCCATCGCCGCCGAGATCGTGGCGACCCGGCGCGGCGGCACGGGCGCGTCGCTCACCGGCACGCGGGTGCCGATCCACCGGGACGGACGGGAGCGCCGGGTACCGGCGGGAGCTTGACCACGGCCGGGAGCCTGACCACGGCACGGGGCCCGGGCGGCGCGTACCGCTTCCGGGCCCCGGCACGTCAGGGCCGGACGCCCACGTCCTCGCGGGTCGACGCCTCCTTCGGCGCGGCCGACCGCCGCTCCCCGCCGCCCGGGACGCGCTCCGCCAGGAGCAGCGCGAGCGCGGCCAGCGTCATCAGGCCACCGACGAGGAACGTGCCCCGGACGCCGACGAGGGGCAGCAGCAGGCCGCCCGCGAGGGCGCCCGCGGCCACCCCGGCGTTGAACGCGGCGCTGTTCGCCGCGATGGCCGTCTCGGTGCGGCCCGGGGCGACGTCCATGACCCGGTTCTGCGTGGCCATGAAGATCGGGCCGAGCGACGCGCCGAGGAACACCATCGCCGCGGTGGCGACCACCCGCGAGCCGCCCGCCATGTACAGGCCGAGCAGCGCCACCGCCTGAGTGGCCACCGGCACCGCGAGCGTCGCGCGCGGGAACCGGTCGAGGAGCCGCCCGTACACCGCGACGCCGACGATGCCGGTGACGCCGAGGACGAGCAGCAGCGTGCTGACGGCGGACTCCGAGAACCCGCTCTCGTCGACGAGGAACTCGGAGATGTACGTGTACCCGGCGAACACCCCGGTGACCGTGAGGGCCGTGACGCCCAGGACGACCGCGAAGCGCCGCTTGTCGGGCCGCACCCCGCGGGCGGCGTGGCTCTCCTCCGGGGGCGAGGCGGGCAGGGCGGCGGCGATGACGACGAACGAGGGGACCGCGAGCGCGCCCACCACCAGGAACGGCACCTGCCAACCGGCGTGCTGCCCCAGCCAGGTGCCGCCGGGCACGCCCAGGACCAGCGCGGCCGAACCGCCCACCGAGAGCGCCCCGATGACACGCCCCCGCACGTGCGGCGGGAAGAGGCCCACCGCGACCGGCCCCATCACCGCCCAGAACAGCGCCTGGGCCACCGCCGTCACCAGTCGGCTGGCCAGCAGGACCCCGTACGAGGGGAGCAGCGCGGCCACGACGCTCGCCAGGAGCAGCGCGGCGAGCAGGGCGCACAGGACCAGACGGCGCGGCACGGACCGGGTCGCCCGGGCGATCGGCACCGAGACGAGGGCCACGGTCAGGCCGTACCCGGACACCAGGAGTCCGACGGCGGACAGCGACCGGTCCAGGTCGTCCGCCATCAGCTTGAGGATGCCGATCGGTAGGTTCTCGGTGGTGTTGAAGGCGAAGGCGCCCAGCATCAGGGCGGCGACGACGGCCACGCCGCGCCGGTTCGTCGCCTTGTCCGTCGTGTCCGTCGCCATGCGTCCTCCATGTCACGGGCGTCACATTTGCGGGTGTACACGACGGTGGGGCCGCGCCGGGGATTTCTCAAGGGCGCAGGGCGACCGTGAGGCTGCGGCCGTACGCGTGGCGCGTGGTGACGTCGATCCTGGTGCCGCCGGGGACGGCCCGTACGCGCACCCCGTCGTCGGCGTCGACGACGCGCAGCGGACGGCCGCGCAGCAGGAGCCCGACGGCGTCCCTGCCCATGGTCGGGTCGGACACGGCGACCTCGACGGATGGGGTGCCGGGCCCGCGCCGCACGAGGACCGACGCGGGCCCGTCCACCCACAGGCGCCCCGCGTCGTGGCGGCCGTCCGTGAAGGAGTTGAGGGCCGTCAGACCGAGGCCGGTGTGCGTGACCGCCTGGAGGCGCGGCGAGTTGGCGAGCACCTCGACCTCCGCGTACGACCGCAGCCGCGCCTCGCTCGCGTGCGGCAGCAGCGCGTAGGCCAGCCGCGCGGGGGCGGCTCCGGCCTCCTGCTCGACCCGCACGGCGAACACCCCGCGGGTCACGGGGGTGTCCGGGTTCGCCGTCCTGACGACGCGGAGGCTGCGCGTCACGTCGTCCAGGGCGACGCGCACCGGGGGCGTGTCCAGGAAGGCGTAGCCGACCGCGCCGCCCCGCGCGGCGTCGGCCCACCGCAGCCAGGCGAGGCGGCCGACGCCGGTGCCGCTCCAGGGCCGCCCGTCGCGCAGCGCCCCGGTGAGGGCCACACGGGCGCCCGGCGCGGAGATCCGGGTGTCGAGGGTCGTGGTCACCGCGCGCCCGGCGGTGTCCGCGACGCCTGCCGCGAGCACGACGACCTCCTCGTCGAACAGGAACCACGACTTGGTGGCACAGGCGTTGCGGTAGGTCACGAAGTCGTCCGGCAGCAGGGCGCGGTCGCGGTCGGCGACATCGCTCGACTGCACCATTCCGGCGGCGCCGTACGCACCGAGGACGGCACCGCCCGAGAACCGGTGGGTGCCGCGCGGGAAGTAGACGTACGTGTTCTGCGACTCGGAGGACGACGTGAAGCGCAGCGGGTGGGAGGGGTTGTCGTAGTAGGGCTTGCCGTAGAGCTCGGGCACGGAGCGGCGCGTCTCCACCGGGGCCGTGACCCCGGCGAGCGCGTAGGGCGAAACGGCGGTGAAGTAGTGGACCCCGAACGCGTCCGTCTGGTCCTGCCCCGACAGATACAGATAGTGGGTCCCTTCTCCTTGGAACCAGGGCAGGAGGTTCTCCCCGTTCATGTACTCGTACTTGCTGATCCGGTCCGAGCTGCGGGCGAGCGCGAACGCGTAGCCGGGTCTGCGGTGCACGGTCTTGGCCATGGCGTTGAACGCGACGCAGCGCGCGGCGGGGTTGAGGTCGGCGGCCGGGACCGACGCGTCGCCGAGGATGTCGGCGTACCGCACGATGCTGACGGGGGAGACGAACCGGCCCGGGTCGGGGGCGACGTGGGACGTCTGCCGCACGTGCTTCACATAGCTCCGCAGGGCGCGCGCGTCGTCGCCGCGCGCGAGCGACGCCAGGTCGACGACGGCCTCGACGACCACGCCCACGTCGGCGTATCCGCTGTCGGTGCGGGACACCGCCCGGCCCTTGACGATCTCCATCATCCAGCCCTCGAAGATCACCGGGGCGAACCCGTCCCGCACCCACCGCAGCACGACCGGCACCAGCTCCTCGCCGTGCGCGAACCCCGTCCCGTCGAGGAACTTCAGGGTCTGCGTCACCCGGGTGAGGAGCCCCTTGCCGTATGAGCCCGTGTAGGCGACGGAGGAGTGCTGGAGGAACGATCCGTCGGCGTAGTAGCCGTCCGTCACGCCGTGCTTGAGGTCGTAGGGGTCGATGGTGGCGAACACCGTGAGCTGGTCGGTGAGCGCCTTGCGCACCCGCGCGTCGTCGGCGAGCAGCACGCCCTGGAGGACGCGGTTGGTGGTGATGTCCGCGAGGTTGGCCCCGGTGTGGAACCGGGAGTCGAGGTTCACGTCCCCGCCGACGCCGTTGCGCAGATACGCGTCCATGGAGGCGACGTACGTGCGGATCAGCTCGGGACGGTACGCGCGGACCGCGTCGGCGAGGAGCACCAGCGTCTTGCTGATGTGCTGGGAGATGCCAATCTCCCAGTGGAACCAGTTGCCGTAGTAGCCCTTGGCCTGGTCGCCGTAGTAGCGCTCGTGCAGCCATCCGAGGCCGTCGACGACGCGGCGCTGCACGGCGGTGTCGCCGTACAGGTCGGGGGCGGGGAGCCCGGGCGTGCGGGTGGCGAGCGCGATCTCGTACAGCTTGCGGAAGGCGGTGTTGAGGTTGGCCTCGTCGCTGCCGAGCACGAGGCCGTCGAACAGCTCGTCCGGTCCCGCCTCGTCGAGCGCCTTCAGGTTCGCCCGCGCGGTGCGCTCGACGGCGGCGAGCTTGGCGCGGGTCTCGGGCCTGGCGTTGGACTCCGGAGTCCCGGCGAACACGGCCACCACGTTGGCGACGAGGCGGTCCCGGTCGGCCGCGCTCGCCTGCCGCCGGGGGACGACGCTCAGCAGCCCGGCGGCGGCGAGCGCGGAGAGCAGACGTCTGCGGGTGAGGTCCATGGGGTCCTCCGCGAGTGGGGGTGGCCTGTCGGCGGCGGAGTCAAGCAGAGGGGAGGGGGCCGGGCAAGGGGACGGGCCGACGCGGAGCGATCCGGCGCGTCCCGGCACGACGACGTCCCCCGCCCGGCGGTGGTGGCCGCCGGGCGGGGGACGTCGGTAGAGGGCCGTCCGAGGCCGTGGCTCAACGCCCCTGGAGGCGCTTGACGTTGTCGCCGAACGTCCAGTTCCGCGAGCCGTCCCAGTTGATCGACCAGGTCATCAGGCCCTTGAGGGCGCCGTTGTAGTTGTTCCAGGCCTGTGCGACCAGGCTCGGCGACATGTGGCCGCCGCCCGCGCCGGGCTGCGCGGGAAGGCCCGGCACCTGCTTGTCGTAGGGGACCTTGATGGTGGTGCCCTGGATGTTCAGGCCCTTGTTGAGGCAGTCGGTCTGGGCGACGAAGCCCTGGACGGTGCCCGCGGAGTAGGAGTCACCGGCGCAGCCGTACATGCTGCCGTTGTAGTACTGCATGTTCAGCCACCATAGGCGGCCGTTGTCCGCGTACTTCTTCACGATCGGCAGGTACGCGCCCCAGATCGAGCCGTACACCACGCTGCCGCCGGTGACGTACGCCGTCTCCGGGGCCATCGTCAGGCCGAAGTTGGGCGGCATCTGGGCGAGCACGCCGTCGATGATGCGGATGAGGTTGGACTGGGACGGCGAGAGCTGGTTGATGTTGCCGCCGCCGACGAGGCCGGTCTCGATGTCGATGTCGATCCCGTCGAAGTTGTACTTCTTGAGGATCGGCACGATCGTCTGGACGAAGCGGTCGGCCACCGCGCTCGAACTCAGGTCGATGCCGGCCGCCGCGCCGCCGATCGACATGAGGATCGTGGCGCCGTTCGCTTTGGCCTGGCACATCTCCGACGGCGTCGCCACCTTCACGGTGGCGTCCATGCCGTCCTCCCACAGGACCGTGCCGTCGGAGCGGATCACGGGGAAGGCGGCGTTGATCACGTTGTAGCCGTGGGCGCCGATGCGGGAGTCGGTGATGGGGGTCCAGCCGAACGGCGGGTGGACCCCGTTCGACGCGCCGTCCCAGTTCTCCCAGTAGCCCTGGAGGACCTTGCCCGCGGGTTTGGACTTGACCGGGCAGGTCTCGTCCCGCGCTGCCGTCGGCGCGTCCGGCGCCGCCGCGGCGGGCAACTGTGCCGCGAAGGCCAGCGCCAGGGCCGCTCCCAACAGACGTACCGTCCGACCGATCATGGCGTGCTCCCTCGGGGAGGCCTTGCTGCGGATGGGATGTGATGCGGCCGACGGTAAGTAGGTATAGACCTGTCGTCAATAGGTCTGGTCCAATCTGAAACTGTCGGCGCGTCAGGCGCCGAGCCGCCAGCCCTCGCCCTCCGGTACGACGCGGCCCCCCGTCGGCGGGGCGAAGTGGGTGCCGAGCAGGAGCGCGCCGGTGTCCGCGGCCGTGCCGAGCAGGGCGCGGCGGGTCCTGCGGGCCAGGCCGGGGTCGATGTCCACGCAGCTGTTGATCTCCGGGTGCGCCAGCTGGACGGGGTGGTGGACGGCGTCCCCGGTGATCAGTGCGGTGGCGTCGCCGTCGCCCAGCTCCACGGCGACTTGGCCGGGGGTGTGGCCGGGGGCCGGGAGGAGGCGCAGGCCCGGCGCGAGCGCGACGGGGCCCTCCGTGATGTCCGCGAAGTCGAGCAGGCCCGCCTCGTGGACCGGGTGCACGGAGTCCCGGAACATCTGGCGCCGGGACTCCTCCAGCTCCGCCGTCGCCCAGTGGTCCCACTCCGTGCGGGTGGTGAGGTAGCGGGCGTTGGGGAAGGTCGGCACCCAACTCCCGCCGTCCAGGCGGGTGTTCCAGCCGACGTGGTCGGCGTGCAGATGGGTGAGGATCACCAGGTCCACGGACTCGGGCGGGAAGCCCGCGGCGGTGAGCCGGTCGAGGTAGTCGGTGTCCAGGTCGTTCCAGGCGGGCAGCGCGCGCTGCTTGCCGTTGCCGATGCCCGTGTCGACGAGGATCCGCCGCCCGTCGACGGTGAACGCGAAGCTGTGGCTGGACGCGCGCAGCACGCCGTCGGCGTCGGCGAAGTCCGGGGCGAGCCACGGCGTTCCGGTGACGGTGTCCGCGGTGGCGTCGGGCAGCAGCCAGGCGCCCGTCTCGGGAGGGAAGTCGATCTCGTCGACGCGGTGCACGGCGACGCTCCCGACGGTCCAGGTGGGGGCGGGGTGGTGGGTCATGGGTGCTCCGTGTCTCGAAGGGGTGCCGGAGGGGTGCCGGACGGGATGGATGCGTGGCCCCCGGCGGCTAAAAGCAATGCCTTTGCGTTAGTGGAGGCTAGCCCCTAGGGTGACCTAAAGCAAACACTTAGCTTTTGCTGTTCCGTCTGATGGCGCCTGATTCCGCCCGGTCCCCTCTGGAAGGACACACCCCCATGCCCCCTGCCGACCTCGACCGCCACGACGCGGCCCGCTGGGCCCGCCGCGCGGGGCTTCCGTTGGCCGATGAACGCCTCGACGCCGTGGCCGCCACCGCCGCGCACATCCACGCCGTCGTCGCGACCCTGCGCGAGCTCGACCTCACCGGCGTGGCGCCCGCGCCCGCCGGGGCGGAGGTGCGCGATGCGGCCGTATGAGCTGACCCTCGCCGCCGCGGCCGCCGCGATCGCCGCGCGCGAGCTGTCCCCGGTCGAACTCACCGCGTCGGTCCTGGAGCGCGTCGCGGAGGTGGAGCCGCGCCTCAACGCCTATGTGGAGGTGCGGGCCGAAGCCGCCCGCCGCGCCGCCGAGCAGGCGCAGCGCGACCTCGCCGCCGGGCGTGCGCGCGGCCCCCTGCACGGCGTCCCGTTCGCCCTGAAGGACCTCATCGACGTCAAGGGGCAGCCCACCAGCGCCAGTTCCCGTGTCCGTGACGGCCATGTGGCGGACGCCGACAGCGCGGTGGCCGCCCGGCTCGCGGCGGCGGGCGCCGTCCTGCTAGGCAAGGCCCACACGCACGAGTTCGCGTACGGCCTGACGACGCCGCAGACCCGCAACGCCTGGGCCGCCGACCGGGTCGCGGGCGGGTCGAGCGGCGGCTCGGCCGTCGCCGTGGCGGCCGGAGCCGCGCTCTTCTCGATCGGCACCGACACCGGCGGCTCCATCCGGGTCCCCGCCGCGCTCAACGGCGTCGTCGGCCTGAAGCCCACCTACGGCCTGGTGCCCACGCGCGGAGTGACCTCCCTGTCCTGGTCCCTCGACCACGTCGGCCCCCTCGCGCGCACGGTCCAGGACGCCGCACTCGTGCTGCCCGCCCTCACCGGAGACACCCATCTCCCCTATGAGGAAGGGGACCTGACGGGCCTTCGGGTCGGCGTCCCCGCCAACTACTACTTCGACCGCGTCACGCCCGACGTCGAAGCCGCCGTACGGGCCGCCGTCGAGCGCCTGCGCGAGCTCGGTGCCGACCTCGTGGACGTGACGATCCCAATGACCCGCTACGTCCAGGCGATCCAGTGGGGCCTGATGGTCCCCGAAGCCAGCGCGAACCACGAGCGGACGCTGCGCACGACGCCCGAGCTGTACGGGGACGACGTCCGCGTCCTCCTTGAGGCGGGCGAGCTGTTCCACGCGGGCGACTACCTGCGGGCCCAGCGCGCCCGCACCCTGATGCGGCAGGAGTGGGCGCGGCTCCTGGAGGAGGTCGACGTCGTCGCCGCGCCCGCCGTGCCGCTCACCGCGGCCCACGCCGGGCAGCAGACCGTGCAGTGGCCCGACGGCACGGCCGAGAGCGTGCCGGACGCCTACGTACGCCTGTCCGCGCCCGCCAACATCACCGGACTGCCCGCCCTGACCGTGCCCGTCGGCCGCGACGGCGCGGGCCTTCCCCTGGGCATGCAGCTCATCGGGCGCCCGCGCGGGGAGCGGACGCTGCTGCGCGCCGGGCAGGCGTACGAACGGACGCGGCCGGACCCGGGGGCACTCGCTCCGACGCCGGTCACCGCGCCCGACCCGGTCGCCGCGGCGGCCTGAGCGCCCCGCAGGGGCCGGGCTCCCCGCCCGTAGAAGCTAGGAATGCGCGTTAAGGTGAACGGCATGAGTCCCAGGCCCATGGCCCGACCCGGCGGGCGCAGCGCCCGGGTGCAGGCGTCCGTGCACGCCGCCGTGCGCGAGCTGGAGGCGGAGCAGGGCCGCGCGGCCCTGACCGTCCCGCTGGTCGCGGCGCGGGCCGGGGTCACGCCGTCCACGGTCTACCGCCGCTGGGGCGACCTCCAGGAACTCCTGTCGGACGTCGCGGTCGAGCGGCTGCGGCCCGAGGCGGACCCCGCGGACCACGGCGGCTTCCGCGCCGACCTGACGGCGTGGGCCGAGCACTTCCTGGAGGAGATGTCGTCGGCGCCGGGCCGCGCCTATCTGCGCGACGCGCTCCTCGGCGACCCCGAGAGCGGCAACGCGAGCCGCTGCTCGGACTACTCCGCCGAGCACATCGACCTGCTCCTGGCCCGCGCCGCCGAGCGGGGCGAGCGGGGGCTGCCGGAGCGCGAGGCCGTCATGGACCACGTGGTCGCGCCGCTGCTGTTCCGGATCCTGTTCCGGCCGGACGGCCTGGCACCGGAGTTCGCGCGCGACCTCGTGGACGCGGTCCTCACCTCGAACGCCCGCTGAGCACCGCCCGGGGGCCGGGGCGCCCCGGCCCCCGGGCGGCGCGCGTCAGGACTCCCGCGCCGTCAGCTCCGCCCGGACCTGCCGCGCGGCGGCGACCAGGTTCTCCAGGGACGCCCGGGTCTCCGGCCAGCCGCGCGTCTTCAGGCCGCAGTCCGGGTTGACCCACAGCCGCCCGGCCGGGATGGCCTCAAGTCCCTTGCGCAGCAGGGCGGCCGCCTCGTCGGAGCCCGGCACCCGCGGCGAGTGGATGTCGTACACGCCGGGCCCCACCTCGCGCGGATAGCCCGCGGCGGCCAGCTCGTCCGCGACCCGCATGTGCGAGCGGGCCGCCTCCAGGCTGATGACGTCCGCGTCGAGGTCGTCGATGGCCTGGAGGACGTCGCCGAACTCCGCGTAGCACATGTGGGTGTGGATCTGCGTCTCGGGCCGCACGCCGCTCGTGGTGAGCCGGAAGGACTCCGTCGCCCACCGCAGGTACGCGGCCCGGTCCGCGGCGCGCAGGGGCAGCGTCTCGCGCAGCGCGGGCTCGTCGACCTGGATCACCGACGTGCCCGCCGCCTCCAGGTCGTTCACCTCGTCGCGCAGGGCGAGCGCCACCTGGCGCGCGGTGTCGCCGAGCGGCTGGTCGTCGCGGACGAACGACCACGCGAGCATGGTCACCGGCCCGGTCAGCATGCCCTTGACCGGCCGGTCGGTGAGCGCGTTCGCGTACGAGGTCCAGCGCACCGTCATCGGCTGCGGGCGCGAGATGTCACCGGCGAGCACCGGCGGCCGCACATAGCGCGTGCCGTACGACTGGACCCAGCCGTGCCGGGTCGCCAGATAGCCGGTGAGCTGCTCGGCGAAGTACTGGACCATGTCGTTGCGCTCGGGCTCGCCGTGCACCAGGACGTCGATGCCCGCCTTCTCCTGGAAGGCGAGCACCGCCTGGATCTCGGACTCGATGCGCTCCTCGTACTGGGCCGCGTCGATCCGGCCCGCGCGCAGGTCGGCGCGGGCCGTTCGCAACTCGGTGGTCTGCGGGAACGAGCCGATGGTGGTCGTCGGGAGCAGCGGCAGGCCCAGGCTCGCGCGCTGCGCGGCGGCCCGCTCCGGATAGGGCTGCGCGCGCCGGGCGTCGGCGGGGGTCGCGGCGGCGGCGCGCTCGCGCACCGCCGGGTCGTGGGTGAGCGCGGAGCCCGCCCGCGACGCCAGGTCGGCGCGGTTCGCGGCGAGTTCGGCGGCGATGGTGTCCGGGCCCTGGGACAGCCCGCGGGCCAGGGTGACCAGCTCGGTCGTCTTCTGCCGGGCGAAGGCGAGCCAGCGGGCGACCTGCGGGTCGATGTCGCGCTCGACGGCGGCGTCCAGCGGCACGTGCAGCAGGGAGCAGGAGGCGGCGACGTCCACGCGGTCGGCGAGCCCGAGCAGGGTGCCGAGGGTGCTGAGGGACTTCTCCAGGTTGTTGATCCAGATGTTGCGCCCGTCGACGACCCCCGCGACCAGGCGCTTGCCGGGCAGGCCGCCCGCCCGCGCGAGGTCGTCGAGGTTGGCGGCGGCGGGCCCCGTGAAGTCGACGGCCAGTCCGTCGACGGGCGCCTTGGCGAGCACCGGGAGCGCCTCGCCGAGCCGGTCGAAGTAGGAGGCGACGAGCAGCTTCGGGCGGTCGTCGAGCGCGCCCAGGTCGCGGTAGGCGCGGGCCGCCGCGTTCAGGTCGGCGGGCGTGCGGTCCTGGACGAGCGCGGGCTCGTCCAGCTGCACCCAGGCGGCGCCCGCCGCCCGCAGGTCGGCGAGGACCTCCGCGTACACGGGAAGCAGCCGGTCCAGGAGGGTCAGCGGCTCGAAGCCCGGGTCGACGTCCGGCGCGGGCTTGGCGAGCAGCAGATAGGTGACCGGGCCGACGAGCACGGGGCGCGCGGCGAGGCCGAGCGCGAGCGCCTCCTTCACCTCGGCGACCTGCTTCGTCGCGTCCGCCGCGAAGACCGTGTCCGGGCCCAGCTCCGGCACCAGGTAGTGGTAGTTGGTGTCGAACCACTTGGTCATTTCGAGGGGCGCCACCTCCGCGGTGCCCCGGGCCATCGCGAAGTAGCCGTCCAGCGGGTCCGCCGCGACGGCGGCGCGGTGCCGGGCGGGGATCGCGCCGACCATCACGCTGGTGTCCAGGACGTGGTCGTAGTACGAGAAGTCGCCGGTCGGGACCTCGTGGACACCGGCGTCCGCGAGCTGCTCCCAGTTCGTGCGGCGCAGCAGGGCCGCCGTCTCCCGCAGGCCCTCGGCGCTCACGCGGCCCTTCCAGTAGCCCTCGACGGCCTTCTTCAACTCCCGGTCTGCGCCCTGACGGGGGTAGCCGTACACGGTGGCCCGTGCCGCCGCGGCTGCGGACTTGTCTGTCACAGAACTCTCCTTCGCGAGCAATGTCGTATGGGTCCCGGGACGATCGGGAGCGCGAAGGAGGAACAGACCGGCCGACCGGCCGCGGCCGTCGATGGCCGCGCGCCTGTGCCCGATGTGTACGCCGACCCGCCCACGAGGTCACCGGTGAGCCGCGCACGCCGGGGCGCGCACGGGCAACGGGCAGGTCTTCGGACTCGCGGGCGAGACCTCCGAGGAGGTCACCTACTGGCCGTCGCTTCCCGGGTCCGTGCCGGACCCAGTGCGTATGACGGCGGTCGTTCCCACTCACCGCTGCGGGGCAGTCCCGGATTCCCACCGGGTTCCCTCTTACGACGCCACTGCCTGGCGGGCAGGACGAACCAGTCGCGCCGCAAGCGTAGGTGATGAACCCCTGTCCAGGGGAGGGGGGAGAGGGCGGGCGCGGCTTATTGCACAGTGTTTGCAATTACTATGGCTGCGCAGTAGCTGGATCGGTCGGCACGCGGAAGAAGCGGGAGTACACGCATGGCACCCCCTCGGATCGTTCTGGGGATCGAGTCTTCGTGCGACGAGACCGGGGCGGGTCTCGTGCGCGGCGGGCGGCTGCTCGGGCACGCCGTCGCGTCCAGCATGGACGAGCACGCCCGCTTCGGCGGCGTCGTCCCCGAGATCGCCGCCCGCGCCCACGTGCACGCGCTGAACCCGGTGGTCCGCCGCGCCCTCGACCGGGCGGGGCTGCGGCTCGGCGACATCGGCGCCGTGGCCGTGACGACCGGTCCCGGGCTCTCCGGCGCCCTCCAGGTCGGCCTCGCCGGGGCGAAGGGCCTCGCGTACGCGCTCGACGTACCGCTGTACGGCGTGCACCACCTGGCCGGGCACGTCGCCGCCGACACCCTGGAGCACGGGCCGCTGCCCGACCCGTGCGTGGTCCTCATCGTCTCCGGCGGCCACACCTCGCTGCTGCTCGTGCGCGACCTCGCCCGGGACCCCCTCACGCACCTGGGCGACACCATGGACGACGCGGCGGGGGAGTGCTTCGACAAGGTGGCCCGCGTCTTCGGCCTGCCCTACCCGGGCGGCCCCGCCGTCGACCGCGCGGCCCGCGCGGGCTCGCCGGACGCGGTGGCCTTCCCGCGCCCGCTGACCGGGCCGCGCGACGATCCGTACGCCTTCTCGTTCTCCGGCCTGAAGACCGCCGCGGCCCGCTGGGCCGAGCGCCACCGGGGCGGCGAACTGCCGGTCGCCGACGGGGCCGCCGCGCTCCAGGAGGCCGTGGCCGACGTCCTGACCCGCAAGGCGGTCGCGGCCTGCACCGCGCACGGCGTGGGCACCCTCGTGGTCGTCGGCGGCGTCGCCGCCAACTCCCGGGTGCGGGCCCTCGCCGAGGAGCGCTGCCGGGCCGCGGGGATCACCCTGCGCGTCCCGCCCCTTGGCCTGTGCACCGACAACGGCGCGATGATCGCCGCCGTGGGCGACCTCCTGGTGCGCGCGGGCGCCGAGCCCGCGCCCCTCGACGTGTCCATCGACCCCTCGGCGCCGCTGGAGTACGCCGCGCTGCACCCCACCGCCCGCGTCGCGAGGGCCGCCTGATGGCCGCCGTCGTGCACCGCCTCGCGGGCCCCGGCCTGCTCGCCCACCGCGAGGGCATCCGCGCGGTCTACGCCGCCGCGTTCGCCGAGCCGCCCTGGCACGCGGAGCCCGCCGAGGCCGACGGCTATCTGACGCGCCTCGCGGCCGACACCGCCCGGCCCGGCTTCGCGGGCGCCGTCGCCCTCAACGGCGAGCGGGTGCTCGGCTTCGCCACGGCCTGGACGTCGAGCACCCCGCTGCCCGGCACCCGCTCCTACCCGCGCGTCACCGCCGCGCTCGGCGCGGAGCGCGCCGCCGCCTGGCTGTGCGGCGGCCTGGAGGTCGACGAACTCGCCGTCGCGCCCGGCGCGCACGGGCGCGGACTCGGCCGTACGCTCCTCGCAGCGGTCACGCGCGACGCGCCCGACGCCCGCTGCTGGCTGCTCACGTCCGTGCGGGCCGACGCCACCGTCCGCTTCTACCGGCGGCTCGGCTGGCGGCAGGTCACCCACCCCGCCCCCGGCGGCCACGGCACCGGCGTCTTCCTCGGCCCCGACCACCCGGCGCGCACCGCCGCCCTACCGCCCCTGTAGCCCCACCCGGGGTACGCCATGCGCCTGGAGCGCATGGCCACCCTGCTAGCGCCCCGCCAGCCAGTCCACCACCGCCCTGGCCGAGAACTCCGCCTGCCCGCCCCGCACCAGGAACTCCGCCGCGGCGAACGCCGGGTCGTCCGCCTGCGCGGGAACGTAGGGGATCGCGACACACCGCATGCCCGCGGCCCGGGCGGCCAGGGCGCCCGGCACCGCGTCCTCCAGGACCACGCAGCGCGCGGGCTCGGCGCCGAGCAGCTGCGCGGCGGCCAGGAAGACGTCCGGCGCGGGCTTGCCGTGCGCGACCTCCTCCGCCGACACATACGTCTTCAGCCACGCGTCCAGACCCGTGCCCTCCAGGATCGCCCCGATCGCGGCGCGCGAGGAACCGGAGGCCACCGCCATCGGCACCCCCGCCTCGTGCAGCAGCTCCACGAACTCCGCCATCCGCGGGTACACGCGCGTGGACGTGCGGGCCAGCTCCAGATAGCGCCGGTTCTTGTCCGCGAGCAGCTCGGGCAGCGGGGTGCTCAGGCCGTAGGTCTGCTTCCAGTCGGCCAGGGTCTCCTGGGTGGAGATGCCCACGTACCGCTCGTGGTCCTGCCAGGTGAAGTCCGTGACCCCCTGCTCGGCGAGCAGTTGCCGTCCCGCTTCGAAGTAGTTGGGCTCGCTGTCCACGAGGGTGCCGTCGAGATCGAAGATGACCGAGATGTCGTTCAGGGCGCTCATGCCCTCAGCATGCCAAGAACGTGATCAAGCCGAAGTGGCCGCCGTCACCTCGCCCGGGGCTCGCGGGCTTCCCTCGTCTCCTTGGCCGTGGCCCGGCCCACCGACTCGACGAGCGGCAGGAGCCGGTGCGGCACGCGTTCGCGCAGCGCCATCTCCGTACGGGTGCGCACCACGCCCGGCAGCTGGATCAGCCGCTGGATGACGTCCTCCAAGTGCCCGTTGTCGCGGGCGGCGACGCGGGTCAGCAGATCGCCGCCGCCGGTGATGGAGAAGGCCTCGATGATCTCCGGCACGGCGGCCAGGGCGTCCCCGACCTCGTCCAGATGCCCCTGCGTGACCTCGATGTGCACGAAGGCGAGGACCGGGTGGCCCAGGGCGGCGGGGGACAGGAAGGGCCCCGTGCCCGTGATCACCCCGTCGCGCTCCATGCGGTCGAGGCGGGCCTGGAGCGTCCCGCGCGCGATGCCGAGCACGCGCGCGTACTCCCGCACGCTCGTCCGCGGCTGTTCCAGGAGCAGCCGCAGGATCCGGGTGTCCAGCTCGTCGACCGCCATGGGCCCGTGGCCTCCTCGGTACGCGGATTGATCGCGGCCGACTGTACCAATGGCCCAGTCGAGCCGCGCCACCGCGCACCAGGGTGCTCGGGGCCGTCGCCCGTGGGCCCGTAGGCCGATCGGCTCTTGGCCGGGGTGGCCCCTCGGCTTCCGCGCCGGGCACCGGTGTCATGGAGCCATGGCCACGACCGACCGCCCCGCACGCGTCCCGGAACCCGTCCCGTACCGCCTGAAGCGGATGCTCCTTGGCCCGCCTCTGGTCACCGCGCGCATCCGCAAGGAGAAGCTCGGCAACGGCACCGCGCTCGGCGTGCTCGCCTCGGACTGCGTGAGCTCGTCGGCGTACGGCAGCGAGGAGATACTGCGCGTCCTCGTTCCCGTCGTCGGCGTGGCCGCCTTCACCCTGCTGATGCCGGTGACCGGGGCGATTCTGCTGATCCTGGTGCTCCTGACGCTGTGCTACTGCGACGTCGTCATGATCTACACGCGGGCGGGCGGCTCGTACGTCGTGGCCCGGGAGAACTTCGGGCCCGACGTCGCGCAGATCGCGGCCGTCGCGCTGCTCGTCGACTACGTCGTCACGGTCGCCGTGCAGGTGTCGGCGGGCACCAACGCGCTGATCTCGCTGGCGCACCTGGTCGGCAACGGCTGGACCGGCCTCGACCACCTCCAGGTGCCGTTCAGCGTCGGCGTGATCTTGCTGCTCGCGTACGGCAATCTGCGCGGGCTCAAGGAGGCCGGACGGGTCTTCGCCGCACCCGCGTACCTGTTCATGGCGGCGGTCGGCCTGATGCTCCTGGTCGGGATGGTCCGCTGGGCGCTCGGGGAGCTGCCGCACGCCGACGTGCGCGCGACGGGCGCGGTGCCGCTGGGCGAGGCGGGCGACGGCTGGCTGTACGGGGCCTCGGTGTTCATGGTGTTGCGCGCGTTCGCCAACGGCGGCTCCTCGCTCACCGGGCTCGAAGCGATCTCCAACGGCATCTCCGTGTTCCGCGAGCCCCAGGGCGTCAACGCCCGCCGCACCCTGATCGCGATGAGCTGCGCGCTCGGCGTCCTCGTGCTCGGGATCTCCTGGCTCGCCCACCTCACCCACGCGCTGCCCTACACCGACGGCACCCCCACGGTGATCGCGCAGGAGGCCCATCTCGTCTTCGGCGGCGGCTGGGTGGGGACGGCGGGGCTGGTCTTCGTCCAGCTGGCCACCGCCCTGATCCTCTACACCGGGGCGAACACGCCGTTCACCGGCTTCCCCCATCTGGCGAGCTTCGTCGCCGAGGACCGCTTCCTGCCCCGCCAGCTCACCCGGCGCGGCCACCGCCTGGTCTTCTCCAACGGCATCGTCAGCCTGGCGGCGGTCTCCCTGGCCCTGCTGCTCGTGACCAACGCCAACGTGGACAAGCTGGTCGCGCTCTACGCGATCGGGGTGTTCACCGCCTTCACCATGGCGGGCGCCGGACTGACGGCCTACCACCTGCGGCGACGCGAACGCGGCCGCCTCTGGAAGATCGCCGTCAACGCGAGCGCCGCCGTGGTGTCGGCGGCCGTCGTGCTCGTCTTCGCCGTCACCAAGTTCACCGAGGGCGCCTGGCTGGTCGTCGTGGTCTTCCCGCTCGGCGTGTGGGTGCTCATCCGCATCAACCGCGAGTACCGGGCCGAGGCGGAGGCCCTGGAGGCGCTGCCGCCCGCCGAGGAGAGCGACCGGCCGCGCTGGCGGCGGCACGTGGTGCAGATCCTGGTCGACGCCTTCGACCCGGCCGTCTTCCAGGCCCTGCGGTACGCCCACGAGATCCGCCCGGACGAGGTGCGGGCCGTGCACGTCGCCGTCGACGGGCCGCGCGCGCGGCGGCTCGCGGCGCGCTGGACGCGGAGCGGGGCGACGGACGTGCCGCTGGAGGTCGTGGACTGCCAGGACCGGCGTCTGGAGCGGGCCCTGATCGACCACGCGGCCGCGACGACGGCCGACGGCGACACGGCGCTGACCCTGCTCATCCCGCACCGGGCCTACCGCACCCCCCTCGGCAGGCTGCTGCACCACGGCGGCGGCGAACACCTCGCCCACGCCCTGGAGGGCCTGCCGTCGGTGGCCGTCACGGTACTGCCATACGCCGTCCCGGTGCGGGGCAAGCGCCGCTGACCTGCGGACACGGTGGCCCGATGGCCCGTTCGCGGCGGAATATGAGGACGTCGAAGTATGCCAATGGCTCAGTGGATCACGGTCAGGTTGAGCCAACGGGCCTGTTGATGATGTGATGTACCCGTCGATGGCGCTGCGGATTCCGCGGCGCCTTTTTCATGCGGGCGTATCTGCGCGGATGTGGGCAGGTGCGGGAAGGAGTACACACGCTGGTGCTGAAGAGAGCGTTCGTCGCGCCCGATCCGGGGCTGCTGCGCCTGCGCAGCGCGAGCCGGGCCGTGCTCGGCATCGGAGCGGCCGTGGCCCTGTGCGGCCTGGTCGGGCACTCACTCGTCGCGGCCATCATCGGCGGTCTCGCCGCGCTGCTCGCGCTCTTCACGGTCCTGGACCCGACGGTGCGCGGCCAGGCCGGGACCACGGCGCTGCTGCCCGTCGTCGGCCTTCCCGTGCTCGCTCTCGCGGCCACGCTGCACGACTACCCGCTGGTGCGGGACGCGGCGTTCCTCGCCGTCACGGGCCTCGGCGTGTACGCGCGCCGGTGGGGGCCCCGCGGGCACTCGCTCGGCGTGTTCGCGTTCATGATGTTCTTCGCCGCGCAGTTCCTGCACGCGCGCACCGGCCAGCTCCCCGAGCTGTTCGCGGCCATCCTGTTGTCCGTGTGCGCGGCCGCCGCCGTCCGGTTCGGCGTGTGGTGCTACGAACGCGGCCTCCCGCCCGCGACGGTGCCCGCGCCCCTGGCGGCCACCGGGCTCGCCCGGACCACCACCCGGCAGGCGGTCCAGGCCACCGCGGGCGCGGCCTTCGCGCTCGCCCTGGGGCAGCTGCTGTCCCAGGAGCGCTGGTACTGGGCGGTCGGCGCCACCTGGTGGGTGTTCGTGAACACCACCTCGCGCGGCGAGACGCTGGTGCGCGGCTTCCGCCGGTTCCTGGGCACCGCGATCGGGATCGCGCTCGGCTTCGTCCTGGCCGTGCCGCTGCACACGCAGCCGGTCGCCGCCGCCGTGATCGTCGCCGTCTGTGTCTTCGGGATCTTCTACACCGCCGCCGTCTCGTACACGTGGATGATGCTCGCGGTCACCGTGATGGCGAGCATGCTCTACGGCCTCCTCGGCGTGCTCGACCCGGCGCTGCTCGTCCTCAGGGTCGGCGAGACCGCCGTCGGTGCCCTCGGCGCCGCGCTCGCGGTCCTGCTGGTGCTGCCCGTCACCACCCACGCCGTCACCGACGGATGGATCCAGCGGGCGCTGCGCTGCGTCCACGCCTGCACCGCCGAGGCCGCGGCCCGGCTGCGCGGCACGGCGGACGCCGACCCGGCCCCGCACGTCGCCGAGCTCGAGGCGCTCCTCGGCCGGGTGCGGCTCTCGCTCGCGCCGCTGCTGCACCCGCTCAATCCGCTGCTCGCCCGCAAGGAGCGGGCGCGCCGGGTGCTCGCCCTCCTGGACGACTGCGCGCGCGAGGTCCGCGGCCTGGCGGCCATCGCCGCCGACGCGGAGGCCTCGCACGACGACCGCCTCACCGCCGCGTGCTGGCGCGTGGAGGCCGCGGTGGAGGCGCTGACCGCGCCCGGGGCCGCGACGGGGCGCAGGCCCGACGCCGCGGCCCCGGCCCACACCGGGGTCGTGGAAGGCGCGCTCGCCCACGTGCACGGCCTGGAGCAGGCCCTGGCGCAGCTCGCCGAGCCGCTGCAGGCCCCGGGACGGGCGCGGCTGAGCGGCGGCTGAGCCCGCCCGCGCCGCGCCCGTCCCCGGCGCCCGGTCAGGAGTCGAGCGCGTCCAGGACGTCGCCGAGGTCGACGAACTTGAACCCGGTGGCGTCACGCCCGCCGTCCTCGGGGGCGGCGTGGCCGTCCTGGACGACCAGCAGGCCGCGGGGGTACGCGCGGCCCAGCGGCGCGTTGAGCACGGCCGCCCCGTCGCACTCCTCGGAGCCGTCGAGGCCGCCGGGCCCCGCCGTGACCCGGAAGCCGCCCTCGTACGCGTGGCCGTCGGACGCCTCGCGGTCGAAGGCGGCGAAGGTGTCGTCGCCCTGGCTGGAGGCCAGCAGATGGCCGTCGCCGTCGCGCTCGGTGACCAGCGTGAGGCCCTCGACGTCCGCCGAGAGGCGCTTGCCGCCGTAGCCGGGGTCGGCCCCCGCCACGCACTCCTCGGTCTGCTCGTCGTACGAGCCCGGGACGCCGTACTCGCGCACCTTCTCCTGGAGCCGGGGCGTGCCGGTCAGGTCGGCGCGCAGCCGCCAGATGCCGACGTCCTCCTGGCCCGCGAAGAGGGTGCCGGTCGCGGGGTCGACCACCATGCCCTCGACCTGCGGCCCCTCGCCCGGCTCGGCGCACGGGGACCAGGACGAGCCGTCCGGCAGGCGGAAGGAGGCGGGCAGGGCGAGGGTGCGGACCTTGCGGTAGCCCACCTTGCCGCCCGGCGCCGGGGTCAGTTCGAGCAGCGCGAGCGCGGTGCGCTCGCGCCGGCTCACCACGGCGTACGAACGGCCCGTGGCGCGGTCGGTCCAGGTCGCGAGGCCATACGCGGTGCGCTGCTCGTTCGCCTCGGCCTGGGACGCGGAGAACACGCGGGGCGCGGCCGGGTCGGTGACGTCGGTGAGCGGACCCCCGGGGCGGTCGCGGTCGACGCGGTAGATCCGCAGCCGGTCGCTGCCCCGGTCACTGGTCACCGCGACGTCGGCGCGGCCCGACGGGAGGCCGAGCCCGTGCACCAGGTCGACGTTGTTGAAGCGGCCGGGCGCGTCGCCGGGGCCCGGCGCGGCGGGCGCGGGGACCGACTGCACCTCGCGGGCGCCCAGGTCGTAGACCCGCAGGCCGCCCTCCTTGGCGGTGGCGATGACGAGGCTGCGCGCCGGGTCGGCCGGGTTGCGCCAGATGGCCGGGTCGTCGGCGTCGGCGTTGCCGCCCGCCTCGTCGTCGTACAGGGCGGGGGTCTCGGCGCGCGGCGTGATCCCGGGCAGCGCGGCGCGGGCTCCCGCGGCGGGCGCCGCGGTCAGCGCCGTGAGGGCGGCGAGGGCCAGGGCCAGAGCGGCGGACGCGGCGCGGGTTGTGCTGGAGATGTCCACGAGGGGTTCCTCGGGTTCCTTCGGCTCGGGGGGGCGGCGGGGCGGGGCGCGGTGCGGGCGTCAGGACAGCTTCCCGTCGTAGTCGGGGAGCTTGAACGTCCGCTCCGCGTGGCCGCCCACGAGGTCGGACTCGCGGTTGCCGACGTTCGCGATGATCGTGTAGCCCTTGGCCTCGATGTCGGCGCGGCTGCGCGTCTTGTAGGCGCTGACCTCGCCGAAGAGGTCGGGCAGCGCGCGCACGTAGAGGCCGTTGACGGGGTAGCCCCGCGTCGTCAGGTTGGCCTGGGTGACGCTCTTGACGATGCCGGGCCGCGCGGTCACGAAGAACACGGAGACCCCGCGCGACGCGGCGTACTCGGCGAGTTCGAGGGAGGGCTGCACGGCCGGGGTGGGCAGCTGCCACCAGGGGTGGAAGTCCGTCTCCAGGGTGGTGTTGTCGATGTCGAAGACGACCGCGAGCTTCTGCCCGGCGGCGTCCGCGGTGCGCTGCCTCACATACGGCAGGGCCCGGTCGACGACGGCACGCACGTCCCGCTGCCAGGTCGCGTAGTCGACGTCGGCCGCCTTGGCCGCCACCGCGCCGACGGGAGCGCTCGGCGCCGCGTGCGCCGAGGCGGCGGTCGTCGCCGTCGCCCCCAGGCCCACCGCCACGACCACCGCTGCCGTACCGATCCGCTGACGCACACCGCGTCGTCCCATTCCGGTTTCCCCTCTGCTGTTGTTCTCTGGTACTCGACATGTCCGTGGTGTTCGGCGCGGCGCCGTGCGCCGCGGATGTCATGGTCACGGGGAGGGATGGAGGGCAGGCGGACTTCTGGTTACCGACTGGTAGAGGATTCCTGGCGGCCAGGGTGCGGTCCGCCCCCTATTGGTCCAGACCAGCTGCTACCGTCGGCCCCACGCGTGCCACTCGGCACGTGACGGCTGGGGAACGCGTCCCGGTGGGCACGAGGTGCGACACCGGCGCGGAGAGGGGCGAGCAGTGGGCGGCAGGCAGGTACGGCGGGCGTACGTCGGGTCCTTCACGGCGGCGGGCGGGCCCGGCGTCGTCAGCGCGGCGGTCGACCCCGACAGCGGGGCACTGACCGTGCTCGCGGCCACGGACGCGGTGCCCGACCCCTCCTACCTCGCGCTCGCGCCCGGCGCGGACACCCTGTACGCGGTGAGCGAGACCTCCGACGGCGCCCTCGCCGCCTTCCGCGTCTCCGGCGGCTCGGGAGGATCCGGGGACCGCCCCGAACTGCTCGCCAGGCCCGTCCCCGTACAGGGCGACGCGCCCACGCACCTCACGCTGCACGACGGCCACCTCATCGCCGCCAACTACGGCTCCGGCAGCCTCACCGCCGTCCCCGTCCACGCCGACGGAAGCCTCGCCCCCGCCCCGGCGGCCGTCCTGCGCCACGAGGGCTCGGGGCCCCATCCGCAGCGCCAGCAGGTCCCGCACGCCCACCAGGTCCTCGCCGACCCGAGCGGCTGCTGGGTGGTGAGCGTCGACCTCGGCACCGACTCCGTGCGCGTGTGCGCCCTCGGCGGCGACGGGCGGCTCACCCTGCACCGCGAGGTCGCGCTCCGGCCCGGCTCGGGCCCGCGCCACCTGGCCTTCCACCCGCGCGGCGAGCGCGCGTACGTCCTCAACGAACTCGCGCCGACCCTCACCGTCTGCGCCTGGGACGCCGCCGACGGCGGCCTGAAGCCGCTGAGCGAGACGCCGGTCCTCGCCGGGGCCCCGGACGGCGACGCCTACCCCTCCGCGATCGTCGTCGCCCCCGACGGCCGCTTCCTGTGGACGGCCACGCGCGGCGAGGACGTCCTGTCCGTCTTCGCCCTCGACCCGCGGGGCGACACCCCGCGGCTCACCGCCACCGTCCCGTGCGACGGCCACTGGCCCCGCGACCTGGCCCTGCACCCCTCCGGACGCTTCCTGTACGCGGCCAACGAGCGCTCCGGCGACGTCACCTGGTTCGCCGTCGACCCGGACACCGGGCTGCCGCGGCGCGCGGGCGCGGTGGCCGTCCCCGCCGCCTCCTGCGTGGTCTTCGGCTGAGGCCGCCCGCGGCCGGGCCGCGCGACGCCGATGGGCCCGCCACCCCCGTCACGGGGTGCGGGCCCATCGGCATCGCGGAGCGTGGCCGGTCAGCGCACCGGCGCGCCCGACGGCCGCGGGGCGATGCCCAGCGCCGTGGTGTACTGCGACAGGGCCAGCTTGCCGATCGCCGGGTAGGCGCCGAGCGCCCCGGCCACGGCGCAGCCCGCGTCCTGCGCCGCCGCGTCGAGCAGGCGCGCGTCGACCTCGGGCCCGATCAGGTACGGGGCGAGCGCGAGCTGAGCCGAACCCGCGCCGCGCAGCTGCTGTGCGGTGGCCGCCACGGAGCCCTCCACGTCCAGGGCCGCGGCCATCACCGGCACCGCGAGCCGCGCCGCGAGCAGCATGCCGGTGATCCCGGCGGCCTGCACGGCCTCCTCGCCGCCGACCGTGGCCAGGACGATGCCGTCCGCCGCGGTGGCCACCGTGAAGAGGCGGGCGCGGTCGGCGCGGGCCAGACCGGCCTCGGACAGGCGCACGTGCAGGGCCTCGGCGAGCAGCGGGTGCGGGCCGAGCACGTCGGTCAGCTCGGCGGCGGCGCGGCTGTCCGCCACGGCCTGCCGGACGCGGTGCATCAGCGCGCCGTCGGGGCCCGCGAGCAGCGGGACGACGACGGCGTCGGCGCCCTCGGGCTCCTTGGCCTCGACCCCGGCGGCCAGCGCCTGCTCGTACCGGGCGACGCGCTGGGCCGCGGTGTGCGCGAGCACGGCCCGGAGGGTGGGGAACTCGGCCGAGCCGGTGTCCTCCCCGTCGACGTAGCCGATCCGCACGTCCAGGCCGGGCAGCTCGGAGCGCGCGATGCTGGCGACCTCCTCGGCGAGGCCGCGCGCGGTGGCGCTGGGGACGCCGGGGACGGCGAGGACGAGCGCGGGCGCGCCCTCGGGAGCCGCGACGGGCTCCGGGCGTCGGTGCCGACCCGGCTGACGGGGGCGCGGCATTCGTACAGGCAGGCCGGATGCGGGCCCAGTGGGGGAGCTCATGGCGCCGCATGCTACTGGTTTGTGGGGCCTCCCTGTTCGGGGAGGGTGCAGGTCAGAGGCATTAGTCCGCTTTGTCGTACCGATATGCCGGAGAGAGCGGACGTTGGCGTTCCGCTAGTTCGGAAGTCACCCTTCCGGTTGACGCGCGTCCGGTGCGCGGCCGCGGTCGGCGGGCCGCGCGCGAGCTTCGTTGCCGGGCACGTACGAGACGGGCTCGCCGCCCTGTACGCGTCCTCGCGGCCCCACCGTCGCGCACCCGGCGTCACATACATGCCGTGCACGGACACGCCGTCACGGAAGCGTCGTCGTCACCCGCAACAGCCGAGGATCGTGCGGCAGCTTGAGGGTGTCCTGGGCGAGGTCGGTGGCGATGCGGACGGCGCCGTCGAGCGGGTCGCCCGCGGCGGGGACGCGACGGGCGTGCGGAAGACGCTCCGTCAGTTCCGCCTCCAGAGGGGCCAGGAGGGCGTCGCCGAGCTTCAGCAGGCCGCCCGTGAGGGCGACTTCGCAGTCCCCGGAGGCCGGGCACGCCGCGGCCGCGGCGTCGGCGATGTGCCCGGCCGCCGCGCGCAGCACGCCGACGGCCACCGGGTCTCCCTGTGCCGCGCACCGGCCCACGTCGGGGGCGAACGAGGCGAGCACCGCGGGCCGGTCCGGCCGCGGATACAGCAGCCCCGGCAGCCCGGACAGGGGAGCGCCGAACCGCGCCTCGGCGCGTGCCCGCAGCGCGGCCGAACCCCCGCGCCGCCCGTCGAAGGACCTCAGGGCCGCCTCCAGGCCCGCCCGCCCGATCCACGCCCCGCCGCCGCAGTCGCCGAGCAGATGGCCCCAGCCGTCCGCGCGCCGCCACGCCGTCAGGTCCGTGCCCGTCGCGATCAGCCCGGTGCCCGCGGCGACGACCGCGCCGGGCCGCTGGCCCAGCGCACCCGCGTACGCGGTGACGGCGTCCGCGGCGAGCGCCACCCGGCGCACCCCGAACAGCTCCGCGAGCGCGGACGGCAGCCGGTCGCGCAGCTCGTCGCCGAGCGACGCCATCCCGGCCGCGCCCACCGCCACGGCCGTCAGGCGCGCCCCGTCGCCCGCCTCGGCCAGCAACTCCCTGGCCATCGGCTCCAGTTGGGCGAGGAGGTGCGCGGCGTCGATGCCGCGCGGTCCCGTCCGCACCGGCTCCTTGGAGCTCCTCGGTGCCGGGCGGCGGGCCCCGTCCGCGACGCCGAGCGCCGCGCGCAGGCCGGAGCCGCCCGAGTCCACGCCGAGGACGACCGTCACGGCAGCCGCCAGTCCACCGGCTGCGCGCCCTGCCGCACCAGCAGGTCGTTGGCCCGGCTGAAGGGGCGCGAGCCGAAGAAGCCCCGGTCCGCCGACATCGGCGACGGGTGCGAGGACTCCACCGAGGGCAGCTGGCCGAGCAGCGGCCGCAGATTGCGCGCGTCCCGGCCCCACAGGATCGACACCAGCGGACGGCCGCGCGCCGCGAGGGCCCGGATGGCCTGCTCGGTGACGTCCTCCCAGCCCTTGCCGCGGTGCGCGCCCGGCTTGCGGGGGGCCGTGGTGAGGGCCCTGTTGAGCAGCAGTACGCCCTGCTGGGTCCACGGCGTCAGATCGCCGTTGGACGGCTGGGGCAGACCCAGGTCGGTGCTCAGCTCCCGATAGATGTTGATCAGACTGCCGGGCAGCGGTCTGACGTCGGGCGCCACCGAGAACGACAGGCCCACCGCGTGCCCGGGGGTGGGATAGGGATCCTGGCCGACGATCAGGACGCGCACCTCGTCGAACGGCTGCTGGAAGGCGCGCAGCACGTTCGCCCCGGAGGGCAGATAGGTGCGTCCCGCGCTGATCTCGGCGCGCAGGAAGTCACCCATGGAGGCGATCTGTTCGGCCACCGGCTCCAGGGCCTTGGCCCAGCCGGCTTCGACGATTTCATGCAAGGGTCGTGGTGCCACGGAGCGTCACTCTACTGCCGTACACGCGGGGCCGTTCACCCGACGGCCCGCCCTCTCCGCCGGGGGCCGGGGCGTGGGGCCCCGGGGCGCCGGGCCCGGCAGGGCTGTCGCTGTCAGCCGCGCCAGGGCCGCGGCCGGGGCAGCCAGCCGGGGACGGCCTCGCGGTAGCGCGCGTACTGGGTGCCGTGGGCGCGCAGCAGGGCAGGCTCCTCGTACCACCGGGCGAAGGCGCCCATGACCGCGCCCGCGACCAGCGCGTAGCCCAGCAGGACCGGCCGGGCCAGGAGCAGGCCCTGCCCGGCGATGGTGGTCACCACCGCGACGTACATGGGGTTGCGCACGTGCCGGTACAGGCCGCCCACGACCAGGTGCTCGGTCGGTGCCACCGGTGCCGGGGTGCCGAGGCCCTCGGTCACGAACCGCGCGAAGGCGTGCACGAGCACCACCGCCCCGGCCGCGAGCGCGACCCCGCCGAGCACCCGCACCGGCAGCCACCAGTGACCGGCCTGCCACCGCGTCAGCCACCACGGCACCAGGACGGCCACGGTGCCAGGGGCGAGCGCCAGGAACACCGAACTGCCCATCGCCGCCGCGGACTTGCGCATGGCGCCAGTATGCGCGCCTCACCGGCCGCGGGGAGCCCCCGTCACGCGAGCACGGCGGCGCGCACACAGAGCACGTCCGGCAGATGGGTGATGAGTTCCTGCCAGGTGTCGCCGTCGTCCGCCGACGCGTACACCTCGCCGTTGCGGTTGCCGAAGTACAGGCCCGCCGGGTCCGCGCCGTCGGTGCACAGGGCGTCGCGCAGCACCGTGCCGTAGTGGTCGCCCCGGGGCAGGCCCTCGCTCAGCGGCTCCCAGCTCTTGCCCGCGTCCTGGGTGCGGTAGACGCGACAGCGGTGGTCGGCCGGGACCCGGTCCGCGTCGGCGGTGATCGGGAAGACGTACGCGGTGTCGGCGCGGTGCGGGTGCGCGACCGCCGCGAAGCCGAAGTCCGACGGCAGGCCCTCGCCGATGTCGGTCCAGTGGGTGCCCGCGTCGTCGCTGCGGTACACCCCCCAGTGGTTCTGCAGATAGAGCCGGTCGGGGTCGACGGCGTCCTTCGTCACCTTGTGGACGCACTGGCCGAACTCCGGGTTCGGGTCCGGCAGGAAGACCGCGGAGACGCCCGAGTTCGCCGGGTCCCAGCTCGCGCCGCCGTCCCGGGTGCGGAAGACGCCCGCCGCTGACACCGCGACCGTCACCGCGTCCTTGTCGCGGGCGTCCGTCAGGATGGTGTGCAGGCCCTCGCCGCCGCCCCCCGGCTGCCACTGCGAGCGCGTCGGATGCTCCCACAGCGGGCGGACCAGGGAGAAGCTCTCGCCGCGGTCCTCCGAGCGGTACAGCGCGGCGGGCTCCGTGCCCGCGTACACCACGTCGGGCTCCGCGGCGGCCGGGTGCAGCTGCCACACCCGCTCCAGGGAGGCGCCGGTGTCCCGGGGGAACTTCACCGCGGGCTGCGACGGCTCGGTCCAGGTGCGGCCCAGGTCGTCGGAGTGGAACACCGACGGGCCCCAGTGGGAGCTGTCGCCGCCGACCAGGAGGCGGGGCGCGGGGGCGCGGGTGTCGATGGCGATCGCGTAGATCGCCTGGGCGTTGAAGTACGGCGCCTCGTCGAACCGCCACGTGCCGGCGGAGCGGCGGGCGATGAAGAGGCCTTTGCGGGTGCCGATGGTGAGCAGGACGTCAGCCATGCCTCGCACCTTTCCGGACGTCGTTGTCTCAGGTAGGGCTCAGTCTGCACCCGGGCACTGACAATCTCCCCTGGACAGCGTGTCGGCGCAGGTCAGAGCGGTTCTTCCCGGGTCCTTCCGGTTCCGTACCGCGTCGGGCGCCCGGCCTCAGGCGTCGGCTCCGCCGACGGGCCCGCGCAGCTTCTCGGCCACCTCCGCGATCGCCTCCGGGCCCACCCGGCAGCAGCCGCCGATCAGCCGCGCCCCCGCCTCACGCCACCGTGACACCTGGGCGGCGGTGAAGCGGGAGGGGCCCTGCCAGGAGCGGGTGCGGGCGTCCCAGGTCTCGCCGGAGTTGGGGTAGACCACCACCGGCTTGCCGGTGACGCGGGCGGCCAGGGTCACGGCCGCGTCCGCGTCACGCGGGTCGCAGCAGTTGACGCCCACGGCCAGGACCTCGTCGGCGTCCGCGGCCAGGGCGAAGGCCTCGGCCAGGGGCTGGCCCGCCCGCGTGCGGGTGCCGGAGACGCTGTAGGAGAGCCAGGCGGGCACGCCGAGGCCGCGGGCCGCGCGGAGCAGCGCGCGGGCCTCGTCGGTGTCCGGGACCGTCTCCAGGGCCAAGATGTCCGGCGCGGCGTCGGCGAGCACCTCCAGACGGGGCCGGTGGAAGCGCTCCAGGTCGGCCACGCTCAGGCCGTAGCCGCCGCGGTACTCCGAGCCGTCGGCGAGCATCGCGCCGTAGGGCCCCGCCGACGCGGCGACCCACAGCGGGCGGCGCGCGCCGGTGAGGGCCGCGGCCTCGCGGGCCAGCGTCACGCTCAGGCGGAGCAGCTCGGCCGTGCTGACGGCGTCGATGCCGTGCCGCGCGAAGCCCTCGAAGGTGGCCTGGTAGCTCGCGGTGATCACGACGTCCGCGCCCGCCTCGTAGTACGCGCGGTGCGCCGCCCGCACCGCGTCCGGGCGCTCGGCGAGCAGCCGCGCCGACCACAGGTCGTCGGACAGGTCGTGCCCGGCGGCGGCCAGCTGGTTGGACAGGCCACCGTCGAGCACCAGCGGGCCGCGCGCGAGGGCCGCCGCCAGGCTCGTCGGACCGCCCCCCGCACCCGCCCCCGTACTCACTGCTTCGTTCATACGGTCGACGCTAGCCGAGGAGCGGTCAGAGGGAAGTGACAGGCGACCTGATGGCCCGCGCCGTTCGGCGTGGTGACCGGCGGCTCCGTGGTCGCACAGACGTCCTGGGCGAGCGGGCAGCGGGTGCGGAAGCGGCAGCCGGACGGGGGCTTCGCCGCCGACGGGGTCTCGCCGGTCAGCGGGGAGCGCGCGGCCGTGGCGGCCCCCGGACCAGGGACGTCGACGGTGTCGAGCAGGCCGCGGGTGTAGGGGTGCAAGGGGTGGGCGTACACGCGCTGAGCGGGCCCCGACTCCACCAGCTTGCCCAGGTACATGACGCCGACGGTGTCGGCGAGGTGGCGGATCACCGCCAGGTCGTGGGAGATGAACAGGTACGTCAGGCCGCGCTCGTGCTGGAGGTCCCGCATCAGGTTGAGGATCTGCGCCTGCACGGAGACGTCGAGGGCCGAGACCGGCTCGTCGGCGACGACCAGGTCGGGGGAGAGCGTGAGCGCCCGGGCGAGGCCGAGGCGCTGGCGCTGGCCGCCGGAGAACTCGTGCGGGTAGCGGTGCACGGCGCCGCGCGGCAGGCCGACCGCGTCGAGGAGCGCGCCCACCAGCTCCTCCCGGTCGGCGCGGCCGCCGACGCGCTGGATGACGAGCGGCTCGCGCAGGATCTCGCCGACGCGCATGCGCGGGTCCATCGCGGCCGTGGAGTCCTGGAACATCAGCTGGACGCGGCGCCGGTGCGCGCGCCGCTCGGCGCGGGACAGGGCGGCGAGGTCCCGGCCGTCGAAGCGGACCGTGCCCGCCGTCGGCTCCTCCAGGCCCGCGACGATCCGGCCGAGCGTCGTCTTGCCGCACCCGGACTCGCCGACCACGCCGTACGTCTCGCCCCTGCGGACGGTCAGGCAGACGCCGCCGACCGCGCTGAGCGTGCCCCGGCGCCGGGCGAACGGGCCCCCGGGCAGCGGGAACTCCTTGGTGAGTGCGTCGAGTTCGAGGAGGACGCCCCCCGGCTCCACGGCCACGGCCGGGGGCGGTGGGAGGAGTTCCGTCGCGGGCGCCTCCTCGTCGTACGGTACGGGGTGGAAGCAGGCGAACCGGTGCTCAAGGCCCTGGAGTTCGTCGTCCACCGGCTCCGGTGCGCGGGTGTGGCACAGGTCCGTCGCGAAGGCGCAGCGCGGCGCGAACCGGCAGCCCCGCGGCCGGGTCGTCAGGCTCGGCGGCAGGCCGGGGATGGTGTGCAGCCGCGTGCCGCTGCCCGCGGCGCGCTCGGGCAGGGCCGCGAACAGCGCCTCGGTGTAGCGGTGGCGCGGACGCGCGAACAGGCCCCGTACGTCGGACTGTTCGGCGACCTGGCCCGCGTACATCACCGCGACGCGGTCCACGCGGCTCGCGATGACGCCCAGGTCGTGGGTGACGAGGATCATCGCCATGCCGAGCGTGCGCCGCAGGTCGTCGACCAGCTCCAGGATCTGGGCCTGTGTGGTCACGTCGAGCGCCGTCGTCGGCTCGTCGGCGATCAGCAGCCGGGGCTCGCACACCAGGGCCATGGCGATCGCCACGCGCTGGCGCATGCCGCCGGACAGCTGGTGGGGATAGGCCTTCATGCGCTCCGACGGCTGGGGCATGCCGACGAGGCCCAGCATCTCCTCGGCGCGTGTCCAGGCCTGCCTGCGGCCGATGCCCGGGCGGTGCAGGAGCAGCGGCTCGGCGACCTGCGCGCCGATCGTCATCGTGGGGTTGAGCGAGGTCAGCGGGTCCTGGAAGATCATCCCGATGCTGTCCCCGCGTACGTCCTGGAGCACCGGCGCGGGCGCGGCCGCCAGGTCCCGGCCCGCGAACAGGACGCGCCCGCCGGTGACGCGGCCACCGGGCGGCAGCAGCCCGACGACGCTCAGCGCGGTCATGGTCTTCCCGCAGCCCGACTCCCCGACGATGCCCAGGGATTCGCCGGGCGCGAGGTCGAGCGAGACGCCGTCGAGGGCGTGCACGGTGCGGTCGCGCGCCTCGATGTCGACGCACAGGTCCTCGATGCGCAGCAGCGGCTCGGCCGTGGACCGAGGCGCGGAGGTGTCGTGAGCCATGTCGCTTCGTCCCTACTTCCGCAGCCGTACGTCGAAGGCGTCCCGCAGCCCGTCACCGATGAAGTTGAACGCGGCGACGACCAGCACGATCGCGATGCCCGGCGGGAAGATCAGCCACCAGTAGCCGTTCTGCGTGTACGTGATCCCGGCGGACAGCATCGAGCCCCAGTCGGCCGACGGCGGCGGGATGCTCAGACCGAGGAACGCCAGATAGCTGACGTAGAGGATGGCGTCGGCGATCTGGAACGTGCAGTTGACGATGACGGTGCCGACCGCGTTCGGCACGATGTGCTTGACGACCGCCCGCGCGCCACCGCCGCCCATCATCCGCATGGCCTGGACGTACTCCCGATCGCGCAGCGAAAGCGCCTCGCCGCGCACCAGGCGGGCCGGGGACAGCCAGGCGACGGCGGCGATGATGAGGACGAGCACGCCCTTGCTCGGCGTGATGATCGCGGCGACCACGACGAGCAGGAACATCGCGGGGATGGCGAGCGCCGCGTCCGTGATCCGCATCAGGGCGGCGTCCACCCAGCCGCCGAAGTAGCCGGACACCGCCCCGTACACGGTCCCGAGGAGCGTCGCGAGGAGCCCCGCCGCGAGGCCGATCTCCAGCGAGGTCCGCCCGGCCACCATCAGCCGTCCCACCATGTCGTAGCCCAGGTCGGTGGTGCCGAGCAGGTGCCCGTCGGTGCCGGGGGAGAGGTTGGCCTGCGACAGGTCGGTGTGGACCTGCTCGGTGTCGTACAGGAGCGGGCCGAGGTAGCTGAAAGCGAGGAGCAGGGCCAGGAGGACCACGCCCGTCAGGGCGAGCTTGTTGCCGGTGAAGACGCGCAGGGTGCGGCGGGCGAGCGAGGGCGTCGCGAGCGCGGCGTCCTCGTTGCCCGGAGCGGTACCGGGAGCCGGGACCGGGGCCGTCGTGGTGGTCATGCCACGCTCCGAATCCGGGGGTCGAGGACGGCGTACAGGACGTCGGTGAGCAGGGAGCCGACGACGGTGGCGATGCCGACGACGAGCGTCACGCCGAGCAGCACGGGGAAGTCCGAGCCCTGGGCGGCGTTCCAGAACAGCAGCCCCATGCCCGGGTAGTTGAACATCGACTCGACGACGAGGGCGCCGCTGAACAGCGTCGGCAGATACAGGCCGAGGAGGGTGGCCAGCGGGATCAGCGCGTTGCGCAGGACGTGCCGGACGAGCACGCGGCGGCTCGACTGCCCCTTGGCCATGGCCGTGCGGACGTAGTCCTCGCTGAGGTGGTCGAGGACCGCCGAGCGCATGTAGCGGCTGAACATCGCCACGATGCCGAACGCCATCGTCACCACCGGGAGCACGAGTCCGGTGACGTCCCCGAGCAGGTCGCCGACCGACTCGCCCTGCGGCGCCTCCGCCGGGAGGACCGGCAGGACCTGCGTGAACACGATGATCATGACGAGGCCGAGGAAGAACACGGGCGTGGCGTACAGCAGGAACGCCAGAGCGGTGAGCGCGTAGTCGGACGCCTTGCCGCGCCGCACCGCCTGGAGCAGGCCCAGCGGGATCGCGATGACGACGGCCAGCGCGGTGGCGAGGACCGTCAGGAGCAGCGTCTTGGGCAGCCGCTGCCTCAGCAGGTCGAGGACGGGCGAGTTGAGCTTGTAGGAGTCGCCCAGGTCGCCGGTGAGCAGGCGCTTGAGGTACATGCCGTACTGCGTGGGCAGCGAACGGTCGTAGCCCTGCTGGTGGTTGAAGTCCTGGATCTGCTGGGGCGTGCCCTTGGGGCCGAGGATGGCGCGTGCGGGGCCGCCGGGCAGCTGGTGAAGGAGCACGAACACGATGACCGACACCAGGAAGAGCACGACGAGCGCCTGGAGGAAGCGCTTGAGCAGAAAGCCGGTCACTGGTCGGCCTCCTTCTTCTTGACGTAGTACCAGTCCTGCGGCGCGAACGTGACCGTCGGGTTCTGCTCGACGCCCCGCAGGTCGTTGCGGATCACCGACACCTGGTACGCGGGGTTGGGCATCCACATGACGGGGAGTTGCTCGGCGAGGTACTCGCCGTAGGCGTGCACGGCCTTCATGTCCGGCGCGTACTGCACGGCGCGGATGACGCGGTCGGCCCGCTCGTCGCTGTAGTTGCCGAAGTTGGCGGACGCCCCCGTGGAGAACAGCTGCTCGCCGCTGGGGTTGAGCGGGTAGTACCAGCTGCCCGCCGTGCCGAAGAAGGACATGTCCCAGTCGCAGCCGGGGTCCTTCGCCGTGCACGGAACGGAGTTGCCGAGGACGGAGTTGAGCGGCTGCTGGCGCACCGTCAGCTCGATGCCCGCCTTGGACAGGGACGACTTGAGCTCCTGCATCATGTTCGTCGTCTCGGTGGAGCCGGACTGGGACAGGAGCGTCAGCTTCAGGGGCGCGCCTTTCGCGATGCCCGCGCCGCACGCTTCGGGGCCCGTGCCGGGGCGCGCGCAGCGCGCGGTGCCGCCGTCCGCGCGCCAGCCGTGGGCCTCGAGGAGTGCCTTGGCCTTGGCCACGGAGAACGGGTACCGGTTGCGCTCCATGGCGGGCGAGAGGTACTGGCTCTTCGGCGTCACCGGCACCGGGCCGAGCGTCGGGGTGGCGCTGCCCTGCCAGATGACCTCGCTCATCGCCCTCTGGTCGACCAGGTGCTGCATGGCCTGGCGCACGTAGAGCTGGCGCAGCAGCGGGCCCGCGTGCGTGGAGTTGAAGTTGTAGACGATGTACGTGGCCGCCCAGCCCTCCCAGGGGTCGACGCGGTAGCCCCGGTCCTCGAACTTCTCCTTCTGCGCCATCACCGAGGGCGGGATGTAGCCGTAGTCGACGCCTCCGGAGCGCAGCACGTTGTACTCGGAGTCGGCGGTGGTGAAGGGCTTGAAGACCACCTTGTCCAGGTGCGGCCGCTGGGACCGCGGGCCGGTGAACTTCTCGTTCGGCACGAGGGTGACCTGGCCGTTGTCGCGCCAGCCCGCGAGCCGCCAGGGCCCGTTGACGGTCTTCCACAGCGGGTCGCTGCCGTAGGTGCCGAGGCGCTTGGCGTGCCGGGTGAGCCGGGCGAAGACCGCCTTGGCGCCCTTGGCCGTCCGGTCGAAGTCGCCGATGGTGCCGCCGTCGGTGGTGGCGCTCCAGGCGTGCTGGGGCAGCGCCCGCATCAGCGTGAGCTGGTTGGCGGTGAACCAGTCCGGGTTGTAGGCGCGGCTCAGGCGCAGCCGCACGGTGTGCTGGTCGAGCGTCTCGAACCGCTTGACGTTGTCGGGCATCGTGCCGACCGAGTAGTTGCCCCAGGAGGCCTTGTTGGCTCGGACGAGGTGGAACCAGAACTCCAGGTCGCGGGCCGTCACCGGCGTGCCGTCGGACCACTTCACGCCCTTGCGCAGCGGCACGGTGACGGTCCTGTTGCCGTCGCTGTACGTCGGTTCCAGGCCCAGGGTGCTCGGCCCGTGCGTGGTCAGTTCGCCCTTGCGCCGGTCCTGCACGGCCTCGTACACCGGCATGAAGAGCAGGCTCTGGATGCCGTAGTTGTACGAGGCGCCGTAGCCGGGCGCGCCGATCGGGAAGATCCAGTTGGGCGTCGCGGCCGGGGGCAGGGCCATCGTCGCGGTGCCGCCCTCGACCGGGGTGCCGCCGGTCGGGCCCATGTCGACGCGGGCGCCGTCGCGGGTGCAGCCGGTGAGGGCCGCGAGCGTCAGGCCCGCGGCCACGGCCGCCTTGAGTGCACGCATCGTTCGGGGCCTCCAGGAGCTGCCGGGACCGGATCCGCACGTGTGAGCGGTGGGAGGGCCGCACGCTAGGCCCGGGGTGAAAAGCAAGTCAAGAGCTTCGTTCGGCAAAGGCTGCGAAAAGCCCGGACAGGGGCGGCTGTTTCTTCGAAGTGCTGGTCAACTTCCTTTGTTGCGCCCTAGTGTTCAGTCGGTGTACGAAACAACTCGCCGAACGTACGGGGGCGATATGGCAAGCGGCGCACACGGCGAGCCCGGATCGGCGCAGCACATCGTGCATCTGGTGTCGTCGGGCGCGGCCACGTCACGGGCCGCTCTCGTACGGGAGCTGGGCCTCGCGCCGTCCACGGTCTCGCTGCGCGTGCAGGAGCTGGTGGCCGCCGGAGTGCTCACCGAGTCCGGTGAGGGGGCCTCCCGGGGCGGGCGCCGCCCGAGGCTCCTGCGGGTGCGCACCCAGGGCGGGGTCGCGCTCGCCGCCGACCTCGGCAGCCACCACGCCCGGCTCGGCGCCGTCGACCTCGGCGGCCGCGTCCTCGACCCCGTGGACCTGCCGCACGACATCACGGCCGGGCCCGAGCCGGTCGTCGACTGGCTGTGCGAGCGCGTGGCCGACCTCGCCGCCCGCGAGCGCGCGGCGGGCCGTGCCGTGCGCGCCCTCGGCGTCGCCTTCCCCGGCCCCGTCCGGCCGGGCGAGGGCTGTGTTCTCAGCCCCTCACGGATGCCCGGCTGGCACCGCTTCCCGCTGCGCGAGGTGCTCGCCGAACGCCTCGGCCTGCCCGTGACCGTCGAGAACGACGCCACGATGATGGCCGTCGGCGAGCACCGCGTGGCCCGGCCCGCGCTCGACCACCTCGTCGTGGTCAAGGCGGGCCGCGGCATCGGCAGCGGCGTCATCGCGGCGGGCCGCCCGCACGACGGCGCGGGCGGCGCGGCCGGGGACATCAGCCACGTCCGCGTCGAGGCGGCGGGCGAGCGCCCGTGCAGCTGCGGCAACATCGGCTGCCTGGAGACCGTCGCCAGCGGCGCCGCGCTGATCCGCGAACTCGCCGCGCAGGGCGTCGAGGTGGCGTCCACCAGCGAACTCCTGAGGCTCGTCGCCGACGGCGACCCCCGGGCCACCACCCTGGTGCGCACCGCGGGCCGCCACATCGGCACGGTCCTGTCCGTCGTCGTGAACTTCTTCAACCCGCAGGCCGTGGCCCTCGGCGGCGTGCTCGCCACCGCCGAGCCGCTGGTCGCCGCCGTGCGCGGGGTCCTCTACGAACGCTGTCTGCCGCTCGCCACGGCGGATTTGGAGATCACCACCACGGTGACAGGACCGGACGCGGGGCTGCTCGGCGCGGGCCTCACCGCCCTGCGCACCGAGCTGCCGACCGCGCCCGCCCAGGAGCCCGGCGCCGCCCCGCGCGAGCGGTCCGCCCCCCGTCAGGAAGAGAGCGCCCGCACATGACAAGGACCGAGTCCGTCACCGGCCGCCCGCTGCGCATCGGCATCGGCGGCATCGGCATCGAGGCCTCCACGTTCTGCCCGCACCGCTCCACCACCGACGACTTCCGCCAGACCCGAGGCCAGGAGCTGCTCGACCGCTACGCCTGGACCCGCCCGGACAGCGACCTCGCCCGCCTCGGCGGCCCCGTCGAGTGGGTGCCGCTCCTGCACGCCACGTCCCTGCCCGGCGGCCCCGTGGAAGCCGCGTCGTATCTGACCCTCAAGGACGAACTCGTCACCCGCGTCCGCCGTGCTGGCCCGCTCGACGGCCTCGTGTACGACATCCACGGTGCCATGAGCGTCGTCGGCCTCACCGACGCCGAGGCCGACCTGACCGAGGCGGTGCGCGCGGCCCTCGACTTCGTGGGCACCCCGGACGGCACCGGCCGCCCCATGATCTCCGCCGCCATGGACCTGCACGGCAACGTCTCGCGGCGCTTCGCCGACCCCGTCGACCTGCTCACCGCGCACCGCCTGGCCCCGCACGAGGACGCCTGGGAGACCCGCGAGCGCGCCGCCCGCAACCTGGTGCGCTGCCTGCGCGAGGGCAGGCGGCCGCACCGGGCGTGGGTGCAGGTGCCGGTGCTCCTTCCGGGCGAGAAGACCAGCACGCGCATGGAGCCCGCCAAGTCCCTGTACGCCTCGCTCGCCGACATCGAGAAGCTGCCCGGCATCCTCGACGCCGCGCTGTGGGTGGGCTATGCCTGGGCCGACGAGCCGCGCTGCCGGGCCGCCGTCGTGGTCACCGGCGACGACGCGGGGCGGGCCGCCGCCGAGGCCGAGGGGCTCGCGCGCCGCTACTGGGCGGCGCGCCGCGACTTCGTCTTCGTCGGGCCGACCGGCAGCGCCGACGAGTGCGTCGAGAAGGCGGTGGCCTCCGCCAGGCGGCCCTTCTTCATCAGCGACTCCGGTGACAACCCCACTGCGGGCGGCGCGGGCGACCTCGCGTACATGCTGGCCCGGCTCCTGGCCCATGACGCGATCCGCTCCGGGCGCGTCACCGCCGTGCACCCCGGCATCACCGACCCCGTCGCCGTCGCCGAGTGCTTCGCGGCGGGCGTCGGCGCCGAGGTGACGCTGTCCGTGGGCGGAAAGGTCGACACGGGCCACGGCGGACCGTACGAACTCACCGGCACCGTCGAGGCGTTGCAGCGCGCGACCGACCAGAAGGACCGGGCCGAGGGCGGCGCCTACGACCGCGGCGTCGACATGGCGGCGGTCCGCGTCGGCGGGCTCACGCTGATCCTCGTCGCACGCCGCAAGCCCTTCCACACCCTCGCCGACTTCCTCGGCCCTGCCGAGGGCGGCCTCGGGATCGACCCGAGGACCTACGACCTGGTCGTCGTGAAGATCGGCTACCTGGAGCCGGAGCTGTACGACATGGCCGCCGACTGGCTCCTCGCCCTCACCCCCGGCGGCGTCGACCAGGACCTCGAACGGCTCGGCCACCACCGCGTCGAGCGGCCCCTGTACCCCTTCGACGAGGACGCGTACGAGGACGGCGCGGGCCCCGACCTGACGGCGGCCACGCTGCCGCCACTTGCCCCCTGAGAATCCAGAGCACCCAGAGCACCCTGAGAACCTTGAGCGTCGCCCCGTACGAGAGAGGAACCGTCCGCCATGAAGCGTGCCGCCACCCTGTCCGCCCTGGTCTGTCTGCTCGCCGTGACGGCGGCCGCGCCCGCCGCGCCGGGCGGCCACGACACCGGGCACGGCCAGGGCCGGGACAAGGGCCGGGAGAAGGGGCGCCTCCTCGACTCCGTGCCGAAGCGGGGCGTGCTGCGCGTGTGCACGACCGGCGACTACCGCCCCTTCACGCACCGCGAGGGCGACGGCGGCTACCGCGGCATCGACATCGACATGGCCCGCGACCTGGCCGCGTCCCTCGACGCGAAGCCCAAGTTCACCGCCACCACCTGGAAGGAGATCGTCGACGACGTGGCCGCGCGCCGCTGCGACATCGCCATGGGCGGCATCTCCGTCACCCTGCCGCGCGCCCGCAAGGCGTACTTCAGCGAGCCGACCCGCGAGGACGGCAAGACCCCGATCGCGCGCTGCGCGGACAAGGACAAGTACGCCACGCTCGACCAGATCGACCGGCCCGGCACCCGGGTCGTCGTCAACCCCGGCGGTACGAACGAGCAGTTCGCCCGCGCCCACATCAAGCGGGCCACCCTCACCGTCCACCCGGACAACACCACGATCTTCCAGGAGATCGTCGACGGCCGCGCGGACGTGATGATGACGGACGCGAGCGAGACCCGCTACCAGGCGAAGCTCCACCCCGAACTGTGCTCGCTCCACCCGGACAAGCCCTTCACCTTCGCCGAGAAGGCCTACGCGCTCCCCCGCGGGGACGAGGAGTTCAAGGAGTACGTCGACCAGTTCGTGCACCTGGCGACCCACGACGGGACGTACGCGGCGTACGAGGCGGAGTGGATGAAGTAGCGGTCGGGGACCGGCCTGGTCCCGGCCCCTGACAGTGTCTGCATGCACGCGCCAAACTGTGCGCATGTCCTTAGCAGAGCTGGCGAGCATGGCCGTCACCGCCATGACGACGGGGGTCGCCTCCGGTGCGGGAACCGCGGTGGTCGACGAGGTCAGAGAACTGGTCCGGGGCCGCCTCGAGCGGTCCGAGGAGGGGCGCGGCGCCCTGCGCAGGCTCGACGCCGAACCCGCGCCCGACGGAGCGGCCGACGACGTCACCGCCCGGCTGACCGCCCTCCTCGAGGAGGACCCGGAGCTCGCGCGCAGGCTCCGGGCCGCCCTCGCGCCGGACGTGCCGCCCCCGCCCGCCGCCCCGCCGGCCGTCCACCAGCAGATCACCATCGGCGGCAACGCCAACCGCAGCACGGTCGTCATCGGACCCGTCGAACTGCCCCGCACGCGCGGCGTGTTGATCGCGCTGACCGGCATCGGTGTCGTCCTGGCCGTGCTGCTCGTCCTCGGCTTCCGCAGCGTCCTGAACAGCCTCACGGACGACGGGGACGGCGGGGGCTCCGGGAGCGGCCGGGTGACCGCGCTGCGGCAGGAGCCCGAGGTCCGGGCGGTCCTGCCGGACTCCGCGAGCGTCGCACAGGGTTGGCAGACCACCCAGGCCGCCGACGTCCGCAAGGGTGCCCCGGACTGCGGGAGCGGCTGCGAGGGCGCCTTGTACACCGCCACCGTGCGGCACGAGAAGGAGAGCCCGCTCGCGGGGGTCTTCTTCCACGTCGAGGCGTACGACACCGCGGACCACGCGGCCGCGCGGTTCAAGGACCTGCGTGCGGACAAGGACCGGAACACCGACGCGCTCGACTCCCTGTCGATCCAGCCGCTGGGCGACGAGAGCGCCGCGTACCGCAAGGAGATCGTGAACTCCGCGAGCGCCGAGGCGGGCGCGCGCGTGGGCACGGTCGTCACCTGGACCACCTACCGCACCGGCGACGACTCCCTGGACCCCGGGACCCTCACCGCCCTCGCCCGGATGATCGTGGACCGCGCCCAACAGGCCCAGGACGGGCGGGAACCCACCGCCCGGGCCGGACTCTGAGGGCCCGGCACCGGACGCCGCCGAACACCCCGGGGTAATCCCTGGGCCCGTCCCCGATGCCGGGCCGCCCGGCGGCGGCCTACGGTGACAGTCGCCGGAAGCTGAGGGGCGCCGCAGACGGCTGCGGTGAGCTTCGGGCGGGCCGGAGGATTGCGCGATGCACCCATCCCGCAGGAACTGCGTCCACAGCGGGACGAGCGGGCTGCTCGCCTCGACCACCACCGACGACATCGACGCGCTCGTCGCCCGCCTGAAGGACCGGCAGCGCGTCGTCCTGCACTTCCACGGCGGACTCGTCGACGACACGCTGGGCTTCGTGACGGCCGAACGGCTCGCCCCGGTGTACGAGGCCGCGGGCGCCGAGCCGGTGTTCTTCGTGTGGAGCAGCGGCCTCCTGGAGGTGCTGCGCGGCAACCTGCCGCAGATCCTCAGCGAAGGCGTCTTCCAGACCCTCCTGAACCGGGTCGTGCGCTTCGCCTCCGGCGTCGTCTTCCAGCAGCCGGGCAGCCGTGCGCTCGGCGGCTTCACCGTCCCGTCGACCCGGGCCGTGGCCCGCGAACTCGCCCTGCTGCGCACGGGACAGGAGCCGTACGCACGCCTCACGCCGCCCACCGAGGTCCCCGCGCTCAGCGAGGCCGAGCGCGTGCGCATCACCGCCGACCTCGCGGCGGACACCGAACTCGCCGAGCGCAACCGGGAGATCGTGGGCTCCGTCCTGCGCTCGGCTCCCGCGACGACCGCCGCGCGCGACATCGACGGGGGGCGCGCGGCGGTCGCCACCCTCATGTCCCCGGACACCGTGGCCGAGCTCGCGGCGGAGACCGCCGACGCGGAGAACCGCAGGGCCGTGGTCACCTCCGCGCTCCTGGTGCGCAAGACGGTGCGCGTCGTCTCCGCCGTCGTCGCCCGCTTCCGGCACCACACCGACCACGGCCTGTACCCGACCGTCGTCGAGGAGATACTCCGCGAGTTCTACCTCGCCAACGTCGGCGCGGCCGTGTGGGACGCGATGAAGCGGCAGACCGCGGACACCTTCGCGGCCGACGCCCCGGACACCGCGGACGGCATCCGCGCCGGACGCTACTTCCTCGACCGCTTCGGCCAGTTGCTCGCCTCCGGGAGCAGGCCCCGGGTGACCCTGGTCGGGCACAGCGCGGGCGCCGTCTTCATCGGCAACCTCCTCACCGAGCTCGCCCGCAGGCGCGCCGACGCCGACGACCCGCTGCCCGAGGACTTCCGCGTCCACGACGTCGTCCTCCTCGCGCCCGCCTGCACCGTCGGCCAGCTGGCCGACGTGGTGCGCCGCCGCGCCGAACTCTTCGACCGGCTGCGGATGTTCACCCTGACCGACGCGGCCGAACGCGCGGACCAGCTGGTGCCCTTCCTGTATCCGCGCTCCCTGCTGTACTTCGTCTCCGGCGTCCTGGAGCGCGGGCCCGAGGGGGAGAGCGCCGTGTCACCGCTCGCGGGCCTCCAGCGCTGGTTCACCGCCGAGGGCGACACCGGCGGCGTGGACGCGCGGGACCTGCGGACCTTCCTGCGCGCGGACGTCACCCGCACCGTGTGGTCGCCGGTGGACGGCGGCCCGGGACTCACCTCCGGCGCCCGCAGCCACGCCGGATTCGACGACGACCCGGAGGTCCTGGCCAGCCTGGCCCGGATGCTCGCCGACTGACGGCCGGGGGACGGCTCCATCAGGGGCTCCACCAGGAGTTCCATCCAGGGGCTCCACCAGGAGTTCCATCAGGGGGAAGACTCGATGAACGACCTGCACCACGCCGTGGTCGTCGGAATCAACCGCTATCCGGCGATCAGCGACCTGCGCGGCGCCCGCGGCGACGCGGGCCGGTTCCACGACTGGCTCGTGGACCCGGCCGGCGGCAACGTACCGGAGGACAACGTCGCCCTGGTCACGGCCACCGAGCGCGACGAGCGCGAGGCCGACGTGATGACCGCGGTGCCGACCCGCGAGAGCGTCAACCGAGCCCTGTACCTGGCCCACCGCGCGGTCCGGCAGGCCGTCGACGAGGGCGGCAACTGGGCCGACACGCGGCTGTACCTGTTCCTCGCCGGGCACGGCATCGCCCCGTTCGGCGGCGACGCCGCGCTGCTCATGGCCAACGCCGCGATCGACCTGCTCGGCAACCACATCGCCGTAGGCCCCTACCTGTCGTGGTACGAGTCGGCGTCGCCGTTCCACGAGATCGTCATCTTCGCCGACTGCTGCCGCACCCGCTTCGGCGGCGTCGCCGCCTTCGGCCCGCCGTTCACGGACACCACCGAGGCGCCCGACAAGGTCGAGTGCCTCGTCGGCTACGCGACGTCGCTCGGCGACCCGGCCTACGAACAGCAGACGCCCGACCCGAACCAGGCCCGCGGGCACTTCACCAGCGCCCTGATCGAGGGCCTGCGCGGAGCGGGTGGCGGCACGGTCACCTCCGAGGGCAAGGTCACCTCCGACAGCCTCAGCGACTACGTGCGCCGCCACGTGCGGGACCGCACCGCGCGGCAGCTCGTCCCGCAGGAGGCCCGGTTCCTGCGGGAGACCAGCACGCCCATCGTCTTCGCCGAAGGGCTGCGGGGCGTCGGCTCCTACCCGGTGACGCTGCGCTTCCCCGCGGGCTTCCACGGCTGGGTGGAGCTGCGCGGCCGCGACGTCACGCCGCCGCGCAGGCTGTACGTCGACGGGACCGGCGGCGCCGACCACGTCGAGCCGCTCGTGCCGGGCCTGTACAAGGTCGTGCCGGAGAGCCCGGTCGCGCCGGACTTCAGGGACGGCGGATTCTTCGAGGTCGTCACCGGAGGTGGCCACGGTGTCCAGTTCTGAACAGGCCCGCCCCGAGGTGCCGTTCGTCGTCATCCCCGGCACCCCGTCCGTCCTTGTCACCGTCACCGACGAGACGCTCCGCGAGGTCGCCTCCGGCGTCGGCACCATCGAGACGACCGTGACGCCCGGCATCTACCGCATCGAGCAGCGCTTCGCGGGCGCCGTCGCCACCCGGTTCGTCGAGGTCGGCGAGGAGGCGTTCACGGAGCGCCTGCCGCTGCCCCGGGTCCCGGCCCCGGCACCCGTGCGGCGGACCGCCACCACCCACGACGAGCACCGGGCCGCCGCGGAGCGCTGGAGCCGGGAGTCCACGCACGGGACGGGCGCGCCCAGCCTGATGGTGCTGCTGCGCAATCTGCGCCGCGGCTGGCGGCTCGACCCGTACGCCCTGCAGATCGCCGCGGAGAGCGGCGCGGCCGTGGACGGCGGCGAGGTCGGCTGGCGCGTCGACGAGCAGCAGGGCTGGTCGGCGTGGAGCGGCCCGCTGGCGCCCGGCGGCTACCGGCTGCGGCTGCGCAGGCCCTCCGGCGAGGGCCTGCCGCTGGCCCAGGCGCTGTGGGTGTCCGAGGGCTGGACCACGCTCGTCTTCGTCAGCAACGGCCCGCGCGGCGCCCAGCCCCAGCACGCCTCCGTGGAGATGGCGCCGCTCGGCGGCGGCTGGAGCCCCCTCGACGAGGAGCTGAACCTCGCCCGCGAGGCGGCGCTCTCCGGGCTGCGCCAGGGCATCGACCTCATCTCGGACCAGCAGCTCCTGCCGATGCTGGACTCGCGGCGCGCCGACCCGTTCCTCGGCGTCGTGGGCGCGCACGCGATGCTGCTCGACCACAGGCCCGATCTGCGGCGGCTCGACGAGGTGGTGCGGCGGCTCACCCCGCACCTGCCGGGACACCCGGACGTCGCCGCCCTGTGCACCCTGACCGACGGGCCGCCCGCGCGGGTCGCGTCGCCGCCCATGCTGGCGGCCTCCTGCCGCCTGCTCATCGAGGCGGACGGGGCCGACCCCGGAGTGATCGAGGACGGCTCCGTGGCGGAGGGCGTCGCCGAGCACCTGGTGGGGCGCGGGGTGTGGACGACCTGGCTGGAGCAGGAGCGCTGGCCCGGCGCCTTCGCGGCCCGCGGCGGACCCGTGCCGCGCGGCGTGGGCGGCGCCCGGCCGCTGGCGTCCGACGCCGTCAGCCGCGTCCAGGCCTACGTCCAGGAGATCGCGGACCTGGAGGGCCGGGCCGTGGCCGACGTGCTGCACAGCGTGCCCCGGGACGAGCTGTGCCGCAGGACGGGCCTGCCGCACCGGCCCGTGGAGCGGGCGATCGAGGGGCTGCGGGAGACCGGGGCCGGATGAGGGACGTGCCCGCCGGTGCGGCGGGCGCCGGGGGAGCGGGGGCTGAGCCACGCGGGGGGTGGTTCAGCCCCTCCGCACGCCTTCCGCGTGCCCTCCGCGTGCCTCCCGCGAGTCCGAAGCCCCTTCCGAAGCCCCTGGGGATGTCCGAAGGATGCCCGATGGATGCCCGGCCCGTGCCCGCTGGGTCCTCGGGCTGGGTCCCCGGGCGGGGGAAAGCCCCGTCCAGGGCGTGAGCGGACCAAAGCGGCGGCCTGCCGGCCGACGCGTCGCTCAACCAGGGGAGTTCCCCCTTCTCCCCGCATCCTGGACGAGGCAGGTCCATCCTGACGCGCGGGCGTCACCGCCGCGTCACACCGTCGCGTGCCGCAGCATCTCCGAGAACTGCCCGGACGGCTCGACGCCGAGCTCCCCGCGCAGCAGCCCGCGGAACCTCTCGTACTGCCGTACGGCCTCGGTCAGGTTGTGCTCCGCGAGGTGCACGGAGACCACCGCGCGGTGGGCGCTCTCCCGCAGCGGGTCGATGCGGGTGCTCTCCAGGGCCGCCTCCAGGGCCGGTCCGTAGGCGCGCATCGCCACGAGCCGCGCCGACACGGCCTCCAGGGCGTGCAGCCGCAACTGGTGCAGCCGCTCCCGCTCGAAGGCCACCCAGTCCTGCTGCCAGCCGGGCAGCAACTCGCCGCCGCAGAGCAGGACGTCGTACGCCGAACGCAGCCGCACCGGCGCCCCCGCGAGGACCTGGCGCGCGGCCGCCGTGAAGTCCTGGACGTCGACGCGCACCTTGCGGCTGAGCGCCAGGGCGCCGCCGCGCGCGTCCGAGAGGGCCGAACCCGCCCCGTTCAGGCGCCACATGGCGGTCCGCAGACTGGCGCGGGCCCGCGCCTCGGTGGCGTCCGGCCACAGCATCCCCGCGAGCGCCGAGCGCGTGGCCGTGCCGCACAGCGCGAGCCGGGCGAGGACCTGCTGCCCGCTGGCGGGCACCTCCACCGGGTCGCCGCCCCAGCCGCAACAGCACGCGCGGTCACGGTCGGTCCCCCGGGTCTCGCCGCTCGCCGGGCCCTCACGGGTGAGGAGAAAACCGCCGAGCAGTCGCAGTCGCAGCGCGGGCCGTTCGTCACCGGCCGCCGCGCACGTGAACGAAGCCATCGAGCCACCTCCAGGGGTCCCGCCGACGCCCTGCCGTCCGGCACGAACGTACGGGCCGGGGCGGCCGTGCGCCTCCGGGAGCGTGCCGGGGTTTACCCCGGTGTGCCCCTGAGGGGGCCGTGGCGCGGCCCGTCAGCCCGCCGAGGGCGACGACGGCTCCTGGGGGCCGAGCCGCTGGACCAGGCCGATCCGCGAGGTGATGCCGAGCTTGGCGTACGTATGGCCCAGGTGGTACTCGATGGTCTTGACGCTCAGCGCGAGGGCGGTGGCGATCTGCCGGTTGGTGAGGCCCTGCGCGGCGAGCCGCGCCACCGCGAGCTCCTGCGGGGTGAGCGCCCCGTCGAGGTCGTCGCCGACGCCGCCGTGCGCGCGCTCGTCGGCCGCGAGCGGGGGTGCCGCCCGCCCGCAGGCGCTGAGCTCCCGTACGCACCGGGCCCGGTAGGGCAGCGCCCCGAGCCCCGTCATCGCCGTGTGCGCCGCCTGGAGCTGGGCGATGGCCAGGGACCTGCGGCCGATGCGGCGCAGGAACGCGCCGTGGTCGAGCGCCACCCGGGCTCGCAGATACGGCAGTGGGGCCTGCGCCGCGTGGTCCTGCGCCCGCGCGTACGCCGCCTGGGCGCGCTGCGGTTCACGGCGGGCGGCCAGCAGATTGCCGCGCGCCCGCGCGGCCGAGGCGAGCGCCGAGTGCCGCCCGCGCGCCCGCGCGAGCTCCTCGTAGGGGCCGAGGACCGCCTCCGCCTCGTCGAGCTCCCCGAGTTGGACGAGGGCGTCGACGAGCAGCGGCTGCCAGTCCACGACACCGGGTTCGTTGACGCCGTCCTGCTCGGCGAAGTCGAGCAGCGGACGCAGGGCCGCCACGACGGCCTGGGGTTCGCCGCGCGCGTCCGCGAAGTGCCCCTGGGCGCACACCCCGTACGCGTACGCCACGGGTGTCTCCGCGCCGCCGGGCCCCTCGCCCGCCGTGCGCAGGTGCTCCGCCGCCCGGTCGAAGGCGCCGCGGGCGGCGAGGATCTGCGCGGCGACGCCGTGCGTGACCGGCTTGAGCCACCACTGGTCGGCGTCGTCGGCGATGGACGCCGCGGACTCCGCGTGGATCAGCGCCTCGTCCCACTCGCCGAGCCGGTACAGGGTCTGGGCGAGCGCCGAGGTGGACAGCAGCCGCAGCGGGACCGTCGTCGCACGGCAGTTGGCGACGGCGCCGCGCAGGTCGTGGCGCGCCCCGTGCAGATCGTCCGACCACAGCCGCAGCTCGCCCCGCGCGAGCAGCAGGTCGATGCTCTTGAGCGGCACGATCATCGGGTCCGGCAGGTCCGCGGCGAGCGCGATGCCGTCCTTCGCGCGGCCGCTCAGGCCGAGCGCGATGAGGTGGTTGAAGCGCAGCATCCGGCTCGGCCCCTGCGCGGTGGACAGGCGCTGGGCGCGCTCGGCCCACCGCGCGGCGGACGCGGCCTGGCCGCACATGACGGCGGCGTAGCTGAGCTGTTCGGCCGCGCGCGCCGCGAGCGCGGGCTCGCGCTCCTGGTCGCACTGCTCCCAGGCGTCGACGAGCAGCGTCCACGCCGCCTGGGTGCGGCCCTGGACGCGGGCCACATAGCCGCGGACGTAGCCGCGCAGCGCCGGGTCCGCGGACTCGGACAGGCCTGCGGCCAGCTCCGCGGCCTCCTGGACCCGGCCGTCGAGCAGCAGCGCCTCGACGGACTCCACGGCGAGCCGGTCCCGCTCCCGGGGGCTGGTCGCCACCCGTGAGGCGTGCCGCAGATGGGTTCCGGCGACGGCCCACTGGCCGGTGGCCGCCTCGCGGCGCGCGCAGGCGGCGAGGGCGGCGGCGAGCTGCTCGTCGGGCCCGGTGGCGGCGAGGACCCGGTGGCGCAGCGTCGAGTACTCGTCGGTGACCAGCGCGGCCGCGCGGGTGTGCAGGGCCGCGCGCTGGGCGGGGCCGATGTCCTGGTAGACCGCCGCGTGCACCAGGGGGTGCGGGAAGGAGATCTCCGGCGCGCCGGGCCCCCCGTGCGCCTCGCGCAGGAGCCCGGCCTTGACGGCCCGCTCCAGGGCGGGCAGCGGCTGTGCGACCTTGGCGAGCCGGGCGGCGACCTGTAAGCGGCAGGAGAGCCCGAGCACGCTGACCGCCTGCACCAGGCGCTGGGCCTGCGTCCCGCACCCGGCGAGGTTGGCGAGCACCAGCATGGCGTACGAGCGCGGCGCGGGCAGCGGTGTCGAGACGTCGAGCAGCACGGCGGACGGCACCTGGTCGAGCAGCGCGCGGGCGTGCAGCGGATTGCCGTGGGTGTGGGTGTGCAGCCTCAAGGAGGCCGAGTGCGGCAGCCGGGCCACGCCCAACTGGTCGCTGAGCGCGGCCAGTTCGTCGGGGCTGAGGCCGTCGAGGGCGAGCCGTCGCGTGCGCGCGTCGGTGAGCAGCCTGCGCAGCCCCTCGGGCAGCTCGGGCACGTGCGGGTCGCGCAGCGCGACGACGGCGAGGACCCGGTCGTGGCGCAGGCGGCGCAGCGCGAACGTGAGCGCGTTCAGGGACTCGGGGTCGGCCCAGTGCGCGTCGTCGACGACGAGGACGACGGGCCCCTTGCCCTGCACCTCGCTGAGCAGGTCGATGAGTCCGAAGCCGGCGGAGAGCGCCGGGAGGTTCGCGTGCAGCGACTGCGGGGTGCGCACGAGCCCCGCCAGGGTCTCCGGCACCGGCAGTGGGCTCTGCCCGACGAGCTGGGCGAGGACGCCGCACGGCAGTGCGCTCTCGTTCTCCTCGCCGCTCGCGTGCAGCACGCACGTGTCGTCGTCCACCGTGTCGAGGAACCGGCGCACGAGGGCCGTCTTGCCGATGCCGCCGGGGCCTTCGAGCAGGACGAGGCGCGGTGTGCCCGCGGCGGCGGCCTCGAAGTCGGCCCGCAGCGCGGCGAGTTCGGGCGCGCGCCCGCAGAAGGCGTCGTCGGGTACGGCGGGGTGGTGCGGGTCGTGCGCCGCGCCCTCGAGTGTCATCGCCGCCCCCGCGCACCGGCAGCGGCCACGGGGGGCCTGTGGGAGAGGGCGACCCGTGCCGAACACATGGCCATGGACCCCACGATGGTGGCCAACACACCCGGTGCACAAGCCAATTGCCCGGATCCGTGGTCATGTGGGGTGTCTGGAAGGGTGGTGGCCTACGGCGTGTCGTCGGGGGCCCTGTCCCCCAGGGCGAAGGCCTCCGGCAGCGGCGGTTCGAGGAGCGAGAGCAGCTCCAGCCAGCCGTGGAACGGCCGCGGCGGGCTCTCGGGGTGCTCGGAGTTCTCCGTGTTCTCGCACACGACGTTCCCGCACACCCCCTCATGCGACCGGTACACCTCGATGACGTAGCGCACAACGCCTCCCGGGGCCGCTGCGGGGCGTGAGCCGTGACGCGTGACGACGGCGAAGGACGTGACGCGTGACAGCCGTGACGCATGGCAAGGGCGACCAGGATAGGGGCCCGCGCGCGAGCGCCGCGTCGGTGCGGCACCTAGGGAAGTCCCTAGGGTGGCAAGGGAGTTGCCTCCGGGGCGGGTGTGTCGCGTGGTGGGGCCCGGCAGGACCGCCGGGCCGGGCTCAGCGCTCCCAGGCGCGCGCCAGCTGGGCCCGCAGCAGCGGCACGGGGCTGTCGTCGTCCCCGTACAGGCGGTCGGCGAGCCGCAGAGCGGTGTCGTAGCGGGCCAGGAGCAGCCCGCGCTCGGCCACCGCCGGGGCGTGCCCGGCCGCGGCGGCCACCCGCGCGGCCGTCGGGGCGCCGACGGACAGGGCGAGCCCGGCGACGTCCTCGGCGGGGTCGCCCACCACGGCGTCCGCCCAGTCGAGCACGCCGCTGACCCGGCCCGAGGAACTCACCAGTAGGTGCTCGCCCTTGAGGTCGTTGTGCAGGACCACGGGAGCGGGGGCGGGCGCGGGGCGGGCCGTGGCGTCGACGGCGAGGCCGCCGGGGACCTCGCCGTCGACGGCGAGCCGGGCCAGGGCGCGTCCGGCCGCAGCCCCGAGCGCGTCGAGGGAGCGCGGCGCCCGCGCGGGCAGCGTCGGAGCGGCCGCCGTGCGCAGCGCCCCGAGCAGCCGCGCCAGGTCCTGCTCGCCCTCCGCCCCGACCGGGCGGCGCTCGGCGGAGACTCCCGGCAGCCGTACGTCGACGGTGTAGGCGAGCCCGTGCGCCCACGAGCCGGACGCGACGCTCGCGGGCACGGCCACCGGCAGCAGGGGGCGCAGCGCGTCCCGCAGGGCCAGTTCGCGCCGCTGCCGGGCCGCCGTGTCCGCGTCCAGCGCGAGGCGCAGCACGTACCGGTCGCCCACCCACCAGGTGGAGTGCTCACCCCCTTCGCTCACGGGCGCGACGGACAGGTCCTGCTCCTTGGGCAACGCCTCACGGACGAGGGCGCGGGCGTCGGCGGGCGTGGGCTGACGAGGGGTGGCGCCCGAGTGCATGCCGTCGATCATGTCAGGGGCGACACGTCCGGGTGAACCGAATATCAGCGTGCGGGCGGCGCACCACGCGTGCACCGCGCGGCGCCGCGACGCGTGGGCAGCCGAGCCGCCGCGACCCGTGGGAGCCGAGGTGCCGTGGCGGGCGCGCCGGGTCGGGGTGGCACGTATGCGCCGAGTCGGGTGACGGTGTGCAAGGCGGTGTTGCCCGGGCCTCTGGGGTGCGCGAGTGTGCTGTGTCATGGACCGTGACAGCAACACTGACTCGTTGTCTTCGTCTTCCTCCCCCCTCCTCCCGGTCTCCCTGACACGTCGTCAACTCCTGGTCGTCGCAGGCGCCGCGGGCGTCGCCGCCACGAGCGCGGCGGGTGTCGTGGCCCCCGCGCCCGCCGCGGCCCGCCCCGCCACCGGGGTGTCCCTGTCCTTCACTCGCGCCACCAACGGCTCGGCGACCCTCTCGCCCGCCGGTGACCGGTTGATCGCCGAGGTGCAGCACGTCCTGTGGTCCGCCCCGCGCACCGGCGGCGAGGCCGTGCGGCTCACCCCGCCCGGGCTCGAACCCAACCGGCCGGTGTACGCGCCGGACGGCGAGCACATCGCGTTCTGCGCCTACCGCGACGGCGGCTTCCACCTCTGGACCCTGCGGGCCGACGGCACCGACCTGCGCCGCCGCACCGACGGACCGTGGGACGACCGGGGCCCGGCCTGGTCGCCCGACGGCACCAGGATCGCCTTCGCCTCCGAGCGGGGCGGCGACCCGGTGGCGGGCAGCGCGTACCGCATCCACGTCCTCGACCTGCGCACCGGGGAGCTGACCCGGGTCACGGGCGTGCCGGGCCAGGACGGCCCCCTCCAGGACGGCCGCTGGGAGGACTTCGACCCGGCGTGGACCCCGGACGGCAGCCGCATCCTCTTCGTCCGGGCCAAGGGCGTCACCGGCCCCACGGGCGTCACGCTCGAAGCGCGCACGGTCGCGGCCGTCCCCGCCCGGGGCACGGGCCCCGTGGCCGTCGAGCACACCGATACCGCGAACGCCCAGGTGATGACCCCGGCCCCGGCCCCGGACGGCCGCCGCCTCGCCTATCTGCGGACCACGGCGGCCCCGAACGGCTCCTGCGTGCTCGTCGTCGACGGCAAGCCCGTCGACGTCACCGGCGACATCGCGCCCGTGCCGCCCCGCTGGACGAAGGACGGCGAACTGCTCCTCACCGTCGACGGCCGCTTCACCCTCGTGCGCCCCGAAGCCCCCGGCACCCCGCGGCCCCTCCCCTTCGAGGGCGTCCTGCCCGTGGACCGGCCCCGCTACCGGGTCAAGGAGTACGACCTGGGCGAGGACCGGGTGCGCCCCGTGCGGGGCATCCATCTGCCCGCCCTCTCCCCGGACGGCCGGCACATCGCGTTCGCGGCCCTGAACTCGCTGTGGCTCGCGGGCACGTCGGGCGGCAAGGCGCCGCGGCGGCTGCGCCGGGCGAAGCCCACCGGCTATCTGCTCGGCCCGTCGTGGGCGCGCGACGGACGCTCCCTGGTGTACGCCGACGACCGTGACGGACTGCTCGGCGTCTACCGCCACGACCTGGACAGCGGCGCCGAGACCACGCTCGCCACCGGCGGCCGGGTGCACCCGGCGCTCTCGCCCGACGGCAAGCGCCTTGCCTGCCTCGACATGACCGGGCGGCTCGTCGTCCGCGAACTCGACGCGGGCACCGAGCGGATCCTCGCGGAGCCGCTGGGCGGCGGCGGGCTTCCCGGCCGCCCCAGCTGGTCGCCGGACGGCCGCCACCTCGCGTTCTGCGACCGCAACCGGCTCAACCTGCGCTTCCGCGAGGGCTACAACCTCGTCCGCGTCGTCGACACCACCACCGGCACCGACCGCCTCCACCCCGTCGCGCCGCACACCTCCATCGCCGACCGCTACGACTCCGGGCCCGTCTGGTCGCCGGACGGGCGCTGGCTCGCCGTGATCGTCGAGTCCGCCCTGTGCCTGCTGCCCGTCGCGGCCGACGGCACCCCGCGCGGCAGGCTCCGCACCCTCACCACCGAGCCCGCCGACCACCCCACCTGGTCCGGCGACTCCGCGACCCTGCTCTATCTGTCGGGCACCCGCCTGCGCCTGATCGGCGTCGACGGCGGGCGCGCCCGCACCGTCCGCGTGCCGCTCGACCAGCGCCGCCCCACCCCGCCCGACACCGTGGTGCACGCCGGGCGGCTGTGGGACGGCACCGGCACCGCCGTGCGCGAGGACGTCGACATCGTCGTACGCCGGGGCCGCGTCGCCGAGGTCGCCCCGCACCGCGGCGCACGGACCGCCCGGCGCAGGATCGACGCCTCCGACCGCACGGTGCTGCCCGGCCTGTGGGACACGCACACCCACCCCTGGCAGAGCACGTACGGCGGCCGCCAGACAGTGGGCCAGCTCACGTACGGCATCACCACCGCGGTGTCCCTCGGCGGCTTCGCCCACGAGCAGGCCCGCCTCCGCGAGGCGGTGGCCACCGGCCAGCTCGCCGGGCCGCGCCTGCTGACCACGGGCGAGCTCCTCGACGGCGGCCGGGTCGCCTACAGCATGGGGCGTGCCCACCGCACCCGGGCCGGACTCAGACGCTCCCTGGAGCGGGCCGAGCACCTCGACTGGGACTTCGTCAAGACGTACGTACGGGCGCCGACCTGGGTCATGGACGAGGCGGCGCGCTTCGCCCACGAGCGGCTCGGCGTGCGCAGCGGCAGCCACTTCCTGTCCCCGGGCATCCAGACGGGCCAGGACCTGACGACCCACCTCCAGGCCACCCAGCGGGCCGAGTTCGGGCACGCCATCACCGCGTCGGGGCGCGCCTACGCCGACGTCACCGAGATCTACACCGCGCGCGGCGCCCGCTTCGCGCTCATCGCGACGCCGTTCACGTCCGTGCCGCTCATCGGCGCCGATCCCGCGCTGGCCGACGACCCCCGGGTCACGGCCGTCATGCCGCCGTGGGACGTGGAGTCGGTGCGCAAACAGGCCGCGACGCCGCCGACCGCCGCCCAGCTCGCCACGCTGCGCACGGAGACCGACGTCTACCGGCGGATCCTCGCCGCGGGCGGCCTCGTGGCCCTCGGCACGGACCAGCCCCTCGTGCCCGTCGGCCTGGCCCTGCACATGGGGCTGCGCGCGCTGCACCGGGGCGGGCTCTCCCCGGCCGAGGCGCTGCGCACCGCGACGGTCCTGCCCGCCCGCGTGTTCGGCGTGGAGAAGGACCTCGGCACCGTCGAGCCGGACCGGATCGCCGATCTGACGATCGTCGACGGCGACCCGTTCACCGACTTCGCCACGCTGGTGCGCACGGTCGGGGTGCTGCGCGGCGGCACCCCGTACGAGACCGAGGAGCTGGTGGGCGCCTTCGCGTCGGCGGCCCGGCGCACCCCGCGCGACACGGACTGGCTCGACGTGGGCCGACTCATGCGCAGGGACGGCTGCTGCGACCCGGGGGTGTGAGGCGGGCGGCGGGCCCGGTCCGTACGGCCGGGCCCGCCGCCATCTCGGCCGCTGTTACAGACCTGTGTCAATTCCCCCTACAACGAACCTGGCCCGCGCGCTGTCTACCAGGGGGAATTCGCCGTACGTACGAAGAAGGAGCGCGCAGCCGTGGGGGAGACAGTCAGACGAGGAGCCGTCGCACTGGGGATAGCCGGACTGGTGGCCCCGCTCGCGATCGCGATGGGGACCGGCACCGCACAGGCCGCGTCGTGCTCGACGCAGACCGGGCCGTACCAGAAGCAGGTCGAGAAGTTCCTCGGCCGTCCGGTCGACGGCAAGCAGTCGGCCGCCGACTGCAAGGCCATCAAGGCCTTCCAGACCAAGCACCAGATCACCCCGAACGCGGGGTACGCGGGCGCCGTCACCTGGGGCGTGATGGACCTGATGAACAAGCAGAAGAAGGTGGGGAACAACCCGAACAAGGCGGGCAAGTGCCCGACCAACAAGGGCCGCATCGCCTGCGTCGACCTGACGCTCCAGCTCAGCTGGATCCAGGACGGCAAGCAGCTCAAGTACGGCCCGGTCCCGGTGCGCACCGGCCGCAAGGGCCACGCGACTCGCACCGGCCTGAAGAAGGTCTACTGGCGGGACATCGACCACGTGTCGAGCCTGTACCACGTGCCGATGCCGTACAGCCAGTTCTTCGACGGCGGCCAGGCCTTCCACTCGGTGGGCATCAGCGTCTGGGCCCCGCCGGGCTCGCACGGCTGCGTCAACATGACGAAGAAGGACGCCGCGAAGTACTGGAGCATGCTGCGCAAGGGCGACGACGTGTTCGTCTACGGCCGCAAGCCGGGCACCTGACCGGTCCGGGAACCGCGGAGCGCCGCCGGGAGGACTCCTCCCGGCGGCGCTCGCCCGTTCAGACGGAGCGCAGGTACTGGTTCGGCACGTGCACGTCCGCGCCCAGCTCCCGGGCGGCCCGGCGGGCGAACGACGGGTCGCGCAGCAGCTCCCGGCCCAGCAGGACCGCGTCGGCCTCGCCGTTGGCGAGGATCTTCTCGGCCTGCGCGGCCTCGGTGATCAGCCCGACGGCCGCCACGGGCAGCTCCGTCTCCGCCTTCACGCGGGCGGCGAAGGGGACCTGGTAGTTGGGCCCGGCGGGGATGCGCACGCCCGCGGCGTTGCCGCCGGTGGAGACGTCCAGGAGGTCCACGCCGTGCTCCTTGAGCAGCGGCGCGAGCCGCACGGTGTCGTCGGCGGTCCAGCCCGGCGCGCCGTCCTCAAGCCAGTCGGTGGCCGAGATGCGGAAGAACAGCGGCTTGTCCTCGGGCCACACCGCGCGCACCGCGTCGACGACCTCCAGGGCGAAGCGGGTGCGGCCCGCGAAGTCGCCGCCGTAGGAGTCGGAGCGCCGATTGCTGTGCGGGGACAGGAACTCGCCGATCAGATAGCCGTGGGCGCCGTGGATCTCGGCCACGTCGAAGCCCGCGTCCAGGGCGCGCCGCGCCGCGTCCGCGAACTCGCCGACGACCCGCCGGATGTCGGCCGCCGTCAGCTCGGTGGGGACGGGGTAACCCTCGGCGAAGGCCACCGCGCTCGGGCCGAGGGGCTGCCAGCCGCCCGCCTCCGGGGCGAGCGGAGCGCCGCCGCGCCAGGGGGCGTCCGTGGATGCCTTGCGGCCCGCGTGCGCGAGCTGGATGCCGGGGACCGAGCCCTGGCCCTTGACGAAGTCGGTGATCCTGCGCAGCGCCGCGGCCTGGGTGTCGTTCCAGATGCCGAGGTCCCAGGGGCTGATGCGGCCCTCGGCGCTGACGGCGGTGGCCTCGGTGAGGACCAGGCCGGTGCCGCCCGTGGCCCGCGCCGCGTAGTGGGCCAGGTGCCAGTCCGTGGCGACACCCGCGTCCGGCCCGGTGGCCTCGGCGGAGTACTGGCACATCGGCGCCATCCAGACGCGGTTGGGGATGGTCAGGTTCCGCAAGGTGTAGGGCTCGAACAGCGCGCTCACGGCGTGCTCCCTTCGGGGGCGGCGAGTGGAACGGGGCAGGGGGCGCCACAGGCCGCTCCGGACGCCCCCTGCCGCTCGTACGATAGGCACCGTAGTACGGAGACTGTCAAACTACGATGCCTCTCGTACAGTGGAAACGTTCCGTACACATACCGGTGCCGCGCACGCCCTCGCCCCAGTGGAGCCGCCATGACGACCGCCGCCCCGAGCTCGCGCGTGCTCGCGCACCCGGCGCGTGACGAGATCCGCCTCGAAGGCGTGCTGCACGCCCTCGCCGACCCGCTGCGCCTGCTGGTCGTCCGCGAACTGGCCCGGGACGACGTCGGCCTCACGTGCTCGGACTTCGCGCTGCCGGTCACCAAGTCCACCAGCACGCACCACTTCCGCGTGCTGCGCGAGGCGGGCGTGATCCAGCAGATCTACCGCGGCACCGCCAAGCTCAACGCCCTGCGCCGCGCCGATCTGGACGACCTGTTCCCGGGCCTCCTCGACAGCGTTCTGGCCGCGGCCGCACGCCAGGCGGACCGCTTGGCGGACGAAGGCTGACCTGTCCGGGGCCGCGGGCCGATCAGGGCCGCGGCTGCGGGCGTTCCTCGCTGCGGGCCGCCGCCTCGCGAAGGCCCGCCCAGTCCGGGATCTTCACCGGCCCGCCGCGCCCGAGCAGGAGCCCCCGCTCCGCCTCGGCCTGCTCGATCGCGAGCCACCCGGGCCACTCCACGGGATCGGCGCCCGCCGCCCGCAGCGCGGCGAGCGGCTCGGCCGCCACCGCCCGGCGCGCGAGGGCGGGCGCGTCGTCGAGCAGGGAGAGCGCCGTCTCCTTCGCGCACGGCCGGTTCGTGCCGATCACGCCCGTGGGCCCGCGCTTGATCCAGCCCGCGACGTACTCGCCCGGCGACACCGCGCCCTCGCGCAGCACCCGGCCCGCCGTGTGCGGCACCGTGCCGCTCGACCCGTCGAACGGAAGGCCCTCGATCGGCACCCCGCGGTAGCCCACCGACCGCAGCACGAGCTGCGCCCCGATCTCCTCGTACGTGCCGGAGCCGGTCACGCCGCCGTGCCCGTCCGGCAGCGTCCGCTCGAACCGCACGCCGCCCACCCGGCCCGCCGCCTCGGTCAGCTCCACCGGCCGCAGGAAGAACCGCAGCCGGATCCGGCGCGCGAGCCCGCGCTCGGGCCGCTCGGCCCAGTCGCGCAGGACCTCCACGTTGCGGCGGCTCGCCGCGGGCAGGCCCGAGGGGTCGGCGTAGGCGGGGTCGAGGGCCAACTCCTCGGGGTCCACGAGCACTTCGGTGTCCGGAAGCGAGCCGAGCTCCCGCAGCTCCTTCGTGGTGAAGCGCGCCTGCGAGGGGCCGCGCCGCCCCACCATGTGGACCTCGCGCACCCGGCTGGCGGCGAGGACGCCGAGCGCCTCGTGCGGCATGTCGGTGGGCGCGAGCTCCGCGACGCCGCGCGCCAGCATCCGCGCCACGTCCACCGCGACGTTCCCGACGCCGATGACGACGGCCGCGTCCACGTCCCGTACGAAGCGGTCCTGCGGCCCCGAGCCGTTCACCGCCACGTCCGGGTGGGCGCTGTACCAGGACACGAACTCCGTCGCCGAGTGGCTCCCCGGCAGGTCCTCGCCCGGCACCCCGAGCCTGCGGTCGGTGGCGGCGCCCACGCAGTACACGACCGCGTGGTAGCAGTCGAGGAGCCGAGCCGGGGGCAGCGCGGCGGGGCCGATCTCCACGCCGCCGAGGAACCGCACGCGCTCGTGCTCCAGGATCGTGCGCAGCGTCTTCTGCAGGGACTTGATCTTCTCGTGGTCGGGCGCCACGCCGTAGCGCACCAGGCCGTAGGGGCACGGCAGCCGGTCGAGCACGTCGACGCGTACGCCGGGCACCCGGTCCTGCTGGACCAGGCTCTGTGCGGTGTAGACCCCACTCGGACCCGATCCCACGACGGCGACGTGCACGGCGGAGCTCCTTCCGCGAGGTGTCCCCGGGACGCCCTGATGCCTGTCCTGCTTCAGCATCGCACCGGTGTGCCCCAAGGGGGTAGGGGACGGACGGGGTGCGGGACCCGTGGCACAGGCCGCTGGAGGGGTGTCCGCGTGTGCCGCTGACAGGGTGCCGTGCCGCCCACCGCGTGCGTGCCGCCCTGGCGGAGTGTGACTGTAGGGCTACCGTGCGGCTGTGCTGGAAAGCTCATTTTTCGACGAGAGTGATCATTACGCACGCGCGGCCCACGGCCCGGGGTGGTCCGGCGAGGATCCGCTGGAGGAGTGGCCTCCGGCCCCGCAGGAGCCGCTTGACCCCGTGGCGTACCACGAGGCGCCGCGCTGGGCGGCGGACCCCTCGGCCGCCACGCTCCAGCTGTTCCCCAGTGCCGAAGGGCACCTGGACGTCCGCGGGCCGGGCGGCGGGCCCGCGTCCCTGCTGCACGTGCGCCTCGACCTCGACGGCGCCCACGTCGACGTGCTCGCCGCCGTCTGTGAGGGCCGCGTCGCCATCGAGGACCTGCGGGCACAGCCCCCGCTGCCGCTGCCCGAGCTCGTCGCGCTCGCCGACCGCATCGAGGGCCCGCTGGCGGACGTCTGCCGGGGCGTCGCCCAGCAGTACGGCCCGGCCGACACCTCCTGTCGCCCCGTCCCCGGGGACGAGGCGGTGGCCGCCGCGCGGCCCGCCCGGCCCTCCGTGCGGCGCGGCGACACCGCGCGCCAGGCCGCCGTCGAGGCGTACCGCACGGCACGGGAGGAGGGCCGCGACCCGGTGCTCGCGGTGATGGGCGCGACGGGGCACAGCCGCCGCAAGTCCCTGCGCCTGATCGCGGGGGCACGCGACGCGGGCCATCTGTCGCCCCGGCACCGCCGCCGCTGAGTGCTCCGCTGGATACGCCGTGCCTCGTTCGCCTGCGGGTTCGTCGTGGCTGGCCGCGCAGTTCCCCGCGCCCCTTCGGGGCGTTGGGCGCGGTGGCCGGGTAGGGCTCAGCTCATCCCGCGCATCCGGTTGATCTCGGCGGTCTGCTGCGCCACGACGTCGTTGGCCATCTCCTCGACCAGGAGGTTGTTGCCTTCCGAGAGCGCGTCCGTGGCCATGGTGACGGCCCCCGAGTGATGCGTGATCATCAGCTTCAGGAACAGCTCGTCGAAGGCCTCGCCCCTGGCCGCCCGCAACTGCTTGAGTTGAGCGGGCGTGGCCATCCCGGGCATCCCCGCGTGGTCGTGGTGCGCGCCGTGCCCGCGCTTCTCCGCCTTCTTGCCCTGGCTTTTCAACCACCGCTCCATGGCGCCGATCTCCGGCTTCTGGGCGGCCGTGATGCGGTCGGCTAGCCGCTTCACCCGCGTCGACTTCGCCCGCCCGGGCACGAGCCGGGTCATCTCCAGGGCTTGGGCGTGGTGCGGGATCATCTTCTCGACGTAGTCGAAGTCCGCCGAGTTCGGGCTGTCGTCGTCGGTTCTCTGCTGCGCGGCCTCCTCGGCCGAGAGCGTCGCCGCCTTCTCCCCGGGCTTGCCCGGTGCGATCACCGAAGGCCCGGTCGAGGAGCCGGACTTGGGCTTCGCGTCCGCGTCCGACGCGGAGTCGCAGGCGCCGAGCGCGAGGGCGGCGGCCGCGGCGAGCGCGGTCACGGCAGAGGCGCGGACGACGGACGTACGGGCGGTGGGCGTACGGCGGTGGGGCACGGCAACCTCCTGGGACGCGCGGGGTAGTTGGGTCCGTCCTAGCACGCCGATGAGCGTCAGTGATCGGAAGTGTTCATTACGGCCGCGTTTCCATCTGTTGTTTTGTACATGAGGAGCACGATACTGCGGGTGTCCGTGCACCGTTCGCCTTCGAACGGCCACAAGGGAGGAAGCAGTGACTCTGCTGAACGAACCCCGAACTCGGCGCAGACGCCTGGGAGTAGCCACGGCCGCCGCCGGGCTCCTCGCCGCGCTGCTCACCGCCGTCCCCGCGGCGGCGACGCCCGACCCCGGCGACACCCCCGCTCCACCGAAGAAGGTGTCGAAGTCGGATGCCGCCGACACCCAGCGGGCCATACGGGACGGAAGGATCCCCGCGCCCGACGAGATAGTCCACTCCGACAACATCGAGCACCTGGGCAACATCCCCAAGGACGCGCTGCCGGGCACCAACTCCGATCTCGCCTTCCAGGGGAAGTACGCCTTCGCCGGGAACTACGACGGCTTCCGCATCTTCGACATCAGCAACCCGAAGAAGCCCGAGACCGTCGCGCAGGTCCTCTGCCCGGGATCGCAGAACGACGTCTCGGTCTCCGGTGATCTGCTGTTCCTGTCGACCGACTCCTCGCGCAGCGACAGCTCCTGCGCCAGCACCACGCAGCCCGCCACGGAGAAGTCCTCCTGGGAGGGCATGAAGGTGTTCGACATCAGCGACAAGCGCAACCCGCGCTACGTCGCCGCCGTCGAGACCGCCTGCGGTTCGCACACCCACACGCTGGTGCCCGAGCGCCGCAACGTCTACATCTACGTCTCCTCGTACGCGCCGAGCGCGGCGTTCCCCGACTGCCAGCCGCCGCACGACGGCATCTCCGTGATCAAGGTGCCGCGCAAGGCGCCGCAGAAGGCGGCGGTCGTCGGCTTCCCCGTGCTGTTCCCGGGCGAGGGCCCGGACGGCGGCGGGAACCCGGGTCCGCCCACCAACCCGGGCGTCTCCAAGACCACCGGCTGCCACGACATCACCGTGCTGCCCTCGGAGGACCTCGCCGCGGGCGCCTGCATGGGTGACGGGATCCTGTTCTCCATCGAGGACCCCGAACGTCCGAAGGTCATCGACCGCGTCCAGGACAACGTGAACTTCGCGTTCTGGCATTCGGCGACCTTCAACCAGGACGCCGACAAGGTCGTGTTCACCGACGAGCTCGGTGCTGGCCTCGGCGCCACCTGCAACGCCGAGATCGGCCCGAACCGCGGCGCCGACGGCATCTACGAGATCAAGGGCCGCGGCGACAAGCGCCAGCTCGTCTTCAAGAGCTACTACAAGATCCCGCGCCACCAGGCGGACACCGAGAACTGCGTGGCCCACAACGGCTCGCTGATCCCGGTCAAGGGCAAGGACCTCATGGTGCAGGCCTGGTACCAGGGCGGCGTCTCCGTGTGGGACTTCACCGACTCCGCCAAGCCCAAGGAGATCGCCTACTTCGAGCGCGGCCCGCTCTCCGCGGACCAGCTCGTCGTCGGCGGCTCGTGGTCGGCGTACTACTACAACGGCCACATCTACTCGAACGACATGGTCAAGGGCTTCGACGTGCTGAAGCTCAACGACAAGCGCACGGACCCGGCCAAGCGCGTGCGGCTGCGCGAGCTCAACGTGCAGACGCAGCCTGAGTACTTCAACGGGCACTGAGCCCGTGCTCCGGTGAGGTCTAGAACGTCCCGTCGGGCGGTTCGTCGCCCGGCGGGACGCCGAGCTTCCAGTCGAGTCCGTAGCGCTGGAACAGCTCCGCGCGCAGCCGCTCGTAGGGCATCGGGGCGCCCGGGATCAGCAGCGCGAACACCGCGCCCATCAGCAGGGCGCGCAGCATGGGATAGTCCGTGTCCACGTCCGGCGAGCCGTGCCGGACCATGGTGTCGCGCAGCAGGAACGCGAGCCGCTGCTGCTCGGGGCACTGCACGAACCCGTCCGCCTGGAGGATCCCGGCCATGTGCGTGCGCATCAGGACCGGCCGGTCCCGGGCGAGGCCGAGGATCGCGTCGACGGCGCGGGCCAGGAGCTCGTCCCCGTCCTCGGTGCGCGGCTCGCGCTCCAGGCCCTCCTGGAGGGTGAGGTGCATCAGACGGTGCACGGCCGACTGCAGGAGCTGGCGCTTTCCCGGGAAGTAGTACGACACCAGGCCGCGGGCGGAGCCGGCGCGGTCGGCGATGTCCGCGAGCGTCGTCGCCTCGTAGCCGCGCTCGCCCACCAGGTCCACCGTGGCTTGCAGGAGCCGCTCGCGGGAACGCCGTCGCAACTCTTCATTGACCGATGGGCTACGCGGGGACATCCTGTAACTCCTGCGTTGACTGGCTCACAGCCAATATACTCAGGACGTCCCGGACCGGGCCGACATGGGCCGGGGCTGCTCGGGGCAGGCAACACCGCGGGGGAGTGTTGCCTGCCTCCAGGCATGTCCGGAGTGCGGCCGTCGCGGCTGCCCCTTTGCTCCGCATGTCTTCCTCATCCCCCTTGCTGTCCCCCTTCACCCTGTTCTCCCCGTTCTTCCCTTCTCTCCTCGCCGATCCGGCTCTGTCTCCTTACAGTGGGGCCGGGGGTCTGAGGAGGCGCGTGAACATGGACCAACAGCAGATTCTGGCGCGGATCACGGAGATGGTCGACGCCGAGAAGACCCTCCGGGAATCGCTGGCTTCCGGAGCGATCGACGAGGCCACGGAGCGGGCCCGCCTGGGCGATCTGGAGCGGGAGCTCGACCAGTGCTGGGACCTGCTGCGCAGGCGGCGGGCCAAGGAGGAGTTCGGCGGCGACCCGGACGCGGTCCGGGCGCGCCCCGTCGCGCAGGTCGAGAACTACGAGTCGTAGGCGCGGCCCGCGGGCACGACGGTCAGCCCGTGCCGCCCACCAGGCTCAGGACCGCGCGCAGGGCGTCGGGGCGTTGGCGCACCGGCAGATGGGCCACGAAGTGCACGGCGCAGCCGAGGGCGGCCGCGCCGCCGTCCGCACGCCGGTCGTCGCCGACCATCAGCGTGTCCGCGGGGGCGACGGCGAGCGCGTCGCAGCCGTGCGCGAAGAGGCGGGGGTCGGGCTTCTGGACGCCGTGCTCGTACGACAGCGCGTACGCGTCCACGTACGGGGCGAGGCCGTGCGCGCGGAAGACGGGGCGCGGATCCCAGCCGATGTTGCTCACGACCCCGACGCGCACGCCGCGCGCCCGCAGGCCGCGCAGGACGTCGAGCGCGTCGGGGTAGGGCCGCCAGGCGTCCGGCGCCATGTGCCGGTCGTAGAGGGCGTCGTACAGGCCCGGGTCGGGCAGCGGCACGGTCCGGGCGAGGCCGGTGTACGCGGCGCGGTGCAGCTCCGCGCTCTCGTCGCGGCGCGCGACTAGGTCGGCGAGGGGCCAGGGCGCCTTCGGGGTGGGCGAGCCGCCGGGCAGCGCGCCCGCGCGGTCGAGCGCCGCCGCGAGCCGCGCCTCCTCGCCGGGCGGCAGGGCGAGCCCGCGCGCGGTGAGCGCGGCCCGCAGCCAGGACGCGGTGGACTCGACGCGGAACAGCGTCCCGGAGAAGTCGAACAGCACGCCCTTGATCGCCATGCCGCGATCCTCCGGGACCGTCCGGCGCGGGGTCAAGCACCGCCCGGCTCGCGGTCACCGACGGCTGTGCGCCCGTTCCGTCGGCGCCGGGGGCCGTACGGCGGGTGCGTAGCGGTCGTACAGGGCGATGGCGGTGGCGACGACCAGGGCGCCGATGAGCCAGCCCGCCACGACGTCCGAGGCCCAGTGGACTCCCAGCCACACCCGGGTGAGGCCGACGCCGACGACGGACACCGCGGCCACGGCGACGGCGGCGCGCCACAGGGCAGGACCCACGCCGTGGCGGCGGAGCAGCCACAGGAGGAGCCCGCACACGACGGTGGCGGTCAGCGCGTGCCCGGACGGGAAGGCCGCGTAGTGCGCGGAGTCCACCGGGTCCGGCCAGACCGGGCGCTCCCGGCCGACCGCCGCCTTCATGGCCTGTTGGAGCAGCGTGCCCACCAGGCAGGTCGCCGTGAGCCACAGGGCGAGCCACCACGCCCGCCGCGCGACGAGCCACAGCACGACGGCCGTGCACAGGGCGCGCATCGTCCACGGGTCCCACACCCAGTCCGTGAGGACGCGGGCGGTCTGGGTGAGGTCCCCGTGGGCCACCGCCCAGCGGTGCGTGGTCCGTGCGATGTCGCCGTCCAGCGTGAGCAGCGGCTGCCACTCGGCCCAGACCAGGACGAGCAGCAGCAGCGAGGGGAGCGCGAGCAGGATTGCCGCGCGGGCGGCGCGGGACGGCGGGGGCGGCGTCGGGGCAGGCGCGGAGTCCATGCCTCGATCCTCACCGATGTCCGGCGGCGGCGCCTAACCGAGGGCGCGCAGCGCCGGGACGAACGCGACCAGGAGCGGGACGACCGGCACGAGCGCGGCCGCGGCGGTCAGCCGCAGCCGGCGCCCCGCGGTGAGCCGGGGGCGGGCGGCGAGCAGCCGGTGCACCCGGGCCGGTACGTGTGCCTGCGGGGTCGGGCAGGGGCCGAACACGCCCCGGTCCTCGTTGAGTTCGACGAGGGCGAGCGCGATGGTCAGGCGCCCGAAGCGGCGCGAGGCCACGTCGTCGGCGGCCAGCTCCACGAGCCGGTGCATCTCGTCGCGGAACGCGGCGAACACCGGGACCTGCGGGAAGCCCGCGGCGAGCGCGCCGGAGCAGTGCAGGAGCCAGTCGTGCCGGGCCTGCGCGTGCCCCTGCTCGTGGGCGAGCACCGCATCGAGCTGACGGCCCTTCAGGCGGCGCAACGCGGCGGTGGTGATGACCAGTTGGGGCGCGGTGCCGGGCAGCCACCAGGCGTCGGGGCGCTCGCCCTCCAGGACGACGAGCCGGTCGGCGCCGGGCTCCTCGCCGGGCAACAGCGGGGCGCGCACGACCAGTTCGGCCCGCCGCCTGGCGCGCCGGGTCCGGGCCCGGGCGATCTCGCGCGTGAGCATCACGGCCGTCCAGACGCCGCCGCAGGCGAGGGCCACCGCCGTCACCGTGGCCCAGGGCGTCGGACCGAGCGCGTACGCCTCGACGACGCCGTGCGGCGCGGGCGCGAAGAGCTGGCCCCGCACGGCCTGCCAGGCGGCGGCCGCGCTGAAGGTCATCGACAGGGCGCAGCAGAGCAGCACGCCCGCCACCACGCACTGCCAGGCCCACAGCGCCACCACCGGTTCGCGCTCGGGCCAGTCCGCCCGCGCGAGCATCCGGGGCGCGACGACGGCGGTCAGCCCGGCAAGGAGCAGCAGCGCGACGGGGACCATCATGGGTCAACCCTATGAGGGGCATGCCTCAAGAGGGTATGGACCTTCGCCGTGAAGTGACGCACGCCACGGCAGGGGCCGGGGTTCAGGGCCGTGGGCGCGGGGCGGAAGGGGCGCTCGCGGGAAGGGGGCTCACAGCGTCAGGAGCATCGCGATCATGGCCATGCTCATCGCGAGGCGGCACACCAGCGCCAGCTCCGGCCGGTCCGCCCAGCGGACGACACCGGCCTCCGGAGTGGCCGCCGCGCCCACCGGGGCGAGCCGCGCGCCCGAGGCGAGCACGTGCGCGGTGAAGTACAGGAGCAGGGTGCCGGTCAGCGCCGGGACGCCCGTGTCGCCGTGGCCGCCGCCGGGGGCGGAGAGCATCGCCGCCGACATGTAGACCATCGCGGCGGCGCCCACCAGGTGGTGGACGTGGTGGACGGAGCGCCGCGTCGTCCAGGCCGCGTGCAGGGCGATGGCGGTGAACACCGTCGCGTAGACGAGCCACGCGCCCCGGGGCGGGGAGAGCGCGGCGGCGGGCACGGCCATCGTCGCCATGCCGAAGCCCATGAGCGCCTCGCCGCCCGCCGTGCGGCGCTGCTCCGCGACGCGGCTGCGCATCCGCAGCACGCAGTAGGCGCCGCTCGCCGCGCAGAGCGCCACGAGCAGCCAGCTCGCCGAACCAGGTCCGTGCACCGGGCACCTCCTCGACCGACGGACGACGCCGATGACGAGTCGATGCCCGGCGCCGGGGCGGCGTACGGGAGCGCACGGGTGTACGGCGGGAGCGCGACGGGGGCGGAAGGGGCCCGGATCAATTATTTTTCAGGTAAAACACTTGCTAACCTTCTCTGTCATGAGCAGCACCCCGCCCCCGTCCCGTACCTCGCCCCCGGCCCGCACCCCGTCCCGCCCCTCGTTGCGCGCGCACCTGCGGCGCCTGCCGCTCGCCGGTGTGCTGCGCCTCGGCAAGCCGTCGGACATCTGGTTCAAGCCCGCGACGAGCGTCTTCGTCGCCATGGCGATCCCTCATCTGACGCTGCTCGCCCTCGGCCGCCTCGACCTCGTGATGTACACGATGGCCGGGTCGCTCTGCGCCCTGTACGCACACCAACTGCCGTACGCCGTACGGGCCCGCGCCCTCGCCTGGGTCGTCGCCGGGATGGCCGCGAGCGTGGCGGTCGCCCTGACCACCGCCGCGCTCGCGCCCGGCGCGGCGGTGCTCGTGGCGGTGGGCGCGCTGCTCGCCGCCGCCCAGAAGGCGCTCTGCGACGCCACCCGCGTCGGCCCGCCCGGCCACCTGATCTTCACCTTCGTCAGCTCCGCGAGCCTGTTCGCGCCGCAGCGCATCGACCAGGTGCCAGGCCACCTCGCCCTGACGCTCGGCGCGGGGGCCGTGGCCTGGCTCGTCGGCATGGCGCCCGCGCCGCTGCGCCCGCACGGCCCCGAGCGGCGCGCCACCGGCCGGGCCCTGCACGCCGCCGCCGCGTACGCCGACGCCGTGGCGGCCGACGCGAGCGGGCCCGGCGCCGCGCGGGCCCGTGCCGCCGCTGCCGACGCCGTGCACGCCGCCTGGCAGTCCCTGCACGCGACCCGCGCCGACGCGACCCGGACCGCGCTGCACCACCTCGTGGCGACCGCCGAGGAAGCCCTCGCCGCGCCCGCCGCGGGAGACCCCGCGCGGCTGCGCGCCCTGGCCGAGGGACTGCGCGGCACCGGAGCCCTCCCGGACACCGGCGCCACGGCCCCGCACCCGCCGCTGGAGCGGGCCGAGACGGCCGAGGCCGCGCTGCCGCCGTGGCGGCGGCTCGCGCCCGGGTCGCCGCTCCTCCCCATCGCGCTGCGCACCGGCGTCGGCTGCGCCCTGGCCGGGTACGCGGCGCTCGCGCTCGGCGTCGGGCGCCCCTACTGGGCCCTGGTCACCGCCGCGTCCCTGTACCAGGCCAACGTCACCCTGACCTGGAGCCGCGGCGTACAGCGCGTCGTCGGCAACGTCGTGGGCGTGGTCGCCTTCGCCGCGCTCGTGCCGCTCGCGCACCACGACCACGCCGCGCTGACCGTGTGCGGGCTGCTCTGCGCCTTCGGCGCGGAGGCCCTCATCACCCGCAACTACTGGCTGGGCTGCGTGTGCGTGACGCCGATGGCGCTGCTCGTCACCGAGTTCGGGCGCTTCCAGGACCCCGGCGCGCTGATCGCCGACCGCGTCGTGGACACCCTGCTCGGCGCGCTGCTCGGGCTCGTCGCCGCCGTGGCCGTCACCAACCGGCGGGCCGCCGACCACATCGAGCACGCCCTCGCCGCCACGGACCGCGCCCGCGCCCACGCTGAGAGCGCCCTGCCGGGACCGGCCCCCGACCTGCACCGGGCCCGGCGCCGGCTGACCGCGAGCCTCGTCGCCCTGCGCACCGCCCACGACACGGCCGCGGGCGAGTGGTGGCAGCGCGAGCTCCCCGCGCGTCGGGTGGCGGACGCCGAGCGGGCCGGGCACCGTACGCTCGCGGCTACGGTACGTGGTGGACCGCGGGCCGCGGAGGGCGCGCGGCCGTGACACCAGCGGCATGAGCACGAGGAGCGGGGCGCGGGGATGACGAGTGGGTACGGCCGGGCGGGTGCGGGCGACACGGTGGCCGCGGTGGTCCGCCAGTGGCAGCGGGTGCATCCGGGCGTGGACACCGCGCCGATGGAGATCATCGGCCGCATCAACCGCTGCGCGGCCCTGCTCCAGCAGGCCGAGGACGCCCCGCTGCGCCGGGCGGGCCTGACCCGCCCGGAGTTCGACCTGCTCGGCGCCCTGCGCCGCACCGGCCACGAGCTGACCCCCGGCGAGCTGGCCCGCGAGACCTTCTCCTCGGGCGCGGCGGTCACCAAGCGCCTCAAGCTGCTCCAGGAGCGCGCCCTGATCGACCGCCGCCCGGACACGCGTGACCGCCGCGTCACGCACGTCCGCCTGACCGACGCGGGCCGCGACCTCGTCGACGGGGTCCTGCCCGACCAGCTGGCGTACGAGACGACGGTCCTCGCGGGCCTGGCGGACGACGGCCAGGAGCGCCTCGGCGCCCTCCTGGGCGAGCTGCTCAGCCAGCTGGAGGGCCGCCTCGGCGTCCCGCGCGGGTGACCCGGGGCCGGTCCGACGGGTCGGCCCTAGGGCCGGTAGCGCAGCGGATGGTCCTCCGGCACCTCCACCACCGCGATGCGCACGCCGTCCGGGTCGGCGATCCACATCTCGACGAGGCCCCAGGGCTCCTTGACCGGCGGCCGCAGGATCGCCACGCCGCGCGCGGCCAGGTCCGCGTGCGCGGCGTGGACGTCCGCGACCTGGAGCCACAACTGCACGGCGGGCGAAGGGGGCTGTGCCGAGCGCCCCGAGACCTCCAGGAAGCCGCCGCCGAGGAAGTACACCGTGCCGCGCTCGGGCCCCGTGCCGAACTCGCGGTAGACGGCGAGGCCGAGGTCCGTGCCGTAGAAGGTCCGGGAGCGCTCCGGGTCGGTGGGGCGCAGGAGGATTCTGCTGCTGAGTACGTGCACCATGCGGCCGCACCTTAGCCCCGGGTTACGCTCGGCGGTGCGCGCCGGGGCTTGAGGGGTCCGGCGCGCGACGGCACCGCAGCACCAGCAGATCGGAGACCCGCCCCCATGGCAACCGCCCCGCACCCGAGCACGCACGGCGACCTCACCTTCAGGGACGCCACCGAAGCCGACGCACAGGCGCTGGTCGGGCTGATCGAGTCGGCGTACCGAGGCGACGACAGCCGTGCCGGGTGGACCACCGAGGCGGACATCCTCCAGGGCCAGCGCACCGATCCGCAGGGCGTCGTCGACGTCATCACCGCGCCCGACAGCAAGCTGCTCGCGGTGGAGCGCGACGGCCGGATCGTGGCCTGCTGCCAGCTCGAACACCGCGGGGACCACGTGTACTTCGGGATGTTCGCCGTCAGCCCGGCGCTCCAGGGCGCGGGCCTGGGCAAGGTGATCATGGCGGAGGCGGAGCGGACCGCGCGGGACACCTGGGGCGCCCGGGAGATGCACATGACCGTGATCTCCGTACGCGAGGAGCTCATCGCCTGGTACGAGCGGCGCGGCTACCGCCGTACGGGAAAGATGAGCCCCTTCCCGTACGGCGACGAGCGCTTCGGCGTCCCGCAGCGCGACGACCTGGAGTTCGAGCTCCTGGTGAAGCAGATCGGCTGAGCCGGGCGCGCCTCGGCCCGGCGGGGACCCGGCGAGGGGCCCCGCGAGTCGCCTCAGGCGGTGAAACGTCCCGTCCGTTTGATGTCCGGGTAGTCCGTCGTCGCGCCGTCGAGCTGGAGCGCGCGCACCAGGCGCAGATCGTCCTGGGTGTTCACGACCCAGCCGATGATCCGCAGACCGGCCTTGCGCGCGTGCTCGACGATCTCCAGGGTCAGCCGGCGGATGTTCAGGACCAGCGTGGCGGCGCCGACGGCGGTGGCGCGCTCCACCACGTCCACGCCGTAGCGGCTGGCGACGAGCGCGGTGCGCACGCCGGGGACGAGCCGGGCGATCTCGGCGATCGCCTCGTCGTGGAAGGAGAGCACCTCCACCCGGCCGACCAGGTCCCGCGCGTGCATGACGTCGGCGAGGGCGCGCGCCGCCGCCACGTCCTTGATCTCGGCCTGCAGCGGCGCCCGGACGGCGTCCAGGACCTCCTCGAAGACCGGGACGCGCTCGCCCAGGCCCGCGTCGAGCTCGCGCAGCTCGGCGAGGGTCTTCTCGGCGATGGGGCCGCTGCCGTCGGTGGTGCGGCGCACGTCGGCGTCGTGCATGACGACGAGGGCGCCGTCCTTGCTCAGGTGCAGGTCCAGTTCGATGACGTCCAGGCCCGCGGCTTGCGCGGCGACGAAGGATCGCAGGGTGTTCTCGGGTTCGGTGCCCATGACACCGCGATGCCCGATGGTGAGGAAGTTCAAGGTCACTCGCTTCCGTCGACGGCGGCTCGGCTCCGCGCGGTGCGGAGGCAGGGGACCGCGCGGCACGGCCGCAGCCTAATCGCCCGCTTCCACGATCGGATCGTTCCTGCGGGGCGAAGCGGAATCATCCGGTCTCGTGCCCACGATGCCCAGAATGAGTCCGGTGATGACGGCGGCGACCAGAACGGCGCGGGTGCTCAACGGTTCGGCGCTCCCTGCGGCGGGGACGGCTGACCCGGCCCGTCCTACCGCCGCGGGCACCGTGATCGCGAGCTGTCTCACCCGTGGGTGGGCGCGTCGGCCGGGGGTTGACCCGCGCGCCTGCGGGTGCGCGGCGCCAGCTCCTGGGCCTGCGCCGCGGCCTTGGCCTCGACGGCGTACGTGTCGACGTACTCCTGGCCCGAGAGCTCCAGGATCGCGTACATGATCTCGTCCGTGGCGGCCCGCAGGGCGGCGCGCTGGTCCTGCATGCCCGCGTACTTGGAGAAGTCGAGCGGCCTGCCGAAGCGCAGGGTGATCGGCACGATGGTCGGCACCCGGCGGCCCGCGGGCTGGGCCTCGAACGTGCCGATCATGGCGCAGGGGATCACGGGCGCGCCGGACCGCAGCGCCATCGCGGCCACGCCCACCCGGCCCTTGTACAGGCGCCCGTCGTGCGAGCGGGTGCCCTCGGGGAAGATGCCGAGCAGGCCGCCCCGGTCGAGCACGTCGAGCCCGGCCTCGACGGCGGCCTGGCCCGCGCCGTTGCCCGACCGGTCCACGGGGATCGCGCCGATGCCCCGGAAGAACGCGGCGGCGAGGCGTCCGCGCAGGCCCTTGCCCGTGAAGTACTCCTGCTTGGCAAGGAAGTTGATGCGTCGGCGCAGCGTCACGCCGAGCAGGAACTGGTCGCAGAACGACTGGTGGTTCCCCGCCACGATGGCCGCGCCCCGGGCCGGTACGTTGACCAGCCCCTCGATCCGCGGCCGGAACAGCCACCGCAGCAGCGGTATCAGGACGACACACCTGAACACGGCATAGAACATTCCGCTGATCCCCTCCTCGACTGCCCCCGCGCCCGGGCACGCTAGCGGCCTTTCGGGGCGGGAGGGAGAAGGCGAATCGAGCCAGCGGAAGCGGTGGGGGAAACGCGGCCGAAAAACGCGGAGTCCATGCTGTGCTGAACAATTGGAGGGGTGAAAGGTTGGGGGTCGTAGCGCCCGTATACGAGCGAGGGCATGGCCTCTGAGCTGGAGTGATGCTGGGGAGGGTGGTGCGCGGCGAGGTGCTTGTCGCGGCACTGCGGTGAGGTTCTTCGCGGTGTGCCGATCCGCCCGCCTCTGCTTTTCCCTTCGCATTACCGGCGCGTTTTCCGGGGTGCGGGCCTTTCATGCGTGGCCGTACTCGGGGATTTTGCCTCCGGGGCGATGTGGCGGTCTTGCGCGGGCGGCGGCCGCAGCCCGTGGCGCGCGGGGCGCCCCGGGGCGGGGGTGTCCGCACGCCCGGAGCGGGAAACAGTGGGGGAGGCGGCCGTCCCGATGCCGGGTGACAGGAAAAACAGCGGCCCAGGGGAGGGTGGGCGGGATAATTTCCCGGATCCCCTCTTGTGACGGAGAAGCTCGCACACATACGCTGCTTAGACGCGAGGTTCTCCCGTGGAGGATGGGACATGACGGAAATTCTTGTGCAGACGGCGGCGGACAGCCCCGGGGCTTCCCGTGACGGGCGAGTGGTGGACCACCCGGCCTGGCCGGTGCTCAAGGGTGCCGTCGAGGAGATCAGGCCCTGGCAGTCCAAGGACGGCTCGATCGACTTCGAGCGCGAGGGCGCGCCGTCGCAGGCCGCGGCCAGGCGGGCGGTCGACCGCCTCATAGCCTCGGTCGAGGAGCTGGCGCCGCTGCTCACCCACGACGCCGCGTACCTGACGGCCCTGGTGGCCGATCTGCGCAAGTGGGCCGAAGACGGCTTCCAGGTGCCGGACTTCCTCGACTCGCTGCTCGCCTTCCACCCGGCGGCCCGCCGCGAGGACGGCCTCCAGCACCTCGTGCTCTTCCCCATGTACACGCAGAACGGCAATCCGGACCGCAACTTCGAAGCGGTCGTCCTGCGCATGGTGTGGCCCGAGTGGCTCGCCGAGCTCGAGCGCACGCGCTACGACAACCCGCTGTTCTGCGGCATCACCTTCGAGGACTTCACGGCCGGTTACGACACCAACTCGGCCGTGCTCTTCCCCGAGACGATCGCCGTCCGCGAGGCCCCCGAGCGCTTCACCTGGGGCGGCATCTTCTGCGACCGCGAGGCCGCCCGCTTCCGCCGGGTCACCGCGGCCGCCGTGGACATCCTCGGCATCGACCTGCCGGACGACATCCGCGCCATGGTCGCCGACCAGGCCCGCTGCCAGGAGGCGTTCGTCCTGTGGGACATGGTCCACGACCGCACCCACAGCCACGGCGACCTGCCCTTCGACCCCTTCATGATCAAGCAGCGGCAGCCGTTCTGGATGTACGGCCTCGAAGAGCTGCGCTGTGACCTCACCGCCTTCAAGGAGGCCGTGAAGCTGGAGGCCGAGGGCGTGCCCCAGGCCCGTGACGTGCAGTACGCGGTGCTCTTCGACCGGATGTTCCGCTTCCCGGTCACCGGTGACCGCGTGCGCAACTACGACGGGGTCGGCGGCCAGCTGCTCTTCGCGTACCTGCACAAGCACGACGTCGTCCGCTGGACGGACAACAAGCTGAAGATCGACTGGGATCGTGCCCCGCAGATCACCAACCAGCTCTGCGCGGAGATCGAGAAGCTCTACCGCGACGGCATCGACCGGCCTAAGCTCGTGCACTGGCTGGCCGGCTACCAGCTGGTTTCCTCCTACCTGGCCCCGCACCCCGGCTCGCGCTGGGCGAAGGGCCCGGAGGCCCTGGACATGTCGCTGCCGCCGCGCAAACTGGTCGACGACGTGCTTCCCGACGAATTTCCACTCAGCATGTTCTATGAGGCGCTCTCCAAGAAGCTCAAGCACGTGATCGCCTCCACCAAGGGGATCACCGCGGAGTCCGGCGCCGAGACGGTTGCCGCGTGAGCGGCCGCAGCAAGGAGGCGAGGGCCATGTCCGCACTCGACGGAGCCGTGATCGCGGTGGCGGGGGCCGCAGGGCCCGCGGGGCGTGCCACCCTGCTCCGCCTGGCGGAGGCGGGGGCGACCGTGGTCGCGTCCGACGCCGACGCCGCACGCCTGGCGGAGGCCGTGGACGCGGCGCGCTACGCGCACGGCGGCGCCACGGTCACCGGCGACACGGTCGACCTGCTCGACCTGGACGCCGCCCGCGCCTGGGCCGCCCGCACGGAGAAGGAGTACGGCCGGATCGACGGCCTGGTGCACCTCGTCGGCGGCTGGCGCGGCAGCTCCTCCTTCGCCGACACCGACCTCGGCGACTGGGACGTCCTCGAAGACCTCCTGATCCGCACGGTGCAGCACACCTCGCTCGCCTTCCACGGCGGCCTCCAGCGCGGCGGCAACGGCCGCTACCTGCTGATCAGCGCCGCGGGCGCCAGCAAGCCCACCGCCGGGAACGCGGCGTACTCGGCCGCGAAGTCCGCCGCGGAGGCCTGGACGCTCGCGCTCGCCGACGCCTTCCGCAAGGAGGGGGGCGAGGACGGCCCGCGCGCCGCGGCTGCCATCCTGATCGTGAAGGCGCTGGTGCACGACGCGATGCGCGCGGAGCGCCCCAACGCGAAGTTCGCGGGCTTCACGGACGTCAAGGAGCTGGCCGAGGCCGTCGCCGGCGTCTGGGAGCGCCCCACATCGGAAGTGAACGGGAAACGTCTGTGGCTGACCGAGAAGCCGTGAACCCTCCGAAGACCGATGCCAAGCGGCATCACGACCCCGCCGCCCGCGGTTTCGCGAGCGACAACTACGCGGGCGCGCACCCGGAGGTCATGGCCGCGCTCGCCCTCGCCAACGGCGGCCACCAGGTCGCCTATGGCGAGGACGTGTACACCGACCACCTCCAGCAGGTCATCCGCGGCCACTTCGGCGCGGGCGCCGAGGCGTTCCCGGTCTTCAACGGCACCGGCGCCAACATCGTCGCCCTCCAGGCGGTCACCGACCGCTGGGGCGCGGTGATCTGCGCGGAGAGCGCGCACATCAACGTGGACGAGGGCGGCGCCCCCGAGCGCATGGGCGGCCTGAAGCTGCTCACCGTGCCGACGCCCGACGGCAAGCTCACCCCCGAGCTGATCGACCGGCAGGCGTTCGGCTGGGACGACGAGCACCGCGCGATGCCGCAGGTGGTCTCGTTCGCGCAGAACACCGAGCTCGGCACCCTGTACACGGTGGACGAGATACGCGCGATCGTCGAACACGCCCACGAGCTCGGCATGCTGGTGCACCTCGACGGCGCCCGCCTGGCCAACGCGGCGGCCGCGCTCGACGTGCCGATGCGGGCACTCACGAATGCCGTCGGCGTCGACATCCTCTCGCTGGGCGGCACGAAGAACGGCGCGCTGTTCGGTGAGGCCGTCGTCGTCCTCAACCGCGACGCCGTGCGCCACATGAAGCACCTGCGCAAGCTGTCCATGCAGCTCGCCTCCAAGATGCGCTTCGTCTCGGTGCAGTTCGAGGCGCTGCTCGCCAAGGACCTGTGGCTGCGCAACGCCCGGAACGCCAACGCGATGGCCCAGCGCCTGGCCGAGGGCGTCCGCGCGGTGCACGGTGTGGAGATCCTCTACCCCGTGCAGGCCAACGCCGTGTTCGCGCGGCTGCCGCACGACGTCATCGAGCGCCTGCAGAAGCGCTACCGCTTCTACTTCTGGGACGAGGCCGCGGGCGACGTCCGCTGGATGTGCTCCTTCGACACCACGGAGGACGACGTCGACGCCTTCGTGGCGGCGCTCAAGGAGGAGATGGCGCGCTAGCCGCCCCGGGCCACGCCAGTCCGCCCGGGCCACGCCAGTCCGCGCTGGCCGCGCTGGCCGTGCCCGGATCTGCCGTGGGTGCGCGGGCCCATCCAGCGCAGATCCAGAATATGCATGGGTATGCGGCCGATCGAAAAGTCATTGACTCTCGATCGGCCGCTTTCCTATGCTCGCGGCCCATGGAGCTGATCCAGGAGAACCCAGATCTGTCCGCCTATCTCGCGGCGGACGAGGCCGTCGACCATACGCACCCCCTGGTCCGGGAGACCGCGGCGCGCCTGGCCGAGAATGCTGACGACTCATACGTATACGCGCGGGCGGCCTATGAATTCGTCCGCGACACCATCCCGCACTCCGCGGACGCCGGGGACCCGCGCGTGACGTGGCGCGCCTCCGACGTCCTGGAGCGGCGGACCGGCATCTGCCACGCCAAGGCGCACGCGCTCGCCGCGCTGCTCCGCGCGAAGGGCATCCCCACGGCCCTGTGCTACCAGCGGCTCCTCCACGACGACGGCAGCGCCTTCGCGCTGCATGGCCTCGTCGCCGTGCGCTTCGACGGGTCCTGGCACCGCCAGGACCCGCGCGGCAACAAGCCCGGCGTGGACGCGCGGTTCTCCCTCAGGGGCGAGCGGCTGGCCTTCCCGGTGGACGCGGCCGCCGGGGAGGTCGACTACCCGACGCTGTACGCCGAGCCGAACCCGGTGGTGCTGGAGATCCTCAAGGCGGCCCCGGACCGGCCCTGGCTCTGGGAGAGGCTGCCGGAGGGGCTCCCCGCGACGCGGGGCTGAAACATCGGATGTGGTGAGGGGTTCGTTGCTCTCGGTGTGCTGCGAAGCGTGTTTGCGAGGTGGCGGGACGGTCAGTCATCCGACCTATTCCTGTCGGATGGCTTGACGCGGCACGGCGTGGCCCCGATGCTGCGTACGCCAACTCACCCTGACCGCACCGCTGTTGGAGAGGCCCACGCCATGACTCCCCTCTCACGGCGCGCCTTCGTCGCAGGCGCCTCCGGAGCTCTCGTCGCGGCGGGCTCGCCCGTCGCCTGGGCCGCGTCCGCGGCGCCGCCCCGCGCGGACGCGCACGGCGGGCTGCTGCGGGACGCCGCCATGGTGTGGAAGCGGCTCCCGCACAGCTGGCAGGAGGGGCCGTTCCTCGGCAACGGCTTCCTCGCCGCGCACGTGTACGCGCAGCCCGGCGAGGGCAACGTGCTGCGCTTCATGGTCAACCACGCGCACGTACAGGACCAGCGCGGCCAGTGGGAGGCCGCGATCGGCTACTCCCGGCTCGGCGTCGGCTTCCTGACGCTCACCTTCGCCGGGACGGTCACCGGCGTCGACTGGCGCCTGGACCTGGACGCCGCCGAACTCGCGGGCACCGTCACCACCACCCGCGGGAGCGTCGCCTTCTCCGCCCTGATCCTCAGCCACGAGGACGTCCTGCTGGTCTCGACGGAGCCGAGCGCGGGCGAGGAGGCCATGGCCTGGGGGTTCACCGCGCTGCCCGCGCGCACCACCCGCACCGTCCGGGTCCCGCCCGAGTACACCGCCAACCCCGACCCCGCCACCGGCCCCGACCACGTCGAACAGCCCCTGCACGCGGGCGGCGGCTACACCACGGCCTGGCGCGAGCGCCGCTCGGGCACCGGCCGCCTCCTCGCAGTCACCATCGCGTACGGACACCCGGACTCCACCGGCAGGCAACGGGCGCTCCGCGCGGTCGAGAAGGCGCTCGACGGCTCGGCCGAGGCAGCCGTGGCCCGCCACCGCGCCTGGTGGCGCGCCTTCCATCGGCGCAGCTTCGTCTCCGTACCCGACAAGAAGCTCCAGCGCTTCTACTGGATCCAGCTGTACAAGCTGGCGTGCGCGACCCGCGCCGAGGGGCCCGTCACCCCCGTCTTCGGCCCGTGGTTCCCGGAGACGGGCAACAACTGGACGAGCATCTGGTGGAACACCAACGTCCAGGTGACCTATCCGCTCGCCGACGTCTCCAACCACCGCGAACTCGACGCCATCACGCCGACGTTCGCCCGCGACCACGCCAACCTGGAGACCAACATCCGCCCGGAGCTGCGCGACGGCGACACCTACGCGCTGTGCCACCCCGGCGACTGGCGGCTGCGCTCCGGCCCGCGCTACGTCGGCGTGCCCGGCGTGAGCCCCAACGACCACACGGGCAACCTCATCTGGGCCCTGCACAACGCCTGGGTCACCTACCGCCACCACATGGACGACGACGCCCTGCGGCACGTCATCCGCCCGGTCCTCGCCAAGGCGGTCCGCTACTACGCGCGCCACCTCACCGAGGGCTCCGACGGCCACCTCCACCTGCCCGAGACCCGCTCGCCCGAGTACGCCAACGCCGCCGACTGCACCTACGACCTGTCCCTGCTGCGGTGGGGCGTCACGGCCCTGCTCGACTCCGTGCGGCGGCTGCGCCTGCGGGACCCGGACGAGCAGCGGTGGCGCGACATCCGCGACCGCCTCGTCCCGTACCACCGCGACCAGAACGGCGTCATGATCGGCGCCGGAGTCCCGCTCGCCGAGTCCCACCGCCACTTCTCCCACCTGCTGTGGCTCCACCCGCTCCAGGAGGGCCTCGACCGGCGCAGCTTCGACCACTGGGCCGGGCGGCAGGACCGCTGGCACGGCTACAGCTACGCGGCGGCCGCCTCCATGGAGACGCTGTTCGGGGAGGCGGAGCGGGCCCTGCGCCATCTGCGGTTCTTCGTGGACGGCAACGTCACCGACAACTGCGCGCTCACGCCCAACACCATGTACCGCGAAGGCTCCAACTTCGCCCTGGAGAGCCCCATCGCCGCGGGCCGTTCCCTGCTCGACATGCTGACGCAGAGCCACGGGGGAGTGGTCAAGGTCTTCCCCGCCGTCTCCGGCACCTGGCGGGACGCGAGCCTTCAGCGGATCCGCACGCAGGGCGCGTTCCTCGTCGACGCCTCGCGGCGCGCCGGGCGCACGGAGTGGATCCGCGTGCACAGCGAGGCAGGGGAGCCGCTGCGGCTGCGGCACGGCATCACCGGGGAGGTCGACGTACGCGACGAGCGGGGCCGCCACCTGCCGTACCGGGGGAGCGACGTGATCAGTGTCCCGCTGCGGCGCGGACAGACGGCGCTGGTCACCCCGAAGGGCGCCCGCCCGGCACCGGACCCGCGCGACGTACCGGGCAACGCGACGGAACCGGCCTGGGGGCTGCCGTAGGCCCAGCCGTCGTCGGGTGCGGGCTGCCGGAGCCCTGGCCGTCGTCCCGGCACGGATCAGCCCCCAGCCCGCCGCGGAGCGGAAGTACAGTGCAATGAACTGTTCAGTTCGTTACGCTGTACTCCCGCTGATGATGTCCGCGACCCAAGGCAGACCATGACGCTCACGCTCACCGTGTCCGACGAGGTGCGGGCGCTCGCGCCCGGCTTCACCCACATCGCCGTCGAGGCGTACGACCTCACGAACGGCCCCAGCTCCGACGGCACGTCGGCCCTCCTCGACGACGCGGCCCGACGCCTCGCCGCGCGCCTCGACGGCCGCGCCCCGCACGAGGACCCGCACATGGCGCACTGGCGCGAGGCCTACACGGCCTTCGGCGCCAAGCCCTCACGCACCCGCAACTCCGCCGAGGCCCTGGCCAAGAGGGCCCTCACCGACGCGGGGCTGCCGCGGATCAACACGCTGGTCGACGTCTACAACGCGATCAGCGTGGCCCATCTGATCCCCGTCGGCGGCGAGGACCTGGACCACATCAAGGGCGCCATGCGGCTCGTCCGCGCCACCGGGGACGAGGACTTCGTCACCATGGCCGGGGACGAGCGGACCGTCGAGCACCCCGACGCGGGTGAGGTCGTCTGGCGCGACGACGAGGGCGTGACCTGCCGCCGCTGGAACTGGCGCCAGGGCCCGCGCACGCGCCTCACCGAGCAGACCGTCAACGCGGTCTTCTTGCTCGAAGGCATGGGCCCGCACGCGGGCCTCGACGCGGCCGCCGCGGAGCTCGTCGAGCTCCTGGAGAAGTTCAGCCCCGGCGCGCGGATCGTCGTCCACGAGCAGGCGGGCTAGCCGCCCCGCTCCGGCGCGGCGCGTCGTGCGCCGAAGCCTCTGCGCCTCGGCGGCTCAGTGCGCCTCGGCGGCGCGGACCTCGGCCGGGGTCGGGGCCGTGCCGCCCAGGTGGGCGGGGAGCCACCAGGTGTCGTCCGGGCCCTTGGGGCGGCCGGGGTAGGCGCGCTGCGCGGCTTCGAGCAGCTCCTGGCAGCGCTCGCGCAGGCGCCGCGTGATCGCGCCCGCGTACTGCTCCTTCGGCGCCTCCACGCCCTCGCCGACCCGGATCGTCACGGGCAGGTGCTGGCGCTTGAAGTTGCGCGGGTGGCCCTTCGTCCAGACCCGCTGCGTGCCCCACACCGCCATGGGGATCAGCGGGACGCCCGCCTCCTGGGCCAGGCGCGCGGCGCCCGTCTTGAACGTCTTCAGGGTGAACGACTGCGAGATCGTCGCCTCGGGGAAGACGCCGATGATTTCCCCCGAGCGCAGCGAGTCCAGGGCGTGGGCATACGCCTGGTCGCCCTGCTTGCGGTCCACGGGAATGTGCTTCATGCCGCGCATCAGCGGACCGGAGATCTTGTGGCGGAACACCGACTCCTTCGCCATGAAGCGCACCAGGCGCTTCTGCGGAAGTGCCGCGAGACCGCTGAAGATGAAGTCGAGGTAACTGATGTGGTTGCTGACGAGGACCGCGCCACCCGTGCGCGGAATGTACTCGGAACCCTTGCAGTCGATCTTCAGGTCCAGTGCCTTGAAGAAGGTCTTGGCGACGCCGACGATCGGTCGGTACACGAGTTCTGCCATGGGTGGGGAGGCCCTTCATCTCTGCCGGAGGAGGAGGGCCTTCGGCAGGCAATCAAGTTACGGATCCGTAGGTATACGGCTCCGCAGATCGTGCCCCAAGAACGAGCGACTGGCCAGCGTAAGTGCCCGTAGTGCGGGAGATTCTCGTCACGTCGGAATCTTTGAGCACGCGCGCGTGCTGAAGGGAATGAGGTATGTGCGCCCCCGGCCGGGGGCCGGACAGCGCCCGGGCGGGCGACGGAGAAGGGCGGGAGGCGCGGGTGACAGCGGCGCGCGGACACGAGAGCGCACGGCGGCTGGACGCGGGGGACCTGGGCGGACCGCTCGGCGAGCGGGCCACGCTCGTGCAGTTCTCCAGCGCCTTCTGCCAGCCCTGCCGGGCGACCCGCAGGGTCCTTGCCGACGTCGCCGCCATGGTGCCCGGCGTCGCGCACGTGGAGATCGACGCCGAGGGCGCCCTGGGGCTCGTCCGGGAGCTGGGCGTCGACAAGACGCCCACGGTGCTCGTCCTCGACCGCGCCGGGCGCGTCGTGCGGCGCGCGGCGGGACAGCCGCGCAAGGCCGACGTCATCGCCGCCCTCGGGGCGGCCGTATGAGGCGGGGGCCGCGGTCCCGGAAGGGGGTCCCGTGCTCCGGCCCGCGTTCCTGAGTGATCTTTACCGCGCCCGCAGGGCCTTGACTGCGCCATCCCTCTATCGACAGCCTGCTGCCATGCCACCGGAGCTCCTTCTCTACGAGCGCGTCCACGTGGACCTCGCCCGTCATGCCAGTGCGCGCTGTTGGTCCTGCTGAGCAGCCACGGACCCGCTCGTACCTCCTGCAGAAGGACAACTCCATGACGGCTTCACCCGACCTCGACATTCCCCAGCTCGCCGCGCCCGACCTGCTGCGCTCCGTCTTCCGGCGGCACGCGGCCGGGGTCGCGGTGATCACCGCGCGGGGCTCGGGCCCCGTCGGCTTCACCGCCACCTCGCTCACCTCGGTGTCCGCCGAGCCGCCCATGATCTCGTTCGGCATCGGCACCGGCGCCTCCAGCTGGCCCGCGATATCCCGGGCCGAGTACGTCGGCGTCCACGTCCTCGGCGAGCACCAGGAAGAGCTCGCCGCGACGTTCGCGCGCAGCGGCGCCGACCGCTTCGGCGCGCCCACGCGCTGGTTCGAGGGGCCGCACGGCGTGCCCGTGCTCGACGGCGTCCTCGCCTGGCTGGTGTGCCGGGTCGTGGCGCGGGTGCCCGCGGGCGACCACCGGCTCGTGCTCGCGGAGGCGGTCGTCGGCGACCCTGCGGGGGCGGGCCGCCCGCTGCTGTACCACCAGGGACGCTTCAACGCGCTGCGTGACTGAGAGTTCCCGATGACGCGGGGTGCGCGTGATTACGGAGCGTTGCGAAGGTCACAGTTCAAAGCGCTTGCTCAGCGGGAAAGCAGTGGGTGTACTCATGAGTAATATTCCGGTTGGAGCGGGGGCCGCCCCGACCGGGATCCGCCGCTTGAGGCGCCTATGCTGCCTGCAAGAAGGCAGTGGCCCAGCCAAGGCAGCAGCCCAGTAATGACGATGCAGTAGGAGAGCCGGCGTGAGCTTGAGGATCGTTGTCTGTGTGAAGTACGTGCCCGACGCCACCGGCGATCGGCACTTCGCCGAGGACCTGACCGTCGACCGTGACGACGTGGACGGCCTCCTCTCGGAGCTCGACGAGTACGCGGTCGAGCAGGCCCTGCAGATCAAGGAGGCGGCGGACGACGAGGCCGAGATCACGGTCCTGACCGTCGGCCCCGAGGACGCCAAGGACGCGCTGCGCAAGGCCCTGTCGATGGGCGCCGACAAGGCCGTCCACGTCGAGGACGACGACCTGCACGGCACGGACGTCATGGGCACCTCGCTGGTCCTCGCCAAGGCCATCGAGAAGACGGGCTACGACCTCGTCATCGCCGGCATGGCCTCCACGGACGGCACCATGGGCGTGCTCCCGGCGATCCTCGCCGAGCGCCTGGGCGTCCCGCAGGTCACGCTGCTCTCCGAGGTCTCCGTCGACGGCGGCGTCGTCAAGGGCCGCCGTGACGGCGACACCGCCTCCGAGCAGCTGGAGGCGTCCCTGCCGGCCGTCGTGTCCGTCACGGACCAGTCGGGCGAGGCCCGTTACCCCTCGTTCAAGGGCATCATGGCGGCCAAGAAGAAGCCGGTGGCGTCCCTGGACCTGGACGACCTGGACATCGACGCGGAAGAGGTCGGTCTCGAGGGCGCCTGGACCAAGGTCGACTCCGCCGCCGAGCGTCCCGCGCGCACCGCGGGCACGATCGTCAAGGACGAGGGCGAGGGCGGCAAGCAGCTCGCTGAGTTCCTCGCGGGCCAGAAGTTCATCTGAGCTTCAGCCACTCCCTCAACCGCCCCAACTTCTTCGTAACCGCAGGAGATTGAAGTCCCATGGCTGAAGTTCTCGTCTACGTCGACCACGTCGACGGAGCCGTCCGCAAGCCCACCCTGGAGCTGCTGACGCTCGCCCGCCGCCTCGGCGAGCCCGTCGCCGTCGCGCTCGGCGCCGGCGCCGAGGCCACCGCCGCCACGCTCGCCGAGCACGGCGCGGTCAAGGTCCTCACCGCCGACGCCCCCGAGTTCGCCGACTACCTCGTCGTGCCGAAGGTGGACGCGCTGCAGGCCGCGTACGACGCCGTGTCCCCGGCCGCCGTGCTCGTACCGTCGTCCGCCGAGGGCAAGGAGATCGCGGCCCGCCTCGCGGTCCGCATCGAGTCGGGCATCATCACCGACGCCATCGACCTGGAGGCAGGCGACGAGGGCCCGGTGGCCACGCAGTCCGTGTTCGCGGCCGCGTTCACCACCAAGTCCCGCATCTCCAAGGGCACCCCGGTCATCACCGTGAAGCCGAACTCGGCGCCGGTCGAGGCCGCCCCGGCCGCGGGCGCCGTCGAGGCCCTGGCCGTGTCGTTCTCCGCCCAGGCCACCGGCACCAAGGTCACCGCGCGCACGCCGCGCGAGTCGACCGGCCGCCCCGAGCTCACCGAGGCCGCGATCGTGGTCTCCGGCGGCCGCGGTGTCAACGGCGCGGAGAACTTCGCGATCATCGAGGCGCTCGCCGACTCGCTCGGTGCCGCCGTCGGCGCCTCGCGCGCCGCCGTCGACGCCGGCTGGTACCCGCACTCCAACCAGGTCGGCCAGACCGGCAAGTCCGTGTCGCCGCAGCTGTACATCGCCTCCGGCATCTCCGGCGCGATCCAGCACCGCGCGGGCATGCAGACGTCGAAGACCATCGTGGCCGTCAACAAGGACGCCGAGGCCCCGATCTTCGACCTCGTCGACTACGGCGTGGTCGGCGACCTCTTCGAGGTCGTCCCGCAGCTCACCGAAGAGGTCAAGTCCCGCAAGGGCTGAGCTTCTCGACGCTCACGAGGCCCCCGGTTCCGCCGCGCGCGGGGCCGGGGGCCTCGCGCGTCACAGCGTCAGGCTCGCCTGCACCGGCAGGTGGTCGCTCGGGAACTGCCCGTCCAGGGAGAAGACGTTGACGGCCGCCGCGTGCACGCGCGCGGCCGGAGTCGCCAGGATCCAGTCGATGCGGTCGCCGTCCGGCACGAGCGGCTTGTAGCCGTGGAAGGTCGCGTACTGCTTGCCGCGTTCGTCGGCCGCGTCCCAGGTGTCGACGAGCCCCGCCTGGAGCAGCGTCTCGTACACCGAGTTCTTGTGGGCCGCGACGTTGAAGTCGCCGGTGACCACCTTCGGCACGGTGCGGTCGAGGGCGGAGAGGCGGTCGGAGATCAGATGCGCGGCCCGCGTGCGCGCGTACTGACTGTGGTTGTCCAGATGGGTGTTGAGGACGTAGAACTCGCGCTCCGTGCGCCGGTCGTGGAAGCGCACCCAGGTGACCATGCGGATGGAGCCGCCGCCCCAGGTGTTGGAGCCGATCACCTCCGGGGTGTCGGAGAGCCAGAAGTGTTCGTACGCGACGGGCGTCAGCCTGCGCGTGTCGTAGTAGACGGTCATGAACTCGTCGCGGCTGCCGCCCGCGCGGCCCGTGCCGATCCAGGCGTAGTGCGGGCCCAGGTCCTCGGCGATGTCCCGCACCTGCTGGTAGAGGCCCTCCTGGGTGCCGATGACGTGGGGCCGCGCCCGGTGCAGGAGCTCGCGGGTCACCGGGCGGCGCTCCGGCCACGAGTTCGGCGGCGTGGGGCTCGCGTAGCGCAGGTTGAAGGTCATGACCTCCAGGCGGCGGCCCGGGCGCTCCGCGGCGTGCGCGGGCGCGGCGGCGAACGCCGTGGCGAGCAGCGGGACCGTGACGGCCGTCGCGGTGGCCACGGCCGTACGCAGGCCGGAGCGGCGGGTCACGGGTGTGTCGGTCGGCACGCGTTCTCCTTCGGTCGGTCGCGGTGCTGCGCTGTCGGGCTCCGAGCGGGCCCGGGCCGTGCGGAGAGGGCCCATCGGAGTGTGAAAGCAGCATCTGAGACGGGCGTGAACGCCCGGGGTCCGGTACACGAGAAGGTGTTGACCAGTGGGAAGGTGCACGGATAACTTCGCCATACGGATTCCTAATTCCGTGAAGCGGAAGATTTGATGCGTGGTTCACCGGCGTCCCCGCCATGGAACACCGTGAGCACGGGACGCCGCACTATGAAGGTGGAGGGTGCACGGATGGGTCAGCAGGAAAAGGTGGCGACGAGTCTCGCGGGCGCCGTCAGCGCGCGGGTCAGCGCCTCGCTCACGCCGGTGGACGAGGAGCTGGAGCGCCGCTACCCCGGAGACCCCGGCACCCGCCAGCCCGTCCACACCGTGTACGTGCCCGGCGAGCAGTTCGCCGCCGACACCATCCGCTCCTGGGGCGACCGGGCGCTGGCCGCGCTCGACGAGCACGCGCCGGACGCCGCCTCCTTCGCCGCCGTCCTCGGCCTCGCCGACGACCTCGCCGAGCCGGTCTACGCGCGCGTGCGGGCCAAGCTGGAGCGCGAGCCCATTGAAGACCTGCGCGTCGACTTCGAGGACGGCTACGGCGGGCGCACGGACGCCGACGAGGACACTCACGCGGCGCGCGCGGCCCGGCTGATCGCCGAGACGTACGCGCACGGCACCGCCGGGAACACAGCCCCCTACCTGGGCATCCGCATGAAGTGCATGGAGGCCGCCGTGCGGGACCGCGGCATCCGCACCCTCGACGTCTTCCTGACCGGCCTCATGGAGGCGGGCGGCCTGCCCGACGGGCTCGTCCTGACGCTGCCGAAGGTGACGTATCCGCAGCAGGTCACGGCGATGGTGCGGCTCCTGGAGGAGTTCGAGAAGGCGCGCGGCCTCGCCCCCGGCCGGATCGGCTTCGAGATCCAGATCGAGACCAGCCAGGCGATCCTCGCCGCCGACGGCACCGCGACCGTCGCCCGCATGATCGACGCCGCCGAGGGCCGCGCCACCGGCCTGCACTACGGCACCTTCGACTACAGCGCCTGCCTCGGCGTGTCCGCCGCCTACCAGGCGAGCGACCACCCGGCCGCCGACCACGCCAAGGCGATCATGCAGGTCGCGGCCGCGGGCACGGGCGTGCGCGTCTGCGACGGCTCCACCAACGTCCTGCCGGTCGGCCCCACGGCGAAGGTCCACGACGCCTGGCGCCTGCACCACGGCCTCACCCGGCGCGCCCTGGCCCGCGCCTACTACCAGGGCTGGGACATGCACCCCGGCCACCTCCCCACCCGCTACGCCGCCGTGTTCGCCTTCTACCGCGAGGGCTTCGAGCAGGCCGCCGCCCGCCTCGCCGCGTACGCCAACCGGACCGCGGGCGACATCGCGGACGAGCCCGCCACCGCCAAGGCCCTCGCCGGGTATCTGCTGCGCGGCCTGGACTGCGGCGCGCTCGACACCGCCGAGGTCACCCGGCTCACCGGGCTCACCCTGGCCGGGCTCCAGACGTACGCGGGGCCGCGCCGGGGCGATCTGACGCCGTCGGCCAAGTAGCGCCGCGCTCAGTCCGCGGGCGCCAGCTCCCCCGAGCCCCGGGTGATCAGGCGCGTCGGCAGCTCCACCCGCTCCGGCGGACCCGACGCGCCGTCCAGCTGCCGGAAGAGGCGCTCCGCCGCCGTGCGGCCGAGCTGGGCCGCGTCCTGGGCGACCACCGTGACCCCGGGACGGAGCAGGTCCGCCAGCTCGATGTCGTCGAAGCCGACCAGGGCGACGGGGCGGGGGAGCCCCGCGAGGACGCGGACGACGGTGACCGTCACGCGGTTGTTGCCCGCGAAGATCGCGGTGACGGGAGCCGGGCCCGCCAGCATCGTCTCGGCGGCGCGGGCGACGCGCTCGGGGTGCGTGAGGCCGAGGGACACCCAGGACTCGTCGACGTCGATGCCCGCGTCCGCCATCGCCGTGCGGTAGCCCCGCAGGCGCTCTATGGCGGTGTGGATGCGCGGCTGGTCGCCGATGAAGCCGATGCGGCGGTGGCCGTGCGCGATCAGGTGCGCGACGCCGTCCCGCGCGCCGCCGAAGCTGTCGGAGAGCACTACGTCCGCGTCGATCCGCCCCGGCGGCCGGTCCACGAACACCGTGGCGACGCCCGCGGCGATCTCCGGCTCCAGATAGCGGTGGTCGTCGCCCGCGGGGATCACCACGAGACCGTCGACGCGCCGCGCGCACAGCGCGAGCACCAACTCCTGCTCGCGGTCCGGGTCCTCGGCGCTCGAACCGTTGATGAGCAGCGCCCCGTGCGCCCGCGCCACCTCTTCGACCGCGCGGCTCAGCGGGCCGTAGAACGGGTCGGCCAGGTCCTCCAGGACGAGGCCGATGCTGGCCGTGCGGCCCTTGCGCAGCACCCGCGCGCTGTCGTTGCGCCTAAAGCCGAGGGCGTCGATGGCCTCCTGGACGCGCCGCTCGGTGTCGGGCGTGACCCCCGGCTCGCCGTTCACCACGCGGGAGACCGTCTTGAGGCCCACGCCCGCGCGGGCGGCGACGTCCTTCATGGTCGGCCGGTTGCCGTAGCGGCTCCGGGGGTCCGCGGGGTCCGAACCGCCGTCGGGGCGGCGGTGGGAGACGGGGGTGCGGGCGGTCTCTGCCACGGTGCGCTGTCCTGTCTGTCGTCCACTACGGGGCTGTGCTGCGCGGGTCGCGGACCCAGTCTGCGTAACAGAGGCCGGTTCGCGTGCGGAAGTTCAGGTTTCCACGGCGTACGGGCTCATCTGACGTCCACTATGTATACGGGGGGTTGGATGTCCGGTGTTTACCCGGGGGTAGCGTCCTGCGCTGCCGAAGCGGGGGCCGCGGTTCCGGCGGTGGGCGCGAGGGCCCGCCGTGTGGCATCGGGCATAGAACCTGGACAACGTTGTCAGAAGCGCGAGAGACTGTCCCCCGCACTCTCCGGCCTGCCCTTTCACCAGGAGATCTGACAGTGATGCCCACGGACCTCGTCGCCGCACTCGACATCGGCGGCACCAAGATCGCCGGAGCCCTGGTGGACGACCGCGGCCGGATCCTGCTGCGCACCCAGCGGCCGACGCCCGCGCGCGAGGACGGCGACACCGTGATGCGGGCGGTCCAGGACGTGCTCGGCGAGCTCGCGGCGGGGGAGCCGTGGGCCCAGGTGCGCGCCGTCGGGATCGGCAGCGCGGGCCCCGTGGACGCGTCGGCGGGCACGGTCAGCCCCGTCAACGTGCCCGGCTGGCGCGGCTACCCCCTGGTGGAGCGGGTGCGCGCCGCCACCGACGGCCTGCCGGTGGAGCTGGTGGGCGACGGCGTGGCGATGACGGCCGCCGAGCACTGGCAAGGTGCCGCCCGGGGCCACGACAACGCCCTGTGCATGGTGGTGTCCACCGGCGTCGGCGGCGGCCTGATCCTCGGCGGCTCGCTGCACCCCGGCCCCACCGGCAACGCGGGCCACATCGGCCACATCTGCGTCGACCTGGACGGCGACCCGTGTCCCTGCGGCGCACGCGGCTGCGTCGAGCGGATCGCGAGCGGCCCGAACATCGCCCGGCGCGCCCTGGAGGCGGGCTGGCGGCCGGGCCCGGACGGCGACACCTCGGCGGCGGCCGTGGCGCTCGCGGCCCGTGCGGGCGACCCCGTCGCCACGGCGTCCTTCGACCGGGCCGCTCAGGCGCTCGCGGCAGGCATCGCCGCCACCGCCACCCTCGTCGAGATCGACATCGCGGTGGTCGGCGGGGGCGTGGCGATGGCGGGCGACGTCCTGTTCGCGCCGCTGCGCCGGGCCCTGCGGGACTACGCCGCGCTGTCCTTCGTACGCCAACTGACGGTCGCCCCGGCCCTGATGGGCACGGACGCGGGTCTGGTGGGCGCGGCGGCGGCCGCGCTGCGGGCCTTCCCCGACCCGGCGGTGCCGCGGCTGCGGTCGGCCGTCAACGGCTGAGCGGACCATAGCCCGGTCGCGCGGCGCGACCGGGCTCCGGCGCCTGGCGGGTCGCTCAGCAGCTGAGTACCGGCTCCGCCCAGTCCGCGTGGTCGGAGTCGATGCCGTCGCCGCCGTCGGTGACGACGAGGCGCACCACCTCGGCGCCGCTGACGTCGGCGGAGACGGCCTGCGCGGGCATCTCGTTGGTGAGGACGCCGGTCGACGCGGCCTTCTCGCCGTCGGCCCAGACCTCGAAGGTGACGGTGCCCTTGAGGAGCTTCTCGTCGTCGACGCCGACCTGCGCGGTCAGCCGCTCGCAGGCGCCGCCCGCGTAGTAGGCGACGTCGCTCTCGGCGTGGACGCCGAGCCCCTTGGCGTACACCTTGCCGTCGATGGTGAGGGGATTGCCGTCGCCCGCCTGGCTCTCGCCGTTGCTGGTGTCCTTCTCCACGGGGCCCCAGCCGTTGGTGGTGGAGATCCACGGCAGGTCGCTCAGGGCGGAGCGGCCCGCGACAGGCGCGGTCACCACCCGGGCCGTCAGCGGCAGCGCGCTCTCGACCTGGCGGCCGCCCGGGCCGCGGTAGGTCGCCTTGAGGTCGAGGGCGTACGCGCCGGTGGGCGTGCCCGCGGGTGCCGTCACGGTCCACGAGGTGGTGAGGGCCTTGCCGGTGGGCAGGCCCGTCGCGCTCGTGGGTGACGTGGCCTTGACCTGCCAGCCCGCGGGGCCGCTGAGGCGCGCGCGGACGTCGCGCGCGGGGGTGCGGCCGAGGTTGGTGACGCGGGTGGTGAGCTTGTCGGGCTTGCCCGCCTCGACCAACGCGCCGCCGTCGAGCCCGAGTTCGACGGCCGGGGGCTTGTCGGCCCACGTGCCGTCGGCGGCGACGCGCACCAGGACGGTGCCGTGCGCGGGCACGGTCGCGGAGATGGCCCCCGCGGTGTGGAAGCTCTCGTGCTTCCACAGGTCGCGCAGCGTGTAGCCGGAGGCCTTCGGCAGGCCGACGGCCTGCGCGGTCGTGGCGATGCGCTGCGGGCTGCCGGTCTCGTTGAACAGCGCGACCGCGCGGCTGCCGTCCTTCATCTCCTTGGCGACGACCCACCGCCCGCCGGTGGACGCCACGACGGTGCCCTGCTTGCCGAGCGGGTCCTGGTCGACGGCGATGACTTCCTTGTTGCCGAGGATCTCGAAGGTCTGGGGGGAGACCTTGCGCAGGTCGGAGCCGATGAGCAGCGGTGCGGCCATGATCGACCACATGGAGAAGTGCGTGCGGTACTCGGTGTCGGTCATGCCGCCGTTGCCGACTTCGAGCATGTCCGGGTCGTTCCAGCGGCCGGGGCCCGCGTAGCGCGCGAGCGGCAGGTTCTGCTTCATGATGGACAGCATGGAGTTCCAGTTGTCGCTGATGTCGCCCGTCGTGCGCCACAGGTGGCCGACGTCAGAGGCCCACTCCCAGGGCTTGTTCTCGCCCCACTCGCAGATGCTGTAGACGATGGGGCGCCCCGTGCTCGCGGACGCGGCCTTGAGGGCGTCGCGCATGGCGATGTAGCGCTCCTTGGCGTCGACGCCCTGGTTATTGCAGTTGTCGTACTTGAGGTAGTCGACGCCCCACTCCGCGAACTGCCGGGCGTCGCTGCGCTCGTGGCCGAGCGCTCCGGGAAAGCCCGCCTGGTTGCAGGTCTTGGTGCCCGCGCTGGTGTAGATGCCGAGCTTGAGGCCCTTGCCGTGCACGTAGTCGGCGACGGCCTTGATGCCGCCCGGGAACCTCTTCGGGTCGGGCACGAGCTTGCCGTTCGCGTCGCGCTGCGGCAGGGCCCAGCAGTCGTCGAGGTTGACGTACTGGTAGCCCGCGTCCTTGAGGCCCTTGGACACGAAGAGGTCGGCGATGCCCTTGACCATCGCCTCGTCGAACTCGGCGCGGCAGTGGGTGGCGTTCCAGTTGTTGAAGCCCATCGGCGGGGTCAGCGCGAGGCCGTCGGGCAGCCGGGGCCCGTCGGCGCCCGCGGTCCGTGCGGCCTGTGCGGCCTGCGGGCCCGGTGCCGTGCCCGCCATGGCGGGTGAGGCGAGCCCCGCCGCGCAGAGCAGCGCCGCGGTGAGGGATCCGACCACTCTTCGGCGGGATGTGCGGGTGGGAAGGTGACGCATCGTTACGTTCCTCCGTACTCGCGGAAGATGGGATGTCTCCATGTCCGAGTCAGTCGTGCGCGCTTACGGTAGAGCGTGTTGAAGTCTGTTGGAAGAGGAGGGGTAACGGTTCGAGCATTCGGCGTCAGAACCCTTGACGGCGGGGGGTGTTGGGAGTGAGATCCAAGCCTTGCGTTCGGTTGTGTTGGGTTGCACCCCGAGGAGGGGGACATGGCACAGTCAGATTTCAGCGGGTCCCACGGTCCGACCGCTCCCCGGAATGTGAATGGACATCCGATGTCCCGCCGGACCCTCCTGCGCGGTACCGCTCTCGGCGCCGGAGCGGTGACGCTCCCCGCCCTGCTCACCGCCTGCGGTGACGGGCCCGGCGGCGACAAGAACGAGGTGACGGTGGGCTCCAACGCGTCGGACGCCGTGCCCAAGGCGGCCTTCGCGCAGGCCTTCAAGGCGTACGAGAAGGAGAGCGACAAGCGCGTCAAGGTCAACACCACAGAGCACAACGAATTCCAGCAGAACATCACGCGCTATCTGCAAGGTTCGCCCGACAACGTCTTCATGTGGTTCGCCGGTTACCGCATGCAGTACTTCGCGGAGAAAGGCCTGCTGGTCGAGATCAGCGACGTGTGGAAGGGCTTTGAGGGCTTTTCGCAGGCGCTGAAGGACCAGTCCTCGCACGACGGGAAACAGTACTTCGTGCCGTACTACTACTATCCGTGGGCGGTCTTCCACCGGAAGAGCCTCTTCGAGAAGCAGGGGTACGAACAGGCCGGGAACTGGGACCAGTTCATCGCGCTCGCCAAGAAGATGCACAAGGACGGCATCCCCGTCGCCTTCTGTGACAAGGACGGCTGGCCCGCCATGGGCACCTTCGACTACATCGACCTGCGGCTGAACGGCTACGCGTTCCACAAGCGCCTGATGGCGGGCGAGGAGGCGTGGACCGACCGGAAGGTCAAGAAGGTCTTCGACCTGTGGCGCGAACTCATGCCGTACTACCAGAAGGGCGCCCTCGGCCGGACGTGGGAGGAGGCCGGGCAGGGCCTCCAGCGTCGCAGGACCGGCATGGCGGTGTTCGGCATGCCGCACCCCGGCAGCCAGTTCCCCAAGGGCGAGCGCGGCGACATCGACTTCTTCCCCTTCCCCGAGATCGACCCGCAGTACGGCAAGGACGCCGTGGAGGCCCCCATCGACGGATTCCTCATCCCGAAGAAGTCGAGGAACGTGGAGGGCGCCAAGGACTTCCTGAAGTGGCTCGGCACGGCGCAGGCCGAGGACGTCTACCTCAAGGGCGACCCGAACAACGTCGCCGTCAACGAGGACGCGGACACGAGCAAGTACAGCCCCCTGCAGAAGAAATCCGCCGAACTGGTCTCCAAGGCGAAGCAGATCTCCCAGTTCCTGGACCGCGACACCCGCCCCGACTTCGCCCAGACCGTCATGATCAAGGCACTGCAGGACTTCATCGACGACCCCAAGGACGTCGACGGCCTGTGCCACCGGATCGAACGGCAGAAGAAGGACATCTTCTCCACGTCCGTGAGCTGAGCTAAGGGGAGCGCACTCCGTGCCGCAGAACACCGCGCGGCGCGCCGGACGGCGTACGACACGGCGCTTCACCCGCCGCGACATCGCCGTCCTCGGCGCGCTCTTGGGCCTGCCCGTCCTGCTGGACGTCCTCATCGTCTGGGGACCCGCCCTCGCCTCCGTCGGCCTGTCCTTCACGTCCTGGGACGGCATCGGGGACATCCACTGGGTGGGTGGCGACAACTACGAGAACCTGGTCCAGGACTATCCCGCGTTCTGGCCCGCCGTCCGCCACAACCTGCTGTGGATCGCCTTCCTCGGACTCGTCGCGACGCCCTTCGGGCTCCTCCTCGCGGTCCTCATCGACCGGGGGATCCGCTTCAGCCGCTTCTACCAGTCCGTGCTCTACCTGCCGGTCGTGCTCTCGCTCGCCGTCGTCGGCTTCATGGCGCAACTGCTCCTCGGCACCGACCAGGGCGTGGTCAACACCATCCTCGGCAACGAGCAGGACCCCGTCGACTGGCTCGGCGACTCCGACATCAACCTGTGGATGATGATGCTCGCCGCGAGCTGGCGGCACACCGGCTACGTGATGATCCTGTACCTGGCCGGGCTGAAGTCCGTCGACCCGGAGCTGAAGGAGGCCGCGGCGATCGACGGCGCGAACGAACGCCAGACCTTCTTCCGCGTCACCTTCCCCACCCTGCGCCCCGTCAACGTCATCGTGGGCGTCATCACGGTCATCGAAGCGCTGCGCGCCTTCGACATCGTGTACGCGGTGAACAAGGGCCGCAACGGCCTGGAACTGCTCTCCGTCCTCATCACCGACAACATCATCGGGGAGGCCAGCCGCATCGGATTCGGCTCGGCCATCGCGGTCGTGCTGCTCAGCGTCTCGCTGGGCTTCATCGTGACGTTCCTGGTCCAGGAGCTGAGAGGAGCGCGCGAGAAATGACCGCGGACCTGAAGTCCACGACCCGGGCGGGCGATGTGGCACCGGCCCTCCGGGGCGCCGCCCCGCGCCGCCGTCCGCGCCGGGGCAGATACGGCGTCCACATCTTCCTGTCCGCGGTCTGCCTGGCGTTCGTCGCCCCGCTGCTCCTCGCCGTCTACGCCAGCCTGCGCCCGTACGAGGAGACCGCCCGGGACGGCTACTTCTCCTGGCCGGACAAGCTGTCCTTCGCCTACTACCGCGAGGCCTACACCGCCTCCGGCATGGGCAAGTACTTCACCAACACGCTGATCATCGCCGTGCCCGCGGTGCTCGTCACGCTGTTCCTCGCGGCCTTCGTCGCCTTCGCGGTCTCCCGCCTGAACATCCGCGGCGGCCTCGCGCTGCTGATGTTCTTCACCGGGGGCAACCTGCTCCCGCCGCAGGTCCTCGTGACCCCGCTCTACGTCCTCTTCCTGAAGATCGACCTGCCCTGGTGGATGTCCGACTCGATGACCCTCTACGACTCGTACTGGGCGGTCATTATCGTCAACATCGGCTTCCAGGTGGGCTTCTGCGTCTTCGTCCTCGCCCAGTTCATGCGCACCCTGCCCAAGGAGATCCTGGAGGCCGCGGTCGTCGACGGGGCCGGGGTGTGGACCCAGTTCTGGCGCATCACCCTGCCGCTGTGCCGTCCGGCCCTCGCGGCCCTGGCCACCCTCGAATTCACCTGGATCTACAACGACTTCCTCTGGGCCCTCATCTTCATCTCCAACCCCGACAAGCTGCCCATCACCTCGTCCCTGAACAACCTCCGCGGTCAGTTCTTCACCGACTACAACCTCCTCGCGGCGGGCTCCGTCCTGGTGGCCCTCCCGACGATCCTGGTGTTCCTCCTCCTGCAACGCCACTTCATCGCGGGGCTGACCCTGGGATCGAGCAAGGGCTGAGGCCGCGTGAAGTCCCGTCGCCGGGCCGCACCGTGGCCGCCGCCCACGCCAGGCGGGCGGCGGCCACGGTCAGGGGGCGGACGGGCCGCGGGGGGCCGGGGCGGGGGCCGGCTCGGTGGTGGTTCCGGTCCAGACCTGGGCCGCGAGGGCGTCCACCTCGGCCTGGGGCAGGCCCGCCCGCACCGTGATCACGCCCTTCGTTCCGTCGGGGAACACCGCCTCCCGCATCTCCACGCCCAACCGGCCAGGCACAGGCTCGTCAGCCATGACATCCCTCTCGACGACTGGACCTCCACGACTACCACGAAGATCCGGCCGGGGTGAGGAGGCGTTTCACCGGGCGTGGCGGTCCGGCACCGGCCCTACTTCAGGTGCCGGTCGAAGAAGCGGCCCTTGTCCTCCGACTCGAACCACGGGGTGCCGGTGTGCCCGCCCAGGTTGGCGTGCAGCGTCTTCTCCTGGGTGCCGAAGGCGTCGAACAGGTCCAGGGCCCGCTGCCGGGGGTTGCCCTCGTCGTCCCACTGCAACAGGAGCAGCAGCGGAACGGTGACCCGCCGGGCCTCCTCGTGCTGGGCGCGGGGCACGTAACCCCCGGCGAAGAAGCAGGCGGCCGCGATGCGCGGCTCGGTCACCGCGAGGCGGATGCCGAGGGCGGTCCACCCCGAGTAGCCGACCGGGCCGCCGATCTCGGGCAGCTGAAGGAGGGCGTCCAGGGTGGTCCGCCACTCCGGGACCGCCTGTGCGACGAGCGAGCCGACCAAGGACTCGAAGATGTCGTCGACCGGCTCACAGGACCGCATCGCCCGGCGCAGGTCGGCGCGGGTCCGCTCGTCGGCTGCGGAGCGGGTCCTGTCCCCGCACCCGGCGGCATCGATGGTGGCCACCGCGTAGCCCCGGGCCGCGGAGTGCCGGGCGCGGGCCACCAGCCGCGGTTCCTTCTTGGGCAGGCCGTTGTTGTGGGCCATGAGGATCAGCGGGGCCGGTGCGGCGGACGCGGGTGTCCACAGGGTGCCGGGGATCTCGCCGAGAGTGAACTCGCGCTCAAGGACGCCGTCGTCGAGGCGCTGGTCGGAAGTGACGTGCATGGTCGTGCCTTTCGGGAGTGCGCTGGATCGGCGCTCCCGGACGACCTATCGCCCGACCGTGACCCCGGAGGGGAGCACCCATGTCGATACGTTCACGGGTACCACCTCCTCGTTCTCTCGCACGGCCTGGGGAAACGTAGCAGCGGCCGCCGTGGCCCGCCAACGGGTTTTCGCCGAGGCCGCTGTCAGGGCGTGGGCGACGCCTGCTTGAAGACCTCGTAGACAGCGAGGTAGTTGTGCTCGCCGTAGCCCTGGCGGATCGCGCGTTCGGCGACCTCGTGCATCAGCCGGGGCAGGTCGGTGTGGACGCCCTGTTCCGCGCTGGCTCGCGTGATGTGTTCCAGGGCGTTCGCGTTCATGACCAGCGTGCCGAGCGCGCCGGGGTAGTCGGCCTCGTCCAGGGCGGGCGCGTACCGGGCGAGCATCGGGTCGACGACCGTGGGTGCGAACCAGCCGAGTGCGAGCTTCGAGAAGTCGACCGCGGCCACCCCGGCCGAGCCGACCAGGGCGGAGGCCTGGAGGAAGCCGTTGACGCTCGCATACATCATGTGCAGCAGGGCCGTGTTGTACAGGACGGCCAGGGCCGGGTCCGTGCCGAGGAAGCGCGGGTCGCCGAGGCTCGCAAGGGGTGCCCGGTGCTCGTCGAAGACGGCGCGGTCGCCGCTGTACAGGAACACCGCGTCGGGCCGCCCGACCAGCGGCGGCGGCACCATGATGGCGCCGTCGAGATAGCCGGCGCCCAGCTCGGACGCCCAGGTGACGGCGGCGCGGACCTCCTGCGGCGTACCGGAGTTGAGGTTCACCAGGGCCCGGCCCCGCAGGGCGTCGTGGGCGGGGGCGAAGACCTCGTACATCGTGTCGTAGGTGTTGAGGCACATGAGGGTGACGGGGCTCGCGGACACGGCGTCCGTGATGCTCCCGGCGAGCCGCGCGCCCTGGGCGACGAGGCCGCTCGCCCTGTGCGGGGTGCGGTTCCAGACGGTCGTGGGGTGGCCCTTGGCCAGGAGGACCTCGGCGAGGACCAGGCCCATGGGGCCGAGGCCGACGACGGAGACGGGGGCCGCGGGGGCCGTACTCGGTGATGTTTCGTGGTGCGTCATGCGGCCTAGACTGCTCTCTCACATCGATGTGAGAGTCAACGGACGTGGTGGTGATCACATGCGCATGGGTGAGTTCTCCCGGCGGACCGGCGTCAGCCAGCGGCTGTTGCGCTACTACGAGGAGCAGGGCCTGCTCGCCCCCGCGCGGCGCCCGAGCGGATACCGCGAGTACACGGAACAGGATGTGGTCACCGTGCGCGGCATCCGCGTCCTGCTGGCCGCGGGCCTCAACACGGCCACCATCGCGGAGCTGTTGCCCTGCATGATCGACGACGACGGGGCGCTCGCTCCCGGCTGTTCCGGGATGCTGCCGGACCTCGCCAAGGAGCGCGACCGCATCGACGAGGCCGTCGCCGGGCTGCTCGCCGCGCGTGCCCGTCTCGACGAGATCATCAACGCGACGGTGCCGGGCGCGCTCGCCGACCCGGACGCCTGTTACGCGGGCACCGCGCCGGGCGCCGCGTGACGCGTGCGCTCTGGCGTGGTGCCGGGCCCCGAGGGGGCGGCGAATCGCGGGTGGGGCGGGGGTGTGCCACGGTGGAGACGTACTCCGGCTCAGGCACAGGCCCTGACCAGCAGGGAGAGGAGCACGCATGTCCTCGAAGCGACGCCGCAAGAAGAAGGCCCGCCGCAAGCACGCGGCCAACCACGGAAAGCGTCCGCAGTCCTGACCCGGCCGGGGCGGCTTCGGGCCGCCCCCGCCCGGTCCGACGGCTACGTGCCGGGTCCCGGCTGTTCCAGCGCCTCGCGCACCGAGGCCACCGGCTCAAGGATGACCCGCAAGCCGGTGATGCCCATGACGCGCAGCGCCATCGGATCGCGGCACACGACCCGCAGCTCGGCGCCCCTCGACGCGAGGCGGCGCCGCGCCCGCATGAGCAGGGCGAGGCCGGAGCAGTCGATGAACGTCGTGTGGGTCAGGTCGATGACGACGGTCTCCGCGGAGCCCGCGGTGACGGGATCGAGTACGGGCGCCGCCTGCTGGAAGCCCACGAGGTCGACCTCGCCGCGCAGTTCCACCACGACGCCGCCCCCGGACTCGTACACCCGAGGCGGTAAGTCCGGAATCTCGCACGCGAATTCGCGCAGTTCGTCCTGATGCACTAATCCCCCCAGGGCGGGCCCCGGCCGGTCTGCGAGGCCGGGGTGGATGCCGTGAAGCAACCGGAATGAGGAGGTCACCAGGGGCCGGGGTGCCTGGTGGATCACGGTAGCGGGCGGCGGCCCGCCCCGCAGTGCGGGAACGATTCGTGGGGTGGCGGTGCCACTCGATGGGGCGAAGTTGTCGCGAGAGACTTGACATGATCTGGCGGCTTTTGGTCTGGCGTCGGCGGTCCTCATCACGTGCTGGTTTCCGTGGCACTGTGTAGCGGGCAAGCCACTTGGGGCCAACAGAAGAGGGGGAAACGTGATCGTCTGGATCAATGGGGCGTTCGGTGCGGGAAAGACATCCGCCGCACGGGAACTGATCGAGCTGATCCCGAACAGCGCGCTCTTCGACCCTGAGGTCATCGGCGGCGCCCTGCCGCAGCTGCTGCCCGCCAAGCGACTCGCCGAGGTGAGCGACTACCAGGACCTGCCGATCTGGCGACGCCTCGTGGTGGACACGGCGGCCGGACTGCTCGCGGAGCTCGGCGGGGTCCTCGTGGTGCCGATGACGCTCCTGCGCCAGGAGTACCGGGACGAGATATTCGGGGGGCTCGCCTCGCGGCGGATACCGATACGCCATGTGGTGCTCGCCCCGGACAGAACGATCCTGCGCGAACGCATAGCCGGGCGCGAAGTGCCCCCGGAACTCCCCGATGGCGAACTGCGCATTCGCCAATGGTCGTTCGACCACATCGAACCCTTCCACACGGCGCTCGCCCTCTGGCTGGGGGCGGACGCCCATCGCGTCGACACCAGCGCCCTGACGCCGTACGAGACGGCCGAGCACATCGCCGACGCGGTGCGCACCGGAGCCGCCCCCGTCTGCGAGATCGTGCAGACCCCGCAGCCCACCGCCGAGACCCTGGCCGCGGGCGTGCTGCTCTTCGACGAGCGGGACCGGGTGCTGCTCGTCGACCCCACGTACAAGGCGGGCTGGGAGTTTCCCGGCGGGGTCGTGGAGCGCGGCGAGGCGCCCGCGCACGCCGGTGTGCGCGAGGTCGCGGAGGAGACCGGCATCCGGCTCACCGGGACTCCCCGGCTCCTCGTCGCCGACTGGGAGCCGCCGCTGCCGCCCGGCTACGGCGGGATGCGCTTCCTCTTCGACGGGGGCGTCCTCGACGGCGCCGAGGCCGAGCGCCTGCTGCTGCCCGGCCCCGAACTGCGTGACTGGCGCTTCGTCACCGAGGAGGAGGCCGCCCGGCTCCTTCCGCCGGTGCGCTACGAGCGCCTGCGCTGGGCCCTGCGCGCCCGGGAGCGGGGCGTGCCGATGTATCTGGAGGCCGGGGAGCCGGTGGGCGACTGAGCCCGCGCGGGCGCCGGGCGCACGGCAGAGGCAGGCGGGCAGCCGCCGAGGAGCGAGACCCCCAGGGCCGTGACCGTGTGCAGGGCCGTGGCCCTGGCACGGGTGGAGGCGGTCATCGGCCGCGGCGGGGCGTCGTTCGCGGCCGTCCCGCCCAGGCGGTGTCAGGTGCGCGCATACCGCGCCGCCGACTCCCGCAGCACCGCCGACGCGTCCGCGCGGACCGGATCGCCGTGACCGAAACACGCCATGTCCGAGTCGAGCGCGGCGAGCCGGTGGAACGAGGCGACGGCCTGGCCCGCGTCCTGGTTGAACACGCCGAGGAGCACGCCCGTCTCAGGGGTGTTGGCGATGGCGTCACCGGTGAACAGGACGCCGTGCTCCGGCAGGTGCAGGCCGATGCTGCCCCGGGTGTGCCCGGGGGCGCCGACCACGTGGGCGCCCCCGCCGAAGGGCAGGACGTCGCCGTCCGTCACCTCCCGCACCTCAGCGGCGTACACCCGCTGCTCGGTCGGCTTCGGCACGTTCTTCGACGCTTCCGCGAAGATCGGCACCTCCCAGTCCTCCAGGACCGGTGCCGGGCCCGGGACCTCGCCGCGCACCATGGGCGCGTCCAGGTGGTGCGCGAGGACCGTGGCGCCGGTGCGGGCCGCCACCTCGCCCGCCCCGCCCACGTGGTCGCTGTGGAAGTGCGTGAGGACGACGCGCCGTACGTCGCGGGCGCGGAGCCCGAGGCCCTCGATCGCCTCGACGACGGCCGGGCCCGAGCCGGGGGTGCCCGCGTCCACGAGGGTCAGCTCGTCGCCGTCGCGCCACAGATAGGCCTGGCCGACGGAGAAGCGGAAGAGGTGCAGCCGGGGCCGGAGTTCGATGATCTCGATCGGGTTCATACGGCGACCGTAGGGACGGCGCGGCCTGCGGAGCGAGGGCTCTTCGCCCGGGGCGTACGGGTTCTGCCCCTGGCAGAGCGGCTGGTCGGAGCCCGCGCCGGGGTCAGAGCGCGCACGTGTGCACCGGGTCGCCGTCCGGGCGCGGCACCGTGCGGCCGGGCGGGGGCGCCGTGCCGTCCTCCACCCAGGCCGTCAGGGCGTCGAAGGCCTCGCGCACGCACGGCAGCAGGGGCCGGACCAGGTCCGGGTGCGCGGCGTACAGGCCGTCCGAGTGGGTGCCGCCGGTGATCCGGTAGGAGCGGTGGAGGGGGCCGCGCCGGGCCCTCTCGACGAGCCGCGCGTAGGTGTCGGAGCCGGGCCCGATGGGGATCAGGGCGTCCAGGGTGCCGTGCACGGTCAGCAGCGGCCGGGCGATGCGGCCGCTCAGCGCGAGCCTGCCCACGGTGTCGTGCACCGCGCGGGGGCGCGCCGCGTAGTCGTAGTCCGTGTCGCAGCCCCGGCCGGTGCCCTCGGGGCAGAACGGCGTACCGGCCTCGGCGTCGCCGTCGTAGCCGGGGTCGACCTCCTCGCGGATCAGCCGCTGGAAGGTGTCCCACTGCGTCCGGTAGTGCGTGTCCCACAGGGGCTCGGACTCCGGCGGGTACCCCGCGGCGGCCAGCGCCGCGCGTGCGCCCGGCTCGCCCGCGCGCAGCCGCGGGTAGGCGCGAAGCGCGGGCGGCAGCGTGGTGAGGAGGTTGGGCGCGTCGCGGGTCAGCAGGACGCCCTCCCAGTCGAGCCCGCCGTCGTACAGCCACGGGACGTTCTCCAGCTGCCAGCGCACCAGGTAGCCGCCCATGGACATGCCCGCCGCGTAGGTGCGCCGGGGCGCGCGGCCGTAGTGCCGCGCCGCGACGCGCTCGGCGGCGACGGTCAGCTGGGTCAGGCGCCGGTGCCACTCGGCGATGGCGTCGCCGGGGCGTGCGCCGTCGCGGTACAGCGCGGGCCCCGTGTTGCCCTTGTCGGTGGCCGCGAACGCGTAGCCCCGCGCCAGGACGTGGTCGCCGATGGTGCGGTCGTTGGCGTACTGCTCCCGGACGCCGGGCGGCCCGGCCACGACGAGGCCGCCGTTCCAGCGCTCGGGCAGCCGGATCACGAACTGGCTGTCGTGGTTCCAGCCGTGCGTGCCGTTGGTGTGCGACGAGTCGGGGAAGTAGCCGTCGAGCTGGACGCCGGGCACGCCCGACGGGCCGCGGGTGCCGGGCGCCACCAGGCCCGCCCAGTCCGCCGGGTCGGTGTGGCCGGAGGCGACCGTACCGGCCGTGGTGAGGTCGCTCAGGCAGGCGGCGACGGTCTTCTCGGCGCCGGGGACGCGCAGCCGCCCGCCGGGGCAGGCCCCTGGCGGCGCGGCCGTGGTGGCGGGGGCGAGCGTCGCGAGCAGCAACGCCGCGGTGGTGGCGGCCAGATGACGGATCATGCGCGGGGCTCCCGGTTCTCGTCGTGGGCCCGGCCGCGGACGGCGGCGGGGCAGGGAGACCGTAGGGAGCGGGCGGGGGCGGCGGTCAGTGCCGGACGGCCGGACCGGCGGCCACTCTCCCGGGCGGCGGCCGTCCGTTCGGCATGTGCCGAACGGCCAGAGCCTCTACGGGAGCCCCCGAAGGGTCGTGGCCCGCCGCCCGCCCCAAGTACCGTGACCCGCAGGTTGTGTGGGGGAGGGGCGGATGACGACCACGCCGTGGCACCCGGGGAAGCCGTCGCCGGTGCGACCGGGCCACGCACCACCCTGGGTGGCCTCCGTGCTCTACGCGGCCGTCCTGTTCGCGGGCGTCTACTACGACCTCGTCGGGGACGAGCCCCAGCCGCTCGCGCGCACCGCCGGATTCGTCGCGGCGCTGGCCGCGCTGTTCGCCCTGGACGCGGCCGAGCGGCGCCTCAACCGGCGTACGGGCCTCGCGCGTGGCCGCGCGGCGGGCGTGCTCCTCGCGCGCGTGGGTCTCTTCTTCGCGGTGACGGCCTGCGACAGCGCGGGCCTGTCGCGGGCCCTGTTCGTCCTCGTGCCGTTCACGGCGTACTTCGCCTTCGGGCGGCGCGTGAGCCTCGCGCTCGGTACGGGCTGCGCGGGCGCGCTGCTCGGCCGCTACGCGCTGGCCTCCGACGGCTGGTACACGGACGCCGAAGCGATCTCCGACCTGCTGATGTTCACTCTCGTCCTGGTCCTCACGGTGTCCATGGCGGCCGTCGCGACGGGGGAGCAGGACGCCCGGTGGCGCCTGGAGTCGACGGTGCGTGAACTCACCGACTCCCAGCGCCGGTTGCGCGCCTACGCGGCCCGGGTCGCCGAACTGTCCACGGCCGAGGAGCGCAACCGGCTCGCCCGCGAGATCCACGACAGCATCGGCCACCACCTCACGGCCGTCGCCGTGCAGGTGGAGAAGGCGGAGGCCTTCCGCGACCTCGACCGCGCGGAGTCCGACCTGGCCCTGGCCGCCGCCCGCTGGTCGGCCAGGCGCGCCCTGGACGAGGCCCGCCGCTCGGTGCGGGCCCTGCGGGACGAGCCGGAGCCGTTCTCGCTCTCCGACGCGCTCACGGACCTCGTCCGCAACGCGGCCGACGGCGGCGGCCCGCAGCTCACCCTCGACATCACCGGGCAGGAAACGGGCTACGGGCAAGGCCAGTTGACCGCGCTGTACCGCGCCGCCCAGGAGGCCCTGACGAACGCCCGCCGCCACGCGGACGCGGCGCACGTCCACCTCCACGTGGCGTACGGACCGGGCGCCGCGCGCCTGACCGTGACCGACGACGGCCGCGGCCTTCCCGGCCCGGCCGCCCTGCGGGCCGCCCCCGGCGTCGGCCTGCGCGGCCTGCGCGAACGGCTCCAGCCGCTCGGCGGCGCACTGCGCGTGCGGAGCGCACCGGGCGGCGGCACCACGCTCACGGCGACCGTGCCCCGTGCCCTGTCGACCCCCGAGGCGGCGGACGCCGTCGACCCTCCGGCGCCGACCGGACGCGCCCGATGAACCCCCGGGCCCCCGAAGGCCCCGACGCCGTGCGCGTCCTCGTCGTCGACGACCAGGAACTGGTCCGTGAGGGCATCGCGTCCCTGCTCGGCATCCAGCCCGGCATCCGGGTGGTCGGCACGGCCGCCGACGGCGCCGCAGCGGTCGACGCCGCGCTTTCGCTTGCGCCCGACGTGATCCTGATGGACGTGCGCATGCCGGGCATGGACGGCGTCACGGCCGTCGCCGCCGTCAGCGGCCGCGCTCCCGCCTGCAAGGTCGTCATGCTGACGACGTTCGACGACGAGGACTACGTGGTGCGCGCCCTGCGCGCGGGGGCCGTCGGCTATCTCCTCAAGAGCCTGCCCGCGGCCGAACTCGCCGACGCCATACGGCTCGCCCACCGGGGCGTGGCTCAGCTCGACCCGGCGGTCACCCGCCGCCTCGCGGCCGCGCCGCCGCCCGCCCGGCCGCCCGGACCCGTCGCGGAACCGGGCGGCTCGCCCACCGCCCGTGAGATCGAGATCCTGCGGCTCGTCGCCGCCGGGGCCACCAACCGCGAGATCGCGGCGGAGCTCTACCTCAGCGAGGGCACCGTCAAGAACCACATCTCGCGCGTCCTGACCCGCCTCGGCCTGCGCGGCCGCGCCCAGGCCGCGCTGTACGCCCGCGACCACGGCCTGCTGTAGGCCCCGGGGCTTGCGCTGGGGGTCAAGGATTCCTGCGCTCCGTGCCGACGACATGAGGGGGTGCGGCCGGGCACGGTAGGGCTCTGGAGGGGGAGCCGGAGCCCGGGGCCGCGGTCGTGGCCCCGGGCATCGCCGGTGGGGTCAGGCCCTGGCCGCGTACCGCTTGAGGAACAGGGCCTCGGCGACCGACATGCGCTCCAGCTCGTCCGGCGACACGCTCTCGTTCACGGCGTGGATCTGCGCCTCGGGCTCGCTCAGGCCGATGAGGAGGATCTCCGCCTCCGGGTACAGCGCGCCCAGCGTGTTGCACAGCGGGATCGAGCCGCCCATGCCGGAGGCCTGCATCCGCTGGCCGTCGTACGCCTCGCTGAGGGCGGCGGCCATGGCCTCGTACGCGGGGCTGGTGACGTCCGCGCGGAAGGCCTGGCCCTGGCCGACCTGCTCCGTGCGCACCCGGGCGCCCCACGGCGTGTGCGCCTCCAGATGGGCGCGCAGCAGCTTCGTCGCCTCGGCGGCGTCCACGCCCGGCGGCACCCGCAGGCTGATCAGCGCCCGCGCGCCCGCGTGCACGGACGGGGTCGCGCCGACGACGGGCGGGCAGTCGATGCCGAGCACGGTGACCGCCGGGCGCGCCCAGATGCGGTCGGCGACCGTGCCCTCGCCGATGAGGCCCACCCCGTCGAGGACCTTCGCGTCCCTGCGGAAGTCGTCCTCCGCGTACTGCAGGCCCTCCCAGACCCCGGTGCTGTCGAGGCCGTCGACGGTGGTCGAGCCGTCCTCGGCGCGCAGCGAGTCCAGGACGCGCACGAGGGCCGCGAGCGCGTCCGGGGCCGCGCCGCCGAACTGCCCGGAGTGGAGGTTGCCTTCGAGGGTGTCGACCTCCACGCGCACCAGGGTCATGCCGCGCAGGGTCGCGGTGACCGTCGGCAGTCCGGCGCGGAAGTTGCCCGCGTCGCCGATGACGATGGTGTCGGCGCGCAGCAGGTCGGGGTGCGCCTCGGCGTACCGCTCCAGACCGCCCGTGCCCTGCTCCTCCGAGCCCTCGGCGATGAACTTCACGGCCACGGGGATGCCGCCGTTGGCCTTCAGGGCGCGCAGCGCGAGCAGGTGCATGACCACGCCGCCCTTGCAGTCGGCGCTGCCGCGGCCGTACCAGCGGCCGTCGCGCTCGGTCAGCTCGAAGGGGGGCGTGGTCCAGCCGGACTCGTCGAGCGGGGGCTGGACGTCGTAGTGCGCGTACAGGAGCACCGTCGGGGCGCCCTCGGGGCCCGGCAGGTAGCCGTACACCGACTGCGTGCCGTCCGGGGTGTCCAGGAGCGCGACGTCCTCGAAGCCCTCGGTGCGCAGGGCGTCGGCCACCCAGCGCGCGGCGGCCTCGCTCTCGCTCTTCGGGTACTGCTCGAAGTCCGCCACCGACTTGAAGGCCACCAGCTCGGTGAGCTCCGCCTTCGCCCGCGGCATGAGCGCGGCGACGGTCTCGGCGATCGGATTCGACGGCATGGGCACGCTCCTCGTAGGTGCGACGTTGTCCCTGGGGGACGGGTGACGCGGTTCGTGGTGGTCTCGGGTGCGCGCCGCGCGCGTGGCCTGTGGGCACGGTGCGTGCGGTGTGCACGTTGCTGATCCTCCCACAGGAGGATCGCGCGGGCGTGCGCCGTAGGATGCCCTCCGAGAAGCAAGGACAGCGCGGCCAAGACGGGGATCAGGAGCGGAAGACCAACGTGAGCAGCGAGAAGTCAGCGGACGACCCGCGGCAGGTGTGGGACGTCGTCGTGGTCGGCGCGGGCCCCGCGGGAGCCTCCGCGGCCTATGCGGCGGCCGTCGCCGGACGCAGCGTCCTGGTCCTGGAGAAGGCCGAACTGCCGCGGTACAAGACGTGCGGCGGAGGCATCATCGGTCCCTCGCGGGACGCGCTGCCCCCGGGCTTCGACCTGCCCCTGCGGGACCGGGTGCACGCGGTCACGTTCACCCTGGACGGCAAGTTCTCCCGCACCCGCCGCTCGCGGAAGATGCTCTTCGGGCTCATCAACCGGCCGGAGTTCGACCAGCGGCTCGTGGAGCACGCGCAGAAGGCGGGTGCCGAGGTGCGCACCGGCGCCACCGTGGCGCGCGTCGAGCAGCACGGCCCGGCCGTGCCGGACCGGCGCACGGTCGCGGTCGTCCTCCAGGGCGGCGAGACGGTCCTGGCGCGCGCGGTCGTGGGCGCCGACGGCAGCGCGAGCCGCATAGGAGCGCACGTCGGGGTGAAGCTGGACCAGGTGGACCTCGGCCTGGAGGCGGAGATCCCCGTGCCCGCGACGGTCGCCGAGGACTGGGCGGGCCGGGTGCTCATCGACTGGGGCCCGATGCCGGGCAGCTACGGCTGGGTGTTCCCCAAGGGCGACACGCTGACCGTCGGCGTGATCTCCGCGCGCGGCGAAGGCGCCGCGACGAAGCGCTATTTGGAGGACTTCGTCGCCCGGCTCGGCCTTTCGGGCTTCGAGCCGAGCATCTCCTCCGGCCACCTCACGCGCTGCCGCAGCGACGACTCGCCGCTGTCCCGCGGCCGGGTCCTGGTGTGCGGCGACGCGGCGGGCCTGCTTGAGCCGTGGACCCGCGAGGGCATCTCGTTCGCGCTGCGCTCGGGCCGTCTCGCGGGGGAGTGGGCGGTGCGCATCGCGGAGGCGCACGACGCGGTGGACGCCCGCCGCCAGGCGCTGAACTACGCGTTCGCCGTCAAGGCGGGCCTCGGCGTGGAGATGAGCGTCGGGCGGCGCATGCTGGGCGTCTTCGAGCGGCGCCCCGGCCTGCTGCACACGGCGATCACCGGCTTCCGCCCGGCGTGGCACGCGTTCGCGAAGATCACCAGTGGCCGGACGACCCTCGCCGAGATCGTGCGCACGCACCCGATGGCGGGCCGCGTGCTCAGCAAGCTCGACCGGTAGCGCCGCGAGGGGGGCGGGCGGCGGGCGCAAGGACGCCCCGCGCGCCCGTCCCGACGGCCCCGCCCCCACCCGTGCGCCCGCGCCGCACGCCCCCTGGCGGGAAACGCGTGGAGCGGCTGAGTTCGGTGATCGGCTTGTGAAGAATGAGAAGTCGTCTAGCGTTTCGCATGAAGGTTTCTCCAACTCGCCATGGGCATAGGCTGGTTAGCTCGGATGAGGGGGCTCCACACATGCCGTCGCACTCGAAGGTCCTCGTCGTGGACGACCACGAGGACTACCTCTTCGCGCTCGAAAGCGCGCTGGCTCCGCTCGGCTATGAGACGACGTGCGCGACCAACGGGGACGACGCCCTCAAGGAGATACTCCGCGGCCACATCGCCGTGGCCCTGCTGGATGTGCGCATGCCCGGCGTCGACGGCCTGGACGTGGTGCGTTACGTACGGGGCGTGGAGCAGACGCAGCTCCTGCCGATCATCCTCCTGACCGGCTTCGACGTGAGCCAGGAGCTGTCGGCGACGGCCCTGCGCCTCGGCGTGGCCGACATCGTCGTCAAGCCCGTCGACCCGTGGGCGCTGCGCACCAAGGTGCGCTACCTCTACGACACCTACCAGCGGCTGCGCGCGCTCCAGGCCGAGGTCGACGGCTATCGCTCCCAACATCCCGACGGGGTGCGCCCCGCCGCGGGCGGCCAGGCCCGGCGGGGCGTGCCCAAGACGCCGTCCGACGCCTCCGCCCCGCCGGACGCCGTACAGGTCCGCGTGCCCTCCCAGCCCCAGGGGGCGGCGCGCCGAAGACCGCTGCCGAAGGACTGACCGCCGGGCGTGCGCGTGGCGTACTCCCCAGGGAGTACGCCTGATCGCCACGCCTGGCGGACGCCCGGCGCCCCGGCCGCCGTCTAGCGTGGCCGCCATGGACGAACAGCGCGGACACGGGTGCCCCGGCCCGCCCCGGAGCGGACCACCGGCGTGGTGGCAGGGGCCGCCGTGGTGGCGGTTGCGGGGCGCCGACGAGCCTGCCGCGGCCGGGCGCCGCCTGCCCTGGCTGACGACCGTGCTCCTGACGGCGTTCATCCAGATCGGCACGGGCTTCGCGGCGCACGGCCAGCCCGAGCGGGAAGGGGTGGGCGGCTTCGCGCGGGCGCTGCTCCTGGTCGCGTCGGGCTCCCTGCTGCTGCGCCACCGCCACCCCGTGGCCGTGGCCTACGTCACCGCCGGGGTCACCGTGGTCTACCTCGGCGCCGGATATCCGTACGGGCCCGTGCTCCTCACGGTCGCGGTCGGCTGCTTCGCGGCGGTCGTCGCGGGGCACCGGCGGGCGGCGTGGGGCGCCGTCGGCCTGTGGTGGGCCGGGCAGATCCTGGTCACCCAGGTGCTGTACCGCTGGCTGCCGCCGGACGGGGACGGCGCGCTCGGCTGGGGCGAGGAACTGGTCATCGCCGTCTGGGTGGTGGCGACCGTCGCGGTCTCGGAGCTGGCCCGCACCCGCCGCGAGCAGTGGGCCAAGGAGCGCGCCGAGCGCGCGCTCGCGGCCCGGCGGCGCGCCGACGAGGAGCGCCTGCGGATGGCCCGCGAGCTGCACGACGTCCTCGCCCACAGCATCTCCGTCATCAACGTGCAGGCCGGTGTGGGCCTCGCCCTGCTCGACTCCGACCCCGAGCAGGCCAGAACCGCCCTCACCACGATCAAGGCCGCCAGCAAGGAGGCCCTCGGCGAGGTCCGCCAGGTCCTCGACACCCTGCGGGCCCCGGGAGCCGCCCCGCGCGCCCCGGCCCCGGGCCTAGACCGGCTGCCGGAGCTGGTCGAGCAGGCGGGGAGCACCGGCCTGACGGTGAGTGTCAGCACCGAGGGCCGCGGCGGCCCGCTGCCGCCCGGCGTGGACCTGGCCGCCTTCCGCATCGTCCAGGAGGCGCTCACCAACGTCGTACGCCACTCCGGTTCGCGGCGGGCCCGCGTCCTGGTGCGCCACGCCCCCGGCTCGGTGACCCTGCGCGTCGACGACGACGGCCCCGCCACCGGCGCGGACGCGGGCGGCAGCGGCAACGGCCTGATCGGCATGCGGGAGCGGGCCGCCGCGCTCAAGGGCACCATGGAGGCGGGCCCGCGCCCCGACGGCGGCTTCCGCGTGACGGCGGTGCTGCCCACCACCGGTGCCGCACGGCGGGACCGGCACGACGACCAGTGAGCACCCCACCCCAGGAGGCCCCGTGATCCGCGTACTGCTCGCCGACGACCAGTCGTTGGTCCGCGCGGGGTTCAAGGCGCTGCTCGACGCCCAGGCGGACATCGAGGTGGCGGGCGAGGCCGCGGACGGCGAGGAGGCGGTGCGCAAGGTGCTGGAGCTGCGGCCCGACGTCGTCCTGATGGACATCCGCATGCCGCTGCTCGACGGCCTGGAGGCCACCCGCCGGATCACCGGCGAGCCGGGCCTCGACGGCGTCCGGGTGGTCATGCTCACCACCTTCGAGCTCGACGAGTACGTCTTCGAGGCGATCCGCTCCGGCGCCTCGGGCTTCCTGGTGAAGGACACCGAGCCCGACGAACTGCTGCGCGCGGTGCGGGCGGTGGTCGCGGGCGACGCGCTGCTCTCGCCCGGTGTGACGCGCCGCCTCATCGGGGAGTTCGCGGCGCGCTCCAAGGAACCGGCGGCCGCCGGTGCGCTCGCCGACCTCACCGAGCGCGAGCGGGAGGTGATGGCCCTGGTCGGCATCGGCCTGTCCAACGAGGAGATCGCGCGCCGCCTCGTCGTCAGCCCGCTCACCGCCAAGACGCACGTGAGCCGCACGATGGTGAAACTGGGCGCCCGCGACCGCGCCCAACTGGTCGTCCTGGCCTATGAGTCGGGCCTGGTCCGCCCCGGCTGGCTGGGCTGAGCGGGCAGACCGGGAAGGGCCGCGCGGCGCGCCCGCCACCGCTCGGTGAAGCGCCACAGGACGGTGGCGACGCGGACGACGAACACGAGGGCGGCGAGCGTCACGCCCACGACCGTGAGCGTCCGGGCGGCGCCGCCCGACAGGCCGAAGACGAGGATAGGCCCGCCCGCGAGGGCCATGAAGACGAGCGCGGCGGCCGCCCCCGCGCTCGCGAGCGCGTACCCGATCTCGATCGTGACCGCGTCCCGCTCGGCCTGGCTCCGTCGGCCTTGTCCGACCGTGTCCCCCATGTCACTCATACGGGGAGTGTCACAGGACGAGGGCCCGACGGGCAAGGAAGCGCCCGCAGGGCCCAGGGGCCGACCGTGGTCAGTCGCCGATGGTGACCTGCTCGCGCGGGGCGTCCGTGCGCGGCTGCGACGAGGCGACGGCAATCGTCCGCTGCTTGCGCCGCGCGCGCAGGCCGGTGAGGTTGATGAGCAGACCGGCGACGGCGAAGGCCGTCACCAGGACCAGGCCCGGGCGGTAGCTGTCGAGGACGTCCGCGGGCGAGGCGCCGGTCTCGGGTGAGCCCTCGCCGGAGGCCGTGATGACGGCGGTGGTGATCGCGAGGATGACCGCGCCGCCCACCTGGATCGAGGTGTTGAGCAGGCCCGAGACCATGCCCTGCTCGTGGTCGGCCACGCCGTTGGTGGCCTGGATGTTGAGCGAGGGGAAGACCAGGGCGCACGCGACGCCGAGCAGCACCATCGAGGGCAGGATGACCGCGACGTACGTCGGCGTCAGGTCGATGCGCAGGAACAGCGCGTACGACGCCACGAGCAGCGCGAAGCCGGTCACGATGACCCGGGTGGTGCCGAACCGGTCGATGACCCCGGCGATCTTCGTGGCGGACAGGGCCACGATCACGCCCGCGGGCAGGAAGGCGAGCGCCGTCTCCAGGGCCGACCAGCCGAGCAGCGACTGGAGGTACTGGGTGGCGATGAACTGGAAGGACACATAGCCGCCGAAGAACGTCACCGCGCCGAGCTGGGCGCGGACCTGCGCTCCCGAGCGCAGGACGCCGAGGCGGATCAGCGGGCTCGCGGTGCGCAGCTCGATGGCGACGAAGGCGGCGAGGAGCACCGCCACGGCCAGGAAGGACAGCAGCGTGCGGGCGGAGGCCCAGCCGACCTCGGGGGCCTGGACGACGGTGAAGACGAGCAGCAGCATCGACGCCGTGCCGGTGACGGCGCCCGGCACGTCGTAGCCGCCGCGGTTCGCCTCGCGGGCGGAGCGCGGGATGAGCTTGAGACCGGCGACGAGCGCGATGACGGCGATCGGCGCGGGCAGCAGCATAGTCAGGCGCCAGCTGACCTCGGTGAGGACGCCGGACAGGACGAGGCCGAGCGAGAAGCCGGTGGCGGCGCAGGTGGTGTAGATGGACAGGGCGCGGTTGCGGACCGGGCCCTCGGCGAAGGTCGTGGTGATGATCGACAGGCCCGCGGGCGCGGTGAACGCGGCGCTCAGGCCCTTCACGAAGCGGCTGGCGATGAGCAGCGGCCCGGAGTCGACGAGCCCTCCGAACAGGGAGGTGACGGCGAAGACGCCGAGGGCGATGAGGAAGACCTCGCGGCGCCCGAGGAGGTCGGCGGCGCGGCCGCCGAGCAGCAGCAGGCCGCCGTAGCCGAGGATGTAGCCGCTGACGACCCACTGCAGGGACGAGGTGGACAGGTCCAGGTCCGAGCCGATGGAGGGCAGGGCGACGCCCACCATCGAGACGTCGAGGGCGTCCAGGAACATCGCGGCGCACAGGACGAGCAGCGTGCCCCACAGGCGTGGGGTCCAGCGCTCCGCCGACGCGGAGGCAGGGGGGACAGGGGAGACCGGTGAAGTCATGCGGAGCAGAGTACATGCATATGCATTGACTGCAAGTGCATTTAATTCCGATGCAATAATCCCCTGGATTCTGCTACGGTGCCGCCATGGCGGCGACGAAGGCCGAGCCCCCGGCGGAGGCCGAGCAAGGGCTCGTGAACGAGTGGCGGGAGATCCTCGCGGTGCACGCGCGCACCCTCTGTGAGCTGGACCGGGAGCTGCATCCGCACGGTCTGGGCGCGAGCGACTTCGAGGTGCTCGACGTGCTCGCCGCGGGGGGTGGCGGCGGCTTCCGGGTTCAGGACATCGCCTGCCAGGTCCACTTGAGCCAGAGCGCCCTGTCCCGCCTCGTCGGCCGCCTGGAGAAGGACGGCCTGGTCGAGCGCGGCATGTGCAGCGAGGACCGCCGCGGCGTGCTGGTCTGTCTGACCGCCAAGGGGCGTGCGCTGCACGCCGAGGTGAAGCCGGTGCAGCGCGCCGTGCTCACCCGCATGCTGGCGGCGCCGGACGCCTGACGGCGGCGCGGGGGCGGACCCGGCCGGAGCCGGGACCACCGCCTGCCCGTCGAGGGGATCGCCGAAGACGCGGCTCTCCGGCCCCCCGTCGGCCCGGCCGTCAGCCGACCCCCGCCGTCTCGCGCCACAGCGTGGCGAGCGCGGTGTCGCCCGTGATCTGCGGGAACGGCAGCCGGTTCCACAGGGCCAGATACAGATACGCCGCCTGACCCGCGACCTCGCAGTCGGCGGGCACGGTGTCGCCGTGCTCGGTGACGGGTACCTCCGGGGACAGATGGACCGTCCACGACTCCTTCGCGTCGGTGGCGCGGATCCGTAGCACGCGCGGCTCCGGCGTGCGCAACCGGCTCTTGGTTCGGGCGTGGAAGCCGCGCAGCAGCTCGTCGATGCCGTCCACCGCGAAGTCCGTGCCGACGGCCGTGGGCGTACCGCCCCGGGCGGACTCGGCGTCCACGCGGTGCACAGCTGTCTCGTTCGCCTGCCGCCGGGCCCAGAAGGCCAGCGGTGACGGGGCGGGCAGGAACGTCCAGCACCGCAGGTCGGACGGGGCGGCGGTGAGCGCGGCGACCAGCTGTGCGTGCCCCTCGCGGAACCACGCCACGAGGTCGGCGCCGTCCAGGGCCGGCTCCTCCTGCATGGAGCGGAACGAGGGGTGGGCGTCGGCGACGAAGGCGGCGGCCCAGCGGTGCACGACGCCCGTGTGCCGCACCAGGTCACGCACCCGCCACTCGGGGCAGGTGGGCACGGCGGCATCGGTTCCCGCCTCCTCGGCGGCGCGGGCCAGCAGCCGCCCTTCCCGGTCGAGGATCTCTATGTGCTCGGCAATCTCCATGCGGGGATTGTGCAGGACGATCCGGCCCTCGCGTGGGGGAAGCGAGGTCCGCGTTCGCGCCGGGACGAAAGGCGCTCGTGGCCGGGCGCGGGGGCTCGCGCGGGGGCGGGCGTGCGGGCGGGGGCGCTGCCCCCTCCGGGGAGGGCTCAGGCCTGGCCGCGAGCCGCGGACGTGCGGCCCGTCGCCCCCGCGATGCCCGCGGCGAGCGCCGCGAGGAGGGCCACGCTGGTCAGCGCCACCGGCAGGGAGAACCAGTCCGCCATGAAGCCGATCGCGGGCGGGCCGAGCAGCATGCCGCCGTAGCCGAGCGTGGACGCGGCCGCCACCCCGCTCGGTCCGGAGAGGGCGCCCGCGCGCTCGATCGCCACGGGGAAGATGTTGGCCAGGCCGAGGCCCGTGATCGCGAACCCGGCGAGTGCCGCGCCCGTGGCCGGGGCGAGCGCGCCGAGGAGCATCCCGGCCGCGGCGAGCAGGCCGCCGCCGACGACGGTGCGGGTGCCGCCGAGGCGTTCGAGGAGCGCCGTGCCGGACAGGCGGCCGATCGTCATCGCGAGGGCGAAGCACGAGTAGCCCGCCGCGGCGACGCCGGGGTGCGCGTCGAGGTCCTGCTCCAGGTGGAGCGCGCCCCAGTCGGCCAGCGCCCCTTCGCCGTACGCGGTGCACAGCGCGACGAGCCCGAAGACCAGGACGAGGACCCGCGCGCCGCCGCGGCCGGACCCGGGCCGCGCGGACGCCCGCGACCCGGCGGCGGCCGGGGTCCGCGGCACCTCGTACCGCAGCAGCGTCGGTGCGGTCACCGCCGTGACGAGGAGGCCGATCAGGGCGAGCCCGAGCAGGTGCCGGGTGGGGGAGAGGTGCCCGGCGACCAGGCCGCCGAGGCCCGCCCCGATCATGCCGCCCAGGCTGAACGCCGCGTGGAAACTGGGCATGACCGGCCGCCGCAGCGCCCGGACGAGATCGACGGCCGCGCTGTTCATGGCCACGTTGATGCCGCCGTACGCGGCGCCGAAGAGCAGCAGGACCAGGCCGAGCGCGAGGGCCGAGTGCGTCAGGGGCGGCAGCGCGACGCTCAGCGGCATCAGGACGCCGCACGCCACCGTCACCGGATGGCTGCCGAAGCGCGTACACAGCCGCCCCGTCAGCGTCATCGTCACCACGGCCCCCGCCGAGACCCCGAGCAGCGCGAGCCCCAGCGTGCTCGCCGACGCCCCGGTCTGCTCCTTGATGGCGGGGATGCGGACGACCCATCCGGCGAAGACGAAGCCGTCGAGGGCGAAGAACACGGTGAGGGCGGCACGCAGTCGGCTGAAGTCGTGGGAGGAGGCCTCGGACGCCTCTGACGTGGTTTTGTTTAGTAGCGGCACAAAGTCAGCGTAGGGCCGCACCCCGGTCGGGGACAAGGCGGTTGTCCGGGGCGGGGCTGCCGCGCGGCGAGGGCGACGCGACAGAGCCGCGGGGCGGAGTCGAGGCGGCGCACTTCGGAAAGAGGTGTACGAAACCGTGGATCACGGGCAGGCGAAGGGCGCGGGAAGGCCGGACGGCGGTGACGGAACGGCGAGGTGGCGTACGGATCATGGGAGACTCGCCCTCATGAACGGGAAGGCTGCCACCGGGGGTGAGGCGCGTACGCGCCTGGAGCGAGGGCGTACCGCGCTCGGCCCCGCACTCGAACTCGTCCACACCGGGCGCGCACCCACCCGAGCCGTCCTCACCGCCGAGTTGGGCGTCACGCGCGCCACGGCGGGCGCCGTCGCGGCCGAGTTGGAGGCGCTCGGCCTGATCAGCGTCGACGCGAAGCCGAGCGCGGCCTCGGGGTCGCAGGGCCGCCCCTCGCACCGCCTCTCCGTCGCGGGGACCGGCCCGGTCGCCCTCGCCGCCCAGGTGCACGCCGACGGCTTCCGCGCGGCGCTCGTCGGCCTCGGCGGCGAGATCGTCGCCACGACGCCCGGCTGCGAGACGATCGACGCGGACCCGGCGCAGGTGCTCGGCACGGTCGTCGACGAGGGCGCGCGCCTGCTGCGCGAGAGCGGGAGGCGGTGCGTCGGCGCCGGACTCGCGGTGCCCTCGGCCGTCGCGGAGCCGGAGGGCACCGCCCTCAACCCGCTGCACCTGGCCTGGCCCGCGGGCGCGCCGGTGCGGGAGATCTTTGCGGACCGCGTCCGCCGGGCCGGGGTCACGGGCCCCGCCTTCACCGGCAACGACGTGAACCTCGCGGCGCTCGCCGAGCACCGGCACGGCGCCGGGCGCGGCGCCCGCGACCTGCTGTGCGTGGCGACCGGACACCGGGGAGTCGGCGGCGCCCTGGTCCTCGACGGCCGCCTGCACACCGGGAGTTCGGGCCTCGCGCTCGAAGTCGGGCACCTCACGGTGCACCCGGAGGGGCGCCCCTGCCACTGCGGCAGCCGCGGCTGCCTCGACGTGGAGACCGACCCGCTCGCCTTCCTGACGGAGGTCGGGGTCAGGCCCGGACCCGAAGGCCTGCTCAACCAGGCGCGCACGCTGCTGGCCGAGCACTACGCCGACCCCGCGGTGCGGGTGGCCGCCGAGGCCCTGATCGACCGTCTGGGCCTCGGCCTCGCGGGCCTGGTGAACATCCTCAACCCCGACCGCATCGTCCTCGGCGGGCTGCACCGCGCGCTGCTGGACGCGGACCCGGAGCGGCTGCGCGCGGTCGTCGCCGACCGGAGCCTGTGGGGCCGCAGCGGCGGGGTGCCGATCCTGGCCTGCACCCTCGACCACAACAGCCTGGTGGGGGCCGCCGAGCTGGCCTGGCAGCCGGTGCTCGACGACCCCCTGGGGGCGCTGGGTTAGGGGCGCATGGCGCTTCAGCCGACCCGCGCGGGCTCCCGTACGGGGGTCACGACGTCGGCGGCTCCCGGGGCGGTGGCCCTGCGCTGCCGCAGGTCCGGGATCAGCGAGAGCAGCCCGAGCACGGCGAGTCCGGCGCCGATCCACAGCGGGGCGCGCAGCCCGTAGGCGTCGATGGCGGGGCCGCCGACGGACGTCGCGATGATGATGCCGCCCGTGATGAACGACGAGTGGACGCTGTTGACCAGGGGGCCGGTGTTGCTGGCGCGCTGGACGCGGGTGATCATCGCCGGGTTCATGGTGACGCCCACCAGGCCGATGCCCAGCATCATCGCCACGGCGGCGACCGGCACGTCGGCGACGAGCGCGAAGCCGACGAGGAAGCCGAGGTTCAGCAGCAGGCCCGTGGCCAGGACGGGCAGGGTGTACCGGTCGGCGAGGCGGCCGACGACGGTGTTGCCGATGAGGGTGGCGGCGCCGTAGGCGATGAGCAGCAGCGGCACGGTGCCGGTGGCGAAGCCGGTGATCTCGGTGAGGATCGGGTTGAGGTAGCTGAAGGCGGAGAAGGTGGCGCCGATGACGAACGTACTGGTGAGCAGGGAGAGCCAGAGCCGCGGGCTCTTGAAGGCGCCCAGCTCGTCGCGGAGCGCGCCACCGCCCTCGGTGCGCTCGACGTGCGGCACTCCGACGAACGTCGTGACCGCGGCGAGGGTGGTGAGCACGGTGATGGCCCAGAACGCGGCGCGCCAGCCCAGGTGTTCCCCGACGACGGTGGCCATCGGCAGGCCGAGGAGCGTGCCCAGCATCAGCCCGTTGAGCGCGACGGCGACGGCGCGGCCCCGCATCTCGGGCCGGGCCAGCTGCGTGGCCATGGAGATGCCGACCCCGAAGAAGGCCTGCGAGGCGATGCCGGTGACCACCCGCGCCACCAGCATGGTCACGTAGTCGGGGGCGAGGGCGGCCAGGACGTTGCCCGCGAGGAAGACGGCGAAGACGACCAGCAGGGCCCGCTTCGGCGCCAGTTTGAGCAGGGCGGCCGTCAGGAACGGCCCGCCGAAGGCCATGGCCATCGCGAAGGCCGTGATCAGATAGCCGATCTCGGGGATCGTGGCGCCGAGCCCGTCGGCCATCTGCGGCATGAGTCCGGCGACGACGAACTCGCTGGTCACCATGGCGAAGATGCCTAGGGCCAAGACGTATACGGCGCGGGGCATGGGTGCTCCTTGGGGTGAGCGGGGCAGGTTTTAGATAGGTCAGTACAAAATGAGGGCAAGCGTGGCCGCGGCAAGGACTTCGTGGTGGGTTCGGCGCGCCCGTGCGGCGGGGAGGCTCAGGGGCGCAGCGCGTCCAGGGCCGTCTCGGCGATGGATTCGAGGGTGGTGCGGTCGGCGCCCGCCTGGGCGGACACGCGCATGCCGCCGATGGTGGCGTTGACGAACCGCGCCAGGGTGTCCGTGTCCCGTCGCGCGGTGATGGTGCCGTCGCGCTTGCCCGCGTCGATCGCGATCCGCAGCAGCCGGAGCCTGAGGTCGAGGTCGCGCTGGATCAGCGCGTCCGCGTCGGCGTCGCGCCGGGCGAGCTCCACCACCGTGTTGACGGTGAGGCAGCCGATGCTGCGGTCGTCCTCGCGGTACTCGAACTCGGAGTCGACGACCCGGGAGTACAGCGCGCGGATCCGGTCGAATCCCGGGCGCTCGGTGTCCTCCAGGATCTCCGCCTGCGGGGCGCTCATCGTGTCGATGTAGCGGTTCAGCGACCTGCGGAACAGGTCGTGCTTGCTGGTGAAGGTGTTGTAGATGCTGCTGCGGCCCAGTCCGGTGGCGTCGCACAGGTCCTGGGTCGAAGTGGCTTCGTAGCCCTTCGCCCAGAAGGCGCGCATCGCCGCGTCCAGGGCCCGCTCCTCGTCGAACGTCCTCGGTCGGGCCATGGGGGAACCGTACCTGTTTTGGAACGTGCGATGCAATACGAGGGTGCGAGTGAGCGCCCCCCCGCGGGGGGCGCTCACCTGGGGTGTCAGACGGGCCACTCCACGGCGAAGGCGGCGGCCGCGTTCACCGTGAGCATCCGGTCCACCAGTTCCTTGCCGACGGCCCGCTCCAGGCGTGGCCGGACCCCGCGCAGCAGATGCGGCAGGCCGGGCCCGCCGTGCACGGAGCGCGCGGCGGCCGTCGTGGTGTCGCCGCCCAGGAGCAGCCGGGCGCCGTGGCCCGCGTCGGCGAGGGCCCGCACCGCGTCCGGCATGCGCCAGTCCGTGGCGTGGTGGGCGCGCGAGGGTCCGTCGAAGGCCAGATAGGCGCCCGCCGCCGCGGCCCGCAGGTGGACGTCGAGGTCGGGGAAGCGGTTGAGGTGGCCGAGGATCACCTTGGCGGGCGGCACCTCCAGATCGGCGCAGAGCAGGTCGAGCACGTCCTCGGCGCCGGTGCCCAGCTCCAGGTGGACGGCGATGGGCGCGCCCGTCGCGCGGTGGGCCTCGGCCGCCGCCGTCATCGTCCAGCGGGCGTGGGCGTCCAGCGTGTGGAAGCCGCCCGCGACCTTGATCAGACCGGCCCGTACGCCGCTGTCGGCGATGCCGTCGGTCAGCTCCCGCACGAACAGCGCGGCCAGGCCCTGGGTGCGCAGCGCGGCGAGGGTGTCCTCGTCGTAGTGCACGGCCTGGTGCAGACCCGTCGCGGCCACGATCCGGGTGTCCGTCGCCCGGGCCAGGGCGGGCAGTTCGGCCGCGCGGCGGCCCATGCCGTGCGGGGTCCACTGGATGAGGCCGCGCCCGCCCGCCGCGCGGAAGGCCGCGAGCTCCTCGGCCGCGGCCCGCGCCGAGTCCAGCTCCTGGCCCGGGAGTTGGGGGCTGCGCAGGAAGAGGTGGTCGTGCGCGTCGCAGACGCCGAGTGCGGACGGCGCGATGTCCCCCGTGACGGTACGGACCGCGGGGCCCGCCCCGCTCACCACGCCCTGCCCCGGACGAGCCGGTCCCGCTCGGGCGTCGAGCAGTGCAGGACCTGGAAGACCTCGCCGTGCTCCGCGGGCGCCTCGTGGGCCCAGAGCGAGAACGTCACCGCCTCCCAGTGCCGGGGGTCGACGGCCACGGTCACGCCGACCGCCCCGTCGGCGCGGGAGAGGGCCGCCGCGTCGTCGAGGAGCCCGCTGGCGAGGTCCGCGATCCGCGCGCCCTCCGGCAGCGGCGTCCGGCGGCGCGCCGCGGCCTTCGGTGGGGCGTCGACGGCGGGCCCGGACTCGTAGCCGAGCGCCATCCAGTGCTGCACCACCGGCCGCCCGAAGTCATCGGTGAGCCCCTGGAACCCGGGCCCCCAGAGGAAGGAGTTCATGCCCTCGGCGGTGTTCCAGAGGTAGAACGGCGCGTACTGGTTCACGGGCGAGCCGTCGACGCCGCGCTCGCGCATGAGGTAGGCCTTGAAGCCGAGGCCGGGGAAGGCGTCGAGGAGATGCCCCTTGGTCGCCACGCGGTCACGGATGACGCCCATGTCGTAGTCGGCGGGCAGGGTGATCTCGTACTGCAGAGCGTGCATGGTGTGCGTACCTGCTGTTCTGTCGGATGCGGGGGCTCAGGCCGGGTACTCGTCGGCGGCGACGCGTTCCTCCCAGTGGGCGGCGGTGCCGTCGTCGGCGGCCTCCACCACGGCCAGGTGCGTCATGAACGTGCGCGGCCCGGCTCCGTGCCAGTGCCGCTCGCCGGGCGCGATCCACACGGTGTCGCCCGCCCGGATCGGCTCCACGGGCTCGCCCTCGCGCTGCACCAGGCCCTCGCCCTCGGTGACGTGCAGGACCTGGCCGTGCGGATGGCGGTGCCAGGCGGTGTGCGCGCCCGGAGCGAAGTGGACGCTGAACATCCGTAGCCGGGAGGGGGCTTCGGGGCTCGCGATCTCGTCGAGCCAGACGCTGCCGGTGAAGTGCTCGGCGGGGCCGCGAAGGCTTGCGGGGCGGGTGCGGGTGATGTGCACGGCGTTCCTCTGTGCTGAGTTGCGGGGACATGCGGGAAGGCGGCGCCTCGGCGGTGGCTGCGGGCGCCGGAGTGCGTACGGCGGGCTCAGCGCGGGGCGAGCAGGGCCAGCAGGCCGCGTACGCCCGCGTCGAAGGCGTCGGGGGAGCCCGTGGAGCGGGCCAGGACATAGCCGCCCTGGACCGTCGCGACGATGGTCGACGCGATCTCGTGGGCATCGAGCGACGGGCTGAACTCGCCCTGGTCCAGGCCCTCCTGGACGATCGCGGCGAGCCGCTCGCGCAGCCACTCCAGGGTCTCGGTGACCGGCGCGCGCAGCGTGTCGCTCGCGATCACGTCCGGGTCCATCGTCAGGCGCCCGACGGGGCAGCCGCGCAACACGTCGCGCTCGCGCAGCAGATACCCGGCGACGCGCTCGTACGCCGACCCGGCGCCGCTCAGCGAGGCCTCGGCGGTGGCGCGCATCTCCTGGGCCGTGCGCCGGATCGCGGCGAGCGCGAGGTCGGGCTTGCCCGAGAAGTGGTGGTACATGCTGCCCTGCCCGGCGCCCGCGTGCTGCTGGATGGCCTTGGGGCTCGTGCCCACATAGCCCCGCTCCCACAGCAGCTCGCGGGTGGACTCGATCAGACGCTCCGGAGTGCTCATGCCCCTACTGTACATACTAATAGGTACAGAGTGCCAGGTGGGAAGGGTTCCGCTGCACCACCGCACGCGGGGGAGCAGGCGCGAGGCCCCCTCGTACTCCCCGGGAGGTACGCGCACTGCCGCTGGCCGTACGACGACTTCGGCGCGCCCCCGGACCAGGCTCGGAGACGACGGAAAGCACCGCTCCGCACCCCCTTCGAGGAGATGGACATCATGCACACCCTGGCGTTCGACGGCGGGCCCGGCCCGTGGATCCTGTTCTTCCCGCTGATCTGGGCGGCCGTGGTGTTCGGCGTCGTCACGGTCCTGCGCCGCACGGTGTGGCGCGGCCGGGGCGGGCCCTGGCAGCGGGGCGCCGCGGGCACCGACCCGACGTCGCCCATCGCCGTGCTCGGCCACCGCTTCGCCTCCGGCGAGATCGACGAGGACGAGTACTGGCGCCGCCTCACCGTCCTGAACGAGGAGTTCGGCCGCGTGACCAAGGGAGGCCGGTCATGAGCACCGCCACCACCCCGCGGCCGACCGGGATCCGCTACGCCGCACGGGTCGAGCGGGCCGTCAAGGTCTACGGCTCGACCGCGGCCGCCGAGACCGCGGTGACCGCCCTGGACGACGTCAGCGTCGGCTTCCCCGCCGGGCGCTTCACCGCGATCATGGGCCCGTCCGGCTCGGGCAAGTCCACCCTGATGCACTGCGCCGCGGGCCTGGACACCCTCACCTCGGGCTCCGCCCTCATCGGCGACACGGACCTCGGCTCCCTCGACGACCGGCGTCTGACCCTGCTGCGCCGCGACCGGATCGGCTTCGTCTTCCAGGCCTTCAACCTGGTGCCGACGCTGACCGTCGCGGAGAACATCACCCTGCCGATGGACCTCGCCGGGCGCCGCCGCGACCGCGCGCAGCAGGAGTGGACGGACGCGCTCATCGACGTCGTCGGCCTGCGCGACCGCCTGCACCACCGGCCCGCCGAACTCTCCGGCGGACAGCAGCAACGCGTCGCCGTGGCCCGGGCGTTCGCGGGCCGCCCCGACGTCGTCTTCGCCGACGAGCCCACCGGCAACCTCGACTCGCGCTCCGGCGGGGAGGTCCTCGGGCTGCTCGGCCGCACGGTGCGCCAGATGGACCGCACCGTCGTCATGGTCACCCACGACCCGGTGGCCGCCGCCCACGCCGACGAGGTCGTCTTCCTCGCCGACGGCCGTCTGGTGGACCGCATGCGGGCCCCCACGGCGGACAAGGTCCTCGACCGCATGAAGGCCTTCGAGACCACGGGCGCGGCCCGCTCCGGCCTGGCCTCCTACGACGCCTACGGCGAAGCGGCGTACGACGCCTCCGGTGCGTACGACCCCACGAAGGGGGCGGCGTCATGAGCTCCCTCGCCCCCGCCGCGCGCCTCGGCCTCACCTCCCTGCGCGGCCACAAGCGCCGCTTCGCCGGTACGTTCGTCGCGGTGCTGCTCGGCGTCGCGTTCCTCGCGGGCACCCTCGTCATGGGCGACACGCTGCGCGCCGGCTTCGACACGCTGTTCGGCGACGCGACCCGCGGCACCGACGCGGTCGTCCGCGCCGAGAACACCATCACCGCGCCCGGCGAGAGCCAGGGCGTCCGCCAGGCCGTCGACTCAGGCCTCGCCGAGCGGATCGCGCGCGTGCCGGGCGTCGCGGCCGCCGAGCCCAGCATCCAGGGCGCGGGCCAGCTCGTCGGCAAGGACGGCGACCCCGTCGGCGGCCAGGGCCCGCCCACCCTCGCGGGCAACTGGATCGAGGACACCGCGCTCAACCCCTACCGGCTCGCCGAGGGCCGCGCCCCGGCGAAGTCCGGCGAGGTCGTCGTCAACCGCGGCGCCGCCGAGCGCGGCGACCTGAAGATCGGCGACACCACGACCCTGCGCACGCCCGACCCGGTCCGGGTGACCGTCGTGGGCCTGGCCACGTTCGGCGGCGAGGACGGGATGGCGCAGACGACCTTCACCGGCATGACCCGCGCCGACGCGGAGAAGTACCTGACGCCCAAGCCCGGCCGGGCCTCGTCCATCCAGGTGCGGGCCGGGCCCGGCACCGGCCAGGCGGAGCTCGTCGACGCGCTGGCCCCCGTCCTGCCCGACGGCGTCGAGGCCATCACCGGCCAGGAGGCCGCGGAGGAGAACTCCGAGATGGTCTCCGGGCAGTTCCTGACCCTGTTCACGACGTTCCTGCTCGTCTTCTCCGGCATCGCGCTCCTGGTGGCGACCTTCTCGATCCACAACACGTTCGCGATCGTCGTCGCCCAGCGCACGCGCGAGAACGCCCTGCTGCGCGCCCTCGGCGCCTCCCGCCGCCAGGTCACCGGCGCGACCCTGCTCGAAGCGGGCGCCGTCGCCGTGGTCGCGTCCCTGGCGGGCCTCGCGGGCGGCATCGCCGTCGCGGCCGGGCTCCAGGCGCTGTTCCCCGCCATCGGATTCCCCTTCCCCGAGGGCGACTTGGTGATCAGCGCCACCTCCCTGCTGCTGCCCCTCGCGGTCGGCGTCGTCGTCTGCGTGGCCTCCGCGCTGCTGCCCGCCGCCCGGGCCGGGCGCACCGCGCCGCTGGCCGCGCTGCGCGAGACGGCCGTCGACCACTCCGGCGCCTCGCGGACACGGGCCGTGGCGGGCACCGCGCTCGGGCTCACCGCCCTGGTCCTCGCGCTGGTCGGGGTCCTCGCCGACCCGTCGGTGTGGCTGGCAGGGACCGGCGCCGTGCTCGCGCTCGCCGCGTTCGTGGTGCTCGGCCCCGTCGCCGCCTCGCGCGCGGTCCGGCTCATCGGCGGCCCGCTCGACCGGCTGCGCGGCGTCACCGGCGCCCTCGCCCGGCGCAACGCCCTGCGCAGCCCCAAGCGCACCGCCGCCACCGCGAGCGCCCTGATGATCGGCGTCGCCGTCGTCTGCCTGTTCACGGTCTTCGGCGCGTCCCTGAAGGCGACCATGGACCAGACCGTGTCCCGGTCCTTCGCGGGCGACATCGCGGTCAGCACCCCGGCCTTCGGCGCCGGAGGCAGCGGACTGAGCCCGCGCCTGGCTCCCGCGCTCGCCGAGCGCCCGGAGGTCGCCACGGCCGTCGGCCTCGGCAAGGGAGTCGCCGAAGTGGACGGCAAGGGCCGGACCCTGACCGTCACCGACCCCCGGGCCCTCGCCAAGGCCTTCGACCTCGGCGACGTCCAGGGCTCCCTGGCCCGCCTCGGCGACGACGGCATCGCCGTCACCCGGGACGAGGCCGACAAGCGCGGTCTGAAGGTCGGCGACCGCGCCGAACTCGCCTTCACCGACGGCAAGAAGGACACCTTCACCGTGCGCGCCGTGTACGGCCGGTCGGAACTCGTGGGCGACTACGTCGTCACCCGCGAGGCCTGGGCCCCGCACCGCGCCCAGGACTCCGACACCCTGGTCTCCGTCACCTTCAAGGACGGCGTGAGCGCCGCCGACGGCCGGGCCGCGGTGTCCGCCGTGGCGAAGGAGTACGGCAACCCCGAGGTCCAGACCCGCGAGGAGTACGCGCAGTCCTCGGCCGGAGGCATCGACATGATGCTCACCCTCGTCTACGCGCTGCTCGCCCTCGCCGTCCTCATCGCGCTGCTCGGCATCGCCAACACCCTGACCCTCGCCCTGCACGAACGCACCCGGGAGCTGGGCCTGTTGCGGGCCGTCGGGCAGACCCGCGCCCAGCTGCGCGCCATGGTCCGCTGGGAGTCCGTCCTGGTCGCCGCGTTCGGCACCGCGGGCGGCCTGGCGCTCGGCGGCTTCCTCGGCTGGGTCCTGGTCAAGGCGTCCGACGGGGCGTCCGACACCGCCTTCGCGTTCGCCCTGCCGCCGCTGCCGCTCACGGTGGTCGCCCTGGTGGGCGTGGTCGCGGGGGCCCTCGCGGGCCTGCGCCCGGCGCGGCGCGCGGCACGTCTCGACGTACTGCGCGCGATCGCGACGGAGTGAGCGGAACGCGGCGGAAAGCGAGAACGGAAACAGCATAAAGAGCGGAATCAGCGGAAAGGAGGAGCGCGGGAAGGGACGGGGAACAGAGCGACAACAGTCACCGCCCGGTCAGCCAGGAACGGCCGACCGGGCGGGAGTATGCGCGCCGACGGGTGACGCAGCGACGAAGGAGCGGGTGCTCGCGGCGTCGTACGCGGGATACGTCGGCAGGTCCACGGTGGGCGACGGCGCGGCGAGCGTGAACCAGACGACCTTGCCGTGCTCGCCCTCCGGCCTCACCCCCCAGCTGTCGCTGACCGCGGCGACCATGGCGAGCCCGCGGCCGCAGGTCGCGAGCTGCTCCGCCGCGCGCACCTCCGGCAGCCGTGGATCGTGGTCGTGGACGGACACCACGAGACGCCCGAGCATCAGCTCGATGTCCACGGTGCACACCTTGTCCGGCTCCGCGTGCCGGTGGACGTTGGTGAGCAACTCGGTCACGCCGAGCGCGGCCCGGTCTATCAAGGGATCGAGATGCCAGTAGCGCAACTGCGCCGATACGATTCTGCGGACTTGACCGATCCGCGACGGCAGGGCTTGGAGCTCTACCGTGCACTGCCTGCTTGGCTGGCTGATCACGGTGCGACTCCCCGAAGTGAGGTCCGGAAGAAGACGGCGTTCCGATCCAGCAGGGGCCGCGCGCTGTCCGCCGCCTGCTGTGGGACCGGCGGCTGGTTCGCAGCGTTATCGCCGGTAAACCCAGAGTGATGTGACACCAGAGTGACGCAGGGGGTACGGGCGTGCAACTCGCGCCCGTCTCGGCCCCGTCAGACGTGCCGTCGGCCACCCGCGCTGCGCAGCGCCTCCAGGAAGGCGCGGACGGAGGGTGGGCCCGGCTCCCCGGGCACCGGATCGTGGTCGCCGAGCGTGAGCCGGTAGCGCGTGCCGTTGACCTCGGCGAGGGCGCGGTCGTGCGGGGCGAACCACGGTTTGCCCGCGCGCACCGCCTGCACCGGTGCGCTGTCGATCTCCGTTCCGTAACTGGTGAGCAGTTCCAGCCTGCCGTCGTTGATCCGGACCTGCCCCGCACGGGTCAGGGAGCGCAGCCGCTTCCCGATCCGCACGCCGGTGGCCCTGAACTCCGGCTCTGCCATGAGGCTCCGCCCCCTCGCGCGCGGTGACGTCCCGCGCATGGTGTGCCGCGGCGTGCCGCGGGCCTTCGTCTGCCGCTGTCCGGGCGCCGCCCGATGGCGCCCGTCCGGGACATTACCCCTGCCCCGTGCGGTGCAGTGTGCACGTGCCCGGCGCCGAGCACTAGGGCGCACGGCGACCACGCACATGCCACTTCCGTGCGTGACCACGTCAGGAACACACGAGGGCCAGATGGCCGCGACAGCTGCGCCTTTGAGGTGCCAAAAGGAGTGTTTATGCAGGTGAGGGCGGTGTTATAGGTGTTTATCATCAAAGGGTCCGGCCGGATCGAACCGCGTCCGGCATGAGCGCGAGGAGCCACGCGGTGAGCACCACCCAGCACGATCCGACCGGCGAGCCCGCCGTCACTCTCGATGTCGACCGCAGCGACCCGGAGTACCGTTCCTGGCTGAAAGAAGCGGTGCGCAAGGTCCAGGCCGACGCCAACCGCTCGGCCGACACGCATCTGCTGCGCTTCCCGCTGCCCGAGCACTGGGGCATCGACCTGTACCTCAAGGACGAGTCGACGCATCCGACCGGCAGCCTCAAGCACCGGCTCGCCCGCTCGCTGTTCCTGTACGGCCTGTGCAATGGCTGGATCCGCCCGGGACGCCCCGTGATCGAGGCCTCCAGCGGGTCGACGGCCGTGTCCGAGGCCTACTTCGCGAAGTTGATCGGCGTGCCCTTCATCGCGGTGATGCCGCGCACGACCAGCGCCGAGAAGTGCCGCCTCATCGAATTCCACGGCGGCCAGTGCCACTTCGTGGACGACTCCCGCACGATGTACGCGGAGTCAGCCGCCCTCGCCGTCGAGACCGGCGGCCACTACATGGACCAGTTCACCTACGCGGAACGGGCCACGGACTGGCGCGGCAACAACAACATCGCCGAGTCGATGTACCAGCAGCTGCGCCTCGAACGCTATCCGGAACCCACCTGGATCGTGGCCACGGCCGGAACCGGCGGCACCTCGGCGACCATCGCCCGCTACGTGCACTACATGCAGCACGACACCCGCATCTGCGTCGCCGACCCGGACAACTCCTGCTTCTTCGACGGCTGGACGCGGCACGACCCCGACGCCACCAGCGACTGCGGCTCCCGCATCGAGGGCATCGGCAGGCCCCGCATGGAGCCGAGCTTCGTACCCGGCGCCATCGACCGCATGATGAAGGTCCCGGACGCGGCGAGCGTGGCCGCCGTCCGCGCCCTGGAGCAGGTCATCGGCCGCAAGGCGGGCGGCTCCACCGGCACCGGCCTGTGGAGCGCCCTGAAGATCGTCGCCGAGATGGTGGCGGCGGGCCGCACCGGCAGCGTCGTGACCCTCATCTGCGACCCCGGCGACCGCTACCTGGACAAGTACTACTCCGACGCCTGGCTCGCCGAGCAGGGCCTGGACATCCGGCCGTACGCGGCGGCCATAGAGACGCTCCTCACCACCGGCCGGTGGCCGGACGCCTGAGCCCGGACAGGCCCTAGGCCTTCGTGCCCGCCAGGCGGCGGTCCAGGTTCCTGAGGGAGGCGTCGAAGGTCTTGCCGAGGCCCCTGCGGCCGTGCCGGAAGAGGAACCGCATCAGGCCCCTGGGCTCGACCGCGAAGGTCCACCGCACCCGCGTACCGGTGGCGGTGGGCGTCAGGTGCCACTCCTCGACCAGGGCGCGCACCCCGGGCGCGTTCGAGACGTCGACGCGGTAGACGTACCGCGTCGGCGCGTCCGCGGCGAGGATCGTCTCCAGGAGCCGGAAGCCGCCCTGGAGGTGGACCGCCCGGCCCGCGCCGTCCCGCGTGGGCCGGGCGCGGGTGACCGACGTGAACCACGCGGGCCACTGCGCCACGTCCACCGCCAGGGCCTGGAACACCGTCTCCGGCGGCGCGGACACCTCACCGGTGAAGACGTGCCGCACGGGAGCGGTCACAAGGAAGTCGAGCCCCACGGGCCTCAGACGGCGTGGCATCGCACTCAGCCCCCAACAGACGGTGGTGGAACGCGTACGGTCACCTTAGACGAGCACGGTCGACCAGGGCAGGGACCGGCGGCCGCCGGGCGGCCCTCAGGCCTCCTCGGCCTTCTCCTGCTCGCCCGCCACGACGAGCCGCAGCTGCTCGGAGACCTCCGCGCGGGCCTCGGCGGGCAGCCCCGCGTCGGTCACCAGCGTGTCCACCTGCCCCAGCGTGGCGAACGAACTCAGGCCCACCGTGCCCCACTTGGTGTGGTCGGCGACCACCACGACGCGGCGCGCGGACTGCACGAGCCGCCGGTTGGTCTCCGCCTCCGCGAGGTTCGGCGTGGACAGACCCGCGTCGGCCGCTATGCCGTGCACCCCGAGGAACAGCACGTCGAAGTGGAGCGCCGCGATCGCCTGGTCGGCGACCGGGCCGACCAGGGAGTCCGACGGCGTGCGCACCCCGCCGGTGAGGACCACCGTGGCGGCCCCCTGCCGCTGGCCCGAGCCGCGCTGCGCGGAGTGGAAGACGTCCGCGACCCGCACCGAGTTCGTCACCACCGTCAGGTCCGGCACGTCCAGGAGCTGATGCGCGAGCGCGTAGGTCGTCGTGCCGCCGGAGAGCGCGATCGCCGTGCCCGGGGCCACCAGGGCCGCCGCGGCCCGCGCGATGTCCTCCTTGGCGCTGAGCTCGAGCCCCGACTTGGCCTCGAACCCCGGCTCGTGCGTGCTCGCCTCCGCCACCGGCACCGCGCCGCCGTGGACCTTCTCCAGGACGCCCTGGCGCGCGAGCGCGTCCAGATCGCGGCGGACCGTCATGTCCGACACGCCCAGCTTCCTGGTGAGTTCGTTGACCCGGACGCCGCCGCGGCGGCGGACCTCGTCCAGGATCAGGGCACGGCGCTGCTCCGCGAGGAGGTGCTGGTTCTCACTCACCTCAGGTCCGGCCCTTTCGCCTCGTCAAGCCCGTCATCAGGTCGCCTCATCCTCGCATGCGCCACCGGTGGATAACGAAGGGGGAGATTACGTGACGGCGGGTGCGCGCGGCGCCCCGAGGCGGGATCCTTGGGTTCCGCAGTCAGCAGCGCACACCTCGGGGGAGCGGAACAGTGGAGCGCGCCACAGCGGGGCAGCCCGCCCCTGCAAAGGGCCCGGCGTCCGGCCCGCCCGCACCGGCGGAGCACATCGCCCTGGAACTCCTCGTCCACGGCGTCGGCGGCGCCACGCCGCAGGCGATGCTCGACGACCCGAGGACCGTCCGCGTCTCCGGCGACGACACCGCGGCCGTCCACCGCCGCGCCGACGACGTGACGGCCGAGTCCCACCCGGAGGACTACCGCGGCCGCCCCGTCCCGGAGGCCTACGTCTGGTCCAACCTCACCTCCGGCAACGGCTCCCGCGCCCTGTGGCTGCTGCTCCTGCCGTTCATGGTGGTCAACCTCGCCCACTGGATGCGCCCCACCGCGCGCCGCATGCGGCGCGCGGTCCGCGCGTACGGCCTCCTGGTGCGCCTCGTCGCGCTCAGCCTCACCGTGCTGCTCGTGGCCGCGGCCTGCGAGATAGCGGTCGACCTGCTGGCCTGGCAGTGCGCGGGCACCCGCGCGTGCGCGGCCGACCACTCCTGGCTCGGCTTCCTCGCCCCCGGCCCGGCCGGAGGCGGCGGCTGGTGGTCGCAGCCCGGGCGCCGCCTCGCCCTCGCCGCGGCCCTGCCCGCCGCCCTCACCGGCCTGCTCTGGTACCTGTCCCACCGCACCTGGAGCGCGTACGAGTCCCAGCAGCCGCTGCCGCACCAGCCGGACCCCGAGGAGGCCGCCCGCAACGCCCTCGGCAGGCCCGGCTTCTGGTACGGCCGCCGGATCGTCGCCCGGCTGCGCGCCGCCCACACGGCCGCGGGCCTGCTCACGGTCGCCGCCGCCGTGGGCGCGGCCGCCGCCCGCCACGACCGCCGCCCCGGCGGATCCGCGCTCCTGGACGCCCTCGGCTGGGCCCTGATGGCGGCCCTCGCCGGGTGCGGGGCCGTCGTGGTGGGCGTGGTGTGCCGCAGGGGCCGCAGCGAACACCGCGTCGACCGGCGGCTCGACCGCACCCTGGTGCGCCTGCTCCCGCTCACCGCCCTCGCCCTGCTCGTCCTCGCTGTCCTGTACGCCGGGTGGTCGCGCCCCGACTGGACCTCCACGGGCCGCCTGCCGGGCAACGCGACCTTCGGCGGCATCGCCCTAGTCCAGGGCGCCCTGGTGCTCGCCCTCGCGGCCGTCGCCACCAGGCTCTACCGCGGGGCGCCCGACACGCGCACCGCACTGCGCGGCCTCGGCGGCCCCGCCGTGGCCATGCTGGCCTGCGCGCTCGGCGGCGTCATGTCCGGCGGCGGCGCGCAGCGCGTGGCCGACTGGCTGGACGGCAGGGGCGGCACGATCGACGGGCCGCCCGCCCTGCTGACCTGGCAGGCCTCGGTCATCCCGCCGCTGCTCGTGGTCGTCGCCGTGCTCTGCGCCGGGCTCGCCGTCGCCACCGCGCGGCGCCTGCGCGCCGAGCTCGCCCGGGTGCCGCGCGAGTACCCCGGCGAGCGCCCCGACACCGCCCGCACCCGCCGCATCGCCGCCAAGCGCGCCAGCGCCACCCTCACCGACCGCGTGCCCCTCATCGTCGGCGTCACCTCGGCCACGACGCTGCTGCTCGGGGCCGCCGCGCTCGTCGGGGCCTGGGTGAGCGACGAGGTTCCCGGCGAGGCCGCCGCGGGCGCGCCCGCCTTCGTCGAGGGCACCGCGCAGACCGCGCAGGCGCTCGGCTCCTGGCTGATCGGCTTCGGCTTCATACTGTTCGTCACCTGGGGCCGCCGCGCCTACCGCGACGCGTCCGCCCGCCGCACCATCGGCATCCTCTGGGACGTCGGCACGTTCTGGCCGCGCGCCGCCCATCCGTTCGCGCCGCCCTGCTACGCCGAGCGCGCCGTGCCCGACCTGACCTGGCGCATGGACACCTGGACCCGCGCCACGGGCGGCCGCCTCGTCCTGTCCGGCCACTCCCAGGGCAGCGTCCTCGCCGCCGCGGCGGCCTGGCAGCTGCTGCCGTCCGTCCGCAAACGGGTCGCGCTGCTCACCTACGGCTCACCCCTTGAGCGCCTGTACGGCCGCTGGTTCCCCGCGCACTTCGGTCCTGCCGCGCTCAGCTCCCTGCACCGCGAGGTCGACTGCTGGCGCAACCTGCACCGCGCCACCGACCCCATCGGCGGCCCGGTGCGGCTGCACGGCGACTGCGGCCCGCAGGTCGACCGCGCCGCGCTCAAGGACCCGCTCGCCTACGGCCGCACCGCCGAACACCCGCTGCCCGCGCCCCTGCTCGGCCACGGCGACTACCAGGCCGACCCCGCGTTCGCCGAGGAGCGCGCCCGGCTGCTGGCCCGGCTCAGGCCCGCCGTGCCGCGCCCCGCGGCCGCCCCGTCGCCGCGCCCCGCACCGGCTCCTACACCAGCTCCGGAAGGTCATCCGGATACAGCAGGGTGAGCTCGTCGGTGCTCGGCTCCGCCACCTGCGCGACGCGGCCCGCGTGCCGCTCCACCATCGCCTCGAACGTCTGCCGCGCGGTACGGCCGTTGCCGAACGTGGGGCCCTTCGGGAGGGCCGTGAAGTACTTCAGGAGCGCCTCGGCAGTGCCCGTGCCGAGCGTGTACTCGTGCTCCTCCGCCTGCTGCTCGACGATGCGCAGGAGTTCCTCGGCGTCGTAGTCGCCGAACCTGATGGTGCGCGAGAAGCGGGACGCCACGCCGGGGTTGACGGACAGGAAGCGGTTCATCTCGTCGGTGTAGCCCGCGACGATCACCACGACCGCCTCGCGGTGGTCCTCCATCAGCTTCACCAGCGTGTCGATGGCCTCCCGGCCGAAGTCGCGCCCGGAGTCCTCCGGCGAGAGCGCGTACGCCTCGTCGATGAACAGGACGCCGCCGCGGGCCTTCTCGAACGCCTCCTGGGTGCGGATCGCCGTCGAGCCGATGTGCTCGCCCACCAGGTCCACGCGCGACACCTCGACGAGATGGCCGCGCTCCAGGACGCCGAGCGCGGCCAGGATCTCGCCGTAGAGCCGGGCCACGGTCGTCTTGCCCGTGCCGGGGGAGCCGGTGAACACCAGGTGGCGGCGGACCGAGGCGGCCTTCAGGCCCGCCTCCTGGCGGCGCCGCCCCACCTCGATCATGTCGGTGAGCGCCCGCACCTCGCGCTTGACGCTCTCCAGGCCCACCAGCGTGTCGAGTTCGCCGAGCACCGCCTTGGGGGTGCGGGAGGGCTGCGGGGCGGGCCGCGCGGGCGGCTGCTCGGTGACGCGCGGCTCGGGCACCGCGCCGAGCAGCCCCGTGGACTGCGTGGCCGTCTGCACGATCGGCTCGGACGCGGCGGGCCGCACGCTGGCGCTCTCGTCGCTGGTGCAGTCCTCGACGAGCGGGCCGTCCTCGGCGAATTCGTAGCCGCCGCGCGCGCACCGCTCGGTGCGGCAGCGCTTCAGCGTCGTACGGCAGCCGTCGAGGACGTGGAAGCCGTAGCCGCCGCTGTCGACGACCTTGCAGCGGTGGAAGCTGCCGCGCCCGCCCGCGGAGACGTAGAAGCCCGCCTCGGCCGGGGCGGTGACCGTGCACCGCTCGATGGTCGGATCGGCGCCCTTGGTGACGATCACACCCGTCTGCGTGCCGTCCACGGTGCAGTCCGCGAGGACGCCGCCGCTGCCGTGGTCGCGGAACCACGCGCCGGTGGCCGCCTCCCGGATGCGCACGTCGTCGAGCTGGGCCAGCGCACCGTCGCTCACCGACACCGCCGTGTTGCGCACCTGCGTCAGGTCGCTGTCTATGACGTCGACGCGCGAGCCCCGGTCGAGGACGAACAGCGCGTCCGGCACGTCGTGCACCCGGCACGACTCCAGGACGGCCGTCGCCCCGTCGCTGACCCACACCGCCGGGTAGTCGCCCGTGCTGTCGTGGATCTCGCACTGGTTGGCGTCCACGCGGGTGCCCGGGTCCCACACCGACAGGCCGTTGCGCCCGAACTCGCGCACCGTAGTGCGCGTCAGCGTGAGGACCGAGCGCGAGCGCAGGTCGACCGCGTTCTCCGGGATGTCGTGGATGCGGCAGTCGGCGAGGGTGAGGACCGCGTCCGTGTCGAGCGTGACGCCGTCGGACGTCGTGCGGTGCACCGCGCAGTCCGTCAGGTGCGCCGTGGCGCGCGCGGTGATCTGCACGCCCGCGCCCTTGACCTCGTACACCTCGCAGCCGACGGCCTCCAGGCCGCTGTACTCACCGGTCACCGACAGGCCTGCGCCCGAGGTGTGGTGCACCCGGCAGCGCTCCAGGCGCGGGTGTCCGCCGCCGCGCACCGCGACCCCGGACTGGCCAGCCGCGACGACCTCGCACTCCTCGAAGACCCCGCCGCCGCCGTCGAGTACGGTGATGCCGATGCCGCCCGCGTTGTCGACCGTGCAGCGGCGCAGGGTGGGCCGGGCGCCGCCGCGGACCTCGATCCCGGCCGCCGAGCGCGTCATCACCCGGAGGTCCGCGAGCTCCGGCGCCCCGTCCTCGACGAGCAGCGCGGGCGCGGCCGAGTCCTGGCCCTCGATGTGCAGGTCCTGTACGACGGCGGAGGCCCGCACCGTCAGGGGCACGCCGTCGGCCGGCGCGATGCGCACCGAGCCGGGGGAGCCCTCGGGGCCGCGCAGCGTTACCGCCCGCTGGACGACGAGGTTCTCGCGGTACGTCCCCGGGGCCACTGTCAGGACGTCCCCGTCGCCCGCGGCCTCCAAGGCGGCGGTCAGCGATGCGTACTCTCCCGTGCGGCGCCGCCACCGCGACGTACCGGTGTGCGTCACCTGGACCGTGCCCTGTGCCATGGAGTTGCTCTGCCCCCACCTCGACGTACGCGGGACCCCGCGCCCGCGCGCGAGGAGGCCGAAGAGTCGGCCCGCTCCACCGTAGCGCGCGCGGCGCGGGGGAGTTGACCTGATGGGCAGGCTCTCACCAGCTCAGGCGCCGGTACCGGTCTTGCCCCAGTCCGGGCCCGCCTGCTGCCAGGCCTGGTCCCAGCGGGCGTAGCGCCGCCGGACGACGCGCCACAGGAGCAGCCGCCGGGCCCCCTCGACGAGGCCGGCGCTCGTGAGGGCGGCGCCGAATCCGGCGAGGGCCGCGTGGGTCGTCGCGGTGGCCGGGTCGAGCGGGCGGCCGACGACCCGGCCGGTGCGGTCGGTCCAGACCGTGAACCGGTCGCCGGGGTGCGGTGACGTGAGGCCGGACGCGACCGCGCCCGCGTGGCCCGAGCCGTCCGGTCCCTTCCAGTGGGCGAGCACGCGGCGGTGCGCGTCCCGCGCGGAGGAGGTCTCCGGGTCGGGGTCGAGGGGCGGCTGGTCGAGCTTCTTCAGGACGGTGGCCGTCACGACGTGCCGGGCCGCGCGCTGGGCCTCCACGGAGCGCAGCAGCGCGTCGTTGGCCAGACTGCCCGTCACGGCGCCGACCACCGGGGCCCCGACGACGATGAGGACGAGCGCGACGAGCGCCGCCCAGGCCTCGGCGAGGTCCGTCGCGCGGCGCAGTGGATTGCGGCGCCAGCGCCAGAGTCCGGCGATCGCTCGCACGGCCTTGCACCCCCTTCCGCGTCCGTCACCACGGCCCTAACCGCGGCGGGCCCGGCTCACGCATGGGTCATGAGAACCGAGGATGACATCGGCCTGTTCCCCGTCGCTTTCCGGACGCCTCCCGACGGGGCCCGACCGTGCCCGCGCCGGTGCCTTCCCACCGGCCACGACGGTCCCCATCGAACCTCAACGGCCGTGCCCCGCCTTCGAGTTCCCCACGCCCGTCCTGTTCATTCGGGGATCTTCGGAGGGTCACCGATACGGATGGCGCCGGTCGCCCGCGGGACGAAGCCTGCCCGGGCGGAGAGATGCGGGCCCCGCACATTAGGCCGGAAACGGTTCCCGGGCGCTCCGGCCGGGCGCGCGCATACGAAAGTCGCCGTCGACCCATGGGTCGACGGCGACTGCCAGGCGTGCCCCCCTGGACGCCTGCGGCGGATGAGCGTGGAGCGGTCGAACGGCGGACCCGGCGCGCGGCCGTGCTGTCAGTGGTCGCTGACGGCGTCGGCCGCGACCGGTCAGTAGCCCCGGTACTGCTGCCGGTTGTACGGGTCCTCGTGGGGCGCGGGCGCCGGGCGGGGCGCCGCGGGGCGCATCGCCTCATAGCCCGTCGTGGTCCCCATGGGCCGCTGCTGCTGCGGGCCCGGATAGCCGCGGGGCGGACCCGCCTGCTGCGGGATGTACGGCGCCGGGGCCTGCTGCAGCGGTGCGGGCTGCGGGGCGGGCGCGTAGCCGTACGCGGCGTTCGGAGGAGCGGCCATCGAGGGCCCGGAGGGCGCCGACGGCAGGGCGGGCAGCGCGGGCGGAAGGGCCGGGAGGTGGCTGCCCGTGTCATAGGGCGACGGGTTCACCCGGATCGGGGCGATCTGCGGGGTGCCCCGCTCGGCGACCAGAGAGTCGTAGATCGGAGTGTCCGGGAAGGACGGCGCGGAGTAGTAACCGCCGCCATAGGTGGAGCGGGGGGAGGTCATGCTCCATAAGTTAAGCCCTTGATGTGCTGGTTGGGGAGACCGATAAGAGGGTTGTTTGCCGTGTTGCCCGTGCCTTCGGACCCCCAATGCGAGCGAACCTGGGAAAATCGGTCGCGCGCCAGCGTAGGGATCCTGTAAAAGGCGGGGATCTGGGGGGTTACCGGTGGTCGACCGGCGGTTGACGCGGAGCGATGGCCGGGTGGGCCTGTGCGCGTCCGCGAATGCCAGGTAATAGGTTGGGCGGGAACGGATCGGCGGTCCTGCCGGGCCCGGCACTGGTGATGGGGGCAGACATGTCTATGGCCAAAGGTTCGAATGTTCCCGTGGGGGCAACTGCCGTACGGGTCGAATTGGGCTGGGGTTCCGGACCCGGAGTTCCGGACGCCGACGCGTCCGCTCTGTTGCTCGCGGACTCCGGAAAGGTGCGCTCGGACGCGGACTTCGTCTTCTACAACCAGGCGACGCACGCCTCGGGCGCCGTGCGCCACGAGGGCAAGCGGACCGCGGGCGGCACCGTGACCGACGCGCTCGTCGTCGACCTCGCGCGCGTGGAGCCCGCCGTCGAGACGGTGGTCCTCGCCGCGTCCTCGGACGGCGGCACGTTCGGCAAGGTGCCCGGCCTGCACATCCGGGTCCTCGACGCCGCGAGCGGCGCGGAGATCGCGCGCTACGACAGCGCCGACGCGAGCGTGGAGACGGCGTTCGTCCTCGGCGAGCTCTACCGGCGCCAGGGCGCCTGGAAGTTCCGCGCCGTCGGCCAGGGCTACAGCAGCGGCCTCGAGGGCCTGGCGACGGACTACGGCATCACGGTGGACGAGCCCCAGCAGACGGCCGCGCCGACCCCGCCCCCGGCCCCCGCCGCGCCGGTGGCGCCTCCCGCGCCCGCCCCGGCCCCGCCCGTGACCGCGCCCGCCCCCGTCACGCCGCCCCCGCCCGCCGCCGCCCCCGCCCAGCCCGTGCGCCTGACCAAGGTCACGCTCACCAAGGAGGCCCCCTCGGTCTCCCTGACCAAGCAGGGCGGCACCTCGGGCGCGCTGCGCGTGAACCTCAACTGGGAGGTGCGCAAGCAGTTCAAGGGCTGGGCCAGCAAGCTCGGGCGGGCCGTGGCGATGCACGCCGACCTGGACCTCGACCTGTGCGCGCTGTTCGAACTGGCCGACGGGCGCAAGGGAGTCGTCCAGGCCCTCGGCAACGCCTTCGGATCCCTCCACCAGCCCCCGTACATCCTCCTGGACGGCGACGACCGCACCGGCGCCGTGTCGACCGGTGAGAACCTCACCGTCAACCTCGACCGTACGCAGGAGTTCAAGCGCATGGTCATCTTCGTGACCATCTACGAGGGCGCGCGCAGCTTCGCCGACCTCAACGCGACGGTCACGCTGACGCCGCAGCACGGCGCGCCGATCGAGTTCTCCCTGGACGAGTGCACGGTGCCGTCGACGGTGTGCGCCCTGGCGCTCATCACGAACCAGGGCGGCGAGCTCGTCGTCCAGCGCGAGGCCCGCTATCTGGTGCCCGAGCGCGGCGTGAGCCCGCAGCGCACCATCGACTACGCCTACGGCTGGGGCATGAACTGGACGCCCGGCAGGAAGTGACGGCCGACGTCGGCGCCTCCCGGTACGCCGGAGGCGCCGGTCAGGGCCGGGAGTCGGGGGCCGCCTCCGGGGCGGCCCCGTAGGTCCGGCCCTTCCACGCGGCGCCGCGCCCCTGATAGTGCCGCACCGCCGAGTCCACCGTCATCAGCAGATACAGGAAGGCCGTGCCGGGCAGCGTGAGCGCGAGCCACAGCGGTTGGCGGTAGTAGCGCAGCATCGGCAGATACGTCGCCGTCATCACGAGCCAGGCGAGGCCGCCGAGGACCGCGGCCGCGGTGTCGCCCCCGGCCAGGCCCACGACCAGGGCGAGGGGCGGCACCAGGTAGATCACGGTGAGCCCCGCGACCGTCCCGAGGAGCACCGCCGGGTTGTGGCGCAGCTGGGCGTAGGCGCTGCGCGCCACCATCCGCCACAGGTCCGCGAGGGCCGGATAGGGGCGCACGCTGTCGACGCGGTCGGCGAGTCCCAGCCAGATGTGCCCGCCGCCGCGCTTGACCGCCCGTGCGAGGGCCACGTCGTCGATCACCGCGTGCCGGATGGCGTCCGGCACCCCCGCGCGCGCGGCGGCGTCCGCGCGCAGCAGCACACAGCCCCCGGCCGCGGCGGCGGTCCGCCCGTGTCTGCGCGCGATCCAGCGGAACGGGTACAGCTGCGCGAAGAAGTACACGAACGCGGGGACGATCAGGCGCTCCCACACGCTGGCCACGCGGAGCCGGGCCATCTGCGACACCAGGTCGAAGCCGCCGGACTCGGCGGCGGCCACCAACTCCCGCAGGCTGTCGGGCTCATGGGCGATGTCCGCGTCGGTGAGCAGCAGGTACTCCGGCGCGTGCGCGCGGGCCAGGCCGATGCCGTGCCGCACCGCCCACAGCTTGCCCGTCCAGCCCGCGGGCGGTTCGCCCGGCGAGCCGACGGTCAGCGCGAGCCCGCCGTGCCGCTCGGACAGCTCCCGCGCGAGAGCCCCGGTGCCGTCGGTGCTGCCGTCGTCGACGAGGAACACCTCGGCCCGCCCCGGATAGTCCTGTGCGAGCAGCGACGGCAGGCTGGCGGGCAGCACCTCGGCCTCGTCCCGCGCGGGGACGACGACACCCACCGCGGGCCATCGCTCCGGCTCGCGCCGGGGCGGCAGGCGCAGGTCCGTGCGCCAGAAGAAGCCCTGTCCGACCAGCAGCCACAGCCACGCGGCGAGCGAGGCGACACAGATCCACGCAACGGCATTCATCCGCCGCAGTCTGCCCCACGGTGACCGGGTCGTACGGCCGATCGACTAAGGTGACCGGGTGAAGATCGCGCTCATGGACTCCGGCATCGGACTGCTCGCCGCGGCGGCCGCGGTGCGGCGCCTGGCACCCGGCGCCGATCTCGTCCTTTCCTCGGACCCCGACGGCATGCCCTGGGGCCCCCGCGACACGGCGGACCTCACGGAGCGGTCCCTCGCCGTCGCCGCGGCCGCCGCCGCGCACCGCCCGGACGCGCTGATCGTGGCCTGCAACACCGCGACCGTGCACACGCTGCCCGCCCTGCGCGCCCGCTTCGAGCCGGAGCTGCCGGTCATCGGCACCGTCCCGGCCATCAAGCCCGCCGCGGCCGGGGGCGGGCCGATCGCCATCTGGGCCACCCCCGCGACCACCGGCAGCCCCTACCAGCGCGGCCTCATCGAGGAGTTCGCCGACGGCGTCGACGTCACCGAGGTGCCCTGCCCCGGTCTGGCCGACGCCGTGCAGTGGGCCGACGAGGACGCCATCGACCGGACGATCGCCGCGGCCGCCGCCCTCACACCGCCCGGGGTAAGGGCCGTCGTCCTGGGCTGCACCCATTACGAACTGGTCGCGGAGCGCATCCGCGCCGCCGTGCAGGGGGCGGACCGGGCGCCGCTGGTGCTGCACGGCTCGGCCGGCGCGGTCGCCGCCCAGACGCTGCGCCGCATCGGCGAGGTGCCCGGCACGCGCCCGGCGGCCGGGGACGGCCAGGGCGGCGTCCGCGTGCTCCTCAGCGGGCGCGAGGCGGCGCTGCCGCCCGCCGCCCTGACGTACGCCGAGGGACGCCTCCTGGCGTCGGCGAGCCCGGCCCTGAAGGGCTGAGCCCGGCCGTCCGGCCCGGGGCGGTGGCCGGAAAGGGCGCCGGTCCTGGCCGACGGCTGCCCCCTCTCGTGCGGCCCAGCGGTCGGAACGCGCCGTGCCGGGCGCCCCTCACCACGGGAAACCTGGTGTTCGGGGTGTCCTGCCGGAGAGGCAACTCTCCGCGACGCGGTGCCTTCGCCGCGGATCGTGAGTAACCTCGACTGCATGACGGACCATGCCCACGGCGAGCGGGCTGCCGCCGAGGATCAGCCCGAGATCTGGACCGGACGCGCGTCGAACCGCGTCCAGTGGCTGCTGGCCTGCGCCGGCGCCGCCTGCCTCGCGCTGGGCATCGACCTGGCCGTGGAGACGCTGTGGCCCTCGGGCATCCTGCCGCTGGTCATGGCCATCGTCGGCTGCATCGCGGTCGGCCTGCTGATGCTCTTCGGCACGCTGGCGTTCGTCCACGTCGCGGTGAAGGTCGACAAGGAGTGCATGGAAGTGCGCTGCGGCCACATCGGCGTACCGCGCCGCCGCATCCCGCTCTCGCACGTCGTCGGCGCCGACTTCGCGCCCGCCGTCACCCCGCGGCACTGGGGCGGCTGGGGCTACCGCTGGCGGCCGGAGCAGGGCACCGCCGTCATCGTGCGGCGCGGCGAGGGCGTCGTCCTGCAACTCGGCGACGGCCACAAGTTCACGGTCACCGTGGACAACGCCGAGAGCGCGGTCCGCGTCATCCGCGACCACCTGCGGCCGAGTCGCCCCACGCCGACGGCCTGACCGACCGGGCGCGCCGCTGCCGGGCTACCCGCCCTCGGGCAGCGGCCGTGCCGTCGCGATGCCCGCGAGCAGGCCCGCGCCCGCCGTCACGGACGTCACGCTCAGCGCGTTGCCCAGCGTGGCCACCGCCGCGACGGCGGTCAGGGCCGCGCCCGCCGTCAGGACGACCGCGGCGGAGCGCGGCGAGCGCCACAGCGCGAACAGGACCCAGCCGAAGGCCGCCGTGAGCAGCACGACTCCGGTGAAGCCCTGCTCGGCGGCCTGCTGGAGCAGTGCCGAGTGCGGCTTGCCGTCCGGGAGCAGGCCCTCCATCACGGCGGGTGACGCGTCCCCGAACCGCCCCGGGCCCACCCCGAACGCCGGATGCGCGCCCGCCAGATCCCCGGCGTCCCGCCACAGGCCCACCCGGTGCGGGCCGAGCTGACCCTCCAGTGAGGCGGTCAGGCCGCGGGGCAGCACGTCCTCGGCGACGGCCCAGGACGCCCCGGCCACCAGCACGGCGGCGAGGGCGCATCCCGCGAGGCCAAGGGCCCTGCGGGTCAGGGCCCCCGCGAGCGAGCACAGCAGGACCCCGGCGCAGGCGAGGAAGCCCGCGGTGGAGCCGAGCAGCGCCGCACAGCACACGACACCGACGGCGGCCAGGCGCAGACACAGCCGCAGCGCGGGACCGCGCGCCGCCCACGCGGCACAGCAGACCGCGCCCGCCGACAGGCTCAGGAGCGCGGCGGTGGCGCCGATGGGGCCGAGCGGCGAGGAGCTGGCGGGCCCCGGCGTGACGTGCGGGGCCGCGGCGGCCAGGCAGACCCCCGCGAGAGCCCCGGCGCACGGGGCCGCCACCGGCAGGAGCGCTCCGGCGATGCGCCCGCCCGCGTACCCGGCGGCGACCGCGAGGATCGCGAGCAGCACGCCGTCCGGCCGCCCGCCGCCGACCGCCGAAGTGATCAGCGCCCAGGCCGCGCACGCCGCGAGGATCGCGAGACCGCTCGCGTCGGCCGCCCCGTGCCGCTCCCCGGTCCGCTCGGCCGTCGCCGCCCCCGTCGACCCCAACCCGCCCCCCGAATGTCCGCGGGCCCCCGACGGCCCGGCAGCGTGTTCCAGCCGCACGTCAGGGACTGCGGCACACCGTAGCGGCTGACGACGTCGGTTGTGGATGTCTTGCGCAGAAACGATCTAGTAAATGTGTGGAAGGGGCACGTGGGGCGCCCCTGGGCGCGGGTCGACCGTGCTGTCCGGGCCCAGGTGGCGGGCCGTAGACTCCCCGAGTGACCGCCACCACCGCTCCCACCGAGACGTCGGAGCAGACCGAACCGCAGCCCGGACCGGAAACCCGCGCGGAGCGGGTGCGGCGACGGCTGATTCCGGCCGTCGCCGCGGTGCTCTCCGGCGTCCTGCTCTACCTCAGCTTCGCGCCGCGTGAGCTGTGGTGGCTCGCGCCCTTCGCGTTCGCGCTGCTCGGCTTCGTCCTGCACGGCCGAAGGGCCCGCTCCGGTTTCCGCCTCGGCCTGCTGATGGGGCTCGGCTACTTCGTGCCGCTCCTGTCGTGGACGGGTGTCGACGTGGGGCCGCTGCCGTGGCTCGCCCTGGCCGTCGCCGAAGCGCTGTTCATCGGCCTCGCGGGCCTGGGCATCGCCGCGCTGTCGCGCCTTCCGGTGTGGCCGGTGTGGGCCTCCGGGATGTGGCTCCTGCTGGAGGCGGCGCGGTCGCGCTTCCCCTTCGAGGGCTTCCCGTGGGGCAAGGTCGCCTTCGGCCAGCCCACCGGTCTCTTCCTGCCCCTCGCCGCGCTCGGCGGGACGCCGCTGCTCGGCTTCGCCGTGGTCCTCAGCGGCTTCGGGCTCGCCGACGTCGTGCGCCGCCTGCGGGCCGCGCCCCGCGCCCGGGACCGCGCCGTGCTGACCGCGGCCGCGCTCACCGTCGCGCCCGTGGCCGCGGGGGCGGCCGCGCTGCCGCTGGTGTCCACCGCGGCGGAGCACGGCACCGCCACGGTCGCCGTCATCCAGGGCAACGTGCCGCGCATGGGCCTGGACTTCAACGCCCAGCGCCGGGCCGTGCTCGACCACCACGTCCGGGAGACGCTGCGCCTGGCCGCGAAGGTCAAGGCGGGCAAGGCCGAGCAGCCCGACCTGGTCCTGTGGCCGGAGAACTCCTCCGACATCGACCCGTTCGTCAACGCCGACGCCTATGCGGAGATCGACAAGGCGGCGAAGGCCATCGGCGCCCCCGTCTCCGTGGGCGCCGTCGTCGGGGCGAAGGACGGCAAGCCCCGCAACCGGCAGATCCTCTGGGACCCGAAGACGGGCCCCGGCGCCTCGTACGACAAGCGGCACCTCCAGCCGTTCGGCGAGTACATGCCCTACCGGAGCTTCTTCCGGATCTTCAGCTCCGACGTCGACCGCGCCGGTGTCTTCCAGCCCGGCACGAAGCCGGTCGTGTTCGACATGGCGGGCACCGAGGTCGGGCCCGTGACCTGCTACGAAGCGGCGTTCGACGACGTGGTGCGGGACCAGGTGAACAAGGGAGCGCAGATCCTGTCCGTGCCGAGCAACAACGCGACGTTCGAGCGCAGCCAGATGACGTACCAGCAGCTGGCCATCGACCGGGTGCGGGCCGTCGAGCACGGACGGGCCGTGATGGTGCCGGTGACCAGCGGGGTGAGCGCCGTGATCCGCCCGGACGGGACGGTCGCCCAGCGCACCGGAATGTTCACCGCGGAGTCGCTCGTCGCGGAGGTGCCCAAGCGCAGCTCGCTGACGCCCGCGACGCGGCTCGGAGTCTGGCCGGAGGTGTTTCTGGCCGGTCTGGGAGTGGCCGGAATCGGCTGGGTCATCGCGCGCAGGCGGGCGGGCACCGGCAGTTAGGCTGCTGATCATGGCTACTCCAGACTTCATCAAGACCCTGCGTGCCGACGTGGGCCACCAGTTGCTGTGGCTCCCGGGAGTGACCGCGATCGTCTTCGACGACGAGGGCCGGGTGCTGCTCGGACGGCGCGCCGACAACGGCAAGTGGTCGGTGATCGGCGGCATCCCGGAGCCGGGGGAGCAGCCCGCCGAGTGCGCCGAGCGGGAGGTCTTCGAGGAGACGGCCGTGCGGTGCGTGGCCGAGCGGGTGGTCCTCGTGGAGACCCTGGAGCCCGTCACCTACCCCAACGGCGACGTCTGCCAGTTCATGGACATCACCGTCCGCTGCCGGGCCGTGGGCGGCGAGCCCCGCGTCAACGACGACGAGTCCCTCGAAGTCGCCTGGTTCGCCCTGGACCGGCTCCCCGAGCTGCACGAGACCGGTCTGTTCCGGATCAAGCAGGCCATGGCGGACGGGCCCACCTGGTTCGCCCGCGGCTGAGCGGCGGCCGCACGCCCCGTGGTGGCCGCCCCGGACAGCGTGTAGCCTGCACGGACATTGACGGATGCTCTCCGTGCGGCGCCTGCGGCGTCGCCGAACCACTGAGGCAGGGACGGGAGTTGGGCCGGAAGGGCTATGGCGTCGTGCTGCGGGGGCTCGCCTGCGCGCTCCTCGCCTGGCAGGTCTGGCTCGTATGGCATCTGAGCACGTACGACGCCACGAGCGCCGGGTGGTCCTGCTACGACGACGTGGGCTGCGGCAGCGACCAGCTGGTGGCCCTGGCGCCGGAGCTCGGCATCGGCGCGGACGTGCTGCTCGGCTTCCTCGCCGCCCGGTTCCTGCACCGCGCGACCGTCGGCGCGCTGATCGCGCTCAGCGCCCTCGCCGCCGCCGTCGGCTGGTACGACGCGCTGGCCGACGGCCGCGTCGCGTACGACACGGTCACCGACTACATGCTGCTCGCGCCGGTCGGACGGCACTCCGTCGCGGCCTGGCTGACGTTCCTGTGGTCCGTGGCGGCCGTGGGCGGCCTCCTCGCGGTGTGGGGCGCCGCCGTGAGCCTGCGCAGGACCGCCGCGCTGCGCCGGGTGCGGGCCGGGTTCGCCACGGCCGAGGCCCGGTTGGAGGGCTGGCGGCCGGTGCGCGGCAGGCGCGGCGAGGTCACCGTCGTCTTCCACGACCGCCGGGGCGCGCGCCACGCCGTGCCGGTGGTCGTGGACCGCGTGGCCCTGGACCGGCCCGTCCTCGCGGTCTACGACACCGAGCGCCCGGCAGACCCCGAACGCACCCGGGTCGCCGTGCCCCGGCAGCGGCCGCTCCGCTCCTCCTGAGGCGGGCCACCCCGCGGTGACCGGCGGAGCGGCGTCCTCGGAGCGGCCGGGTCCGCGCCGCCGCGCGCGGCCCAGTAGCCTGAGGGCACGATGAACCGTTTGAGCACGTCATGGGGCGCGTACGACCTCACACGCTTCCCGGAGGACCCCCGCGACCAGCTGCGGGCCTGGTCCGCCGCCGACGCCTATCTGCTGCGCCACCTGGCGGGAGAGGAAGGCGGTGCGCCGGTCGCCCTCGACGGCACCGTGGCCGTGCTCGGCGACCGCTGGGGCGCGCTGACCACGGTGCTCGCCGCGCACCGGCCGATCCAGATCACCGACTCCTTCCTGGGCAGGCAGGCGACCCTCGCCAACCTGGAGCGGGCCGGGCACGCCCCGGACCCGGCCCGGCTGCTCACGACGCGGGACGCGCCGCCGGAGCGGGTGGACGTGCTCCTGGTCCGAGTGCCCAAGAGCCTCGCGCTCCTGGAGGACCAGCTGCACCGGATCGCCCCGTCCCTGCACGCGGGCACCGTCGTCGTCGGCACCGGCATGGTCACCGAGATCCACACCTCGACCCTTGAGCTCTTCGAGCGGATCATCGGCCCGACCCGCACCTCGCTGGCCCGGCAGAAGGCCCGTCTGATCCACACCACGCCGGACCCGGAGCGGGTCCACGAGAGCGGTCCCTGGCCGCGCCGGTACGTCCTGCCCGCCGACTCCGGAGCGGGCGCGGGCCTGACCGCCGTCAACCACGCGGGCATCTTCTGCGCCGACCGCCTCGACATCGGCACCCGGTTCTTCCTCCAGCACCTGCCCGCGAGCCACGGCGACGCCCACGTCGTGGACCTGGGCTGCGGCAACGGCGTGCTCGGCACGGCCGCGGCGGTCGCCAACCCCGAGGCCCGGGTCACGTTCGTGGACGAGTCGTACCAGGCAGTCGCCTCGGCCGAGGCCACGTTCCACGCCAACGCGGCCGCCGCGAAGGCGGAGTTCCTGGCCGGGGACGCGCTGACGGCGATGCCCGCCGCGTCCGTGGACCTCGTCCTGAACAACCCGCCCTTCCACAGCCACCAGGCCACGACCGACGCGACGGCCCAGCGCATGTTCCGCGGGGCTCGGGCCGCGCTGCGGCCCGGCGGTGAGCTGTGGGTCGTCGGCAACCGCCACCTCGGCTACCACGTACGGCTCAAGCGCCTCTTCGGCAACGTCGAAGTCGCCGCAAGCAACCGCAAGTTCGTGATCCTGCGGGCGGTCCTGCGCCCATGACCGACGAGCTGTTCCCGCGCGAGCGCGGCGAGCTGGCCCCGGGCGCGGTGCACGTGCCCGGCTGGCTCGGCCCCGACCGCCAGCGGGAGCTCCTCGCCGCCTGCCGCGCCTGGGCGCGCCCGCCCGCGGGCCTGCGCACCGTCCACCTGCCCGGCGGCGGCACGATGACCGCCCGGCAGGTGTGCCTGGGCTGGCACTGGTACCCGTACGGCTACGCGCGCACCGTCGTCGACGGCGACGGCGCGCCGGTGAAGCCGATGCCCGCCTGGCTCGCGGAGCTGGGGCGCGCCGCGGTGCGGGACGCGTACGGGGACGGCGGTGCGGACGGCGGCACCCCGCCCGCGTACGACATCGCGCTCGTCAACTACTACGACGCCGACGCCCGCATGGGCATGCACCGCGACAGCGACGAGAGGTCCGTCGCGCCGGTGGTGTCGCTGAGCATCGGGGACGCGTGCGTGTTCCGGTTCGGCACCACCGAGTCGCGCTCGCGGCCGTACACGGACGTCGAGCTGCGCAGCGGTGACCTGGTGGTGTTCGGCGGCCCGGCCCGCCTCGCGTACCACGGCGTGCCGAGGATCCACGCGGGTACGGCGCCGCCGGGGCTCGGCCTGAGGGGGCGGCTGAACGTCACGCTGCGGGTGAGCGGGCTCGGCTGAGGCGCCGCGCGCTTCAGTCGGCCAGCTCGTCGGCGGCGTCCTTGATCCGCAGGGTGAGTTCGGTGATCTGGTTGTAGATGGAGCGACGCTCCGCCATCAGCGCGCGGATCTTGCGGTCCGCGTGGTCCACGGTGCTCGGGTCGCTCCGCTGGAAGAGCTCGCGGATCTGCGGCCGTGACATGTCAGTGAGTTCGCAGCACAGGTACATGGCGATCTGGCGTGCTGTCACCAGGACCCGGCTGCGGGACGTTCCGCGCAACTCGCCCTCCGCCAGGCCGAAGTAGTCGGAGGTCACGGCGATGATCAGCTGCCCGACGCGCTCCCCGCGCGACGGCCCGCGGTCGGGGACCAGGTCCTTGAGGACGATCTCCGTCAGGCCGAGGTCCACCGGCTGCCGGTTGAGGCGGGCGAACGCGGTCACCCGGTTCAGGGCGCCCTCCAGCTCGCGGATGTTGCGCAGGGTGCGGGTGGCGATGAACTCGAGCACCTCCGGCGGGGTGTCGAGCCCGTCCGCGGCGGCCTTGCGGTGCAGGAGCGCGACGCGCGTCTCCAGCTCGGGCGGCCTGACGTGGGTGATCAGGCCCCACTCCAGGCGGCTGCGCATCCAGTCCTCGAGGTTCGGCAGCTGCTTGGGCGGCCGGTCGGAGGACAGCACGATCTGCTTCCCGGCCTCGTGGAGCGCGTTGAAGGTGTGGAAGAACTCCTCCCGCGTCGCCCTGTGGTGCATCAGGAAGTAGATGTCGTCGACCAGCAGGACGTCCGCGTCGCGGTGCTCGCCGTGGGGCTTGAAGTCCTCCGCGTGCACGTAGCGCACGCTCAGGCCGGGGTGGAGGGCGAGTGCGGAGTGCGCGGTGGCGTGCAGCAGGTGCGTCTTGCCGATCCCCGACGTGCCGTAGAGGTACAGGGGGTTGTACGCCCGGCCGGGCCGCTTGGCGGCGGCGAGGGCGGCCGCGTTGGCGAAGCGGTTGGAGTCGCCGACGATGAAGGTGTCGAAGACGAAGGCGGGGTTGAGCCATCCCGGGTGGGTCTTCCCGCCGGGCTTACGGGGGCGTGGCCGGGGCGGTGCCGCCGTGCCGGGGTCGGTCTTCACGAAGCCGTCCTCGGGCTCCGGGCGGGGCGCGGTGTCGTCCTCGTCGTCCTGCCCGTGCTCCTCGGCGGCGAGCAGCTGGCGCTCCAGCTCCTCGCAGCGCTCCTCCGCCTCGACGCGGCGGGCGTGGGCGTCGCGGAGCTCCTCGCCGAGCGCCTCCACCTGCTGGATGAGGGACTGCCGTTCCCTGCGGAGCCCGGCGAGCTGGTCCTCGTACAGTGCGAGCACCGTGTCCGTGTCGGCGTGCTCGCGGCTCTGGTGCGCCCGCAGCTGTCCGATCTGTACCTCCAGGTCCGCCGCGCGGTGTTGCGCGTCGACCAACGCCCCTTCGAGCGCCCGGACCAGCGCCGCCGAGCGGGTGGACTGCCGGTCGGCCTCGGCGAGTTGGTCCTCCAGGAGCTGGACCCGGTGGAGCGGGGAGCCGCTGCGGGCCAGTGCCTCGCGGTGCAGTCGGCGGAGCAGCTCCATGGCCTCGGGCGTGGGCGTGCGGCCCTGGTGCTCGGCCACGTCGTGGAAGAGGGAGTTGATGAACTCCCAGGTGGGGACGCGGGTCCCGTTGAGGAAGCGGGACAGGGACCCGGCGTCCCAGCTCCGTCGGGCCGCGTACCGGCGGACGCTGAGCCCGAGCCCGTCGAAGAGGGCGCGCAGCGCCTCGGCGAGCGCCCGCGACTCGTCGGGAAGCTCCCCGCCGAGCGGCACCAGGCTGCCCATGTCCCCTCCCTGTGTTCCCTGTCGGCTGCTGCCGCTCGGTGTTGCGACACGTGGCAACTGTGCCGCCTACCGCAACACCCCGCACCCCCAACAGGCTGATTGCCGCCTGACAAGACATCAGGCGGCAGTCAGGACAAGGGAAGTCAGAGAGGCTCAGCGATGCACCTTCCACGGCGGCGAATCGATCTCGCCGTATTCCTCGCGGTCCTGGGGACCGGAGTCGTCCTCGTCCGGTGCGGGATCGAGGCCGAGGCGGTGTCCACGGTCGCGATCGGGCTCTCCACGCTGTACGCGGCGTGGCAGCGCCAGGACGGCGCGCCAGGGACCCCGGACGACCGGGAGGCGTCCCGGCGCCGTGAGTAGTCGCGGCCGGTGCGGCCCTACGCGAGGTGGAACACCAAGCCCAGCGAGCGCCGCAGGCCCGAGCGGACCGTGCTCACGCCGTGCCGGACCGGGGCCGCCGACCAGCCACGGGCGGAGCGCACCGGGCGGTCGCGGGTGGTGAAGACCAGGCCGTGCCCCTGCGGGAGCACGGTGACGGTGCCCCGGGACTGGGCCCGAGGGCGCTGTTCGACGAGCAGGAACTCGCCGCCGGTGTAGTCGTCGCCGTGGACGTCGAGGCCGATGACGACCTGGAGCGGGAAGACCAGGTCGCCGAAGAGGTCGCGGTGCAACGCGTTCCAGTCGCCTGCCTCGTACCGCAGCAGGATCTGCGAGGGCTTGGACTGGCCCGCCGCGCGGCACCGGTCGAGCCACTCGTCGAGGCTGTCGGGCCACGGGGCAGGGCGGCCGAGGCGGGCCGCCCAGTCCCGGGCGATCGGCAGGAGCGCGGGGTAGAGGGCGGCGCGCAGCTCCGCGACCGGGCGCGGCAGGTCGGGGCCGAAGTAGCGGTACTGGCCGGACCCGAAGCGGTGCCGGGCCATGTCGACGGTCTTGCGGAACAGCTCCGTCTCGTCGTACAGGGCGGCGATCGACCGGCACGCGTCGGGGTCCAGGAGCCGGGCGGTGAGGGCGCAGCCGTGGGCGTCGAGCTCGGCGGCGGCAGCGGTCCAGTCGGTGGCGGCGACCCGGGCGGCGGGCCCGGCGGTGGCGGGCGCGGCCCTGGTCATGCCGCCTCCAGGTCCAGGAGCCTGCGCTTGCGGTCCAGGCCGCCCGCGTAGCCGGTCAGCGAGCCGTCCGCGCCGATCACGCGGTGGCAGGGACGCACCACGAGCAGCGGGTTGCGGCCGATGGCGGTGCCCAGGGCGCGGACGGCGGCGCGCGACAGGCCGAGCCGCGCGGCGAGCGCCCCGTACGTGGTGGTGGTGCCGTACGGCACGGAGTCCAGGGCGTCCCAGACCTTGCGCTGGAAGTCCGTGCCGGACCCGGTGGCGTACTCGATGTCGAACCGCGTCAGCGCGCCCGCGAAGTACGCGCGCAGCTGGTCGGCGATGGCGGCGAAGGCCGCGTCGTCGCGGACCCAGCCGTCTTGGACGGCCGCGGCGCCCTTCTGCCCCGGCATGGAGAGCGACGCGAGTGCCGTGCCGCCCTTGGCGGTGGCCGAGGGCTCGCCGACGAGCAGCAGGTCGCCCAGCGGGCTGTCCAGGGTGGTGTAGACGGTCATCGCGCCTGTCCTCTCCGGTGGGGTACGAGATCGCCTCCGGTGGCTCGGAGGGGATCGGGGGAGCGTGTCCCTGTGATCAGTCTGCGTCGCGCGCGAGGGCGCGGCTGGCGGTTTTCGGACACGGCGCTCGCGGGGTCCCGCGCACGTCGGAGGACCGGCGGCCGAGCGCGGCGGCGAGGACCCGCGCGGTGCGGGCCGCCGGTGGCGCCGCGGCGGTCCGCGGCGGCGGCGAGAAGTCATCGGTCACGCGTGCGCCCGGGGATAACCTGCCGCTCCGGCCGGTAGTGATCAAGTGGGGAAAGGTCCGAGGGGCAGCTCGTTCTAGCCTTGTGCCGACCGAAGGGTGGGGATGATGGACGTACCGAACGTCGTCGGGGACTGGCAGGAGTACCAGTCCGACGAACTGGCAGGGCTGCGCGTGCGGGTGCACGGCCTCAAGCGGGCCACTCCCAAGCGCGGCCGGGACGATGACGCCAAGGGCCTGACCTACGTCGCCTTCGACGTCACCTTCGAGAACCGCGGTTCCGAGTTCGTCACCATCGATCTGCACGACCATCCGTGGCACTTCGACGTGCGCGTGGGCCGGGACGGCCACGGCGCGTTCGTCGACGAGTACGGCTCGGTGGTCATCCGGGACTTCAATCTGTACCCGCAGCGCCGGGTGACGGCGACCCTCTACGCGGCGGCGCCCGTGACCAAGCTCAAGCAGGTGGACGTCCAGGTCAGCCCGCGCCTCGACGGCGAGCCGTCGTTCGGCTACGTGTGGGTGGGCGGCCTCGGCGTGCACGAGGCGTCGACGCGCGCGGGCGCCCGGGCGTCCACGGCCAAGGCGGGCGTGGCCAGCGAGGTGGAGCGGTTCCTGCAGGACAACGCGCAGGGGGAGTGAGGGGCGGCGGCGGGCGGCCGTCGGGTGCGGGGCGGGCCCCCGCCCCGGCCTGTCCGGCCGGTGTGAGCTGCGTCCCGCCCGTTGTGCAACTAGTTGCATAAGGGGTGGGGCTGGCCTACAACTGTCCTGACGACTTCGCGCACCCGTGGACGAAAGAGGCCGCATGGACTCCCCGAGCCGCTACCCGCATCTGCTCAGCCCCCTCGACCTGGGCTTCACCACGCTGCCCAACCGGGTCCTCATGGGCTCCATGCACGTGGGCCTCGAAGAGGCGCCCGGCGGGTTCGCGCGCATGGCCGAGTTCTACGCGACCCGGGCGCGCGGCGGCGTCGGCCTCATCGTCACCGGCGGCATCGCGCCGAACGAGGAGGGGCGCCCCTGGGAGGGCGGCGCCAAGCTCACCACCGAGGCCGAGGCCGAGCAGCACGCGCCGATCACCGCCGCCGTGCACCGCGAGGGCGGCCGGATCGCGCTGCAGATCCTGCACTTCGGGCGGTACGCCTACCACGCGGACCTGGTCGCGCCGAGCGCGCTCCAGGCGCCGATCAGCCCGTTCCCGCCCCGCGCCCTGACGGACGACGAGGTCGAGCGGACCATCGAGGACTTCGTGCGCACCGCCGAGCTCGCCCGGCACGCGGGCTACGACGGCGTCGAGATCATGGGCTCCGAGGGCTATCTGATCAACGAGTTCATCGCGGCCCCCACCAACCGGCGCACCGACCGCTGGGGCGGCGCCTACGAGCACCGCATCCGCTTCCCCGTCGAGATCGTGCGACGCACGCGCGAGCGCCTCGGCGAGGACTTCATCATCGTCTACCGCCTGTCCATGCTGGACCTCGTGCCCGGCGGCTCCACGCTCGACGAGGTCGTCCTGCTCGCCAAGGAGATCGAGGCCGCAGGCGCCAGCATCATCAACACCGGCATCGGCTGGCACGAGGCCCGCGTGCCCACCATCGCGACGTCCGTGCCGCGCGGCGCCTACACCTTCGTCACCCAGAAGGTCATGGGCGAGGTGTCCGTGCCGCTGGTGACGACCAACCGCATCAACACCCCCGAGCTCGCCGAGCAGCTGCTCGCCGACGGCGCCGCCGACATGGTCTCCCTGGCCCGCCCGCTGCTCGCCGACCCGGACTTCGTCGCCAAGGCGCGCCAGGGGCAGCCCGACGCCATCAACACCTGCATCGGCTGCAACCAGGCCTGCCTCGACCACACCTTCAACCTCCAGATCACCTCCTGCCTGGTGAACCCGCGCGCCTGCCACGAGACGGAGCTCGTCCTCGCGCCGACCCGCCGCGCCAAGCGCGTCGCCGTCATCGGCGCGGGCCCCGCCGGGCTCGCCTGCGCCGTCTCCGCCGCCGAGCGCGGCCACGCCGTGACGCTCTACGACGCCGCGGCCGAGATCGGCGGCCAGCTGAACGTGGCCCGCAAGGTCCCCGGCAAGCAGGAGTTCGACGAGACGCTGCGCTACTACCGCACCCAGCTCGACCTGCGCGGCGTGGACGTGCGGCTGAACACCCACGTCACGGTGGACCGGCTCACCGGCGCGGGCTACGACGAGGTCGTGGTCGCCACCGGCGTCACGCCCCGCACCCCGGACATCCCCGGCGTCGACCACCCGAGCGTCGTCGGCTACCTGGACGTGCTGCGCGACGGCGCGCCCGTCGGCGACCGGGTCGCGATCGTCGGCGCGGGCGGCATCGGCTTCGACGTCGCCGAGTACCTCACCGACAGCGGCGACAAGGCCGCCCTGGACCCGGCGACGTACTTCAAGCACTGGGGCGTCGACATGGACTACCGGGAGCGCGGCGGGCTCACCGCGCCCGAGCGGCCGCTCTCGCCGCGCACCGTCCACCTCGTCCAGCGCAAGACGTCCAAGGTCGGCGGCGGCCTCGGCAAGACCACCGGCTGGATCCACCGCGCCGAGCTGCGCCACCGAGGCGTCGAGATGGTCGCGGGCGCCCGCTACGACCGCATCGACGACGAGGGCCTGCACCTCACGGTCGACGGCGCCGCGCGCACCATCCCCGTGGACACGGTCGTGCTGTGCACCGGCCAGGAGCCCCGGCGCGACCTGTACGAGGCCCTCCTCGCCGCGGGGGTGAGCGCGCACCTCATCGGCGGCGCCGACGTCGCGGCCGAGCTGGACGCCAAGCGCGCCATCAAGCAGGGCACGGAGCTGGCCGCCGCGCTGTGAGCGGGACGGGCGCGGCCGGACGCCCGGCCGCGCCGCGTCCCTAGGATGCCCGCATGTCACTGCCGCACGCGATCCTCACCGCCCTGCTGGAGAAGCCGTCGTCGGGCCTGGAGCTGACCCGGCGCTTCGACCGGTCCATCGGCTACTTCTGGTCCGCCACGCACCAGCAGATCTACCGCGAGCTCGGCAAACTGGAGCGGGACGGGCTCATCCGCGCCCTGCCCGCCGCGACGGCGAGCCGCGGCCAGAAGAAGCAGTACGAGGTGCTGCCCGAGGGCCGCGCCGAGCTGTCCCGCTGGACCGCGGCGAGCCAGGACCCCAAGCCGCCGCGCGACGCGCTGCTCCTGCGGCTGCGGGCGGCGGCCGTCGTCGGCATGGCGGGCATCGAGCAGGACCTGCGCCGCCACCTCGCGCTCCACCGGCGCCAGTTGGCTCAGTACGAGGAGATCGAGCGCCGCGACTTCCCGCCCGGCAGCGACGCGGTCGAGGACCGGCTGCGCCACCTGGTGCTGCGCGCCGGGATCGACCTGGAGACGTTCTGGACGCGGTGGCTGGCCCGGGCGCTCGACGAACTGGCCGCGCCCCGGCCGGGCGGCGGCTCAGCCCACGCGGACGAGGCCCCCGACCGCGCGGCTGAGGCGTGACGCCGCGGACGTCACGGCCCGGTGAGGGTCGCCGCCGTCGGGTCCCAGCCCTCGGGCAGCGGCGCCGGGGGCACGACCTGGGTGGCGAGCGCGGTGAACGCCGACCGCTCGGCGGACTCGGTGATCGCCGTCATGGTCTGGAGGACGTGCAGGGCCAGGGCACCCGACGCGCGGTGCGTGCTCAGGGTGTCGGGCGCGATCCGCCCGGCCCCGGCGCGGATCGCGCGCGCCATGTCCAGGACGCCGAGGCCCCGGCCGTCGGTACGGCCGTGGACGGGCAGCTCGCGCCAGTCGTCGGAGCCGTTCGGCCGCAGCCGCAGCGGGCCGCGGAAGGTGTTCGGGTCCGGCACGGCGAGGGTGCCCTCCGTGCCGGTGACCTCGAAGCGGATGCGCGGCACCGCGCTGTCGAAGCTGAACGTCGCGTTGGCGCTCGGGCCCGAGGCGAACGCGAGCAGCGCGCTCACGTGCGTCGGCACGTCGACCGGGAACGACTGCCCGGCCCTGGTACCCGAGCCGACCGTGCGCCGCGCACGGGCCCGCGCCGCCGTCGCCGCGACCCTCGACACCGGGCCGAACAGCGCCACCAGGGCCGTCAGATAGTACGGGCCCACGTCGAACAGGGGCCCCGCGCCCGGCTGGTAGAAGAACGCCGGGTCCGGGTGCCAGGACTCCGGCCCCAGGCTCTGCACCGCCGTCGTCGCCGCCACGGGCGTGCCGATGTGACCGGCCCGGACGGAACGGAGGGCCGACTGCAGACCCGCGCCGAGGAACGTGTCCGGGGCGCCGCCGAGCAGCAGCCCGCGTTCGGACGCGTCGGCGATGAGCTTCTCCGCCTCCACGGGCGTCGGCGTCAGGGGCTTCTCGCCGTACACGTGCTTGCCCGCGCGCAGCGCCGCGGCCGCGACCTGCGCGTGCGCCGCGGGCACCGTCAGGTTCACCACGAGCTCGACGTCCGGCTCGGCGAGGACGGTGGGCACGTCGCCGTGCAGCGGTATGCCGTGGGCGCGGGCCGCGGTGGCCGCCCGCTCCTGGTCGAGGTCCGCGACGGCGAGGAGCCGCACGTCGGGGAAGCGGCTCAGGGTCCGCAGGTACTCCGCGCTGATGACGCCCGCGCCGACGATCGCGACGCCGACCGGGCCGCCCGTGCTCACGCCGCCTCCAGGGCGCTGACGTAGGCGCGGCTCGCGGCCAGCTCGCCGAGCAGGTCGCCCGCGCACGCGTCGAACTCGACCACCCGCCAGGCGTCCGGGGCCGCCGCGAGGACCTCGGGCACCGGCATGGTGCCGCCGCCGACGGCGACGTTCGGGTCGTCCTTGGTGCCGGGGCCGTCCTTGAGGTGCAGGGCCTGCACGCGGTCGCCGAGGCGGCTGAGGAGCGCGGGCACGTCCGCGCCGCCGACCGCCGCCCAATAGGTGTCGACCTCCAGGAACACGTCCGGGTCGAGCAGCCCGGCGAGCACGTCGAGGGCGTGCTCGCCGTCGAGCCGCGGCTCCACCTCCCACCAGTGGTTGTGGTAGCCGAGCCGCAGCCCGTGCCGGGCGGCCCGGTGGGCGAGGGAGGTGAGGCGGTCCGCGACCCGGGCGAGCCCCTCGCGCGTCGTGAAGTCCTCGTGCGGGAAGCCCGCGGGCACGACGGCGAGGTCGGTGCCGAGCGCGGCGACGGCGTCGAAGACGGGGCCCGGGTCCCCGGCCAGGGCGTGGCCCACGTGCGCGCCCGAGACGGCGAGCCCGAGGCCCGCGGCGATCCGGGCGAGCCCCGGCGCGTCGTCGGTCACGTCGAAGGCCTCCACCGCGCCGTACCCCATCGCCGCGAGGCGCTCCAGCGTCCCCGCCCGGTCGGCGGCGAGCTCGTCGCGCACGGAGTACAGCTGGACGCTGAGCGGTCGTGGCATGGCGGCCCTCCCAGTCGGCTGGGAGGACGGTAAGGCGTGCGGGCCGCGTGGACAAGGGCGCCGGAGGGACGAGGGCGACCGGTCCGCTGCGACGGCAGGCCGGGCCCGAGGGCCCGGCCTGCCGTGGTGCGGGGAGCCGGACCGGCTGCCCGGCTCCAGGGAAAGGGGTGTCAGAAGCGGCCGCGTACCGTACGGCGGCGCAGGTACCACGCGCCGCCGCCCAGGGCCGAGACGACCAGGGCACCGCCCGCGGCGAGCGTGACCGTGCCGTAGTCCTCGACCGCGCCGCCGAAGCCGCCGCGGACCCCGCGGGCGGGGGCCGTCGTCGACGACGCCGTCGGCGCGCCCGCGACCGTGACGGTCCGCGAGCCCGCCGTCGAACCGTCCTGGCAGATCACTACGACCGTATGGGTGCCGGCCGTCACGTTCTGCCAGGAGGCGCTGCCGCCCGCCAGGGTCACCTGCCGACCCTGGGCGAAGTTGGCCGCGCCGTCGCTGAGCAGCGCGGCCTTGCCCCCGCTGGGACAGGCGGCCGTGGTGGCCTGCACGGTGGTGCCGTTGACGGTCACGGTGATCCCCGGTGCCGCGAGCGCCGCGGGGGCGCTCAGGGCCAGGGGAAGCGCGACGGCGGCGACGGTCAGGCCGGAGCGAAGGGATATCCGGTGAATGCGCATGAGTCTGCCCTCCGGCGGCACGGGAGGCGGTACGTTCCGTGCGCCGCCGGAATGGGGGAGCGCCCGTGCTGCCTGACGACGAGCCAACGTGCCGTCGGGCCGCGCCGCATGCGGACGGCCTCCGGGCAGGTGACGGGATCCTTCGTCCGGCCGACACCTGACCGGTCGTCACCAGGACGGCGCCGCCTGCAGCAGCCGGTCGCGTACGAGCAGGACGTGCGGGTTGCGGGGCGTGCCCGGGCGCTGCGCGAGGTAGCCGGTGTTGATCGGCGGGTCCTCCGGGAGGAGCAGCGGCACCAGCGCGCCCGCGGCCAGCTCCTCCAGGCACAGATAGCGCGGCAGGACCGAGATGCCCGCCCCGGCCGCGACCGCCGAGCGCACCCCGCGCAGATCCGGCACCGTCAGGGCGGGCCGCGCGGTCAGGCGCTCGCCGAAGACGTGCCACCAGTAGCGGCGGGCGATCGGCAGGTCGTCGGCGTACGCGACGAGCGGCACCCCGCGCAGCGCGGCGGCGCCGTCGGCGGCGACCCGCTCCGGGCCGATCCGCCGCGCCCACGCGGGCGAGGCGACGAGCACGAACTCCTCGTCGGCGAGCGGCACCGCGCTGAGCGTGCGGCCGCGCAGCCGCATCGTGGAGATCACCAGGTCGAAGCGGCCGCCGCGCAGCCCGTCGAGGAGCTCGTCGGTCAGGCCCATGGTGACCCGCAGGCGCACCCCCTGGTCGGTGAGCGGGGCGAGCGCGGGCAGGACCCGGGCGCACACCAGTTCGGCGGGGCCCGCGAGGTGCACCGGGTCCGGCGTCCGCTCGGTGGCCAGCGGGCCGCGGTCGGCCACCGCGGCGAGGGCGTCCAGCGGGCCCGCCACCTGGATGGCCAGCTCGTCGGCGACCGACGTGGGCACGGCCCCGCGCGGCCGCCGCTCGAACAGCTCCCGGCCCAACTGCTGCTCCAGGGACCGGACTTGCGTCGTCACCGTCGGCTGGGACAGGCCGAGCAGCCGCGCGGCGGCGGTGAACGAACCGGAGCGGTGCACCGCGAGGAAGGTGCGCAGCAGCGACAGGTCGAGCGGCGCGCGGGGCGCCTGCGGGGCGCCCGCGCCTTCGGCTCCCGTGCCATCGGAATTCCTATGGGCCATGCCGGAGATCCTATTGGCTCTCTATGGGAAACGGATCTACCGTCGAGGACGAGACGCACTGACACTTCGCGTACGAAACGTCAGCCCGTGCGGCGACGGAACCGCGCGGCAGCAGAGGAGACAGACATGGCGAAGATCCTGATGGTGGTCACCGGCTCCGCCGTATGGACGCTGGCGGACGGCACCGCGCACCCGAGCGGCTACTGGGCCGAGGAGGTCTCGGCCCCCTGGCAGGCCTTCACCGCGGCGGGCCACGAGGTGGTGGTCGCCACGCCCGGCGGCGTCGTACCGACGATGGACCCCGCGAGCCTCGCGCCCGAGCTGAACGGCGGCCAGGAGAACGCCGACGCGATCGCCGCCGACCTGGCGCGCGTCACCGCCCTGCGGCAGCCCGTGGCCCTGGAGGACGTGCGGCTCGACGAGTACGCCGCCGTCTTCTACCCGGGCGGCCACGGCCCGATGGAGGACCTCGCGGTGCACGCCGCGTCCGGCGCCCTGCTGGGCGAGGCCCTCGCTTCCGGCAAGCCACTCGGCATCGTCTGCCACGGCCCGGCGGCGCTGCTCGCCACCGCCGACGAGCAGGGCGGATCGCCCTTCGCGGGCTACCGCGTCACGGCCTTCACCAACGCCGAGGAGACACAGTCGGGCTTCGCGGACCGTGCGCCGTGGCTGCTCCAGGACCGGCTGGTGGCGCTCGGCGTCGACTTCCAGGAGGGGCAGGCGTGGGCCCCGTACGTGGTGGTCGACCGCAATCTGTACACCGGGCAGAACCCGGCGTCGGCCGCGCCGCTGGCCGCCGAGATCGTCAAGGCGCTGGGCTGACCGTGGCCGCCGACCGGCTCTCCGAGGCCCTCGACGCGACGTACGCGTGCCTGAGCAGGTACGGCGTGCGGCGCACCACGGTGGACGACATCGCCCGCGAGATGGGGGTGTCGCGGTCGGCGGTCTACCAGTACGTGCGCGGCAAGGACGACGCGGTCCGCAAGCTCGCCCTGCGCCTGCACGACCGGGCGCTCGCGCGGGCCGAGGCCGCCGCCGTCGCCGAGGCCCCGCCCGCCGAGCGCGTCCACGGCATCCTCGCGGCGAAGCTGGACCTGGTCCTCGACCTCACCGGCCGCTCCCCGCACACCGTGGAACTCCTCGACCCGCGCGCACGCCTCTCCGGCGACATCTGCGACGCGTTCACGGCCCGACTGCGGACGCTCCTGACGGAGCAGTTCGCGACGGCGGCCCGGGAAGCGGCGGCGCACCGTGAAGCCACAGCGGCCCGGGAAGCGGCGGCGGGCCGTGAGGCGGCGGCGCACCGTGAGGCGACAGCGGGCCGGGAAGCGGCGGCAGGCCGTGAAGAGGCGGCGCGCCGTGGACCCTCAGCGGGCCGGGAAGCGGCCGCGGGCCGTGAGGCTGCGGCGTATCGGGAAGCAGCGGAGGCCCGTGAAGCGGTGGCAGGCCGTGAAGAGGCGGTGCACCGTGAGGCCACAGCGGGCTGGGAAGCGGCCGCAGGCCGTGAGGCAGCGGCGCACTGGGAAGCGGCGGAGGCCCATGAAGCGGCGGCAGGCCGTGAAGAGGCGGCGCGCCGTGGACCCTCAGCGGGCCGGGAAGCGGCGGCAGGCCGGGAAGCCGCGGTGGCAGACGGGCAAGTGGCCGCGGACCGCGACGCCGTCCGGGCCGCCACGGGAGGGCCCGCCCCCCCGGCCACCCCCACCCCCACACCCGCACAGTGCGCCGACATCTGCCTCGCCCTCGTCGTCGGCCTCGAATCCGCGCCCGACGCGGCCCGCCTGCTGCGGCCCGCGACGGACGCCCTGCTCACGGGGCTGCTGCCCCACTCCACCCCACCGCTCCGACCCTTCCAGAGGACCTCATGAACGACCCCGCCCCCGCCGACCCCGCGGCCCTCGTCGCCCGGCTGCGCGCGACCTTCCGCACCGGCCGCACCCGCCCCCTCGACTGGCGCGAGCGGCAGCTCACCCGGTTGCGGGCGCTGCTCAGCGAACACCGCGACGACTTCGCCGACGCGCTCCACGCGGACCTCGGCAAGCCCCGCGCCGAGGCCTACCGCTCCGAGGTGGACTTCTCGATCCGCGAGATCGACCACACCCTGGAGCACCTGGAGGAGTGGCTGCGCCCGCAGGACGTCGACGTGCGCGGCGTCTTCGGCGAGGCGGCGCGCGCCGGTACGCAGTACGACCCGCTCGGCGTCGTCCTCGTGATCGCGCCCTGGAACTACCCCGCCCAGCTCCTCCTCGTGCCCGTCGCCGGGGCGCTCGCCGCGGGCAACGCGGTGGTCGTCAAGCCCAGCGAGCTGGCCCCCGCGACCTCCGCGCTGATCGCCGAGCTGTTGCCGCGCTACCTGGACACCGACGCCGTGGCCGTCGTCGAGGGCGGGGTGCCCGAGACGACGGCCCTGCTCGCGCAGCGCTTCGACCACATCTTCTACACCGGCAACGGCACGGTGGGCCGCATCGTCATGCGGGCCGCCGCCGAGCACCTCACGCCGGTCACGCTCGAACTCGGCGGCAAGTCACCGGCGTTCGTCGACGCGGGCGTCGACACCGCACAGACCGCACGGCGCCTGGCCCGCGCCAAGTTCGCGAACGCGGGCCAGACCTGCGTGGCGCCCGACTACGTCCTCACCGACCCGGAGACCGCCCGCGCGCTCGCGGCCGACCTGGCCAAGGCGGTCGAGGAGCTGTACGGGACGGACCCGGCGGCGTCGGACGCGTACGGGCGCATCGTCAACGAACGGCACTTCGACCGGCTGTCCGCGCTGCTCGGCTCGGGCCGCGTCGTCACCGGCGGGCAGACCGACCGGGCCGCGAAGTACATCGCGCCGACCGTGCTCGCCGGGGTGCGGCCCGAGGAGCCGGTCATGCGGGAGGAGATCTTCGGGCCCATCCTGCCGATCGTCGAGGTGGCGGACCTGGACGAGGCGATCGCGTTCATCAACGACCGGGACAAGCCGCTGGCCCTGTACGCCTTCACCGACTCGGCGGCCACGCGCGAGCGCATCGCCGCGCAGACGTCGTCGGGAGGCCTCGGCTTCGGGCTGCCGATGGCTCATCTCTCGGTCCCCGAGCTGCCGTTCGGCGGGGTCGGCGAGAGCGGCATGGGCGCCTACCACGGCCCGCACTCGATCGCGGTCTTCAGCCACCGCAAGGCACGCCTTGACGTGCCGCTGGACGCCTGAGAAGGGCTGGGAACGCCGGGGCTCACCCGTGACCCCCAGTGAGCCCCGGCGCTCACCGCCCCTCGGGCAGCGGCGGCACGAGCCCGTCGGCGACGAGGCCCGCGTACACCGCCTGCCCGAGGTGCTCCACGGCGGACCGCGGCCGCACCATCACCGTGAACTCCTTGATCCGGCCGTCGTCGTCGACGTGCAGCAGGTCGATCCCGTGGATCTCCTTGCCGCCGACGGTCGCCCGGAAGAGCAGCACCGCCGCGGGGGCCTCGGCCCCGTCGGCGCTCGTCTCGGACGTGCCCTCGAAGGACCCGACGTACCGGAAGTCCTCGAAGGTGCGAAGGAGCACGCCGAACAGGCCGAGCACCATCTCGCGGCCCTCGAAGGGGCGGAACTTCACCGGGCTGTAGAAGCGGACGTCCGGGGTGAACAGGTCGTCCAGGGCTGCGAGTTCGCGCTTCTCGACGGCGGCGCGGAAGCGGTCGACGGCGGACGCGGCAGGGTGCGCGGTCACGGTGGAACCTCCTGAGGGACGGTGGGCGGCGCCGGGGCCGGGCCCCGGTCTCCATAGTCAAGAATCTGACTAGTCAGATCGATGACTATGATGGGGGAGCCGACCGGCAAAGGGAAGAGGCGACGAGGAGAAGGGGAGGCGGTGGCTCATGGCCCTGCGGCACGCGGTGCTCGCGGCGCTGCTCGACGGCGAGTTCAGCGGCTATCAGCTCGCCAAGGGGTTCGACATCGGCGTCGCCAACTTCTGGCACGCGCTGCCGCAGCAGCTGTACGCCGAGCTGTCGCGCCTGGAGGGCGAAGGCCTGGTCGCCGGGCGCGAGGTGGTGCAGGAAGGGCGTCCGAACAAGCGGCTGTTCACAGTCACGGACGCGGGCGTCGCCGAGCTGGAGCGGTTCGCGGCGGACACCGCCAAGCCCTCGTTCATCCGCGACGACCTGCTGGTCAAGGTGCAGGCCGTGGACGGGGTCGACGCGACCCCGGTGATCGCGCAGCTCCGGGAGCGCGCGGCGGTCGCCGAGGCCAAGACCGAGGTCCTCACCGCGCTCCTGCGACGGCTGCGCGGCGACCTGGACGAGGAGGAGTTCCTGCGCACCGGACGGCGGATCGGACCGTATCTGACGTGTCTGCGCGGGCTCGCCTTCGAGCGGGAGACGCGGGAGTGGTGCGAGCGGTCGGCGGACCTGCTGGCGGCGCGGGGCGAGGGGGCCGTGCGGCGGGGGAGCGGCCGGGCGGAGGCCTGAGCGGCCGCCCGGGACCCCGCGCTCCTTGCCCGGGAGTACGGCCCGCGATGCCCTTGCGCGGGCCCTTCGCCGTGTAGTCGGCTAGGCCTCATGAGGAGCACGCGAAGCACGAGGCGTACGAGAAGCACACGAGGCGCAGGAACGACAGGGGCCGCAAAGGGCGTGCGGAGGACCGGCGTTGCCACCGTGGCCGCCGCGCTCGTCGCGGGCACGCTCTGGGCGGGGACGCCCGCCGTGCACGCCGAGGACGGCGCCGGGGGACGGGCGTCGGCCGCGGGCCTCGGCGTCGACCTCGACACGGTGACGATCCCGCAGCTCCAGGCGCGGATGACGAAGGGCTCGCTGACCTCGAAGGCGCTGACCTCCGCCTATCTGCGGCGCATCGACACGGTCGACCCCAAGGTCAACGCGGTGCTGCGCACCGACCCGACGGCCCTGCGCCAGGCGGCCGCGAGCGACGAGCGGCACCGCGCGGGCCGCGCCCTCGGCCCGCTCGACGGCATCCCCGTCCTGCTCAAGGACAACGTGGACACCCGCGGCATGCCCACGACGGCCGGGTCGCTCGCCCTCGCCGGAAGCCCGCCGGACGCCGACGCGCCGCTGGTGCAGCGGCTGCGGAAGGCCGGGGCGGTGATCCTCGGCAAGACCAATCTGTCCGAGTGGGCCAACTTCCGCGCGGCCAAGCCGACCTCGGGCTGGTCGGCGGTGGGCGGCCAGACCCACAACCCGTACGTCCTGGACCGCAACCCGTGCGGGTCGTCCGCCGGTTCGGGCGCGGCCCTCGCGGCGTCCCTCGCCCAGGTGGCCATCGGCACCGAGACGGACGGCTCCATCGTGTGCCCGGCCGGGATGAACGGCGTGGTCGGGCTCAAGCCCAGCCTGGGCGTGGTCAGCCAGTCCGGCGTGGTCCCGATCTCCGCCGAGCAGGACACCGCGGGGCCGATGGCGCGCAACGTCGTCGACACCGCGCTCACGCTCGCCGTCCTCAGCGGCGGCGACGGCGCCCGCCCGGCCGTGTCCCAGGGCCTTCCGGACGCGCGGCCGCGCCCGGGCGGCCTGCGCGGCAAGCGCATCGGCCTGTGGCGGCTGCCCGAGCTCGGCCCGGACGTGGACGCCGTGATGACGCGCACCGCCCGGAAGCTGCGGACCGCCGGGGCCGAGGTCGTCGAGGTGACGCCCCCGTACCAGAAGCGGCTCGCGGAGCTCGAATTCCCGGCGCTGCTCAGCGAGTTCCACCGTGACATCGACGCCTACCTCGGCACCCGCAAGGGCCCGCGCGACCTCGCCGGGCTGATCGAGTTCAACCGCACCCACCCCGCGGAGCAGACCTGCTTCGCCGGGCAGGAGCTGTTCGAGCAGGCGCTCGCCGCGCCGCCCACCACCGACCCCGCCTACCGGGCCATGCGCGCCGAGCTGAAGGACCTCTCCCGGCGCTCGATCGACGAGACCCTGGCCGCCCACGACCTCGACGCCATCGCCGCGCCGACCAACCCGCCGGCCTGGACCACCGACTGCAAGCGGGGCGACAACGACGTCATCCCGTCCTCCACCCCGGCGGCCGTCGCCGGATACCCGTCCCTTTCGGTGCCCGCCGGGTTCGTGAAGGAGCTGCCCGTCGGCGTGCTCCTGACCGCGGGCGACCACCAGGACGCGCGACTCCTGTCGCTGGGCGCCGCGGTGGAACAGCGCCTGCGGGCCTGGCGCGCCCCGCGCTACCTGCCGACGATCGACTCCGGCAGCACCCGCTGAGGCCGTGCGGTCGCCACCCGCGTGCGTGGCGACCGCACGCCCCTCACCGCGTGGTGACCGTGCGCCGCGCCGAGAAGGCGCCCCAGGTGCCGTCGGGCAGCTTGGCGCGCAGCCGCACGCGGTGCGTCTCGCCGGGCTTCTTGCCCACGTAGAAGCTGTGCTTCATCCGGCCCCGCGGGACCGTGCCGCCGAAGACGAGCGAGGTGGCGCTCTCCCCGTCCAGATGGATCTGATACTCCGTCACCGAGCCGCCGGTGTGCGGCGGCTTCCAGGACAGGTCGATGTAGTACGCCCCGTCCTTGAGGTGCGTCGCCGCGCGGAGGTCGGCGGGCGCGGTGCCGCGCCCGCTGTCCTTGCTGCCCGAGGTGGTCACGCGCGCGGAGGGGCTCGCGGGCGAGAAGTTGTCGGCGGCGTCCCGCGCCTTCACGCTGAACGTGTACGTCCGGCCCGGCCGCAGCCCCGTGATGAGCGTGTCCGTGGTGCCGCCGCCCACACTGTGGATCTTCGTCCCGCCCTGGTAGATCTCGTACGAGGCGACGCTCCGGTTGTCCTTCGAGGCGCCCCACGACAGGGTCGCGGCGTGCCCGCCCTCGGCCTCGCCGCGCAGGGTGCGCGGGCGCGAGGGCGCCTTGGTGTCGGCGGCGACCGCGGCGGGCGTGGTGACCGTCAGCTTCTTGCTGTCCGCGCTGAGGTTCCCGTCGGCGTCGCGGGCCCGGACGGAGAAGGTGTACGTGGCGGACGGCCGGAGCCCGGTGATGTCGACCATGTGCTGCGCGGCCGGGACGCGTTTGACGCGGGTGGCGCCCCGGTACACCTCGTACCCGTTGATCTCGGCGCGGCCGGTGGACCGGTTCCACATCACGTGCACGGAGGTGGCGCTGCCCGCCTGCACGGTGACCCCGCGCGGCGCGTCCGGCGGCGCCGCGCCCCCGCCCTCCTCGCCGCCCCAGGCGCAGGCGCTCAGCAGACAGGCGACGGTGACGGTGAGACAGACGGGCGGCAGATGACGTGTGTGGGGGGTCCGTCGCACGGGTGTGCCTTCCACTCGACGGCAATTGGTCCGGACCAATGTGGCAGGCGTGACCGGGGCACATCAAGAGGTGCGGCGGATCAACCGCCCCGCCGGACGTCAGAGGCAGCCCGGGGGCAGGACGGCCCCGGCGGCGCGGAGGTGCCGGAGAGCCGCCGCGAAGGAGTAGCAGTCGAAGAGCGCCGCATGCTCCTGCCCGGCAGCGGGCTTGGGCAGCCCGAGCACCTGCCACAGCCGCCCCACGTTCACGCCGGTCGTCGTCGGCGCCAGGGCGTTGATCCAGGGCCGCACGTTCAGGAAGGGGGTGTCGAAGTAGCTGCCGCCGATCCGCTCGCCGCGCGCCCGCGCCCATCCCACGTTCTCCCCGATGACGACCATGTCGTTGCCGTACGAGAGCGTGGTCCGGCCCTTGCAGAACCCCAGGAAGTCACCGATCGCCCGGGCGGGGGAGAGGCCCTCCCGGTCGACCTCCTCCTGCTCGATCCCGGTGAGTTCGGTGAAGAACGACGAGAGCCGCGGATGGACCACCGGCCGCACCAACGCCTCGTACTCCTCGACGACCGAGAGGTCCGCGTCCAGGCGCAGCGCCCCGATCTGCACGATCTCCCGCAACTGCCCGGGACCCGACCAGTCCTCCTCAAGCGCTCCAGGCCACGTGGTGAACTCCAGGTCGAAAACCACGAAGGTGGACACCGTGCCGTTCTCCTTGCCCTGCGGGGAGGCCGCGCGCCGTTCGGGGAGCGGCCGGGTGCCCATCATCGCGCCCGGCGAAGGTGACCGGTTCGGCGGAAACGGCCTTCTCCGAAGCCTCGCTGTGATGATCTGGGCGTCCGCGTCCGAGCCCAGGGAGGCCGTCATGTCCCCCACGCCGCAGGAGATCTTTGAGCGGTACGTCTACGCCGGAAGCATGACCCACAACGCCGACGCCGTCGCCGAGACCTTCACCGAGGACGGCGTCTTCGAGGCGCCGCTCGTGCCTGCCGACGCCGCCTTCCCCAGGAGGCTGGTGGGCCGCGCGGAGATCCGTACCGCGCTGGCGGCGTACTACGAACGGCAGCAGCAGGGCGGCCGCGCGCCGAACCTGGAGAAGTCCGGATACGTGCTGCACACCACCGCCGACCCCGACGTGTTCATCGCCGAGATCGACACGGTCTTCGACGGGCCCGCGGGGGAGGACGACATCAGCGTGTCGCTGGTGCAGATCTTCCGCGTCCGCGACGGCAAGATCGCCCGGCTGCGGGACTACTTCGCACCCGACCTGGTGAGCTGAGGCCGCCCGCCGGACCGGCGGGCGGCGAGGCCGAAGGCCAGCCCTCCGGCGATGAACCACGGGTTCCACAGGGCCAGCGTCCAGGCCCGCTGCTCCTGGCTCACCGAGGCGTCCAGGTGCGCCGCGCCGGTCAGGAGCAGCACCTCGACGCCGACGCCGCGCATCAGCAGGAGGGCGCTGACGGCCCACCCCAGCCGCCGCGCCACCCGGGCGGGAGCGCCCCGCGGTTCGGGCCGGGCGAGCAGCCGCGCCAGCAGGGCGCCGAGGAGGCAGAGCCCGCCCACACCCCACAGACCGCCCACGACGAACCACAGCGGGCGCTCGGTGGCCAGCGGCCCCGCGGAGACACTCAGCCCGACGTCACCACCGACGGCCCAGTACAAGTGCAGCGCGGCGAACGCGACCGCCCAGAGGCAGGCGACCCACCCCCAGCACGTGGACGACTCCGCGCCCGTCGCCTCTGGCTGCCGCCTCACCGCCCACGCCCACCGGCATCTCTAGAGGGCTCGGCCCCCTGGCCCTGTGGCACCACGATGAACGCGGTGCCCTTGGACAGGTCGATGCTGGACCGAGGCGGCGCCCCGTCACTCTCATCGTCCCGCAGCAGCAGCTCGACCCGCCGCTCCTCCAGCTCCATCGTCTTGTTCCCGTTCACGACCGCCGTGAATTCATCGAAGGCGATGTTCGACAACGACCGCCCCGAGCGCCTGCGCAGCCACGGGGTCAGACCGAGCCCCGTGAACCACCGCCAGAAGCTCTCCACCAGGGCGAACAAGGCCAACACACACGCGAACGCCGGGAACGACATGAGCCAGATCGTCACGAACGGCTCCCCGGCCCACGCGCGACAGCCGCCCCCCGGAAAGCGACACCCCCCTGCCGAAGCAACCCGGGCCACTCGCTCCCCTCAGCCACCGCCGCCCTCGCCTCGCTGATCGCCATGGGGCCACTCTTCTGGCTCCCGCCGCCCGCGGGGATCGGCCCGCCGGATGATCCGCCTCCCCCGCGCGGCGGAGGCGGGTTCCCGGTCGAACCGCCAGGTCCCCCGGTCACGGCTCGCCGCGCCGATCGGAGGCGTAAACCGCTGGACAGCCCTGTGGCGCTCAGCGAGCATCACCGCGATGAACAGCGAACTTCTCTCCACCCCCCGCCGCGTGCGCTTTGTCGAGCTCAGCGTGGTGGCGCTGCGGGCGCTTGCCGACGGGGACCTCGCAGGGGGCAGCGCCGAGGCCGGGGTCGCCCTCGACGCGCACTTCGTCGGCGACCGGGCCCGGTCGATCTTCGCCTATCGCGCGGACCAGGTCGCCCGCGACCCGTCGGCCGCGCCGTGGATCACGCGGGCCGCGGTGTCCGAGCCGGACGGCACCGTCGTCGGCGACGCCGGGTTCCACGGGCCCCCGGACGCGGCCGGTGTGGTCGAGGTCGGCTACACCGTCGTGCCGGGGCACCGACGCCGGGGCTACGCCCGCGCCATGCTGAAGGCGCTGCTCGTCAGGGCCGCCGCCGAACCCGGTGTCAGGACCGTGCGGGCCACCATCAGGTCCGACAACAGCGCGTCCCTGGCCACCATCGCGGGCTTCGGCTTCACCCGTGTCGGCGAGCGGGACGACGGACACGGCGGGCTCGTGCTCGTCTTCGAGGTCCCGGCGGACGCGGTCCGGGCCGCGTAGCCGCACGACCTCGGCGCCGTCGCTTCACCTGGGCAGCGCGGCCAGCCAGTCGGTCAGGATCTCGTTGACCTCGGTGGGGCGTTCCTGCTGGATCCAGTGGCCGCAGCCGTCGATGAGGTGGGAGGCGACCAGGCCCGGGAGCGTGACCGGGTAGGCGTCGATCGCGTCGGCCAGCCAGGTCGTGGAGGCGTCCAGGGCGCCGCCGACGAACAGCGAGGGCTGGGGTATGGGCGCGCCCTCGAACGCGCTGAGGTCCTCCCAGTCGCGGTCCATGTTCCGGTAGCGGTTGAGCGCGCCGGTCAGGCCGGTGCGTTCGAACTCCGCGGCGTAGAAGTCGAGGTCGCGCCCGGTGAGCCAGCCGGGCAGGGGGCCGGTGGGGAACCGGTCGCGCAGGGTCCCGCCCTTGCTGACGAAGTGCGGGTCCGGGGCGTCGGCCGGGGGCATGGTGTCGGCGGACAGCGCCGCGTAGAAGCCCGCGAGCCAGCCGCGTACGTCGGGTTCGATCTCGGCTTCGGCGCGGCCGGGCTCCTGGAAGTACGAGACGTAGAACTCCTCGTCCCCGCCCATCTGGGCGAAGACGCTGCTCGGGCGGGGGCCGCCGGGCGGGGTGTAGGGAACGCTCAGGAGTCCCACCGCGCGGAAGACCTCCGGCCTGAGCAGGGCGGAGTGCGCGGCGATGGTCGCACCCCAGTCGTGGCCGACGACCACGGCCGACTCCTCGCCCAGGGCGCGGACCACCGCGACGTTGTCCTCGACGAGGTCGAGCATCCGGTACGCGTGCGGCGCGGCGGGCTTGGCGGAGCGGCCGTAGCCGCGGACGTCCAGGGCGACGGCTCGGTAGCCCGCCGCCGCGAGGGCGGGCAGCTGGTGGCGCCAGGAGTACCAGGACTCGGGGAAGCCGTGGACGAGCAGCACCAGCGGCCCGGTTCCCTGCTCGACGACGTGCATCCGGCCTGCCGGTGCGGAAACCGACCGGTGCGTGAACTGCGGACTGGGCTGCGTCATGCGTTCCCTCCAGTTCCGGCCGCCGAGGGCGGGTCGGATCGTGGTGTCACGGTGGTTCGTACCGATCATGAGCGAGGTGCCGCTGGCGGGACGAACTTGTTTGCCGGTTCGGCAAATCGGGCCCGGCGCTCATCAGTTGGTGTGCAGGGCGGGGACGATGCGCCAGTCCCGTTGGAAGACGAGGTTGTGCAGGTCGGCGGCGATGATGGCGCGGAAGGTGGGGAGGAGTTCGGCAGCCTGGGCGGGGGTGAAGACGTTGAGGGGCCACTCGGCGACGGTGGCGCCGCGCAGGTGGGGGTGGTGGAAGCCCGCGTCGTAGTGGGCGTGGAGGGCGAGGGCGGGAAGGTCGGCGCGGACTTGCTCGGGCCAGGTCAGGCGCCAGGTGGCGTAGCTGCCGCCGTGCCGGTCGCGGCGCAGGCCGGTGGCGTGGAGGGTGCCGGTGCCGAGCAGCAGATGGGTGTCGTACTCGGTGAGGGCCTGGCGGGCGGGGCCGTCGAGCAGGTCGGTCGTGGTGGCGAAGACGGCTTCCTTGGCGGGGCGTTCGGTGCGCCCGGCGTGGGTGCCGTCGCGCAGGTCGGTGAAGTGGCGGACGAGGGCCTCGATGGGGGCGGGCGGTGCGGTCATGGTGGGGCGTCCGTTCCGGGAGAGTCGGTCAGGGGAGGCGGCGCAGGGCGTCGGCCAGGTGGGGCAGGAGGCGGCTTCGCGGGCGGAGGAGGTCGGCGTGCGCGGTGTCGGGCGCGTGGATGAGGCGGGCGGGGACGCTCGCTGCCCGCAGGAGGTCGGCGTAGGCGAGGACGTCGTCGGCGACGGGGTCCAGGGCGCCGACGGCGAGCACCGCGGGGGCAAGACCCCGTAGGTCGGGGGCGTCGAGCGGCGTGCTGTGCAGGGCCGTGCCGTCGGGCGCGACAGCCGTGGCGGGCCCGGTGCCGCGCCAGGTGCGCCAGGCCCGGCGCAGCGCGGCGGGTTGGGGGAAGGCGGCGGGGTCCCGCAGGTGACTGGGCGTGGCGCAGTCCGGGTCGAGGGGTGGGTAGGCCAACAGCTGGGCGTCCAGGCGGCGGCCGCGGTCGCGTCGCGCGAGGGCGGCGCCCGCGGCCAGGGTGGCACCCGCGCTGTCCCCGCCGACCGCGACGCGGGCATCGGTCTGCTCGGCCGCCCAGTCCAGTACGGCGAGGACGTCTTCGAGCGCGGCCGGGTGGCGGTGCGCGGGGGCGAGCCGGTAGTCGACGCTCACCACGTTCCAGCCGCTCAGGGCGGCGAGGCGGTGGGTGACCGGGTGCCAGTCGGCGGCGGAGCCGTACTGCCAGCTCCCGCCGTGCGCCCAGACGAGCCAGCCGCCGGGGCGGCCCCCGGGCTCGTACACGCGGACGGGGACGGGGTGCGGCGCCGGGACGGTCCGGTGCCGCCAGGCGAGGTCGCCCGCGCGGACTGCGCTACTCGTGATCATGCGGAGGGTCCTCTCGGCATCCGTGCGTGTCCATGTATGCCCATGTATGTCTGGTCGTGTGCGGGTCACAGCTGGCGGAGGGCCCCGCCGTCGACGCTCCACTCGGCGCCGGTGACCTGGGCGGCGCGCGGCGAGAGGAGGTAGGCGATCAGATCGGCGACCTGCTCGGGGGCGCCGATGCGGCCGGTGGGCAGGCGGCGCTCGTGGCGGATGAAGTGGTCGACGGCCTGGTCCGCGGGCAGGGAGAAGCGGTCGGCGAGCTGTTCGGCGAAGCCGCCGGGGGCGTCGAAGAGGGCGGTGCGGGTGGGGCCGGGCGAGACGACGTTGGAGCGGACGCCGCAGGCGCCGAGGCTCGTGGCGAGGGACTTGGAGACGGAGAGCAGGGCGGCCTTGGAGGCGGCGTAGTCGGCGATGGTGGCGTCGGGCAGCCGGGCGGCCTCGCTGGCGACGTGCACGACGCTCGCGCCGCGCGGGTTGTCCTGGAGCAGGGGCAGCGCGGCGCGGGTGAGGCGGACGGCGGCGTGCAGGTTGAGTTCGAAGGTGGTGTGCCACTGGTCGTCGTCGATGGCGGCGAAGGACGGCTGGGAGACCAGGGCGGCGGCGTTGTTGACCAGGCCGTCCAGGCGGCCGTGGGCGGAGCGTGCGTGCTCGACGATCCGCTCGGCGGCCGCCGGGTCTGTGAGGTCGGCGGCGAGGAAGTCGGCTTTCGCGGGCACGGCGGCGGTGCCGGTGGTGCCGCGGGCCACGGCGATGACGTGGGCGCCCTCTTCGGCGAGCAGGCGGGCGGTGGCGTGGCCGATGCCGCTGGTGGCGCCGGTGACGACGATGACCTTGTCGGTGAGCTGGAGGTCCATGAACTGCTCCTTCGGTGAGTGGATGTGGAGGTGGGTGTGGGGGCCCTCGGGCCGCCACGCCGCTCTGCGCGCGCGGGGGCCGTACCGGGTGCCCGCCGCCGGGTGATACGTGCCCGCCGTGCCGCCAGGCGTTCCGCGCTTGCGGCCCGGCCCCGCGCCGAGAGGCGCGGGCCTCAGGCCCGCACGCCCCCGGCCCCGCGCCGCGGCCGGAGGAACACCGCCGCGAACACGACTCCGAGGAGCACGAGAGCGGCGTTGACGGCGATGGCGACCGTGACGCCGTGGTGGACGGCGGAGGCGGTGGCCGCGCCCGTGGTGGTGGCGGTGACGACCGCGGACATGATCGGGGTGCCCATGGTGATGCCGACCTGCTGGGACATCGAGGCGAGACCGGTGGCGAGGCCCTGTTCGGCGTCCGGGAGCCCGCTGGTGGCGGTCACCATGAAGCCGACGATGACGAGCATGTTGCCGATGCCGCCGAAGAAGGTGGCGGGCAGCAGCAGGGCGAGGGACGCCCCCGTCGTCGTCCCGAGGAAGAGGAGCGCGGCGGTGAACACCGTCTGGACGACACCGCCCGCCACCAGGGCCGTCAGGGTCGAGCGGCGCGCGATCACCTTGGGCGCGAGGAGCCCGCCGACGACGGTGCCCGCGCCCAGGACGCCGAAGGTGACACCGGCGGCGAGCGGGGTGAAGCCGAGGGTCTTCTGGAGGTAGAGGGTGAGGAGGTAGACCAGCGAGGTCTCGGTGACGAAGGCGAGCAGACCGAGGACGTTGCCCCAGGCGACGGTGCGGCGGCCCAGCGTCTGGAGCGGGACGAGCGGCTCGGCGACCTTGCGCTCGACGGCGAAGAACGCGGCGAGCAGGGCGGCGCCCACGGCGAGGCCGGTCAGGGCGTGGGCGTCGGTCCAGCCGTGTTCGCCCGCCTGGGTCAGGCCGTAGACGAGGGCGAGCAGGCCGAGGGTGACGGTGAGGGCGCCGGGCAGGTCGAGCTTCGGCCGGACCGCGGGCTTGGACTCCTTGATGACGGCGGGGGCGATCACGATCACGGCCAGGGCGACGGGCACGTTGATGAAGAAGGCCCAGCGCCAGGAGAGCAGGTCGGTCAGGACGCCGCCGAGGATCGCGCCGGTGGTGAACCCGGCGGACATCAGGGCGCCGTTGATGCCCAGCGCCTTCTGCCGCAGGGGCCCTTCGGGGAAGGAGGTGGTGAGCAGCGAGAGCCCGGCCGGGGTGGCGGCGGCCGTGGCGAGACCCTGGGCGACGCGGGCGGCGAGCAGCACCTCCGGGCTCGTGGCAAGGCCGCCGACGAGCGAGGCGAGGCCCAGCAGGGCCAGGCTGCCGATGAAGATCTTCTTCCGGCCGATCAGGTCGCCGATGCGGCCGAAGAAGAGGGTGAAGCCCGCCGCGCTCAGGGCGAAGGTGGTGGCGATCCACTGCAGGTTGGAGAGCGAGAAGCCGAGGCCGTCGCCGATGGCGGGCAGGGCCACGTTCAGGATCGAGAAGTCGACGGCCAGCATGAACTGGGCGACCAGCAGCACGGCCAGGGTCAGCTTCAACTCGCCGGTGAGCCGCTGGGGTTGAGGCGCGGGCTGGTGCGCGGGCGCGGTGGTGTCGGCGCGGCGCGGCGCCGGGCGCGCCGCGAGCTTCGGTGCGGACATGGGAGGGCTTCCTTTCGGCTTCACCGCGACAGCGCGGGAAGTCTTCCTTTCGGCTTCACCGCGGCGGTGCGGGAAGTGCCTGCCCGGCGGCGAGCGCGCCGGGGCAGGGCGGGGGATCCCGGAGCGATCCGCCCTAATGGGTCTGTCGTTCCGTTACGGCTGAGAAGTTAGCACGCCGAATGCGGTAAGGGAACTGGAGTCCCGATACGATGGGGCGCACGCCGTGAAGCACTGCTCGACACCCTTAGGAGGGGACCCATGCCCGACGCCCCGGCCCCCGGCACCGTCCGGCCGGGCGGACGCACCGCCCGCGTACGCGAGGCCGTCCTGCGGGCGGCCGGTGACGCGCTGGCCGCCGACGGGTTCGACGCGCTCGACCTCGCCGAGATCGCGCACCGCGCGGGCGTCGGCAAGACCACGGTCTACCGCCGCTGGGGCACCCCCGGCGCGCTCGCCGCCGACCTGCTGGCCGACATGGCCGAGCAGTCGCTGCGGCGCGCCGACACCGGCAGCCTGGACGGGGACCTCGGGGCGAACGCCCGGCTCGTCGTGAAGACCCTCACCGACCCCCGGCAGGGCCGCCTGTTCACGGCGTTGATCGCCGCGTCCCTCTGCGACGAGCAGGCCGCGCAGGCCCTGCACCGCTTCTACGAGGTACGCGTCGAGGAGTGGTCCGGCTGCGTCCGCGACGCGATCGCGCGCGGCGAACTCCCCACCGGCACCGACCCGCACGCCGTCGTCGCCGCCGTCTCGGCACCGCTGTACTACGCCCTGCTCAACCAGGGCCGCGCCCTGACCGAGGCCGACGCGGACGCGGCCGCGCGGGCGGCGGCCACCGCGGCGCGGGCGGGGGTCTGGGCCCCGTCGCCGGAGTGACGACGGGGCCGGGTACGGCGTACGGCTAACGGCCCGTCAGCCAGTCGATCAGCGAGCGGACGGCAGCGGACAGGACCGCCCCCGCCACCAGACGGACGACGGGCTTCGACGCGCGTTCGCTGCGGGGTGTGTGGGGCATGGTGTCCTCCGGTGCTCCGTGGGCGAAGAGGGGCCTGTTCCGGCCCGCCGACGGCTACGCTCGCAAGGGGCCCCGACGGGGGTCCCGGTTCTGGAACGGACCCGAACGGCCCGGCCGTATCCCCTGGTGGACGCCAGGCGCGGAACGCGGAAGGCCGAACGATCCCGAAGGACCCGGACCGGTGCGTACGCGCGGTGGCGGTGAGGAGTGCATCCGGCCGATGGTGGTGACGCCTCAGGAGAGGTTCGCCGACTGGCTCGTCCAGCTGCGCGTGGCGGTCGGGAACCCGAGCTACGGCGACCTGGTGACGCACAACGCGACCGCCGCGCCCGGCCGGCTGCGCGGACAGCTCAACCGCGCGGGCCTGAGCGCTCTGCTGAACGCCACCTTCGTACGCCCGCCGAGGTGGGAGGTCATCGAGGCGTTCGTCGACGCCTGCCGCGCGGCCGCCGTCGAACGGTACGGCGACCTCACGCCGGAGGCCGCGCCGCAGCTGCGCCGGTCCCTGTGGCGCGAACGGCACGCCGATCTCGTGCGGGCCGTCGGCCCCCGGCGCCCCCGCGCCGCCGCCGCGCCCCAGGAGCCCGCCGCCAAGGAAGCGGACCCGGGCGGCCCAGGGCCTGTGCCGGAAAGCGTCCACGACCGCTACGGCGCCACCCGCAGCGCCTTCGAGAGCTACCACTCCGTCGTCCTCGACCGCGAGGAGGACCTGGCGCGGCTGCTCGCGGCCCTCCAGGGGCCGGGCGCGTACCACGTCATCGAGGCCCCCGCGTTCGCAGGGAAGACGGCCTTCACCGTCGAGCTGTACCGCCGTCTGCGCGCGCAGGGCTGCCCCACCGCCGTGTTCTACGTCGTGGACCGCTACGCGCACCGGTCGCAGGACTTCCTGGAAGCGGCCATCGGGCAGCTCCTGACCGCCCTGCGCTCGCGGGAACCCCTCGCGCAGCCCGAGGAGCGGCCCGCCCAGTTCGCCCGTCTGTGGACGGGCTTCGCCGCCCTCGGCACGGCCGGGCGTCCGGCGGTGCTCCTGGTGGACGGCCTCGACGAGCAGCTCACCGCGGACGGCGTCAGCCCGCTGCTGCCCGTGCACGTCCACGGCCACGCCCACGTCGTCGTCGCGACCCGGAACCTGCCCGACTTCCGCGCGGCGGTGCCCCGCCACCACGCCCTGGCGGCTACCCCGGTGCACATCGTCCCGCTCAAGACCAGCCCGCACGCCGAGTCCAGGCACGACGACGCGAAGCGGCACCTTGAGCACTGGCTGTCCTCGGCGGAGCCGCTGCCGGAGCGCATCGCCACGCTGCTGCGGGTCGCGGCCGCGCCCCTGACGCGGCACGACCTCGCCGATCTGCTGGACATCGGAGTCGGCCGCGTCGCCCGGCACCTGCACGGCATCGAGCGCTGTCTGCTGCCGCTGGCCCTGGAGTGCGGCGGGACCGGCTACCAGTGGGCGCACGCCACGTACGGCGAGTTCGTCGACGACTGGGTGGGCACAGCGCGCTGCGCGCAGGAGGTCCACCAGGTCATCGCGTGGGCGGACCGGTACGCGGACGACGGCTGGCCCGGGGCGACACCGCCCTTCCTGCTGCACGGCCTCCACCACTTCGTCCGCGCGCACCGCGAACTCGTGGGCGGCACGCGCCTGGTGGACCTGGTGAACACCGCGCGCCGCCGACGCCTCCTCGCCGCGTACGGCCACGAAGCGACGTTCCTGGAGACCATCGCGTTCGCGCGCGAAGCACTGCGCGCGCCGGACGGGCCCGCGTCCGACCGCGACCTGGAACTCCAGTTCAGACTCGACCTGCACCATCTGACGGCCACCGCGAGCACGGCCGGTCTGCCCTCGGGGCTGCTCGGGCTCCTCGTGCGCTCCGGGCAGGCGCGGCAGGCGGAGGGCATCGCCCTGTGCGTCGAGGAGACCCATCGCGCGGAGGCGCTCGCTGAGGTGGCCGAGGCGCGTCTCGACACCGGGGCCGCCGAGCGGGCGCGGGAACTCGCCGACCGGGCCTGGGCGTTCGCCCCGGCCCGCGGCGATGCGTACTGGCAGCTCGTCGCCCTCGGCGCCTGCGCGCGTGCCGCGCGCGGGACCGGAGCGGGGATCCTGCCGTTCGCACCCGGTGACTGGCTCGAAGGCGCCGACCAACGGGTGCGCTGCGCCTGTGCGCAGTACCTCCTGGAGGCCGGTGAGCCGGAGGCGGCCCGCTCGGTCCTCGTGGAACTCCTCGCGCACGCGCCCGCGTACGGCCCGTTCTATGCGTGGGTGCTCGCCGACGCGGCCGCGGCGCTGAGCCGCCTGGGTGACCTGGACGCCGCCGTGGACCTGGCACGGAGAGCCAGTTCGCGGCAGCGCGGCGACTTCCTGCTGGGGAGCAACGGAACCGTGCGGGTCGGCCAGGTCGTCGGTGACCTGGTGCGCGCCGCGCGTGTCGAGGACGCGTGTGCCCTCGCCTCCATGGCCACGAGCGACGCGGACTACCTGCGCGCCGGGCTCCACGCCGCGCTGGCCGAGGCCCTCGCCGCGGCGGGCCACCGCGCGCGGGCCGCCGCCGTGCTGGAGCGGGAGCTGAGCCGGGCCGCGGCGCTGCGGCACGAGTCGATGCGCTTCGTCTCCCTGGCCTATCTGCGGGCTGCGCAGGCGAAGTGCGGCGACGGGGACGTACCGGCCATGCGCCGCCTCGTCCGGAGCGCCGACGCCGTCGCATTCCCGGACCGGTACGTCAGCCTGGGCCTGACGAAGTTGGGCGAGGGCCTGCTGGCGGCCGGTGACCGCGACGGCGCGGTCCGGGCGGCGCGGCACGCCCTCGCCTTCAGCGGGCGCTCCAGCCACCCTTTCACCGACGACCTCATGCACCAGGTGGTCGAGGCGTCGATCGAGGTGGGCGACCGGGCGGGGGCGCGCCGCGTGGCCGAGGCCAATCCCAACCTCGCCTGGCGCGGCCGCTCCGTCCGGGCGGTCGAGATCGCGGAGGCGGCCGCCGGACACCTGGCCGCGGCCGACGGGTGCGCGACCTGGGACGCGGAGCACCGCGCCGAGCTGGCCCTGGCGTGGGCAAACACCGGGAGGACCGCCGCGGCGCGGGACCTCGCGCACGGCGTCATCGACGAGTGGAACGGGCGGCACCGACCGGCAGGACAGCCCGACGGGACGCTGTGGGCCGCCGTCCTGCGCGCGGTGGAGGCGCTCCACCGCAGCGACGGCGCCGCCCACTGCACGACCACGCTGGCCCGGCTGCGGCCCGTCGCCCGCCGCGCCGAGTCACTCGCGAAGCTGTCGGCGTGCTGCCGTACGACGCGGGCGGAGGCGGCCGACGCGTTGCTCGACAAGGCCGTCGGCCTGGCCCTCCGCCTGCGGGACGACCTCCAGTGCCTGGCCGCGCTCGGCGCGGTGGTGGGTGCCGCCGGGCCCCTGCGGGGCCACCCGGCGGCCGCCGACCGGGCGATCGCCGCCTTCCTGCGCAGGGCCGCGCAGGTGACGGACGGGGCCGCCGCGGGGCTGCACGCGGCGATGGCGGTCGCGCTGAGCCGCGCCGGTCTGGACGAGGAAGCGCGCGGGTTCGCGGGCGAGGCCTACGAGTTCGCGCGGAGCGTCGGTGCCGAGCGGGACGTCAGCGCCGGTGCCGATCGGGACGTCGAGGACGCGTACCGCGTCGGCGAGGCCCTGACCCGGGTGGGCATGAACGACCACGCGCTGCGCCTCGCCGAGGACCTCGGCCTGCCCTTCGCGCTGCCCGACATCGTGCAGAGCTATGCCGCGGCGGGCGACACGGCGACCGCGGGGCGCGTGGCGGAGAAGGCCGTTGCGGCGTGGGCGGAGGTGGGCCGCGGCGACGCCTTCACGACGGAGATGTTCCTCGGGCCGCTGCTCCGGGCCGGGCGCGTGGACCTGGCCGAGCCCATGCTCCGGGCGTCCTTGGCCGAGAGCCTCGACTTCGGTGGCGTCGCCCGCGCCTACTTCACCGGCATGGTGGCGCAGGGCCTCGCGGGCACCGCCCTGTCCCAGGCGCGCGGCCTGGAGTCGCGCTACTGGAAGGCCGCGGCCCTCGTCGCCTGGGGCACCGCGGCCGCCTGGCCCCTCGACGTGCGCCGCCGCCACGTACGCCTGCTGCGGGAGCACGTCGTCGAGGGGCCGTGGGGCGGTGGCACCGACCTGTAGGCCTCAGCGCGGTGTGTGCGGGAAGACGACCTCGGGGTTGGCCGCGCTCGGCCCGTCGAACAGGCGCGTGTGCCGGTGGCGCAGCCACGCGTCGAAGAACGCCCTCGTGTAGTCCCGCGTGATCTCCGCGGCCCGCCTGCCCGGCAGGCCCTCGGGGTCGTCCTCGCCCAACTGCCCGGCCAGCGGCGCCAGATCGGTGAACGCGAAGTGGTCCGCGCCGGACAGGGTGAGCCACCGCTTCCAGCCGTCGAGGCGCTTCCAGATCACGTCCCAACTGCCGTCCTCGCCGCCGGGGCTGTGGTCGGCCTCGGTGCCCATCATCAGGAAGGGGCGGCCGGACAGGCCGGACTCCTCACCGCTGTCGACGAAGGGGCCGTCCATGTTCACTCCGGCCCGTACGCGGGGGTCGCGCGCCATGGTGGCCGCGGCCGCGGCACCGCCCAGGGAGTGCCCGCCGAGGGCGACCCTGCCCTTGTCCACGAGGTCCGCGTGCTTCCACGGCGAGGTCTTCCCGATCAACCGGTCCAGGACGAAGCGCAGGTCCTTGGCGCGCCCCTCCGCGGCGGGCCGGAAGGTGGTGGGGCCGATCCTCCCGCACGCCGCGCACGGCAGGACGCCCTTGCCGGGGAAGGTGACCCCCGCGGCCTCGTAGGCGTGGTCGACCACCGCGACGACGTAACCGCGGCTGGTCAGGTCCTCGGCCAGGCCGGTGAGGACGGCACCCGGCGTCCTGAAGCCCGGTGAGAGGACGACCAGCGGGTACGTCCCGGACCTGGCCCTGGCGCCCGCGAACACATGGGTGCGGGTGGTGCTCAGGACCTCGGCGGGGAGCTCCACCTTCATCTCCTTCAGAAAGGCCCGGGCGCCCTCGGTGCTCATGTACGGGGCCGGTGTGCCGGTGGCCTTCCGCGCCGGGTAGTACAGCGACACCATCAGCTCACGGGCGCCCGCCTCGGGCACCCACGGGTCGCGGCGGGCCTTGTCGACGAGGTGCAGCGCGTCCCGGCCCACCGCGTACGCACCGGTGGGAGCGGGAAGCGCGAGCCGCGTGTCCCGCTTCCCGCCCCGGTCGGCCGGTCCGGACGCCGCGACCGCGGTTCCGGAGCCACAGGCGGTCAGCGCCACCGCACCGGCCAGCAGGACGGCAACGGCTCCACGACGACGTGTGGACATGTCCACGACCCTTCTCTCGGCGGCCGCGCACAGGCGTGTCGGCCTCGGTGCAACCACCGTAGGAACGTCGGGTCCGCAGGGAATCACGCCGCGGAGCCACCCCGCGAAGTAGCCCTGGAGAGCCAGGCCGTGGCCCGGCGAAAACCAGGTGCGGACCGCCCGGGCGGCGGGATGTGATGAGGAGCATGACGATCGTGATGGCGAAGCCGGAGCCCGACGGACTCGGCGGGGCTGCGGACGCGCTGCGGGAGTGGCAGGCCGAGGGAGCGCCGACGCAGCTCCACCCGGGGGACCTCGGCTGGTACCGGCGCACGGGTGCACAGACGACGGCCGCGGCCGTCCGGACGTGGAGCCGCGACGGACGGATCCTCGCCGTCGGGCTGCTCGACGGCCCCCGCCTGCTGCGGCTGACGACCGCGCCCGACGCCCTGCGGGACGCGGAACTGGCACGGCGGATGGCCGAGGACGCGAGCGCGCCGGAGCGCGGCGTGCTGCCCGCGGGCCGGGTGAGCGTCGAGGCGCCGCCGGGCGCCCTGGTCGACGACCTGCTGGGCGAGATCGGCTGGCCGACCGACGAGCCGTGGACGCCGCTCCGCCGCGACCTGACCCGGCCGGTCGAGGACCCCGGCGTACGCGTCGAGGAGATCGGCCCGGAGCGGGCGCACCTGCGGGCCGCCCTGCACCGGGCCGCGTTCGACGGGTCGACGTTCACGGCCGAGCACTGGCACGCGATGGCGGCCGGGTCGGCGTACGGCGCCGCCCGGTGCCTGGTCGCGTACGACGACCGGGGCGAGGCGGTGGCGGCGGTGACGGTGTGGTCGGCGGGCCCCGGCAGGCCGGGGCTGCTGGAGCCGCTGGGCGTGCACCGGGACCACCGCGGGCGCGGCCACGGGAAGGCGATCAGCGTCGCCGCGGCGGCCGCGCTCCAGAGGCTCGGCTCGTCGAGCGCGGTCGTCTGCACCCCGAGCTCCAACACCGGGGCCGTCGCCACCTACGCGTCGGCCGGGTACCGGCGCCTGCCGGAGGTCCGGGACCGGTACCGGGACGCCTAGGCCGGGCGGGCCCGCGACCCACCCCACGGGCCGAGCAGGCCTCCCACCCCTACAGGAGGTACAACCCGCCCCCCTACCGGAGGTACAGCGCCGCCAACACCACCGCCAGGACTCCCGCGAGCACCGCGATCAGCGCCGACGACGTCAGCACATAGGCTCCGCCCACGCCCATCGCCGTGCCGTTGACGAGCTTCACGACCTCGGCGGGGGAGGGGCGGCGGGAGCGCCGGTCCGCGTTGTCGTCCTCGTGCCGTGTACGGGTCTTCCACTTCATGAGTGCCCTGCCTCCTTCACGCTTGTCACAAGGGGGCGATGTCGAGCCGTCGGCGTGCAACTCCCGCCGCGCGGAGGAAACGTGACGCCTTCCTTGCACGCGAACGGCCTCCGGAGGGACCTATAGGGAGACCGACCCGAGGAGGTGGCCGCGTGAGCCCTCTAGGTGTCCACGGGGCCGTCCCCCCGGAGTTCTCCGAGTTCTTCCGAGCGGAATACCCCCGCCTCGTCCGCGGCCTGGCCGCGACCGGGGCCACCGTGGAGGAGGCCAAGGACGTCGCGCAGGAGGCCATGCTCGAACTCGCGGGCATATGGCCGAACTGCCGCCGCCCGTACGGCTGGGTCCGCAAGGTGGCCTGGCACAAGTACCTGAAGATCGCGGAACGCGACCGCAAACGGACCAACGGCGAGTGGCAGGCCTGCCTGCACCCCCCGGCCGTCCACGACTACGACGACCCGGACGAGAAGGAATGGGTGCGGCAGCGGCTGCTCGAACTGCCCCCGCGGCAGCGGGCCGTGGTGGCCCTCTACGTGGACGGCTACTCCACGGACGAGATCGGCGCGCTGCTCAAGAGGGAAGTGAGCACGGTACGCAGCCACTTGAGGCACGCCCGGACCGCGCTGCGGCGCAGCATCGAGGGCGACCGGCCGGACGGCGGACCGTGACCGCCGTGCCCATGAGGAACGAGAAGGAGGAGGCGCACATGCGCAGGGGGGACAGCCGGAATCCCACGTCGATCCGTGTCAGCCCGCCGCCTAGGACGGGCGCCGAATTGAAGGTGCACCCCGCGTTCGAACGGTATCTCCAGGGGATCCGGTCCGACGTCGACGCGGACCTCACGTCGGACGAGGTGGAGGCCCGGCTGCGGACGGTCCTCGACGCGCACGCGCGCGGCCGGGGCGGGACACGCGAACTGGAGGCCTACGCCTGCGACTTCGGCGCCCGCGCCGACTGGGTGGTCTACGGCCTCCAGGTCGTCCAGCTCTGGCTCGCGGCGATCGCGACGTCCGGGTACGCGGGGGCCGGGCCGCGCCGCGACGAGGTCGACGACCTCGTCGTGGAGACGGTGGCGCGGGCGGTGAACACCTTCCGCGACCAGCTGGAACGGCCGGAGAGCGCGCTCCCGCCCCGCACGGCGGGCACGGAGGCGAAGACCGCGTTCCTCACGGAGTGCGTGCGGCACCTGCCCTACGCCTACCGGGCGAGCAGGCTCATCGACATCGGCGCGCCGGACGACGCGTTCCAGGACACGGGCGAGCCGCGCCTCGTCCAGCGGGTGGGGGCGGCCGCGACCGCCGAGGGCGGAGCGCGACTGCGCCGCGTCGGAGGCGTCGAGGAGTACGACATGGACGAGGTGGTCGCCCTGACCCGGCGCGCGGTCCGCACCGCGGTCGAGCGCCACCCCGACATCGTCGGCCCCGGCTTCCCGCCCTGACCCGCCCGCACACGACAGCGACCACCCGGGGGAGGGATCGGACCATGGACGGATACGACGCGAAGGTGCGGCGGGTCCTTCGGCGGTCGTACGAACTCGACCACGGCCACTACGCGATAGGGATCGAGGTGCTCCCGTACAAACTCGCCGGTGTCATCGTCACCAGCGAGGGAGTGGTGACCGCCCGGTCCCGGACGGACCTGTCCGACATGGAGCCCGAGGCGGTCGTCCAGCGCGCGGCCGCGCTGATCCGCTCCCTCGCCGACATCAAGCTGGGGCGCTCCTTCCCCAGGAACCGGGTGTGCGTCGGCGTCCAGGTCGGCGGGCCCGTCGACGCGGACACGGGCCTGGTGCGGCACCTGGTCAACGGGCCCGACGACCACGGGACGGAGAAGCCGCCCCCCTACGAGTGGGTGGAGTTCCCGCTCGGCCCCCGGCTCATGGCCGCCACCGGCTGGGACACCGTCGTCGAGAACGACGCGCACGCCTTCGCCGCCTACGAACAGACCCTGGGCGTGGGGCGCCGCGCGGACACCTTCGGCGTCGTGCTCGTGCGCGACGGCGTGGGCGCGGGCATGGTGGTGCGGCGCGAACGCCTCAGCGTGCCCATGGAGTTCGGACACCTCCGCGTGTGGCCGCAGGGGCGCGTCTGCGACTGCGGCATGCGCGGCTGCGTCGAGAGCCAGGTCGGCAACCGGGCGCTGGCCGGGGCGATCAAGGACCTCACGGGCCGTGAACTGGACGGCCTGGAAGCGGCGGTGGACCTCGCCGACGGCGACGACCCGCACGCCCTGGCGGCGGTCGCCGCCTTCCGCAAGGCGGGCACCTCGGTCGCCCGCGGACTCGCGCACCTGCTGACCCTGTTCGGCCCGAGCCACGTCGTCCTGTACGCCGCCGACAGCCTGCTCATCAGCGGCCGCGGCCACCGCGCGGCGAACGCGTTCCTGAGCGCGGTCGGTACGTACCGCTCGTACGCCTTCCACGACAACCGCGACTGTCACCTCGTCACCAAGCCACTGGTCGCCGACCGGGGCGCGCACGGCGCGGCCCTCATCGCGCTGCAGAACTGCTTCGGAGTGCGGCTCCAACCCCACTGAGCGCCGCCCCACCCCCTGAGGAGAAGACCCCATGGATCCCTTTCCCTCCCTTGCCTCCCGCGGGCCGTCCGCCCCGCTCTTCGTCGGGCTCGACGTCGGCGGTACGAAGATCGCCGCCGGAGTCGTCGACGCCGACGGGCACGTCGTGGAACGCGTGCCCGTGGTGCCGTGCCCCGCGGCCGACCAGGAAGCGATGCTGAAGACGGCCGTACGGCTGGTCGAGGCGCTGCGCTCCTGCCACCCCGGTGTCGCGGGTGTCGGGGTGGGCGTGGCCGGGCTCGTCGACTGGCCCGACGGCCGCGTCCGCACGGCCCCCAACAGCGCGTTCCGCGACGCGCCGCTGCGCGGACTGCTGGCGGCCGCGACCGGCCTGCCGACCGTGGTCGACAACGACGCGAACACCGCGTGCTGGGCCGAGTACCACCTCGGGCACAGCGCCTCCTACATGGCGTTCGTCACCGTCGGCACCGGCGTGGGCGGCGGCCTCGTCCTCGACGACCGGCTCTTCCGCGGCAGGACCGGCATCGGCACCGAGATCGGGCACATGATCGTCGACCCGCACGGGAGCGAGCGCTGCGGCTGCGGCACCGTCGGCTGCCTGGAACCCCTGGCCTCCGGCCCGGCCCTGGCGCGCTACGCCGCACCGGCGGCGGGGCACACCACGGGTCGGCCCCAGGTCACGGGCGAGGACGTCACCGCCGCCGCCCAGGCCGGGGACCCCGCGGCGCGGGCGCACCTCGCCCGGGTCGGCCACTGGCTCGGCATCGGCATCGCGACCCTCGTGAACCTCTTCGACGTCGAGCTGGTCGTCCTCGGCGGCGGCGTGGCCGATGCCGGTGAACCCCTGCTCACCCCGGTGCGCGAGAGCTTCGAGCGGTACGTCACCGCGCGCGCCCACCGCGCCCTGCCGGACGTCAGGCTGACCCGCTGCGGCCCGGGGGCGGGATGGGTCGGCGCCGCGCTCCTCGCCCGCGACGGCTGCTGCCCGCACCGCCTGGAGGCCGCGCGCACGGCGGTCGGCTGAGCCCCGCCGGGCGTCACGCCTTTCGGTAGCCGTACGCCTCCTCGGCCGCCGCCGCCACGGCGGTGAGGTCCGCTCCCGCCGACGCCGCCACGACCGCCGCGACGGCGCCCTCGACGAAGGGCGCGTCCACCAGGCGGATCGGGGCGGGGAGTTCGTCCCCTTCGGCGATGAGGGCCTTCACGGTGAGGACGGCGCTGCCCAGGTCGGCGAGGACCGCGACGCCCGCGCCCCGGTCGACCCGGTGGGCGGCGGCCGCGACGAGGTCGGAGCTGGTGCCGAGGCCACCGTCGGCGGTGCCGCCCGCCGGGGCGACGGGAGCGGTGCCGCCGCCGCTCGCGAGGCCCCGGGCGAGGGCCGCGACGGACTCGGCCACGGCGGCGCTGTGGGAGACGAGCACGATGCCCACGCGCCGGTCCGCGTGCTGGCCCGAGTCCCGGGCGGCGTCACTCACCGGGCGCCTCCCCGGTGGCGGCGGCTTCGGCGGTGTCGGCGAGGGCCTCGAACAGCAGGGCTGACGAGGCCGCCCCCGGGTCCTGGTGGCCGACGCTGCGCGCGCCCAGATAGCTCGCCCTGCCCTTGCGGGCCTGGAGCGGGACCGTCGCCAACGCCCCCAGGCGCGCCGCCTCCCGGGCCGCCGCGAACGACGTGAGCAGGGCGTCGGCCCCCGGGACCAGCGCGTCCAGCATCGTCTTGTCACCGGGCGCGGCGCCGCCGAGCGTGGCCACCGCGGCCACCCCCGCACGCAGCGCGGCGGCGAACTCCGCCTCGCTGACCTGCGGCGCCTCGCCGAGCACCGTGCCCGTGCGGCGCAGCAGCGTGCCGTACAGCGGGCCGGACGCGCCGCCCACTGTCGAGATCAACCGCCGCCCCGCGAGGGTCAGGACGGCGCCCGGGGCGGCGGGCGCCTCCGTCTCAAGGACGGCGACGACGGCGGTGAAGCCGCGGCGCAGATTGCCGCCGTGGTCGGCGTCGCCGATCGGCGAGTCCAGCGCGGTGAGCCGGTCCGCCTCCCGGTCCACGGCCGCCGCGACCGAGGCCAGCCAGCGGCGGAAGAAGTCGGCGTCGAGCACGGGGCCTCCTCGCGTCGGGGTTGCGCAGGACGTTTCCGCGGCGGGCGGCAGGGACCGCACGTACGCCGGTACGGGTGTGTCACATGCCCCAGCGCAGCGCCGCCGTGCGCACCGGCGCGTCCCACAGGCGCAGCAGCTCCTCATCGACCCGGCACAGCGTCACCGAGGCGCCCGCCATGTCGAGGGACGTCACGTAGTCGCCGACGAGGGTGCGCGCCACGGCCACGCCGCGCTCGCGGAGCACGCGGTGCACCTCCGCCGTGAAGCCGTACAGCTCCAAGAGCGGGGTGGCGCCCAGGCCGTTGACGAGGACGAGCACCGGGTCGCGCGGGCCGAGGTCCTCCACGACGGCGTTCACGGCGAAGTCGGCGATCTCGCCGGACGTCATCATCGGCCGCCGCTCGCGGCCCGGCTCGCCGTGGATGCCGACGCCCAACTCCAGTTCGCCCGCGGGCAGGTCGAAGGTGGGGGAGCCCTTCGCCGGTGTGGAGCAGGCGCTGAGCGCGACGCCGAAACTGCGGGAGTTGTCGTTGACGCGCCGGGCTATCGCCTCGACGCGCGCCAGCGGCATGCCCTCCTCGGCCGCCGCGCCCGCGAGCTTCTCCACGAACAGGGTCGCCCCGGTGCCGCGCCGCCCCGCGGTGTAGAGGCTGTCGGTGACCGCCACGTCGTCGTTCACCAGGACCTTGGCGACCTGGACGCCCTCGTCCTGGGCGAGTTCGGCGGCCATGTCGAAGTTCAGTACGTCACCGGTGTAGTTCTTCACCACGAACAGCACGCCCGCACCGCTGTCCACCGCTGCCGCCGCCCGCACCATCTGGTCCGGCACGGGCGAGGTGAACACCTCGCCGGGACACGCGGCCGAGAGCATCCCGGGCCCCACGAACCCACCGTGCAACGGCTCGTGCCCCGAGCCCCCGCCGGAGACCACCGCGACCTTCCCCGCGACGGGCGCGTCCCCCCGCACGACCACCCGGTTCTCCACGTCCACGGCCAGCTCCGGATGCGCGGCCGCCATCCCCCTGAGCGCGTCCGCGACCACGGTCTCCGCCACGTTGATGAGCATCTTCATGGGTACCTCCTGGAGGTGGGCGGGTTGAGAGCAGTATCGGCCTTGGGTCGGTGAAGGTCACGGGTCGGTGCTCTGAGGCTGAGCCGCCCCGTGGGTCGGCGCGCCCCGTCGGGGGACTACGTCCACGCGACGGCCACGACGGCCGCAGCCGCCGTGAACACCCCCACGGCGTAGAAGGCCCACGGCTGCTTGGTGCGCATGCCCGCCAGGGCTGTCACCGCCACCAGGACGTCCAGGGCCAGTTTCACGCCCATCTTCGCCTGAAGCACCGGCAGATCCAGGGATGTTCGGGTCCATATGAGTCCCACACCGGTGACCAGTTGGACGACCGCGCTGCTCACCATGTAGCCGCCCGTCACCGGGTTCTTCTCGCGCAGTTGGAAGAAGAGGCCGCCGAGGAGCGCGGCGAAGCCGAAGAGATGGAAGACGAGGAACACGTTCCGAAGGATCTCCATGGCGGTGATCGTTCCATAGGGATGGAACAGAGCCGTGTTGGGGGTGAATCCTTTCGCGGTGCTCGTGCCTCTCTCATGTGTGCGGACAGGAGCGTCGGCACAGAAAGCGGAGGTTTGTCGTGATCATTGGTGCCGTCATCGTCGCGGCTGTACTCATCTGCGCGTGCGGTGTCCTCGTGCGGCGTCGGCGGGGGCGTTCGCGTGGCTGACTTCACATGGCCCGGCGATCAGTTGATCGCCGCGGCACAGGAGGGCGACGTCGAAGCCACGGCCGCTCTGGTGACCGGCTCGCACCCGCACGTACAGCGGTTCGCCCATTCGCTGTGCGCCACTCCCCAGGACGCCGAGGACGCCGCGCAGGAAGCCCTGATCATCCTGTATCGCAAGATCGGAATGCTGCGGGCCTCCGGTGCGCTGGCGTCGTGGATGTTCCGCATCGTCCGCAACGAGTGCCTGCGGCGGGCACGGCTGACACTGCGCGGCCACGGACCGGTCCCGGACACCGCCGTGCCGTCGTTCGAGGACGAGGTGCTGCACCGCCTGGAAGCCGAACGGGTGGCGAAGGCGATCGCCGCCCTGCCCGCCGACCAACGACGTGTACTGATCCTGCGGGACATCCAGGGCTACAGCGGCCGCGTGGTCGCCGACGCGCTCGGCCTCAGCACCGCCGCGATGAAGTCGAGGCTGCATCGCGCCCGCTCGGCGGTTCGCCAGGCACTGCAGGAAACACCCGATCCCCTACCAGGAGCTGGCCATGGCTGACCGACAGAACTTCGCCAGTACGTCGTTGCCCAGGCACCTGGCGCGCGGCGCGCTGGGATTCGGCGCCTTGGCCGGTTCGGTCCTGCTCATTCCCGTAGTGGGGCTGGTCGGCCTCTTGCTGGCGCCCCTGGGGCTGCTCGCCTTGCGCGGATGCCCCATGTGCTGGACGGTCGGCCTGTTGCAGACCCTCTCGAACGGTCGGCTGCGGCGTTCGTGCGGGGACGGTAGCTGCCACCTGTCCGTCGCCCGGCCGCCGGGCCCTTCCACGTGAAAGCCCGCGATCGGCGGGGCAGGCCGGTCGCGGGCTGGGGTGTTGCGGGGAGGGGGCTTGCGGTCAGGCGGCGTAGCCGAGGACGAGGGCGGCCACGACCGGTGCGAGGTAGAGGATGGGGAAGGTGACGGCCTTCCGGCCTCGCTGGCGTCGCCGTCATGGGTCTGACGCGGCTGCGCAGCCGAATGTGACAGGTCAACGGCCCGGAACGCCCGGCGTCCGGCGGCTTCCGGCTTCCGCGACGAGGCGGACGTTCAGGCCACAGGGCGGATCCGGTCACCGATCGTCCGCCGCAGCGCGGCTTGGAGCCGGTCGCGGGCCTCGGTCTGGGCGGCGATCCGTTCGTTGAGGACCGCCAGCCGGTCCAGCGCGACCCGCAGGCCCTTGTCCGAGGGCGGTGCGGCGGCCACGTCGCCGTCCAGGCAGGGCAGGAACACCCGTACGTCGTCCAGAGTGAGCCCGGCGGCCAGCAGGTAGCGGATGTTGCGGACCCGCACCACCGCCCGCTCGTCGTAGACGCGGTAGCCGTTGGCGGCCCGCTGGGAGGAGATCAGTCCGGCCTGTTCGTAGTGCCGCACCGCACGAGCGGTCGTCCCCGTCGCCCCGGCCAACTCACCGATCCGCACCCGCCCCACCTCCGGCGCCACTTGTATCACGCCACGACCGCTCCGCCGTCGACGGGGAGCACCACTCCGGTGACGAACGACGCGCCCGGTGCGGCAAGCTGGGTGACGGCCCACGCCACCTCCTCGGGGCGGCCGATCCGGGCCAGGGGGGTGTGCGCCAGCTGCCACTCCCGCACCGCTGCCCTCCGCTCCGGCGTCAGGCCCTGGTGCTCGCCGATGGGGGTGTCGATCGCGCCGGGGGCGACCGCCACCACCCGGATCCCGCGAGGTGCCAGCTCGACCGCCCAGCTGCGGGTCAGCAGCTCCAGGGCGGTCTTGGTGGCCGCGTAGACCGAGCTGCCGGGCCAGGCCCGCTGCCCCACCGACGTACTGACGTTGACGATCACTCCGCCCGACTCCTCCAGGAGCGGCAGCGCGGCCTGGGCCAGCAGGATGGGGGCGACGAGGTTGGTGGCGAGCTGAGCCGTGATCGTCTCCGGCGTGATCGTGCCGAGGGCGCCGCTGCGCACGATGCCCGCGTTGTTGACCAGTACGTCCAGTCGGCCGTGGGTCTCAAGGACGGTCCGGATGATCCGGTCCGGCTCGGCCTCGGCGGTGATGTCGGCGGCCAGCGGAGTGATCCGGTCGCGCCCGGCCGCGGTCTCTTCGAGGGGCTCGGCCCGTCGTCCGATCGCGACCACGTGCGCGCCCTCGGCGGCGAAGGCGCGGGCGGTGGCCCGGCCGATCCCGGTGCCTGCTCCGGTGACGGCGACGATCCTGCTGCTCTGCGGTGCGGTGCTGTTCATGCCGGTCATCGTGCAACCCTGCCGCCAACGGCAAGGTCAACAAGCCGCCCGCAGGCGGTCGCCCCGTGGGAGCCCCAAGAGGTCTCCCACGGGGAGCACGGAAGCGGCCGTGATGGTGTGTCAGTAGCCGATGGTGAATCGGCGCTGGACGAAGCGGGGCAGTTCGACCTCGTCGATCAGGGCGACGGCGGCGTCCTCCGCGGAGACGCGGTTGCGGCCGTCGGCGTCCCGGAGCACCTGATCGCCGCCGACCCGGAAGCGGCCGGTGCGCTCGCCGGGGGCGATCTCCTCGGCGGGGCTGAAGTAGGTCCAGAGCCGGTTCGAGGTGCGGAAGACGTTCAGGCCGTCCCGGGCCCCGCGCGCCGCGGCCGCGTACGCGCGGGGGAGCCCGAGCTGGTCGAGGGTCTCGTGGATCCGCTCGACGTCGTCGACGAGAGCCACTCCGGGCGCCGTCTCCAGGCTTCCGGCCCCGCCGATCACGATGAGGCGGGTCCGAGGGTGGCTCTCCAAGGCCTTGATCAGCGCCCGGGCCGCGGTGGTGTGCACCGTGGGGTCGGCGATGGAGCGCCGCACGGTGTCCGCGAGGTCCTTGGCCGCGTTGCCCGGCTGGAACCCGCTGATCAGCACGTCCAGGCCGGGCAGGACCGCGGAGACGCTCGCGGGGTCGAGGACGTCCACGCTCTTCCAGGTGACGTTCGCGCGGCTCTCGTCGATCTGCGAGGCGTCGCGGCTGAGCGCCGTGACGTGGTGCCCGCGGCCGAGTGCCTCCGTGACGACCCGGCTGCCGATGGTGCCGGTGGCACCGATCACTCCGATGTGCATGGTTCTCCCCTTGTTCATGCTCAGACGCGCTGGCGGCGTGTTCATGCCCAGACGTGCTGGCGGCCGCCACTCGGCTGGACGCCATAAGGAAACTATATGCCGTGAAGTTTTAGTACGGCAATCAGTGTTGTGACGCTGTAGAGTGGCCGCATGGCAGGGACGGGGACCACTGGGCGGCGTGCGCGACTGCGAGCCGAGACGACGGCCGAAATCAAGAGCGTGGCCCTGGAGTTGATGGCCTCGGGCGGCCCCGGCGCGATCACGCTGCGCGCCATCGCCCGCGAGATGGGCATGACGCCCAACGCCATCTACGGCTACTTCGCGACCCGCGACGATCTGGTCACCACGCTCATCGACGACGTGTACACCTCGCTCGCCGACACCGTCGAGGCCGCGGGGGACGCCGCCCCTGCGGCATCCCCGGCCGACCGGATCCGGGCCTGGGCGCAGGCCTTCCGCGGCTGGGCGCTGGCCAACCCCGAAGGTTTCCGCCTCGTCTACGGCGATCCGGTACCCGGCTACGTCGCCCCCGAGGGCGGTGCCGCCCCGGACGCGGCGCAGCGCGTCTGCACGGCCCTGACCGGCCTCGCCGCCACCGCCTGGCCGCACGCCGAACACCTCTACGCCGACAGCGACTTCCAGTGGTCCGACTTCGACCCCGGCCTCCTCGACAAGGTCCGCCCCGCCTTTCCCGACCTGCCCCCGGCCGGAGTGGCCCTCGCGCTGCGCATGTGGGGCCACCTGCACGGACTGGTGACGCTGGAGATCTACGGCCATCTGCGCACCCAGACCACGAACCCGGAGAAGCTCTTCCAGGAGGAACTGACCCAGCTCGTCCGGTCATTGGGCATCTGAACGGAGCCATCTGATGACAGCGAACGCGATCGTGCTGCACATCGATCGTGACAGGGTCCATGCCGGGGATGACGACGTCCCTCCGTACCGCATGATCCGTGAGACCCGTGCCCTGCGCGGGGACATCACCGTCGGCGGAGCCATCGACGCCCTCACGCGTGGCAGTGACCGCTACCCCCTGGCCTCCGTGGCGGGCGGGGCGACCTGGGCCCTGTACGGGGGCCCGGGCGTGGAGAAGCCGTATGCGGCCCGTGCTGTCGCGCTCGCTGTCATTGCGGAGGGGCCGCAGGGGTTCGGCGAGCCGCGTTCGCTGATCGACCCGGACCTGGCGCTGTCACGCCTGGCGGGTGCGGACGGGAGCGTGGAGTTCCATTTCCACTACCTTCGCGGCGCCGATCCCCAGGAGACATGGCGCCGCCTGCGCGAAGACCGAGGAGGCCGGGCGACCTGAGCATCCGTGCGGGCACCGGCCCCGTGGGCGTGGCGTGCCGTGGCCGCAGGTGTCACGACGTGCGCGGGACGGCTTCGCTCACGGCGTGGAGGTGGATCAGGACGTCGTAGGCGCGGCCGAGCGCCAGGTCGTGGTGGAGGTGGTCCTCGCTGAACTCCGTACCGATGAAGCGGGTGGGGCGGGCGGTGTGCAGCCAGTCGCCAGCGGCGGGCGGGGCGGCGCGCAGATCGGCGTAGAAGTCGCGGTGGTGGACGCGGTCGAGGGTGTGTTCATTGGTGCCGGGGGCGGCGGCGCCGACGGTGAACTTCTTCCAGTCGCCGCCGATGGCGGTGTCCTTGGACAGGAAGGAGCCCCGGTCGAAGGTCATCCCGACGGGCAGGTAGTTCCGGCCCAGCGCGTCGCGGAGGAAGGACCCCTGCGTCTTGGGGAACAGCGCGGCCTGGGAGGCGACGAGGCCGAGGTGGTCGTCGTGCGCGGAGACCAGCACCTTGTGGCCGGTGCGCTCCCGCCACCACAGGACGTTCCGGGCCATGACCCGGTCGCGGAAGCGCTGGAAGTCGGGCAGCGTGGCGGGGTCATCGGGGTCCGCGGTCAGGAACTCGGTGGTGTCCGCGAGGGAGCGGGCGTTCTGCACGGCCCAGGCGTGGGCGTCCCGGTCCCGGCCGCCCGCCGCACTGATCAGATCGGGGGCGCGCCGCGCCTGACCGGCGAGCCGCCGACGCTCGGCGAGCGGCCTCTTCCAGTACGCGAAGACGTCGTCGAGGGGGCGCAGCCCGGTGTAGAGCGCGTCGACGCGGGGCGCAAGGGCGGGGTGGTGCCGGTGGACGTAGCGGGTGATCCGGGCGAAGAACTCGTCGGTGACGGCGGGGGCGCCGATGTCGTTGCCGACGAAGTGGACGGTGCGGGTGGGGTTGCGGCGGTTGTGGTCGCGCATCCACGCGATGAGGTGCACGAACTCCTCGCGGTCCCAGGGAGAGCCCGGGAAGGTCTCCTCGGCGATCTGCCGGGCGTCGCCGCGGCCGGTCTGGAGGAAGTCGTTGATCCGCAGCCCGGCGGGCCAGCTGAACTCCAGGGAGAAGGCGCGGAATCCCCTCTCCCGGACGAGATGGCGGAAGACCCGCTCCTTCATGGTGAAGAACTCGTGGGAGCCGTGGGTGGCCTCGCCCAGGCCGACGACCTCGGCACCGCCGACCATCGCGCCGAGCGCCCGTAGATCGGTGCTCCTCCCGCCGGGCTCGGTGGCGCGCAGCGGGTGGGCGATCCGGTCCAGCGCGCGGACCACGGGGTCCTGGGCCCGAGCCGTCCCGCCCGCGGCCGGGGCCGCCCGCGCCACCTCGGGAGCGAGGGCCGCTCCTAGGGCGATCCCCGTCGTGGAGAGCAGTGCCCTGCGGCTGATGCGCTGGTGGTGATACCTCGTCATGCCGGTGAGCTCCTCGTGTTCGTGGCCGACGGCCTGAAGAGATCCTCACCTGCGACGAGCCGGTGGCGCACGGGTGCAGCCCCCTTGATTCCCTGGAGGTTATCCCCCGGGAGAAACGCGCCCGACCGCCAACGGCATCACCGGACCTGGCGCAGAGCGCTCCCGCGACCTTGAGTGCCCGTGCCCCTACGAAGCCGTCGTGGGGCACGGACCGTACGAGGCGCGCATCGGCGCGGGCCCTCAAAGGAGCTTCGGCAGTCCGAGGTTGTTGATCAGGGGGCCCTCGACCGAGATGCCCTCGGTGATCAGTGACTCGGGTGCGGGGAGCAGGGGTGAGGGGTTCGCCGGGGCGTGCCGCGCCGTGGGAGCGGGCCCGACGGCCGCCGCGGTGGCGGTGGACATGCCGGTCAAGGCCAGGCCTCCGAGGAGGGCTGCGGTCAGGCGTCGGCGCATGGGTTCCCTTTCTGCTGGTCGGGGCCCCTCCCGGGCGAGGGCGGAGCCGCCGACATGGCTGCCCGGGCCGAGGCCTGTGGATGCGCCCTGTCCCTCGTACGAGGGGCGGTGGGCGGACCGGACATCGCCCCAGGGGAGGGGCGGACCGGGCCTCGCCCGGAGCGAGAGCGGCGACGTGTGGCTAGCCGACGCGTTGCAACGCCCTCTCCCGGCGCTCCGCCACGCGCGACCCCGACTCGCGGCGCGCCATGCGCCGCAGGACGACCGGGGCCACGAGCAGCCCGAGCACGGCCCACGCCCCGAGGACCCCGGCGGTCTCCCAGTGCCGCCAGGAGTCGCCGATCTCCACCTCGGCCGCCGCGCCGGGCAGCAGCGCCGAGCGCATGCCGAGGCCGAGCCAGTAGACGGGCGTGACCTGGGCGATCGCCTGGAGCCAGCCGGGGAGCGACGTGACGGGGTAGAAGACGCCGGAGATCGCGATCATGCCCAGGACCGGCAGCTGGATCAGGCCCTGGCTGCGGGCGCTCGGGAACAGCGAGCCCAGGACCGCGCCGATCGGCAGCGTCGCGACCAGGCCGAGGACGAGCACCCAGGCGAGCGTCAGCCAGCCGCCGGGGCGGTCCGTGGCGAGGCCGTCGACGAGGAGCATGCCGGGCACCAGCAGGATCGCGAGGTCGGCGACGAGGCCGCCCGCCACCGCGATGACCTTGCCGGTGAGATAGCTCCGCATGCCGTTCGGTGTCGCCTTGGCGCGCAGCAGCGTGCCGTCCTCGCGCTCGGCGGTGAGGATCTGGCTCATGCTGACCATGCCCATCGCCGCGTTCATGCCGAGGATGCCGGGCAGCGCCAGGGTGCCGAGGCCCAGGCCGCTCGCCGCGAACTCCCGCTCCCGCAGGAAGAACAGGGCGATCAGCATCAGGACCGGCCACAGCAGATGCGAGACCAAGTCGCCGCCGTTGGTGAACGACTGCCGCAGCTCGACGGCGCCGCGCTGGACCCCGGCCCGCAGTGCCGCGCGGGCCGGGCTCGTCGGGCGCGGCGCGCGTAGGGTGGGGGCGCTCATCGGGTCGAGGCCTCCTGCCTGCGCACCAGCGCCATGTACGTGTCCTCCAGGGACGCCCGGCGCACCTCCAGCGCGCCGATGGCCTCGCCGTGCTCGCGCAGCAACTCCCGTACGAACGCCGTCGAATCGGTGGTGGCCCGGGTGAACCGCCGCCCGGCGCGGGTCCAGCGGACCTCGTCCTCGCCCACGATGCGGCGGGCGAGCTCGTCGGCGGTGCCGTCCGCGACGATCCGGCCGCCCGCGAGGATCAGGATGCGGTCGGCGAGCTTGTCCGCCTCGGCGAGGTCGTGCGTGGTGAGCAGGACGGTGGTGCGCCGGCCCGCGGCGAGGCGCTGGACGAGGCCGTGGAACTCGTGGCGGGCCCGCGGGTCGAGCCCGGCGGTGGGCTCGTCGAGGAAGAGCAGTTCGGGGCGGCCCACCAGGCCGATGGCCACGTCGAGGCGGCGCCGCTGTCCGCCGGAGAGCGTCCTCACCTTGTGGTCGGCCTGCTCGGTCAGGCCGACGGCCGCGAGGACCCCGGCGGTGTCCCAGGGGCGGGGGATGGCCGCGGTGGCGTACGGGGCGTAGTGTGCGCCGAGGTGCGTGAGCAGTTCGCGTACGCGCCACTTGCCGTGGTCGCGCCACGACTGCAGGACGACCCCGAGGCGGGCGCGCCAGCGTTCGTCGCCGTGCGCGGGATCCGTGCCGAGCACCCGGACCCGGCCCGCCGAGCGGGCCCGGAAGCCCTCCAGGATCTCGATCGTGGTCGTCTTGCCCGCGCCGTTCGGGCCGAGCAGGGCGAGCACTTCGCCGTGCCGGGCGCGGAAGGTCACCTCGCGCAGCACGTCGGTCGTGCCGTAGCGCATGCGGAGTCCGTCGACATCGAGTGCGACGTCGGCTTCGCCGGTTTTCGTCATCAGTCCACCGTGGCGTTGAGGAAGTTCGGAGACCTCGAAAGCTACGTTGCGTTTACAAGAGCATCAATCAAAAGTGTGGTTGTGCCGGTGAGTAAATGCGTATCAAGGGCGGATCATTGCAACTGGCGTGAGCCTGAACGCAATTCCCGTGCCTGACCGTTGCAATGAGCTGACGGTCAACGCATACTGGCCGGGCCGCCCGCGCGGAGAAGCGGGCCGGTGGCGAGGACCGGCAAGTGGAAGGCGGGCGCGGTGCCTGGAGGCAGGCTGACCCACGAGGACCGACGGCAGGTGGCGTCCGGGCTCGCCGACGGGCTCGGCTATGCCGAGATCGCCCGGCGGCTCGGCAGGCCGACGTCGACCGTCAGCAGGGAGGTCGCCCGCAACGGCGGGCCCGGCCGCTACCGCGCCGAGCACGCCCAGCACGCCACCGCGCGCCGGGCCCGCAGATCCGCGGCGAGCGCCCCGGAAGCGGCGGCGCCCGACGTCGGACACGGGCGCGACGCCGAGGTCGTGCGCGGCTTCGTGACCCAGTTCGCGGAGGTGCTGGCCCACACCGGGGTGCCGCGGATGGCGGCCCGGGTGCTCGCGAGCCTCGTCACCACCGACTCGGGCACGCTGACCGCCGCCGAGCTCGTGGCCCTGTTGCGGGTGAGCCCCGCCTCGGTGTCCAAGGCCGTCGGCTATCTCGAACGGCTCGACCTGCTGCGGCGCGAGCGCGTACCCACGGGACGGCGCGAGCGGTACGTCATCGACGACGACATGTGGCTGCGGACCTGGCTGGCGAGCGCCCGCGCCCACGCGATGATGGCCGACACCGCCCAGGCGGGCGTGGAGATCCTCGACGCCGCGACCCCCGCGGGAGCCCGCCTCGACCACATGCGGCGCTTCTTCACCAGCCTCAGCGACGACATGGCCGGGGGTTCCACGGCGGCCGCGTTCGCCGACGCGCTGACCGTGCTCGCCGCCCTCGCCCACGCCGGGGTGCCGCTGGACAGCGGCCGGTTGGCGGGGGCGCTCGGCTGGTCGCCGGAGCGCGTCACGACCGCCCTGTACGACGCCGAGCAGCACCCCGACGTCGCCGACCCGCTGGAGCTGCGGCACACCCCGGACGGCGCGTACACCGTCGTCGCCCGGGCCGAACGGCTCACCCCGGAACAGCGCGCGGCGCTCGACCGCGCGCAGTGAGCGGCCCCGGGCTGAGCGCGTGCGGCACCAGCCGCCCCTCGAACTGGGCGGCGGGGTCGTGCGGATGGCTGCCGAACACCTCGCCGGGCTGGCGCAGCCGAGAGCCACGGCGCCGACTTGCACGAACAGGCCGCCGTTCACCGGCTGCTCGACTTCGGACGCCCGCGCCCCGCGTTGACCATCACGTACCCGTTGCACGAGACGGCCGAGGCCACCCGCCTGGTCCCGCATACACACATTCATACGGCGTACGTACGTCATCTGGAGGCCGACCATGCGCATCTTCGTCACCGGAGCCACCGGCTACATCGGCGGTTCGCTCGCCGACCGGCTGAGGGGGACGGGCCACGACGTGAGCGGCCTCGCCCGCACCGAGGAGAAGGCGCGGGCACTGCGGGAGCGCGGCATCGCACCGGTCCTCGGCGACCTCGACGACGCGTCGGTCCTCGACGCGGCGGCGCGCTCCGCCGACGCCGTGGTCAACGCGGCGGACAGTGACCACCGGCCCGCCGTCGAAGCCCTCGTTGCCGCGCTTGAGGGCACCGGCAAGCCCCTGTTGCACACCAGCGGCTCCAGCATCGTCGCCGACGACGCGCGCGGCGCGGTGTCGCAGCGCGTCTTCACCGAGACCGACGTCGAGCCGGGCAGCCCGTGGCGGGCCGAGCCGGACAAGGCGCCGCGCGTCGACCTCGACCGGTTCGTCCTCGCCGCGGCCGAGCGCGGCGTGCGGTCCGTGGTGCTGTGCAACTCCCTGATCTACGGCCACGGTTACGGCCTGTCGCGCGACAGCGTGCAGCTGCCCCGGCTGACCCGCCAGGCCGAGGCGAGCGGCGTGGCCCGGCACATCGGCCCGGGACACAACATCTGGTCGAACGTCCACATCGACGACGTCGCCGACCTGTACGAGCTGGCCCTGGCGTCGGCGCCCGCCGGAGCCTTCTACTTCGTGGAGAACGGCGAGGCCCCCTTCGGCGAGCTGACGCAGGCCATCGCCGACGTCCTGGGCTGCGGCGCCGCGCAGCCGTGGAGCATCGAGGCGGCGATCGAGGAGTGGGGCCACGAACCGGCCGTGTACGCCCTCGGCTCCAACAGCCGGGTGCGAGGTGCGCGCGCCCGCGCGGAGCTCGGCTGGACGCCGCGGTACGACTCCGCCGTGGAGTGGATCCGCAAGCGCCTGACGTCGGCGGAGAGCGGCTGAGACAGCCGGGGCCGGACGCTGGGCCCGGTCCGGGGCCGTGAGCCCGAGCCCGCGTCAGGCCGTCCAGCCGCTCCACTTGGGCCCCGTGCGCCGCCACTCCCGCTCCCAGGCGGCGAGGCGGCGCCGGTCGAGGACGTGGCCCACCGCGTGCCGCGCCAGGAGCGCGACCAGGGCGGTGGCCGAGCCCGCGGCCAGGGCCGCGCTCGCCGTGCGCAGGGCCACGTCCTCCGCGTCCGGCGGCGCCCCGGCCACCCGGCCGCGCCGGTCCAGCCACACGGCCGCGTGCTCACCGCGCCGACTGCCCGCGGCCACGCGCGCGTGGCCGCTGCGCTCGGTTCCGTCCGGGGTGGTCCAGCGCGCCGGGACGTCGTACAGAGGCACCGTGCCGACGGCCGGGACCGGCGAGGGCGCGTCCGCGGTGAGCGTCGCGGTCACGCGGTGCCGGGTGGCCGTGGCGGTCCGCGCCGTCTCCTCGGCCCGCGCGTGCACGGCGAGCCCGGCGGCGGCCCCCGCCGCGGGCACGCCCAGGAGCAGGACGAGGCCCACCACGAGCACCGTCCACGCCTCGACCACGTCCGAGCGGCGGCGCAGCGGACCGCGTCGCCAGCGCCAGCACAGAACCCGAGAGCGCATCGCGTCAACCTCCGCACCACGCGAGGGGTGCGCGTCTTCGAGCGTAGCGGTCCCGGCCGCCCCTCGGCAGCGGGCCGCACGGCCCTCGCGGGGTCCGGAGGGCGAACGGGACGCCGGGCCCCGCGGCCACGTGTCACCCCGGCCGTACGGCCCCGTACGGCCCGGCCCCACGGACGGGCGGGTCTCGGCCACAGGGCCGTTCGGCCTCCCCGTACAGGCCTGTTCGCCACTCGCGCCCGCGTCGCCGCGGTGTCAGCGTCATGCGGGAAGGCCCTGAAATCCTCCCGGACGTCACCTCGAAGCAGCCCCCGGGAGGCTTCGCCGCGGCCTTCTCCGATGAGTTCGCGACCAGACGAGAGGGGCGATGGCCCGTGGAGCATCCGTTGATCGTGGGCGTCGACGGCTCCGAGTCGAGCCTGCGGGCGCTGGACTGGGCGGTCGACGAGGCCGACCGCCAGGCGGTGCCGCTGCGGATCGTGCACGCGTCGAGCTGGGAGTGGTACGAGGGGCGCGAGCCCTCCTTCGGCATCAACCGCGCCTTGGTGCGGGCACAGGCGGACCGCGTCGTCGCGGACGCGACCGAGCGCGCCCACTGCCGCAGCTCCTCGGTCAAGGTGACGAGTCAGACGCTCGACGAGGACCCGGCGTCCGCGCTGATACGCGAGAGCCGCCGGGCGAGCGGGATCGTCGTCGGCAGCCGGGGCCGCGGCCGGCTCGCGGGCCTGCTGCTCGGCTCGGTCGGCCTGGCCGTGGCCGCCCGCGCCGCCTGCCCGGTCACCGTGGTGCGCGGCACGGAGGACCACCGCGGCGGTTCCCACCGGCGGGTCGTCGTCGGCGTCGACGAAGCCGCCGACGCGCGGCCCGCGCTCGAGCACGCCGTCCGCTGCGCGCAGCGGCGCGGCGCCACCCTCGACGTCGTGCACGCCTGGCGCTGCCCCGCGCACGAGGCCCCCGAGCGGCCGCGCCCGGCCGACGCCGCGGACACCCACCAGGAGCGCGCCGAGCACCGGGTCGAGGAGGCCATCGGCGGCCTGGCCCGCACCCACAGCGCCGTACCCGTGCACCGCAGGGTCGTCGAGGGCAGCCCGCGCGCGGCGCTGCTCGACGCGGCCGAGGGCGCCGACCTGCTCGTCGTCGGCGCCCGCCGCCGCACGGGCCAGGCGGGCATGCAGCTCGGCCCGGTGAACCACGCGGTGCTGCACCACGCGGCGTGCCCGGTCGTGGTGGTGCCGCATGCCTGAGCGCGGACCGCACGCCTGAGCGGCAGGTGGTGCGGCCCTCTCGGGAGGGGGAGGGCCGCACCACTCCGGGGCCCGAAGGGGCCGCCCCGCCCTCGCCCCCTCCCCGCCGACCCCCGACCAGGCCGCCCCCAAGTGGGGCACGCCCCCGCCGCGGGGCAGGCCATCCGGCGTGGGTGACTCACCCGGCCTGAACCGCACCTGCCGTGGAACCCGGCCACCCCGCCCCCGGACACTCCGACGGAATCGAGGCTTCCCATGGCCAAGGACCAGCTCTCCGTCCTGGACGCGCACTGGCGTGCCGCCAACTACCTCGCGGCGGGCCAGATCTATCTGCTCGCCAACCCGCTGCTGACCGAGCCGCTCAGGCCCGAGCACATCAAGCCCCGCCTCCTGGGCCACTGGGGCACCTCACCCGGGCTCAACCTGGTGCACACCCACCTCAACCGGATCGTGCGCGAACGCGGCCTGGACGCGCTGTGCGTCTGGGGACCCGGCCACGGCGGCCCCGCCGTGCTCGCCAACTCCTGGCTGGACGGCAGCTACAGCGACGTCTACCCCGACGTCACGCGCGACGCCACCGGCATGGCGCGGCTCTTCCGCCAGTTCTCCTTCCCCGGCGGCGTGCCCAGCCACGTCGCCCCCGAGACGCCCGGCTCCCTCCACGAGGGCGGCGAACTGGGCTACTCGCTCGCGCATGCCTACGGCGCCGCCTTCGACAACCCGCACCTGCTTGTGGCCTGCGTCATCGGCGACGGCGAGGCCGAGACCGGACCGCTGGCCACCTCCTGGCACTCCAGCCGCTTCCTCGACCCCGTCCACGACGGCGCGGTCCTGCCCGTCCTGCACCTCAACGGCTACAAGATCGCCAACCCGACCGTGCTCTCCCGCATCCCCGAGCCCGAACTCGACTCCCTCCTGCGCGGATACGGCCACGAACCGCTCCACGTCAGCGGCGACGACCCCAGCGCCGTCCACCGCGACCTGGCCGCCGCCCTCGACCGGGCCGTCGACCGCATCACCCACATCCAGCAAGCGGCCCGCGACAACGGCACGACCGAGCGCCCTGCCTGGCCCATGATCGTGCTGCGCACCCCCAAGGGCTGGACGGGCCCTGCCGAAGTCGACGGCCACCCCGTCGAAGGCACCTGGCGCTCCCACCAGGTGCCCCTCGCCGGAGTCCGCGACAACCCCGAGCACCTGCGGCAGCTGGAGGCCTGGCTGCGCTCCTACCGGCCCGAGGAACTCTTCGACGCCCAAGGACGCCCCACCGCACAAGTCCTCGCCTGCGTCCCCGAAGGCACCCGGCGCCTCGGCGCGAGCCCCCACGCCAACGGCGGCCAGCTCACCCGCAGCCTCCCCCTGCGCCCCCTGGAGGACTTCGCCGTCCCCGTCGACAAGCCCGGCACCGCCCTGCACGAGCCGACCCGGGTGCTCGGCGGGCTGCTCGCCAAGGTCGTCGCCGACACCGCCGAACGCCGTGACTTCCGCGTCGTCGGGCCCGACGAGACCGAGTCCAACCGCCTGGGCGCACTCTTCTCCGTCACCGGCAAGGCCTGGCAGGAGCGCACGCTGCCGACCGACGAACACCTCGCCGCCGACGGCCGCGTCATGGAGGTCCTGTCCGAACACCTCTGCCAGGGCTGGCTGGAGGGCTACCTCCTCACCGGCCGCCACGGCCTGTTCTCCTGCTACGAGGCGTTCGTGCACATCGTCGACTCCATGGTCAACCAGCACATCAAATGGCTCAAGACAGCACGCGCCCTGCCCTGGCGCGCCCCCATCCCCTCCCTCAACTACCTGCTCACCTCGCACGTCTGGCGCCAGGACCACAACGGCTTCTCGCACCAGGACCCCGGCTTCGTCGACCACGTCCTCAACAAGAGCCCCGAGGTCGTACGCGTCTACCTGCCACCGGACGCCAACACGCTGCTGTCCGTCGCCGAACACGCCCTGCTCAGCCGCGACTACGTCAACGTCATCGTCGCGGGCAAACAGCCCTGCTTCGACTGGCTGTCGCTGGACGCGGCCCGCGCCCACTGCGCGCGCGGCGCGGGCGTCTGGGAGTGGGCGGGCACCGACGACGGCCTGCGCGACCCGGACGTCGTCCTCGCCTGCGCGGGCGACGTGCCCACCCAGGAGGTCCTCGCCGCCACCGCCCTGCTCCGCGAGCACCTGCCGGACCTCGCGGTCCGCGTCGTGAACGTCGTCGACATCGCCCGCCTCATGCCGCGCGAGGAACACCCGCACGGCATGGCCGACTTCGAGTACGACGCGCTCTTCACCCGCGACAAGCCGGTCATCTTCGCCTACCACGGCTACCCGTGGCTCATCCACCGACTCGCCTACCGCCGCGCGGGCCACGCCCACCTGCACGTGCGCGGCTACAAGGAGACCGGTTCGACCACCACGCCCTTCGACATGGTCGTCCGCAACGACCTCGACCGGTACCGCCTGGTCATGGACGTCATCGACCGCGTCGCCGACCTGTCCGTGCGCGCCACGGGCCTGCGCCAGCTCATGGCCGACGCCCGGACGCGCCACCACGCCTGGATCCGCGAGCACGGCACGGACCTGCCGGAGGTCGCGGACTGGGCGTGGCCCTACTGACCGGCCCGCCCGGCCGGGGGCCGCGCCCGGTCCCACGGGCCCGATCGACCCGGTCGGGCCCGCCCGGAACCGCCCGTGCCGACCCGCACCGACCGTTCACCCTCCCACCCCGCTGGGGCACGACATGAAACACGACCGCACTCCGTCCCCCTTGGGCACTCCTCGCACCACCCCCTTCGGCAGTGCCCGGACCGCCGTCCCCCACGTCGTCACTGTGGGCATCGACGGCTCCTACGCCAGCATGGACGCCGCCGACTGGGCGGCCCGCGAGGCCCTGCGCCACCGCGCCCCGCTGCGCCTGGTGCACGCCGGGACCCCGCCCGCGCACCCGGCCCGGGGCCGCCGCGTCCTGCGGCCCGCCGACCGGGCCCGCGGGGTCCTCGACCGGGCCGCGATCACGCTGGCGTACGTCCACCCGGCCCTGGAGATCCACGCCCAGCAGCCCCGCGGACCCGCGGTGCCCGCGCTCCTCGCCGCGTCCGCGGAGGCCGAGTCCCTGGTCCTCGGCTCCCGGGGGCTCTCGGGCCCGACCGGGTTCGCGGGCTTCCTGGTCGGCTCGGTGGCGGCGGGCGTCGCCGCCCGCGCCGAGCGTCCCGTGGTCCTGGTCCGCGCGGGGGAGCGGCCCGAGGACGCGCACGTCCCCGACGCCGCCGGGGCGCCCTCGCGCGGCACGCCGTACCGTCCGGTCGTGCTGGGCGTCGACCTCGAACACCCCGGCGACCCCGCGTTCGCGTACGCCTTCGCCGCGGCGAAGGCCCGGGGCGCGCCCCTGCACGCGGTGCACGCCTGGACGGTACGGCGGCCCGCCACCACCACGCCGCCGTCCGCCGCCGAACCGACGGACCTGACCGGCCTCCTCGGCGCGGAGGCGGACGCACGGGACCGGCTCGGCACCCTCCTCGCCCCGTGGCGGCGCGCGTTCCCCCAGGTCGAGGTCGTGGCGCAGGTGGTGTTCGGGCGCCCGGGCCACCACCTCCTGAAGGCCTCGCTCGGGGCCTCGCTCCTGGTCATCGGCCGCCGCGTCACGACGGGCCCGCACCTGGGCCGCACGGCGCACTCGGCGGTGCACCGCGTGTCCTGCCCCGTCGCGGTCGTGCCGTACGCGTGAGCGATGAGTTCCGGGTGCGCCGCGAGTCCCCCTGACAGAACCTGTGATCGAGCGGAGGAACTGTCATGAAGGACGACGTCTGGACGCTGGTGCACGCGGAGCGCGCGGCACTGATCGACGACCTCGCGCACCTCGACGACGAGCGGTGGAGCACGCCGTCCCTGTGCGCGGGCTGGAGCGTGCACGACGTGGCCGCCCACCTGGTCGACACGGCCCGCACGACGCGCCTCGGCTTCCTGGCCGGTCTCGTACGGGCGCGCTTCGACTGCGACCGCCAGAACGCCCGCGGGGTGGAGCGCGAGCGCGGCGCCACACCGGGGGAGACGCTGGAGCGGCTGCGCCGGGTGGCGGCGCGGACCTCGACGCCTCCGGCGCCCCTCGACAGCAGGCTCGTCGAGGAGGTCGTCCACGGCGAGGACATCCGCCGTCCCCTGGGCCTCACCCGCTCCTACCCGCACCAGGCCGTGGTCAGGGCACTGCGCCTGCAGACCCGCACACCGGCCTCCTTCGGCGGGGCCAAGGAGCTGACGACCCGCGTCCGGCTCACGGCCACGGACACCGACCTGGCCATCGGCACGGGCCCGGAGGCCAAGGGCCCCGCGCTCGCCCTGCTCCTGGCCGTCTCCGGGCGACGGACCGCACTGGACGAGCTCGAAGGGCAGGGAGCCGCCACCCTGGCCGAGGCATCGCCGCTGTCATGACCGCCCGCCGCAGCGCCGGACTGCTCCTCTTCCGCGCTCCCGGTCCGGACCCGGAGGTGCTCGTCGGCCACATGGGCGGGCCGTTCTGGGCGCGCCGCGACGCCGCCGCCTGGTCCATCCCGAAGGGGGAGTACGGCGACGACGAGGAGCCGCTGGCCGCCGCGGTGCGCGAGTTCGAGGAGGAACTGGGGCTCCCGGCCCCGCCCGGCCCCTACCTCCCGCTGGGCGAGGCGCGCCAGGCGGGCGGCAAGGAGGTGACCGTCTGGGCCGTCGAGGCCGACCTGAACCCGGCGTCCGTCGTGCCGGGCACCTTCACGATGGAGTGGCCGCCCCGCTCGGGCCGCCTCCAGGAGTTCCCCGAGCTCGACCGAGTGGCCTGGCTGTCCCTGTCCGAGGCCCACGACCGGCTCGTCGCGGGCCAGCGTCCCTTCCTGGACCGCCTCACCGCGCTCCTGACGAGCTGAGCGGCCTCCGGGGTGTGCTGCCCCGCCCGGTGGCGATGAGTTCCGGCCTGGGTGAGGGTCAACAGAGGGAGCGGAGCGGCGGTTCGCGGGCCGCCGCCGACGACCAGGCGACAGGAGAGTGCCATGCCCAAGATCACCCCCAACCTGTGGTTCGACACGAAGGCCCTGGAGGCCGCGGAGTTCTACGTCTCGGTCTTCCCGAACTCGAAGGTCAACAACGTGTCGTACTACGGAGAGGCCGGGCCGCGCCCTGCGGGCACCGTCCTCACCGTCGACTTCGAGCTGGACGGACAGGCGTACACGGCCCTCAACGGCGGCCCCGAGTTCACCTTCGACGAGGCCGTCTCCTTCCTGATCAACTGCGCGGACCAGGACGAGGTCGACCACTACTGGTCCCGGCTCACCGCGGACGGCGGCGCGGCGGGCCAGTGCGGCTGGCTGAAGGACAAGTACGGCCTGTCCTGGCAGGTCATTCCCGCCGCGCTCGAAGAGCTGATGACCGACCCGGACGCGGGCCGCGCCCAGCGGGCGATGGAGGCCATGCTGAAGATGCAGAAGATCGACGTGGCGGCGCTGCGGGCCGCCGCCGACAGCGCCTGAGGGCGGCGCGGGCCCGGGCGCTCACCGCCGCCCGGGCCCCAGCAGCAGGTCGAGCCCGTGGTCGAACCGGCCCTCGAAGGAGGTGTCCCCGAAGTGCCGCGAAAGCCGGTCGAGTGACGGGTAGTCACCCGCCGCGAGCGCCTCGGTGAAGCGGCGGTCCCCCTCGACCGGCACGGACTGCTCCTCCTGCGTCAGGCCCAGGACGAAGTACTGGAGGTTCCACGCCGTCCAGGCGGCCTCGCGGTCGGGCAGGCCGCCGTCGAGCAGCGCCGCGGTGAGCGTCTCGGCGAACCGCAGCGTCGCGGGCTCGGCCGCGTACGTGCCGGTGACGATCCGGGCGCCGTCCCGGTGGGCGAGCAGCGCCCGGCGGAAGCGGGCCATCAGCTCGCGCACGCGCTCCCGCCACTCGGTGGGGAGCCCTTCCAGCGAGACCTCGTCGACGATCGCGTCGGCCATCAGCTCCAGGAGCCGGGTCTTGGTCTTGGCGTGCCACAGCACGGTGTTCATCCGCACGCCGAGGCGCTCGGCCGTGCCGCGCACGGAGACGCCGTCGGCGCCCTTCTCGGCCAGCATGCCGAGGGCGGCACGGGCGACGGCCCGGGGGCTCAGGCCCGCACGGTAGCTGCTCTCCGCCCGCACGGGCGGCTCTTGCCTTTTGGTCACTGACCTAGTCTACTGAGGTCATCCTGAATTGGTCAGTGACCAAATGCGGGGCGGGGCGTGACGCATGCCTCCGTCGGCGACGACCGCCGCCCGCAGGACCCTGGAGACCACCGGCAGAGGAGCGCCCGTGCGCACACACCACCCCGACCCCCACGTCGTCATCGCCGGGGCAGGCCCGGTCGGCCTGTGGCTGGCCGCCGAACTGCGCCTGGGCGGCGTGCGGGTGACCGTCCTGGAGGCGCGGCCCGAGCCCTCCCCGCACTCCAGGGCGCTCACCGTGCACCCGCGCACGCTGGAGGTCCTGGCCTTCCGCGGCGCCGTCGAGCCGTTCCTCGCCGAGGGCCTGCGCATCCCCGACGGGCACTACGGGGCGCTCGATGAGCGCCTCGACTTCAGCGTCCTCGACACCCCGTACCCCTTCACGCTCGCGCTGCCGCAGGCCCGCACCGAAGCCCTCCTCGAAGAGCGCGCGCGGGCCGCGGGCGCCGCCGTCCGGCGCGGCCACCGCCTCACCGGCCTGGCCGAGCACGCGTCCGGCGTCCGCGTCGACGCCGCGTCCCCCGAGGGCGCGTACACCATCGAGGCCGCGTACGTCGTGGGCTGCGACGGCACCCGCAGCACCGTGCGCGCCGCCGCGGACATCGCCTTCCCCGGCACCGACGCCACGGTCTGGGGCTGGCTCGGCGACGTCGTCCTCGACCGGCCCTTCGCCCGGCCCGTCCTGAGCGTGGCCACGCCCCGGGGCGGCCTGATGTGCGTCCGCCTGCCCGACGGGGCCCACCGCTTCGTCGGGCACACACCCGAGGGGCAACGGCCCGACTGGCCCGGCGAGTTCACCTTCGAGGAGCTGCGCGCCACCGTCCTGCGCATCGCCGGGGACGACTTCGGGATGCGCGACCCGCGCTGGCTCTCCCGGTTCGGCAACGCGACGCGCCAGGCGGCGGCCTACCGCAAGGGCCGGGTCCTGCTCGCGGGCGACGCGGCCCACATGCACTTCCCGGCGGGCGGCGTCGGCCTCAACGTCGGCGTGCAGGACGCCACCAACCTCGGCTGGAAGCTCGCCGCCGTCCTGCGCGGCGCGGCCCCGGACGCGCTGCTCGACACCTACCACGCCGAACGGCACCCCGTCGGCGCCGAGTTGCTCACCAGCACCCGCGCCCAGACGGCACTGATGGCCGCCTACTCCGCCGAGGGCCGCGCCCTGCGCGAGGTGCTCGGCGCGGCCGTCGTCACCGTGCCCGCGTTCTCCCGCCGTCTCGCCGAGGGCCTCTCGGGCCTCGGGGTCGCGTACGACACGGCGTACACGGAGGCGTACGAGATCCGCGACGGCGGTCCGGGGACCGGCGGCGGTGGCCATCCGCTCACCGGCCGCCGCGCGCCGAACCTCCGACTCGGCCCGGACGTGCGGCTCTTCGACCTGCTGCGCGCGGGCCGCCCCGTGCTGCTCGACTTCGCCGGACAGGCCGACGGCCCCTCGGCGGACGTGATCGTCCACCAGGGGCCGCCGGTCGGGGACCGTGCCGACTGGGAAGGCGTGGGCTCCGCGCTGATCCGGCCGGACGGGCACGTGGGGTGGGCGCGGGAGGCCGCCGCCCGGCCGGGGCGTACGCGGGAGGCCGCCTGAGGCCTGCCCGGTCAGCCGAACGCGATCGAGCTCACCTTGTTGTCGAAGCCGACCCTGCCCAGGTCCGCGACGTCCCCGGAGACCACCTTGGACTCGCCCTTGCAGCCGGGGCGCGACCACAGCTTCAGGGAGCCGTCGGCGGACAGGGACGAGGCGACCTTGGGGCGCGCCACGTTCTGGCAGCCCGGTCCCGCCACGCCCTGCGCCGGGTCCTGGAAGTTCACGTTGTCGAACAGGATCACGCTGCTCGCCGGGTCGGCCTGGCCCTGGCCGCCGCCCTGGCCCGCGTCGCCCCCGGCGGGCTGCCCGGCCTTCTGGCCGCTCGGCGTCACGCCGAACCAGGTGCCGCCCACGCCCTGGCCGTTGGTGTCACCGGGCTTGAGGTCCTTGCTGAAGCGGTAGACCGGCCAGCCGCCGATCGTCACCTGGCGGGTGCCGTCGGCGCGCTTGATGACGCCGACGTCCGAGGTCTTCACGCCGTCCACGAAGATCTTGCTGCCCGGGTCCACGAGCACGGGGGGCCAGGTGGTGGCGCAGGCGCCGGAGCAGTTCGACACGGAGGGCCGCGCGGTGTCCTTGTCGAAGCGGTAGAGGGTGAAGCCGGAGCCGTTGACGACCACGGGGTCGAGCTTGCCCGCGCGGCTCGCCGAGAGCTGGACCCACTTGCGCTGCACGGGCTCGGCGGCGGGCTTGCCGGGCGGGTTGGCCCAATCGCCGGTCCGCCGGGGCGCGTTGTTCTCGCGGGCGGTGCCCGACCGCAGGGAGAGGTCGTAGCCGGAGCCCTGGCCTTCGGCGCGGTCGGCGTTGGCGGCGGGGGCGTTGCCCGAGGACTTCTTGGCGTCGTCGTCGCTGCCGCCGCCCCCACAGGCGGTCAGGGCGAGGGCCCCGACGGTGACGAAGGAGGCGAGGAACAGGGCGGGCTTGGTCTTCTTGAGCATCGCGGTCTCCTGAGGTTCGGTCGGCCGGTGCGCCGCGGCACCGGCCCGATCGTGGACGCTGAGCTGTCGAGTGCCTTCGTGGCGTGAGTACGAGCGCCTCGACCGGCGGCGTTCAGGCCCTTCATGCCTCGTGACCAAACCGAGACAATGTCTAAATCAAGGTGCTGTCCGAAACTGAGGCTTGCGCGGAGAAGTGGTCCGCGCTCGCGCCGCGTCGACGCGACCGCGGTCAACTCGTCTGCTTCCTCAGGCGTGTTCGCTAGGAATGGGCTGGAGGACGGTAGGGCTCCGGGTGATCTGACCGGCTATCAGGTCGTGCGAAAGGAATGATTGGCCCATGGTGGACGATCAGAGGTCAGCCGATGAGCAGCCCACCGCCGACGAGGTCCGGCAGCGCGTCGTGGAGGTGTTCGCCCGGTCCGGAGTCGACTTCTCGCCCCATGTGCATGAGGCCGTCCTGGACTACGAGACCGCCGCACAGGTCAGGGAGCGCTTCCAGCTGACCGGGACGGAGACCAAGTCGCTGTTCCTGCGCGGCAAGAGCGGACGCCACACGATGTTCGTCTCCGTGGAGGGGTAGCGGCTCGACACCGCCAGGGCTCGGGCGGCCCTGGGGGAGAAGTTCTCCATCGCCTCCGGGGACGAACTGCAGGCCGTCACGGGCTGCGAGCCCGGCTGCGCCGTTCCCCTCGGCCTGCCACCGCAGGTCACCCTGCTGATCGACAGCGCCATCGAGCAAGAGCCGCGCCTGATCCTCTCGCCCGGCCCACCGACCGAGACCATCGAGGTCAGCGCGTCGGAATGGGCGGCGCTCCTGTCCGAGACGGACAATCGCGTGGTGAAGTACTGAGGCCTGTCCGCCGAGCGCGGGGCCGTGTCCGTGGGGTACTGGCCCTGTTACCGGTATCGAGGGCCGGGAAGGGGGCCGGGACGAGCGCGGCGCCGCGCTCGTCCCCCGTGCCGCCCCCTCGCTGTCTTCGCCGTCTGTCTGGTCCCGCCCGGCGCGGGCATGGTCGCCGGGGTGCGCTGGGCGCGGGAGGCGACGGGCTTGGTCACCCCACTTGCCGACTGGACGTCGTCTACCAGGGCAGTTCCGCGCAGAGCCAGGTCCTTGCCGCGGACATGGCGCCGGGGAACCCGCCTGGCGCGGTGGTCCTGCCGGGGCCGGGCGAGCTGCCGGAGCACACCGTGGTGGACGGTTCCGTCATCGCTCTTCCCCCTTACTGGAACACGTTCTACTGTGACCGCCGTCAAGCCGGGCCGCCGCCGTGCGGTGGCGCCGGGGGCGGCGCCAGGGCCGCCCCGGCAACGGACCGCCAGGAGGGGCCGTGCACCTCGCATACACGCCCGAGCAGCAGCGGCTGCGCGCCGAACTGCGTACGTACTTCGCCGAGCTCGTGCCCGACCGCGCGACCGCCCGGTTCGGCGACCGCGCCGCGCAGAAGCGGTTCTACCGCGAGACGATCCGCCGCCTCGGCGCCGACCGCTGGCTCGGCGTGGGCTGGCCCGAGGAGTACGGCGGGCGCGGACTCACGCCCATGGAGCAGTTCATCTTCTTCGACGAGGCCGCCCAGGCCGGTGTCCCGCTGCCGCTGATGGCGCTCAACACCGTCGGCCCGACCCTCATGCGGTACGGCACCGACGAGCAGAAGGCGTACTTCCTGCCGAGGATCCTCTCCGGCGAGATCGACTTCGCCATCGGCTACAGCGAGCCCGACGCGGGCACCGACCTCGCCTCCCTCAGGACGCGGGCGGTGCGCGAGGGCGACGAGACCACCGGCCACTACACGGTCAACGGGCAGAAGATCTGGACGACCAACGGCGACACCGCCGACTGGGTGTGGCTCGCCGTGCGCACCGACCCCGACGCGCCCCCGCACCACGGCATCTCCATGCTCCTCGTACCGACGACCGACCCCGGCTACTCCTGCACCGTCATCAGCACCCTCGCCGGGCACGACACCACGGCCAGCTATTACGAGGACGTCCGGGTGCCCGCGAGTCGCCGCGTCGGCGAGGAGAACAAGGGCTGGCGGCTCATCACCAACCAGCTCAACCACGAGCGCGTCACCCTCGCCGCGCACGGCACCATGGCGATCCGCGCCCTGCACGACGTGCGCCACTGGGCCGCGGGCACCAAGCTCGCCGACGGCCGCCGCGTCATCGACCTGCCCTGGGTGCGCCGCCGCCTGGCCCGGACCCATCTGAAGCTGGACGCGATGAAGCTCCTCAACTGGCAGATGGTGCACGCCGTCCAGGACGGCACGCTCACTCCCCAGGACGCCTCCGCCGTCAAGGTCTACGGCTCGGAGGCGCGCCGCGACGCCTACGCCTGGCTGATGGAGGTCGTGGGCGCCGCGGGCGCCCTGAAGGAGGGCTCCGCGGGCGCGGTCCTCCACGGCGAACTGGAGCGCGGCTACCGCTCCGCGGTCATCTTCACCTTCGGCGGCGGCAACAACGAGATCCAGCGCGAGATCATCTCGTGGATCGGCCTGGGCATGCCCCGGGTACGCCGCTGAGAGGATGGCGACTTGGGCGGAGCTCCCGGCTGAGGCAAGGCCGAAGCGGCGGCACCCGGCGACGAGCGGTCGCGTGGGGGTATCAGCTGCCGGACGCCCCTCGTGCGAGCACCGCGCAGCCGCCGGGCGGCAGCTCGTGGATCACGGAACCGGTCAGCAGGTCGTGGGCGGGCTCCGGCAGGGGCAGGGTGTCGGTGCGGTGGTTGATCAGGGCGTGCCAGCGGCGGCCGTCGGGCGCGTGCCGGGTGACGGCTTCGACACCGGGCGGCAGACCCGGTAGCTCGGGTTCGACGTCGGCTTCCTTCAGCAGTCGGCGGACCAGGGCGCCGTAGTCCGCCTCCTCCAGGCGGGTCGAGAGGTACCAGCCCTGCCCGGTGCCGTAGCGGCGCCGGGTGAGCGCGGGGCTGTCCGTGAGCATGCCGTGGGTGTAGGCGGCGAGCGTCTCCGCGCCCTCGGCGCGCACGGACTCGCTCCAGCTGACACCGTACGAGCCGTCCGACAGGGCGATCCGCTCCTCGCGCCGCAGCGGTCGGTACTCCTCGACGCGGACGCCCAGCGTCTCGCGCAGCGGCCCGGCGGGATAGCCGCCCAGCCGGGCGTGCAGGCGTTCGTCGACGTATCCGCTCGCGTGCTGGACGAGCAGTGTCCCACCCTCCTCGACGTAACGGCGCAGGTTCTCGGCGCACGCGTCGGACATCAGGAACAGGGCAGGCGCGATGACGAGCCGGTAACGGCCCAACTCGTGTTCGGGCTGGGCGAAGTCGACCGTGACGCCCGCGTCCCACAGAGCTCGGTGTGCTCGGCCCAGTGCCTCGTGGTAGCTGAGGTCGGGGGAGGGCAGGCCGTCCGTACTCAGCGCCCACCAGGCGTCCGCGTCGTGGAGGACGGCCACCTGCGCGGTGACGGTCGAGCCCGCCAGCTCCCCGAGCCGGGCGACCGCCTCGCCGACCCGCGTGACCTCGCGGAAGATCCGGCTGTCGGGGCCCGCGTGCGGGACCATCGCCGAGTGCCACATCTCGGCGCCCGCCCGGGACTGCCGCCACTGGAAGAAGAGGGCGCCCTCCGAACCGCGAGCGATGTGCCCGAGGGTGTGACGCATGATCTCCCCGGGCTCCTTGGCGAGGACCCGGTCGCCGTCGTAGACGGTGTTGGTGCCCTGCTCCATCAGCAGCCAGGGGCTGCCGTCGGCCAGGGAGCGGGTGCGGTCGGCGTGGAACGCGGCGTCGGCGGCGGCGTCCAGACCGGGTGAGCTGGGGTACTGGTCGGATGTGACGACGTCGAGTTCGCGGGCGAGGGCCCAGAGGTCGACGTTCTGGTAGGCGGGGAGCATCAGGTTGGTCGTCACCGGCCGGTCGCTGTGTGCGCGGATCGCGTCGCGCTGCTCGCCATAGGCGGCGATGATCTCGTCCGACCAGAAGCGGTGGAAGTCCAGTGCCTGGCCGGGGTTCTTGTGCCACTGCGTCGCACGCGGCGGCAGCACCTGCTCCCAGGAGGCGTAGCGCTGGCTCCAGAACGCTGTCCCCCAGGCCTCGTTGAGGACGTCCAACGAGCCGTGGCGGGCGCGCAGCCACACCCTGAAGGCCGCGGCCGTGTGGTCGCAGTAGCAGAGCGTGCCGTACTCGTTGTGCACGTGCCACAGCGCGAGGGCGGGGTGGTCGCCGTACCGCTCGGCCAGGGCGGAGGCGATCCGGCGGGCCGCAGCGCGGTAGGCGGGCGCGGTGAGGCAGTAGGTGTCGCGGCTGCCGTGGGTGAGGCGGGTGCCGTCCGGGGTGACCGGCAGCGCGTCGGGGTGCGCGAGGCTGAACCAGGGCGGCGGGGAGGCCGTCGGGGTGGCGAGGTCGACGGCCACGCCGTTCGCGTGCAGGCGGTCGATGTGGGCGTCGAGCCAGGCGAAGTCGTAGCGTCCCTCCTCCGGTTCCAGCAGGGCCCAGGAGAAGACACCCATGGTGGCCAGGTTGACCCTGGCCTGGCGCATGAGCGTGTCGTCCTCCTTCCAGACCGGTCCGTCCCACTGCTCGGGGTTGTAGTCCCCGCCGAAGGCGAGCCCGCCCAGGCGGTCGGTGATGCTGCGTGTGGTCATGTCGGTGCCTTCGTACGGGCGTTGGCCAGCGGATTGGCGTAGGACCAGGGGAGTGTGGTCACCGGGGACGTGGTGCCCCAGTCCTCGCCGTCAGGACGACTCGGCGGTTCATCTCAAGGCTCATGTCGTTGCGGCCCTTCGTCTTCGTGGACCCGACCGGCGGGCGGGCCGACGCTGAGCCGTCCGGCGGCCTGACGTCGGGAGGGCGGAGGAAATCCGAATCGATGCGCTTCGACGTTGGGTGACAGTAGGGCCGCGTTACCGGACACGACAACAGGCCGTCAGGTCACGTTCCGGTAACAGGAGTGCTCGAATCGGCTGGAGACAAGGTCTCCACGTCACCTTCCCGCGCCTGGGCTGCCCTTCAGGGCGACGCCAATGCCGACCAAGCGACTTGCGACAACTGAACGACATGTGATTGACGCACGACTCAGCGCCATGCCAATGTCGAAGCGCTTCGACAACGTGACTGTGCGACCGTGCGACCGAGGAAAGCTGTACGCCACCAGGGCCCCGAGCTGCCCACGCTTTCCACGCCTTCTCATTCGGCCTCCTACAAGGGACCTCTCAGGTGAGTACCGCCGCCACGCACCCCGAGCCGCCCGTCGCCGACCTGCCCGTCAACCCCGATGGAGGAAAGCGTGCGGCACGTTCGACGACAAGCAACAGCAACCCGTTGGCGGTTCGCCGCAGGCACGGCCAGCGTGATCCTTCTCGTCAGCACGGTCCTGGGTGCGGGTACGCTGCCCGCCGACGCGTCGGCCGCGGCCGACAGCACCAGGCGAGACGCCGTCCTGCCCGCACCCCGCAACCCGGCGATGGACGCGGTCGCGGCCATGCAGCCCAGCTTCAACGTGGGCAACACGATGGACGCCATTCCGGACGAGACCTCGTGGGACCAGCCGCTGATCACCAAGCAGCTCTTCGACACCCTGAAGGCGCAGGGCTTCCGCAGCGTGCGCATACCGGTGACCTGGAGCGGCCACCAGTCCGCCACCGCGCCATACACCATCGACCCGAAGTGGATGTCCAGAGTCAAGCAGGTGGTCGACTGGGCCGTCGAGGACGGGCTCTCCGTCGATCTGAACGTGCATCACGACTCGTGGCAGTGGATCGAGAAGATGGCCACCGATCACGACGACGTGGTGGCGCGGTTCAAGGCGACCTGGAGCCAGATCGCGACCGCGTTCAAGGACGCGCCGCGCAAGCTGCTGTTCGAGGGCGTCAACGAGCCGCAGTTCAAGAACGCCACGCCCGCCCAGAGCAGCAAGCTCCTGGACGAGCTGCAAACGGAGTTCTTCGACGTCGTACGCCACTCCGGCGGCCGCAACGCCACCCGTCTGCTCGTCCTGTTCCCGATCAACAACGACCAGGACGGAATGGACGCCCTGGCCGCCGAGATCGCGTCCCTGCACGACGCGAACCTGGTCGCCACCGTGCACAACTACGGCTTCTGGCCGTTCACCGTGAACATCGCCGGATACGACACCTTCGACGCCCGGGTGCAGCAGGACATGCTCGACCTGTACTCCCGCATCTACAAGACGTTCGTCGCCAAGGGCGTCCCGGTGTACATGGGCGAGTGGGGCACCTTCAAGTACCCGATCTGGTGGAACGACTACAACGCCATCAACCCGGGCGAAGGCAAGAAGTTCTTCGAGATGTTCGCCTACGAGGCGCGGATCCACCACGTGACCACCGCGCTGTGGGACGTCGGCAACTTCATCAACCGCAGCACGTTCCAGCCCCGCGACCCGGCCCTGTGGGCGCTGATCCGGTCGAGCTGGAGGACACGCTCCGGCACGGCGTCCTCGGACCAGCTGTTCGTGCCCAAGTCCGGCCCGATCACGTCACGGAAGATCGGCCTCAACCTCCACGGCACCAGGTTCAAGGGACTGAGCTCGGGCGACTGGATGCTGGTCAAGGGCAAGGACTACACCGTCGACGGCGACCAGCTGACGCTGACGGCCGCGACGGTCGCCCGGCTGGTCGGCAACCGCGAGTACGGCGTCGACTCGACGCTGACGGTCCGGTTCTCCGCGGGAGTGCCCTGGACCATCGACGTCATCACGCACGGCCCGGTGACCCAGGCGAAGGCGACCGGAGACACCGACAAGGGCCTGGTCATCCCCACCCGGTTCAACGGCGACGTACTGGCGGAGATGGAAGCCAAGTACGCCGACGGCAGCGGCGCAGGCCCGGCGCCCTGGACGACGTACCAGGAGTACGGAACCTCGTTCGTTCCGGACGCCGCGGGCAACACCCTCACCATGACGCCCGAGTTCCTCAAAGCGATCAACGACGGCGTGCCCGTGACGCTCACCTTCTACTACAGGAGCGGCGCCAAGACGACCTACACCGTCACCAAGTCGGGCACCACGGTCACCGGCTCGACCGCCTGACCCCAACCACCTCATCTCAGCAGCAATCGACTGAAGGTGAACCGATGTTCCTGCGGAGAGGTTCCTCGCTCGAATGGCACACGCAGAACGAAGTCCTCCGCGTCGAGCCCTGGGGCGAGCACGCGGTGCGGGTGCGCGCCGCGCCCGACGCGCTCGTCCAGGACCTCGACTGGGCCCTTGACTCACCCCCAGAGGCTCAGCCGGTGCGTATCACCGTGCACGACGACGGCACGGCCCGCCTCGTCAACGGACGGATCACCGTCGAGGCCGACGCGGACGGTCGGCTGCGCTTCCTGCGGAGGGCGGATCCCGCAGGCACCGCAGCGGACGCCCACACCGCCGTCGGCACCCCGGCGCGCGAGCTGCTGGCCGAGAAGCGTCCGTACACCGCCAGTCCCGGGCCGCGGGTCCACTCCCCACGCGGCGCCGGAACGTACCAGGTCGAGCAGGCATTCGAGGCCTACGACGGCGAGCGGATCTTCGGCCTCGGCCAGCACCTGCACGGCAAGCTCGACCAAAAGGGCTGCGTGATCGATCTGGTGCAGGGCAACACGGTCGCGACGATCCCGTTCCTGTACTCCTCGCGCGGCTACGGACTCCTGTGGAACAACCCCGCGATGGGCCGGGTGGAGCTCGGCGCCGACGCGACCCGCTGGGTGGCCGACCAGTCCCGGCAGATCGACTACTGGATCACCGCGGGTGACACCCCGGCCCAGGTCATGGCCGCGTACGCGGACGCCACCGGGCATCCACCCCTGCTGCCGGAGTGGGCCAGCGGGTTCTGGCAGTCCAAGTTGCGCTACCGCACGCAGGAGGAGTTGCTTGAGGTGGCGCGCGCATACCGGCGGCGCGAGCTGCCGTTGTCAGCGATGCTGTGCGACTTCTTCCACTGGCCGAAGATGGGCGACTGGGACTTCGAGCGCGCCGAGTGGCCGGAGCCGTCCGCGATGGTCAAGGAACTGGACACGCTCGGCGTCAAGCTGGCCGTCTCCGTGTGGCCGACCGTCGCATCGGACAGTTCCGGATTCGAGCCGCTGCGCGCGATCGACGGCCTGGTACGGGACAGCGACGGCGGTCTGCTGCGCCACCCCTGGCCTGCCCGCGGCGACGACGATCCCTACGCGCCGATGGCGTACCTGGACCCCACCAACCCCGAGGCCCGGCGCTTGCAGTGGGAGCGGCTGCGTACCAGCTATCACGAGATCGGCGTGGCCGCCTACTGGCTCGACGCCTGCGAGCCGGACCTGCCGCCGGACCTGGCCCGCCGAGCCGTCTATCAGGCGGGGCCAGGCCCCGAAGTCGGCAACGCCTACGGGCTGTCGACCGCTCGCACCGTCGCGGACGGCCTGCGCGCGGCGGGCAACGACCGGCCGTTCTCCCTGGTCCGCTCGGCCTGGGCCGGTAGCCAACGGTACGGCGCCGCCTTGTGGTCGGGCGACATCGATCCGACGTTCGCGTCGCTGGCTACCCAGATCCGCGCCGGACTGAACGTCGCCCTGAGCGGGATCCCCTGGTGGAACACCGACATCGGCGGCTTCATGGGGGGCGACCCACAGGACCCGGCCTATCAAGAGGTGCTGGTGCGCTGGTTCCAGTACGGCACGTTCCAGCCGATCATGCGCCTGCACGGCGACCGGGAACCCCACCAGCCGTTCACCACGCGGATGACCGGAGGACCGAACGAAGTCTGGTCCTACGGCGAGCAGGCCTACGCGATTCTGCGCGAGCATCTGCTGCTGCGCGAACGCCTGCGACCGTACATCCACCGACTCGCGCAAGCGGCCCACACCACGGGCGAGCCCCCGATGCGGCCACTCTTCTTCGAGTTCCCCGCCGACGAGGCCGCGTGGGACGTGGAGGACCAATTCCTGCTCGGCCCCGATCTGTTGGTCGCGCCGGTCGCCGAGGCCGGTGTTCGCAGTCGGCCGGTCTATCTGCCGCGCGGTGCGCACTGGATCGACGCCGCGAGCGGGAGAACTCACGGGGGTGGCCGGACGGTTGAGCTTCCCGCACCGCTGGAACGCATTCCGGTCCTCGTGCGGGCCGACACCGCGCTGACGGACACGCGCATCTACTGATCGGCGAGTCTCCCACAGCACCAACTGACTGCGCGCGGCCGAGTTCATGCTGACCCTCACGCCCGTGCCCGACGACGACTGACGAGACGTTCCGTGCTTTCCACTGCTCTCCGAAGGGGTTGATCGTGGGCAACACCGCTTCGAACCCGATCGTTCCGGGGTTCCACCCCGACCCGAGCGTCTGCCGGGTGGGGGAGGACTACTACCTCGCCTGTTCCAGCTTCGAGTACTTCCCCGGGGTGCCGATCTTCCACAGCCGCGACTTGGTGAACTGGCGGCAGATCGGCAACGTGCTGGATCGCCCGAGCCAGCTGCGGTTGTCGCGGGCCTCGTCGTCCGGCGGGATCTACGCCCCGACGCTCCGGCATCACGACGGCCGGTTCCGGCTGATCACCACGAATGTCAGCGAGGGCGGGAACCTGCTGGTCACCGCCACCGACCCAGCAGGCCCCTGGTCCGATCCTGTGATGTTGCCCGCAGTGCCCGGCATCGACCCGGACTTGGCGTGGGATGAGGAGGGCACCTGCTGGTGCACCGTGGCCGGTGTGGCGCAGGTGCGTCTGGACCTTGAGACCGGCAAAGCCCTCGGTGAGCCCGCGCGGGTGTGGTCGGGCACGCGCGGTGCCAAGGCGCCGGAGGCCCCGCACCTGTACCGGATCGGCGCGTACTGGTACCTGATGATCGCCGAGGGCGGCACCGAACGCGGGCACGCCGTGTCGATCGCGCGGGGGCCGACGCCGAGCGGACCGTTCGAGCCGAACCCGGCCAACCCGATCCTCACCCACCGCGGCGTCGAGCATCCGGTGCAGAGCACCGGCCATGCGGATCTGGTGCAGGGCCCTGACGACTCGTGGTGGCTGGCATTCCTCGGGACCCGGCCCGGCGGCGGCACGCCCGGATGGCACGTCCTGGGCCGCGAAACGTTCCTCGCCCCCGTCGAGTGGACCAACGGCTGGCCGGTCGTCGGCGAGGTCGTCACGGACCTGTCGGGGATCCCGTGGCCGCTGGACGAGCCGGTGGCCGAGCCGGTCCGTGATGACTTCGACGGCACCGCGCTCCGGCCGCACTGGATCTCGCTGCGCGACCGGCCCGAGGAACTGGTCACCACGCGGGACCGGCCTGGCTGGTTGACCCTGCGGGCGAGAGGGGCGTCGCTGGACGCTGATGACGTCGTCTTCGTCGGCCGCCGCCAGCAGCACCTGTCGTGCTTTGCCAGCGCGCTGATCGACGCGACGGAGGGCGAAGGCGGCCTGGCGGTCCGGCTGGACGAGCACCACCACTACGGGATCGAAGCCGTTGACGGCGAGGTGCGGGTGGTGGCGCGCATCGGCCCGCTGCGCACAGTCGTGGCGTCCCGGCCGGTGTCGGCCGGGACGTTCGAGCTCACCGTCCGCATCGCCGAGCAGCGGCCGCGGGGGCCGCGCGGCGGACCGGACACCGTGTCGTTCGGCGTGGCCGAACCCGGCGGCGCCGCCACGGACTTGGCCACCCTCGACGGCCGATACCTGTCCACCGAAGTGGCGGGCGGCTTCACCGGCCGGGTGATCGGGATGTACGCGACAGTCGGCACGGTTCGCTTCGCATGGTTCGACTACGTTTCCGGAGGATCTCGATGACGACCGTGACCGACCTTCTGAACACCGTCGACTGGGGCCCGTACTGTGTCCCGGCGTTCGGGAACGAATGGTGCCGGTGGCCGAGCACCACGACGGCTTCGCCATGTACGCCAGCGCTCTCAACCCGTGGAACGCCGTCGCCATGGGCCCGCAGCGGGACGTCGTCGGGGAACTGGCGGCCGCGGTACGGGCGCGGTCGATGGTGTTCGGCCTGTCGACGCACCGGGCCGAGCACTGGTGGTTCCTGAACGGCGGCATGGGGTTCGACTCCGATGTGCGTGCCGGCCGCCACGCCGACCTCTACGGCCCGGCCCAGCCTCAGGAGCTGCCGCCGAGCCCGCAGTACCTCGAGGACTGGCTCGCGCGCACCGCTGAACTGGTCGAGCGCTACCAGCCGCAGCTGCTGTACTTCGACTGGTGGATCCACCAGCCCGCGTTCAAGCCCTACCTGCCCAAGCCCGCTGCCTCCTACTACAACAAGGCCGCCTCGTGGCAGGCGGACACCGCGGTCTCGCGCACCTCCTGGGGCCATGTCGAAGGGCACGACTACAAGAGCGGCACCGATCTGCTCGCCTTCCTCGTGGACGTGGTCAGCAAGAACGGGTGCCTGCTGCTCAACGTCGGCCCGAAGGCGGACGGCAGCATTCCGGAGGCAGAGGCGGAGCTGTTGCGAGAGATCGGCGCGTGGCTCGCGGTCAACGGTGAGGCGATCTACGCAAGCCGACCGTGGGTCGTCTACGGCGAAGGGCCCGCGCGGGTCAAGGAAGGGCAGTTCACCGAGAACGACCAGCCCGGCTACGGCCCCGCCGACCCGCGGTTCACGACGCGGGACGAGCACCTGTACGTCACGGCGCTCGGCGGCACCCAGGACGGCCGGATCCACGTGCGTTCCCTGGGCCAGGACCTGACGCTCTACAACCAGCGGATCGGCGCCGTGCGTCTGCTCGGCCACCCCGACCCGCTGGAATTCGAACGCGGCCCGCAGCACTTGACCGTGCGCCTCCCCGAAAGCACACCGACCCCGGCGATGCCGGTGCTGAAGGTCAGCCCCGGGGAGTAGTCCTGACCGGCGAAGCGGCCACCGCTACTTGCGCACGTGGAAGCGCAACATGGTGACCCCGCCCGAGTGGAGGCTGCCGATCGGCTCCAGGTCGATCCGGTCCAGGCCCGGCGGTGCGAAGCGGACGCCGTCGCCGAGCAGCACCGGCAGGACGTACACCAGGATCTCGTCGACGAGGCCGCGCCGCAGGCACTGGGCGGCCACGTCGGCGCCGAGGATCTCCAGGTTCTTGTCACCGGCGGCGCGGCGTGCCGTGGCCACGGCCTCCTCGATGTCGCAGGTGAGGAAGGTGACGTGGGGGTCAGGATCGGCGGGCGGGCGGTGGGTGAGGACGAACCGCGCCCCGCCGTCGTAGGCGGTGTTCTCCTCGGACATGCGCTTGCCGACCTCGTACGTGCCCCGGCCGATGAGCATGGCGCCCGTGGCCGCCATGACCTCCGGGAACGTCGCCGACGTCATGTGCTCGAAGATCCAGTCCATCGTGTGGCCGGGACCGGCGATGAAGCCGTCCAGGGACATCACCCTGTTCACGACCACCAGGCCGGTGCTCGCATCCGTCATGCGTCTTCTCCAAGCAGGTGGAGGGCCGGGATCGCATCATAGGTCGGTGAGTGACCTTCTCTTTGGCGGCGGCCACGACTTGGACGTCCGCTTCGCGGCGCTCCGGGGCGCCTCAGGCCTGTTCCGAGCGGAACGCCGCCGGGGTCCGCCCGGTGTGCTGCTGGAAGAACTTCGAGAAGTTCGCCGAGTCCGCGAAGCCGACGGCCGCGCCGATGCGGCCCACCGGCAGGTCGGTGTGGGCGAGCAGGCGCTGCGCCTCCAGGATCACGCGGCGGTCGATGAAGCCCTTCGGGGTCTGGCCGGTGGCGGCGCGCACCGCGCGCACGAGCGTGCGGCGCGAGTAGCCGAGCTCGTCGGCGTAGGCGCTGACGCTGTGGTTGGTCGTGAAGCCCTGCTCGACCGCCGTGCGGAACCGCGTGAACGTGGTGTCCGGCTGCGGCCTGCACTCGTCCGCCGCGGCCTGCGCGGAGACGTGCGCCACCCGCAGCATGAGGGCCGTGAGGGAGTGCCGGAGGACCGAGGTGTGCAGGCTCGGCGGCAGCGTCGCCGTGTCCAGGTACTCGCGCTGCAACTGCTCCAGGGAGGCGTCGATCGCGGCGCGCTGGGCCCCGTCCGGGCGCAGCAGCGGCGGGCGGTCGTAGCGGTACAGACCGGTCGCCTCCACGGTCGCGCGCGGCAGGAAGCCGGGCCGCATGGTGAGCGCGGTGCCGACGTACCGGTCGGTCGCCGAGAAGCTGTGCACCTGGCCGGGCCTGATCCACAGGACGTCGCCCGCGCCGACCGCGTACTCCGCGAAGTCGATGGTGTGGCGGACCGGGCCCTCGCGGAAGAAGAGCAGCACGTGGAAGTCGATGCGGTGCACGCGCCGCGACAGGCCGACGCCACCCGCCCAGGGGCCGTCGGTGCCCATCGGGCCGACCTGCATCCCGACCCCGGAGACGCTCGCGCTCGGGTCGAAGGGGTAGGTACGGATGTGCTCCGCGGCCCCCAGATGTGCGCTCGTCCGTGCGCCGCCCCGCTCCGTCATCCACTGTCCTTGGCTCAAAGGGACCTCACGGAGACCCTGACCGGTGTGCGTGTCCCATTTTCACCCAACGCTGGCACGGGGGCACCTCCCTCGCCAAAAGTATGACCTTTACCGTCGTAGGTGGCTCGACCAGGGGCTTTGGTCCTCGGCGGGCAGTGCCTTCGGCACGAAAGACGACTCACGGATGCGAAGGAATTCAGACAGATGAGCACGCAGACACCCGACACCCTCGGCCCCTTCGAGTGGACCGACCTCGACCAGCGTGCCGTCGACACCGCCCGCCTCCTGGCGGCCGACGCCGTGCAGAAGGTCGGCAACGGACACCCCGGCACGGCCATGAGCCTCGCGCCCGCCGCGTACACCCTCTTCCAGAAGGTCATGCGGCACGACCCGGCCGACCCGGAGTGGACCGGCCGCGACCGCTTCGTGCTGTCTCCCGGCCACACCAGCCTCACCCTGTACACCCAGCTCTTCCTCGCGGGCTACGAGCTGGACCTCGACGACCTCAAGGCGTTCCGCACCCAGGGCTCCCGCACGCCGGGACACCCCGAGTACGGGCACACCGCCGGGGTCGAGACGACCACGGGGCCGCTCGGCCAGGGCGCGGCCAACGCCGTCGGCATGGCCATGGCCGCCCGCTACGAGCGCGGCCTGTTCGACCCCGAGGCGCCCCGGGGCACGAGCCCCTTCGACCACACCATCTGGACGATCGTCTCCGACGGCGACCTGGAGGAGGGCGTCTCCGCCGAGGCCTCGTCCCTCGCGGGCCACCAGAAGCTCGGCAACCTCGTCTTCCTCTACGACGACAACCACATCTCCATCGAGGGCGACACCCAGACCGCGTTCTCCGAGGACGTCCTCAAGCGCTACGAGGCCTACGGCTGGCACGTGCAGCGCGTCACCCCGCGAGCCGACGGCGACATCGACGTCCACGCCCTGTACGAGGCGCTCGCCGCCGCCAAGGCCGAGACCGAGCGGCCGTCCTTCATCGCGATGCGCACGGTCATCGCCTGGCCCGCGCCGAACGCGCGGAACACCGAGGCGTCCCACGGCTCCGCCCTGGGGGCCGACGAGATCGCCGCCACCAAGCGCCTCCTCGGCTTCGACCCCGAGGAGTCCTTCGCCGTCGCCGACGACGTCATCGCCCACACCCGCGCGGCCCTGGACCGCGGCGCCGAGGCGCACACCGCCTGGGACAAGCGGATCGCCGCCTGGCGCGCCGACAACCCCGAGCGCTCCGCGCTGCTCGACCGGGTCATCGCGGGCCGCCTGCCCGAGGGCTGGGAGCAGGCGCTGCCCGTGTTCGAGGCGGGCACGAAGGTCGCCACGCGCGCCGCGTCCGGCAAGGTCCTCCAGGCCCTCGGCCCGGTCATCCCCGAGCTGTGGGGCGGCTCCGCCGACCTGGCGGGCTCCAACAACACCACCATCGACAAGACGAGCTCGTTCCTGCCGGAGGGCAACCCGCTGCCGGAGGCCGACCCGTACGGCCGCACCGTGCACTTCGGCATCCGCGAGTTCTCGATGGCCGCCGAGATGAACGGCATCGCCCTGCACGGCAACACCCGCGTCTACGGCGGCACCTTCCTGGTGTTCTCCGACTACATGCGCAACGCGGTCCGCATGTCCGCGCTGATGCAGCTGCCCGTCACCTACGTCTGGACCCACGACTCCGTCGGCCTCGGCGAGGACGGCCCCACCCACCAGCCGGTCGAGCACCTCGCCTCGCTGCGCGCCATCCCCGGCCTGAACGTGGTCCGCCCCGCCGACGCCAACGAGACGGCCGTCGCCTGGCGCGAGATCCTGCGCCGCGGCTCCGTCGACCCCGCCCCGCACGGCCTGGCCCTCACCCGGCAGGGCGTGCCGACGTACGAGGCCAACGAGGCGGCGGCGAAGGGCGGTTACGTGCTCGCCGAGGCGTCGAAGCAGACCCCGGACGTCCTGCTGATCGCCACCGGCTCCGAGGTGCAGCTCGCCGTCGCGGCCCGGGAGCGCCTGGAGGCCGAGGGCATCGCGACCCGCGTCGTGTCCATGCCGTCGGTGGAGTGGTTCGAGGAGCAGCCGAAGGAGTACCGCGACAGCGTCCTGCCGCCGTCCGTCAAGGCGCGCGTCGCCGTCGAGGCGGGCATCGCCCTGACCTGGTACCGCTATGTCGGCGACGCCGGACGCGTCGTCTCCCTGGAGCACTTCGGCGCCTCCGCGGACGCCGCCACGCTCTTCGCCGAGTTCGGCTTCACCGCCGAGAACGTCGCCGCGCGGGCCAGGGAATCCCTGGCCGCCGCCCGCGCTTGACCACTACGCAGCACGTACGCGAAAGAAGATGAAGAACATGAGCAACGCCGTACCCACCTCGCAGCCCCTCAAGGCCCTGTCCGACGCGGGCGTCTCCATCTGGCTGGACGACCTGTCCCGCAAGCGCATCGCGTCCGGTGACCTCGCCGACGTCGTGACGCACGGCCACGTCGTGGGCGTCACCACCAACCCCTCGATCTTCCAGGCCGCCATCGGCTCCGGCGAGGGCTACGAGGACCAGCTCGCCGACCTGGCCGTCCGCGGTGTCACCGTCGACGAGGCCGTCCGCATGATGACCACGGCCGACGTCCGCGCCGCCGCCGACGTCCTGCGCCCCGTGTACGACGCGACGGGCGGCCGTGACGGCCGCGTGTCGATCGAGGTCGACCCGCGCCTCGCGCACCAGACCGAGGCCACCGTCGCCGAGGCCAAGCAGCTGGCCTGGCTCGTCGACCGGCCGAACGTCATGATCAAGATCCCGGCGACCCCGGCGGGCCTCCCGGCCATCACCGAGGTCATCGGCCTCGGCATCAGCGTCAACGTCACGCTGATCTTCTCCCTGGAGCGCTACCGCGCCGTCATGGACGCGTACCTCAAGGGACTGGAGATCGCCCACGAGCGCGGCCACGACCTCGCCACCATCCACTCCGTCGCCTCCTTCTTCGTCTCGCGCGTCGACTCCGAGATCGACAAGCGCCTCGACCAGATCGGCACGGACGCCGCGAAGGAGCTCAAGGGCAAGGCCGCGCTCGCCAACGCCCGCCTCGCGTACGAGGCCTACGAGGAGGTCTTCGCCTCCGCGCGCGCAGGCGTCCTGGCGGCCGCGGGCGCCCACAAGCAGCGCCCCCTGTGGGCCTCGACCGGCGTCAAGGACCCGGCGTACAAGGACACCCTGTACGTCGACGAGCTGGTCGCGCCGGGCACGGTCAACACCATGCCCGAGGCCACGCTCAAGGCCGCCGCCGACCACGGCCGGATCACCGGCGACACGGTGACCGGCGGCTACGAGCAGGCCCGCGCCGACCTGAAGGCCGTCGACGCCCTCGGCATCTCCTACGACGAGGTCGTGCAGCAGCTCGAGGACGAGGGCGTCGCCAAGTTCGAGATCGCCTGGAACGACCTCCTCGCCACCGTCGCCACCCGTCTGCAGGGCCTGCGCGGCCAGGGAGTTGAGTCCAAGTGAGCCCCAGCAGTACGTGGCGCAACCCGCTGCGTGACCCGCGCGACCGCCGCCTGCCGCGCATCGCGGGCCCCTCCGGGCTCGTCATCTTCGGCGTCACCGGCGACCTGTCCCGCAAGAAGCTGATGCCCGCCGTCTACGACCTCGCCAACCGAGGGCTGCTCCCGCCGGGCTTCTCGCTCCTCGGCTTCGCCCGGCGCGAGTGGGAGGACCAGGACTTCGCCCAGGTCGTCCACGACTCGGTGCGCGAGCACGCGCGGACCCCGTTCCGCGAGGAGGTCTGGCAGCAGCTCGCCGACGGCATGCGCTTCATCCCCGGCGACTTCGACGACGACACCGCGTTCAAGCAGCTGCGCGACGCCGTCGACGAGCTCGACGAGAAGCGCGGCACCAGCGGCAACTACGCCTTCTACCTCTCCGTGCCGCCGAAGTTCTTCCCGAAGGTCGTCCGGCAGCTCAAGAAGCACGGCCTCGCCGACGCCCCCGAGGGCTCCTGGCGCCGCGCCGTCATCGAGAAGCCCTTCGGCCACGACATCACGTCGGCCAAGGAGCTCAACGCGATCGTCCACGACGTGTTCGCGCCCGAGCAGGTCTTCCGCATCGACCACTACCTCGGCAAGGAGACCGTCCAGAACATCCTGGCGCTCCGCTTCGCCAACCAGATGTACGAACCCATCTGGAACCGGAGTTACGTCGACCACGTGCAGATCACCATGGCCGAGGACATCGGCATCGGCGGCCGCGCGGGCTACTACGACGGCATCGGCGCCGCCCGCGACGTGATCCAGAACCACCTGCTCCAGCTCATGGCCCTCACCGCCATGGAGGAGCCCGCCGCGTTCGACGCCGAGTCCCTGGTCCTCGAGAAGCTCAAGGTCCTCAAATCCGTACGTGTTCCGGCCGACTTGGACCGGCACACCGTGCGCGCCCAGTACGCCGAGGGCTGGCAGGGCGGCGAGAAGGTCAAGGGCTACCTCCAGGAAGACGGCATCGCCCCCACCTCGAAGACCGACACCTACGCGGCCGTCAAACTGGAGATCGACAACCGCCGCTGGGCGGGCGTCCCGTTCTACCTGCGCACCGGCAAGCGCCTCGGCCGCCGCGTCACCGAGATCGCCGTCGTCTTCCAGCGCGCCCCGCACTCCCCGTTCGACGGAGCCGCCACCGAAGAGCTCGGCCAGAACGCGATCGTCATCCGGGTCCAGCCGGACGAGGGCATGACCGTACGCTTCGGATCCAAGGTCCCGGGTACGTCGATGGAGATCCGCGACGTGTCGATGGACTTCGCGTACGGCGAGTCGTTCACGGAATCCAGCCCGGAGGCCTACGAACGGCTGATCCTGGACGTCCTGCTCGGCGACGCCAACCTCTTCCCGCGCACGGAGGAGGTCGAGGAGTCCTGGCGCATCCTCGACCCCATCGAGGGGCACTGGGACAACCATGGCAAACCCGCACGGTACCCGGCCGGTACGTGGGGCCCTGCCGAGGCGGACGAAATGCTCGCACGAGACGGACGGAGCTGGCGCAGGCCATGAAGATCGACCTGACCGACACCACGGCAAGCAAGGTGAACAAGGCGCTCGTCGAAGGGCGCCGCGCCATCGGGACCCCCGCCGTGGGCATGGTCCTCACGATGGTCATCGTCACCGACGAGGAGAACGCCTACGACGCCACCAAGGCGGCCCAGGAGGCGGCCCGCGAGCACCCCTCGCGCACCCTCGTCGTCATCAAGCGCACCGCGCGCTCCCCGCGCGACCGCCAGGGCAACCGCCTCGACGCGGAGGTCCGGGTCGGCGCCGACGCGGGCACCGGCGAGACCGTGCTCCTGCGCCTGTACGGCGAGGTCGGCCAGCACGCCGACTCCGTCGTCCTGCCGCTGCTGCTCCCCGACGCCCCGGTCGTCGTGTGGTGGCCCGTCGACGCCCCGGACGAGCCCGCCAAGGACCCGCTCGGCGCCCTCGCCGCCCGCCGCATCACCGACGCGTACGCCGTCGAGGACCCGCTCGCCGCGCTCGCGGACCGCGCCAGGTCCTACGCGCCCGGCGACACCGACCTGGCCTGGACCCGGCTCACGCCGTGGCGCTCCATGCTGGCCGCGGCCCTCGACCAGGCCCGCTCCGACATCACCTCGGCCGCCGTCGAGTCCGAGGCCGAGAACCCCAGCGCCGAGCTGCTCGCGCGCTGGCTCGGCGCCCGGCTCGGCGTCCCGGTCGAGCGCGTCACCACCGCGGGACCCGTCGTCACCGCGGTCCGCCTCGGCACGGCGAACGGAGAGATCCGCATCGACCGCCCCGAGGGCCCCCTCGCCACCCTGTCCCTGCCCGGCCAGCCCGAGCGCACCCTCGCCCTGAAGGTCCGCTCGACCGCCGAGCTGATCGCCGAAGAGCTCCGCCGCCTCGACGCCGACGAGATGTACGCCGTCGCGCTGCACGGCGACGCCTCCGGCTCCAAGGAGTCCGTTCAACATGCCTGACACCACGCCCCCGCTGACCCGGCGACCGCAGTGGGCCGCCCTCCAGGACCACCGCGCCAAGTCCGAGGGCATGCACCTGCGGGAGCTGTTCGCCGCTGACCCGGGCCGTGCCGAGCGTTACACGGCCCAGGTCGGCGACTTGCACATCGACTACTCCAAGCACCTGGTCACGGACGAGACCCTGGCCCTTCTCCAGGAACTGGCTGCCGCCACCGGTGTGTTCGGGCTGCGGGAT
>NZ_JBITXV010000007.1:0-495289 GCF_044544845.1 Streptomyces sp. NPDC053474
CTGGCTGTGGCCGCAGTCCGACAGCGACCACCACACTCAGCGCGCAAAGACCCCCCCCCCGGCCCCCCCCCCCCCCCCCCCCCCCGGCCCCCCCCCCCCCCCCCCCCCCCCCCCCCGCCCCCCCCCCCCCCCGGGGGGGGGGCCCCCCCACGCCTTACGCGAGTCCGGGACCGAGGCCTAGAGCCCCTGCCACGCGGGCTTGTTGGCGTACGTGTGCCGGAAGTACTCCGCCAGCTTCAGCTTGGACGCCGCGGCCTCGTCCACCACGACTGTCGCGTGCGGGTGCAGCTGCAGCGCCGACGCGGGCACGACGGACGCCACCGGCCCCTCGACCGTGGCCGCCACGGCGTCCGCCTTGCCCTCGCCCGTCGCGAGCAGCACCAGGTGCCGCGCCTCCAGGATCGTGCCGATGCCCTGCGTGATGACGTGGTGCGGGACCTGGTCGATGTCCCCGTCGAAGAACCGCGCGTTGTCCACGCGGGTCTGCTCGGTCAGGGTCTTGATCCGCGTCCGCGAGGCCAGCGACGAGCAGGGCTCGTTGAACCCGATGTGCCCGTCCGTGCCGATCCCGAGCAGCTGGAGGTCCACCCCGCCCGCCTCGGCGAGAGCGCGGTCGTACGCCTCGCAGGCGCCCTGGACGTCCTCGGCGCTGCCGTCAGGACCCATGAAGGCCGACTCGCTCAGACCGAGCGGCTCGACGACCTCCCGGAGCACCACCGAGCGGTACGACTCCGGGTGCCCGACCGGAAGCCCGACGTATTCGTCGAGCTGGCAGATCCGCGCCCGCGCCACGTCCACGGCACCGCCGCGGACCTTGGCGGCCAGGGCCTCGTAGATGGGCAGCGGGGTCGAGCCGGTGGCGACACCGAGCAGGGCGTCAGGCTTGCGGCGCACCAGGGCGGCCATGGCCTCCGCGATGAGCTCGCCGCCTGCCTTGGCGTCCGGGACGATGACAACTTCCACGCTGGGCCTGCCGATCTGGAGAAGGGGGACGGTGTGGTATAGACCAATCTAGCAGAGCTGCCCCCAGGGAGCGCAGCCCTCTCACACCCATGCTTCCGGCTCCCCACCCACCACGCCCGGCGAACGGGGCCCGCCTTCGGGGACGCCCCGGGGCGAGAGCGGACCGCCTTGGCTGGGCTCGGCGGAGCCGGGGCCCGTCCGGGCGGGGGGGCTTGTCTGGACCTGCCCGGGCCGAGGGCGCCGGACCTTGAAGCCCGCCGGGCCCTCCGTCCGGGCGGGGGTGGCTTGCCTGGAGCCCACCCGGGCCGAGGGCTTCGCGTCCCAGGCCCACCGGGGCCCCTGGGGCCTCGGGGTCTCGGGGCAGCGCACCTGAAGCCCACAGGGGCGCGGCGGTAGCGGAGCCCGAGCCCTGCCCGGAGCCCGGGGCTGCGTGCCCGAAGCTCGCCGGGGCCCGAGGGCGGCGTGCCGGGGGCTGCTGGGCCGCCCCTCCCGGACTGGAGCCCCCCTCCGGCCCCGAGGGCGCGGCGCCCCAAGCCCACCGAAGTCCGCCCGCGGGGCTTCGGGCAGCGCACCTGAAGCCCACAGGGGCGCGGCGGGTAGCGGAGCCCGAGCCCTGCCCGGAGCCCGGGGCAGCGTGCCCGAAGCTCGCCGGGGCCCGAGGGCGGCGTGCCGGGGGCTGCTGGGCCGCCCCCCCCCGGACTAGGGCCACCCCGGGGCCCGAGGGAGCCGCGCCCCAAGCCCACCGGAGCTCGCCCGAGCCCGCCGGGCCCCGGGGCACCTGCCCGAGCCCCCCAGGGCTGGAGCCCCCCAGACCCCAGGGCGCCACGCCCTGCGCCCACCGAGCCCGCCCGGCCCCAGGGCACCTGCCCGAGCCCCCGAACAAGGAGCGCTCCCGGCCGGGAGCGAGCAGAGTGGTACGCATGACCGTGCCCCCCTCCTCCCCGTACAGCGAGCAGCCGGGCCGCATCATGTCCCGGGAGATGGCCGAGCAGCCCGACGTGCTGCGGCGCATCCTCGACGTCGGCGCTACCGGGATCCGCCGGACCGCCGAGGAGGTCGCGGCGAAGCGCCCCCGCTTCGTGCTGCTCACCGCCCGCGGCACCTCCGACCACGCCGCGCTCTACGCCAAGTACCTCCTCGAAGTCCGTCTCGGCCTGCCCTGCGGGCTGACCTCCATGTCCACCACCACGGCCTACAGCGCCAAGCCCGATCTCCGGGACGTCCTCGTCATCACCGTGAGCCAGTCGGGCGGCTCCCCGGACCTGGTGGCCTCCACCCAGGCCGCCCGCGAGGCCGGGGCCGTCACCCTCGCCGTCACGAACAACCCGGACTCGCCCCTGGCGGCCGTCTCCGAGCACCACATCGACATCCTCGCGGGCCCGGAGAAGGCCCTCCCGGCGACGAAGACCTACACGGCGTCCCTGCTCGCCCTGTACCTCTTCGTCGAGGGCCTGCGCGGGAGCGACGGCGGCCAGGCCCGCGCCCTGCCCGGCCTCGCGGCGGACCTCCTGGCGCGCCAGGAGGAGATCCGCACCCTCGCCGCGCGCTACCGCTTCGCCGAACGCATGGTGATCACCTCTCGCGGCTACGGCTACCCCACCGCCAAGGAAGCCGCCCTGAAGCTGATGGAGACCAGCTACATCCCCGCCCTCGCCTACTCCGGCGCCGACCTCCTGCACGGCCCCCTCGCCATGGTCGACAACATCTCGCCGGTCATCGCGGTGGTGACCGACGGCAGGGGAGGGGAGGCGCTCCAGCCCGTCCTCGACCGGCTGCGCGGCCGTGGTGCCGACCTGGTGGTCATCGGCCCCAAGGCCCAGGTCGAGCAGGCGTCCGCCGGATTCGTCCTGCCGACGGAGGACGTGGCCGAGGAGCTTCAGCCGATCCTGGAGATCATCCCCCTGCAACTCCTCGCCTACGAGGTCACCATCGCCCGCGGCCAGGACCCCGACGCGCCGAGGGCGCTGGCGAAGGTGACGGAGACCCGCTGACTGCCCGAGGCCCCGCCGAGACCGAGACCGGGTCGGGACCGCTGCTGGGGCTGGAGCCGGAGCCGCTCAGGCCAGCGAGCCCCCCGTGGCGTCGAGCCACTGGCCCGTCACCCAGCGGCCGTCCGGCGAGGCGAGGAAGGCGACCACGTCGGCTATGTCCTCCACGGTGCCGACCTTGCCGAGGGCGGACAGCGCCGCCGCACCCGCCCACGCCTCCTTGTTCTCCTCGCCGCGCAGCCAGGCGGCGTTGACGTCCGTGTCCACGACGCCCGGGGCGACCGAGTTCACCGTGATGCCCCGGGGGCCGAGGACCTTCGACAGGTTCCGGGTGAAGACGTCCAGGGCGCCCTTCGTCATCGCGTACGTCATGATGTCCGGCATGACGGCGGCGCGGGAGACGCCGGACGAGATGTTGATGATCCGGCCGCCGTCGCGCAGGCGCTCCGTGCCGAGCTGCGTGATGAAGTACGGCGCCTTGGCGTTCACCGCGAAGAGCCGGTCGAACTCCGCCTCGTCGGTGTCCGCGAAGGGGCGCGACGTGCCGATCCCCGCGTTGTTCACCAGGATGTCGAGGCCGTCGGCGTGCGCGTCGAACGCCGACCACAGCGCCTGAGCGTCTCCCGGCGTCCCCAGCCGCGCGCCGATCGCGAACGCCGAGCCGCCCGCCCGCTCGATCGCCGCCACCGTCTCCTTCGCGGCCGCCGCGTTGCTGCCGTAGTGCACGGCGACGCGGGCGCCGTCCCGGCCGAGCCGCTCGGCGATCCCCCGCCCGATGCCCCGGCTGCCGCCCGTGACGAGCGCGGTCCTTCCCGCGAGCCGTCCCGCCGCCGGTGTGCCCGGCGGTGTGCCTGCCGGTGTGCCTGCCGGTCCGCTCGCCCCCGGCGCCGTCTCCCCGAGACCCGTCCCCGTCTCGTTCCCCTTCAGCGCACCCATGACCAGGCGCCCCCCTCTTTCTCTAGCGGTCGCTACATAAAGACCGTACCCGATCTCCCTCCCTCTTTTCTAGCGCCCGCTATAGAATTTTTCCCATGGCGACGAAACAGCGAGGCAGGCCCCGCTCCTTCGACCGTGAGACGGCCCTGGAGAAAGCCCTGCGCACGTTCTGGGAGCAGGGGTACGAGACGACGTCCGTGTCCGACCTGACCCGCGAGCTCGGCATCGGCGCGCCCAGCCTGTACGCGGCCTTCGGCGACAAGCGGACCCTGTTCGCCGAGGTCCTCCAGCGCTACGCCGTCTCGTACGGAGCCTTCGGCGCCCGTGCCCTGGAGGAGGAGTCGACGGTCCGCGCGGGCGTCGAGCGCATGCTGCGCGAGGCGGCCGCGGAGTACACGGACCCGACGCATCCGCACGGCTGCCTCGTCATCCACGCCGCGGTCAACTGCGCGACGCCCGAGGTCGAGCAGACCCTGCGCGACCAGCGCAACGCGAACGTCGCCTCGTTCGAGGACCGCATCAAGGCGGCCGTCGCGAGCGGCGAGCTGCCCCGGGACACGGACACGGCGGCGCTCGCCCGCTATGTGGGCGCCGTCCTGCAGGGCCTGTCCCAGCAGTCGAGGGACGGCGCCACCCGCGAGGAGCTGGAGGCCGTCGCGGAGCTGGCGATGCGGGCCTGGCCGGTGCCCGAGGCGGCGGCCTCCACGCGCTGAGTCGGCGGCCTCCACGCGCTGAGTCGGCGGCTTCCGCGCGCTGAGCCGTCGGGCTCCGCGTACCGACTCGGCGCGTTCCGCATGCCGGGACCGCGTGCCCCAGGCCCCCACGCGCGGCACGGCAACAAACATCTCCCCGTACGTAGACAGACGAGAATGGTCTAGTCCACAATGCGGGGTACAAGCTCCGCCCTCCCCGCACAGGAGAGCGGTGACCGAGGAACCGGCGCTCTCTGCCCTGACCGCGTCGGCTTCTCCCGAATCGGCGGCCGCTACCGCACAGTCCGGCTGTCGATGCACCAAAGGGCTGCGGTGTTGGGGACGGGTTGAGGGTCCCGCCCTGGCGCCGCGGCCCGTCGGGGCCCCTGCCGCCCTCCCGCGCGCGGGGGAGCGGACCCCGGGCCCCGCCCGGACCGCCAGGTACGCTCGCACACGTGCCCTCCATGAACGACCTCGTACGCCAGCACACAGCCCTCGGCGACTCCGACCTCGAGTGGCTGCACCTGCTGGTCTCGGAGTGGCAGCTGCTCTCCGACCTGTCCTTCGCCGACCTCGTCCTGTGGGTCCCCACACGCGACGGCACCCGCTATGTCTCCGTGGCGCAGATGCGGCCCAACACCGGCCCCACCTCCTACCAGGACGACATGGTGGGCCACCTCGTCCCGCGCGGCCGCCGCCCGCTCCTGGACGCCGCCCTCGACGAGGGCCGCATCGTGCGCGAGGGCGACCCGGAGTGGCGCGAGGAAGTCCCCGTGCGGGTCGAGTCCATCCCCGTACGCAGGGAAGGGCGCGTCCTCGGGGTCATCGCCCGCAACACCAACCTGCTGACGGTGCGCACCCCTTCACGCCTGGAGCTCACCTACCTCCAGTCGGCCTCCGACCTGGCGCAGATGATCGCGGCGGGCTCCTTCCCGTTCCCCGACCAGCAGGTCGACATGGACGCCTCCCCGCGCGTGGGGGACGGTCTCATCCGCCTCGACGCGGACGGCATCGTGCAGTACGCGTCGCCGAACGCCCTGTCCGCGTACCACCGCCTCGGTCTCGCCGCCGACCTCGTGGGCCATCACCTCGGCAAGGCGACCGCCGAACTCGCCCCCTCCCGGGGGCCGGTGGACGAGGCGCTGATCAAGCTCGCCAGCGGCTGGGCGCCCCGCGAGTTCGAGATCGAGGGCGGCGACGGCGTGATCCAGCTGCGCGCCATCCCGCTCAAGCCCAAGGGCCCGCGCATCGGTTCGCTCGTGCTCCTGCGGGACGTCACCGAACTGCGCCGCCGCGAGCGTGAGTTGATCACCAAGGACGCCACCATCCGGGAGATCCACCACCGGGTGAAGAACAACCTCCAGACGGTCGCGGCCCTGCTGCGCCTCCAGGCGCGCCGCATCGACTCCGTCTCGGGCCGCGAGGCGCTCGAAGAGGCGGTCCGCCGCGTGGGCTCCATCGCCATCGTCCACGAGACGCTCTCGCAGAACCTGGACGAGCGCGTGGAGTTCGACGACATCGCCGACCGCGTGCTCGCGATGGTCGCGGAGATCTCGCCCGGCAAGGTGACGGGCCGCCGCACGGGCCGCTTCGGCATCCTCGACGCCGAGGTCGCCACTCCGCTGTCGATGGTCCTCACCGAGGTCCTGCAGAACGCCCTGGAGCACGGTTTCCGCGAGGGCGACACCGGCACCGTCGAGGTGTCCGCGGTGCGCGGCGGCACCACCAAGGAGGCCCGCCTGCTGATCACCGTCCAGGACGATGGCGTCGGCCTGCCGGAAGGCTTCGATCCGCATCGTGCGGGCAATCTCGGTCTGCAAATCGTCCGCACCCTTGTCGAGGGCGAACTGGGCGGCACGTTCGACATGGTCCGCGCCCCGGAGCGCGGTACGCGCGTCGTCCTGGACCTTCCGGTACGCGCCGACAAGTGACGCCGGGGCCCATCGGCAAAGCCCCCGAAGGAGCGCCACTGCGGAAGCCGACACCGCGCGCGGCGGGAATCCCGGCCCGCGCGCACAGCGAGAAGCCCCGGACCGTGTGGGTCCGGGGCTTCTCGTTCACGTTGCGATGCGCACCGGGGGTACTGCGCGGCTGCGGCTCGGGGGCGGGGGGTGCGTACGCGCTGTACGCGCCGCCGGGCTCAGGCTCGTGGGGCGTGGGCGTCAGGCGCTGGCCTGGCGCGCCCGGTTGCGGGCGGCGCGGCGCTTCATCGCGCGGCGCTCGTCCTCGCTGAGGCCACCCCAGACGCCGGAGTCCTGGCCGGACTCGAGCGCCCACTGCAGGCACTGCTCAATGACAGGGCAGCGACGGCAGACGGCCTTGGCTTCCTCGATCTGCAGCAGCGCAGGACCGGTGTTGCCGATGGGGAAGAACAGCTCGGGGTCTTCCTCGCGGCAAACGGCGTTGTGACGCCAGTCCATGGCTGCTACCTCTCCTTGGGTCTTACATGCAGGGTGCTTGTGAATGTGAACGCTTTCACGAATCCCTCCGCGCGGGAAGGGCCGACTCCCAGTTGCCTGGTGTGGACCTTGTGGTGAGAGGAGGGGTTCTGGCGGTCTGTAGAGGCCGGTGTTGCGGGCCGTCCCGATCGCCACCTAGAGATTCGCAAACCTCGGCGGCGGATACAACCCCTTCCGGAAAGTTTTTTTTGATTCCTTAGTGTCGACTGGGTCACAGCCGTACTTCCATGGGGTGGATCCTGGCCTAAACGTTCGAGTGAAAGGACTTTAGGCCCTTCCACTCACACAATCACACGCAGTGCGCGGCGTACGCCTGTGAACGTCACGCTCGTCCGCAGCCCCAGGTGGTCGCCGTCCATCTGGAGGGGCAGAGGCGCCTTCGAATGCAAGGTGAAGTCCGTCAGGTCGTGCAGCGAGACCGCGTTCTTCCCGTGCGGTCCCCGCTCGGGGGTCGAGCGCAGCAGCTGGGCGCCGTAACGGGCCACCGAAGCGGTCGAAAGGCGCTTCAGTCCGAGGACGTCGAGACCGGTGTCGAACGACGCCTTCGGGGAGGCGTACAGGGGGCGATTGCCCAGGTAGGACCAGGGGGAGGTGTTGCAGACTATGGACATCACGAGGTCCGTCACCGGCTCCTCGCCCGCCCGCTCCAGGGTGATCGCCCCGTGTCGGCGGTCGCTCTCGCCGAGGAACTGGCGTACCACCTGGCGCACGTAAAGGGCGTGCGTCGATTTCTTGCCTCGCTCGCGGTGCTGTTCGACGCGGCCGACCACGCCCGCGTCGAAGCCGAGCCCGGCCGCGAAGGTGAACCAGCGCGCCGGGACCGCCTCGTCCTCGGTCCCCGGAGTGCCCGAGACCCGGCCGAGGCTCACCGTCCGTTCGCTTCCCTCACGCAGTGCGTCCAGGATGGCGCCGGTCGCCTCCACGGCGTCGTTCGGCAGCCCCAGGGCGCGCGCGAACACATTGGTCGAGCCCCCGGGGACGACGGCCAGGCGGGGCAGGTCCTCCGGAGAGGGGCCGTTGTGCAGGAGACCGTTGACGACTTCGTTGACGGTGCCGTCGCCGCCGAGGGCGACGACCAGCTCGATGTCCTCGCTCTCCGCGGCCTGCCGACCGAGGTCGCGGGCGTGACCGCGGTACTCCGTAGTCACCGCTTCCAGCTTCATCTCGCTCGCCAGCGCGTGGATCAGTACGTCACGCGTGCGCGCACTGGTGGTAGTAGCCGCCGGATTGACCACGAGGAGAGCACGCATGCGCAGCAGACTACCTAGCGGTCTTTACCCGGCCCAGACCGAGGTCTCGCCCGGGCCTCACCCACGGTGCCCGCCTCGGCGCCGCCCGCGGCTACCCTCGATGCGTGAGCACTGAGCCGAAGACCACCCCTGAAGCCCCGGAAACAGGGCCGCGTCCCGGGCGCCTGACGGCCGCCGCGGCGCTCGCCGCGCTGGAGGGCCTGGCCCTCGTCGTCGGCGGTGCGTACATGCTCGTGATGGGCCTGGCGGGCGATCCCGACAACCCGCGGCAGGCCACGACCGGCGGGGTCACACTGATCGTCCTCGCGCTGCTGCCGCTGATCGCCGCGCGCGGCCTGCTGCGGCTGCGCCGGTGGGCCCGGGGGCCCGCGATCATCACGCAGATCATGGCGCTACCGGTGGCCTGGCAGCTGCTGCAGGCCGACAGCGCGATGATCCCGGGCGGCATCGCGCTCGCGGCGATCGCGATCGCCACGCTCGTCCTCCTCGTGAACCCCGCGGCGACCGAGGCGCTGGGCATCGGCGGGCCCGGCTCCGTACAGGAAGACGGCAAGTAGCCACGGCCCCCTCGCCGGGGCGGTGAGCCGCGGCCCCCGCGTGCGGCGCGTCCCCGCGCGCGGGGACGGTCACTCCTCCACGAGGAGCTTCTCCCGCAGCTGAGCCAGGGTGCGGGCGAGCAGCCGGGAGACGTGCATCTGGGAGATGCCGACCTCCTGGGCGATCTGCGACTGCGTCATGTTGCCGAAGAAGCGCAGGAGCAGGATCCGCTTCTCCCGGGGCGGCAGGTCCTCCAGGAGCGGCTTGAGGGACTCGCGGTACTCGACGCCCTCCAGGGCCTCGTCCTCGGCGCCGAGGGTGTCCGCGACGGCCGGGGACTCGTCGTCCGTGTCCGGGACGTCCAGGGACAGCGTGGAGTACGCGTTGGCCGACTCCAGGCCCTCCAGGACCTCCTCCTCGGAGATCGCCAGCTTCTCGGCCAGCTCGTGCACGGTGGGGGAGCGGCCGTGCAGCTGGGAGAGCTCGGCCGTCGCCGTCGTCAGGGCCAGGCGCAGCTCCTGCAGCCGCCGCGGGACGCGCACGGCCCAGCCCTTGTCGCGGAAGTGGCGCTTGATCTCGCCGACGACCGTCGGCGTCGCGTACGTCGAGAACTCCACGCCGCGGTCCGGGTCGAAGCGGTCCACGGACTTGATCAGGCCGATCGTGGCGACCTGCGTCAGGTCGTCCAGGGGTTCGCCGCGGTTGCGGAAGCGGCGGGCCAGGTGCTCCACGAGGGGCAGGTGCATGCGGACCAGCCGGTTGCGCAGCTCCGCGTACTCCGGGCTGCCGTCCGTCAGCTCGCGCAGTTCCACGAACATCGCCCGCGCGCCGCTGCGGTCCTGTGGATCGTGCCGGCTGTGCTGCTCGTGCTCGCTCATCGTCCCGCCCGTCACCAGCCGCCGCCCTTCTGGGGTCGCGCCCCCAGTGCTGGACGCCCGGGGGGACCCCCTGCGTGCGGCGCCTACTCGGTCCTTTCGCCCCCCGCCCGGGCCGGACGGCCCGTGGAGCCCGTCCTCGGCGGTCGGCTCTGCCTCATCCGGCATCGCTGTCTTCTCGGCCACTGTCAGCGGACCCGGCTGCTCCGGGTCCTGCGGGTGGGGCCTCGCCTGCTGCTCGGGGATGCCTCCGGGGGCAGGCCCCGGCTCCGTAGGACCGCCGCGCCCCGCGACCGGGCGCGTGCCGCCCCTGCCGCGGCCGGGCAGGCCGTGGGTGCCGTGTTTGCCGGGTGTTCCGCGCTCTTCGTCCCGCACCGGCCCGTCCCCGTTCCTCACGCCGGCCCGGGTCCCGCGCCGCGTTGTTTGTAGAGGCTGATCGAAACGGTTTTGTCGTCGCCGACCGAGGAGTCGACCTTGCCCGCGAGGGCCGAGAGCACAGTCCAGGCGAAGGTGTCCCGCTCCGGAGCGCGGCCGTCGGTGGTGGGGGCCGACACGGTCACCTCCAACGAGTCGTCGACGAGCCGGAAGACGCAGCTGAGCACGGAGCCGGGCACGGCCTGCTGGAGCAGGATCGCGCAGGCCTCGTCGACCGCGATGCGGAGGTCCTCGATCTCGTCCAGGGTGAAGTCCAAGCGCGCCGCGAGGCCGGCCGTGGCCGTACGCAGCACCGACAGGTAGGCACCCGCAGCCGGAAGGCGGACCTCTACGAAGTCCTGATTCCCGGGCTCGCCTGCGATCTGGGACACCCTCACCTCCAAGGTGGTACAAGCACTTTCGGGGCTCCGGGGCCGCTCTCCGGCGGCCCGGACTGCGTCACTCGGGTAACGCACCTCGTCTTTCAGCGGTGACGCTACCGCGCTGCTCAGTTCCGTGTCCCGGGGCCCCGCCCCGTTGCTGTCACTCATAGTAAGCCTACGGGTACGGACAGTGGCTAGGGGTTTCGCGGGCCCAATTGGAAAGAACGAGCGTCGGGTTGACGTACCCAGGCCTCAGACGATCGAACCGTCGACAAAGCACCAACGCCAGCTTTCACCCGGCTCGAAGGACCGCATCACGGGGTGACCGGTCTCCTTGAAGTGCGCCGTCGCGTGCTGGAAGGGGGAGGAGTCGCAGCACCCCACGTGCCCGCACGTCAGGCACAGCCGCAGTTGCACGGGGTGGCTGCCCGCCGCGAGGCACTCCGGGCAGGTTGCGCCCAGCGGCTCGGGTTCGGGGTGGGGCAGCGCGCTGACGTGCGGACACTCGTTCATGATGGCCAGGTTACGACGGGCGAGCGGACGGCGGAGGGCCTTGCCATGGACGTACTGCCACTGGTGGCGTTGATCGCGGCGAGCGCCGCCGTAGCGGGTGCGGCGCGCCGCACCCCGGTGCCCGCACCGCTGCTCCTGGTGGGCGTCGGACTGATCGCGGCCTATCTGCCCGGGGTGCCGGACTACCACCTCGATCCGCACATCGTGCTGCCTCTCGTGCTGCCGCCGCTGTTGCACACGGCCGCCCTGGAGAGCTCGTATCTGGACCTGCGGGCCAACGTGCGGCCCGTGGCGCTGCTGTCCGTCGGTTACGTTCTGTTCGCGACGGTCGTCGTCGGCTGGCTCGCGTACCTGCTGATCCCCGATCTTCCGCTGACCGCCGCGCTCGTCCTCGGGGCGGTGATCGCGCCGCCGGACGCCGTCGCCGCCACCGCGATCGCGCGGCGGGTGGGGCTGCCCTCGCGCATCACCACGATCCTCCAGGGCGAGTCCCTGGTGAACGACGCGACCGCGATCACCGCCTACAAGGTGGCGCTCGCGGCGGCCGTCGGCGAGGGTGCGAGCTGGGCGGGCGGCATCCGGGAGTTCCTGGTGGCCGCGGTGGGCGGCGTCGGCGTCGGCCTCCTTCTGATGGTGCCGATCCACTGGCTGCGCACCCACCTGAAGGAAGCGCTCCTGCAGAACACGCTGTCGCTGCTCATCCCCTTCGTGGCGTACGCCGTCGCGGAGCAGGTGCACGCCTCCGGAGTGCTCGCCGTGGTCGTGGTGGCCCTCTACTTGGGGCACCGCTCCTGGCAGGTCGACTTCGAGACGCGGCTCCAGGAGGCCGCGGTGTGGCGGGTCGTCGGCTTCCTCCTGGAGTCGGCGGTGTTCGCGCTCATCGGCCTCCAGCTCCCGATCGTCCTCAGGGACCTCGGGGAGTACAGCGTGGGGCAGGCCGTCTGGTACGCCCTGGGGGTCTTCGTCCTCGTGGTGGTGGTGCGCTTCGCGTGGTCCTATCCGGCGACGTACCTGCCGCGTCTGGTGTCGCCGCGGATCAGGGAGCGCGAGAGCGAGACGGACTGGCGGCGCCCGCTGGTCGTCAGCTGGGCCGGGATGCGAGGTGTCGTGTCGCTGGCGATCGCGTTCTCCATCCCGCTCGTCATGGACGACGGCGAGCCCTTCCCCGCCCGCAACCTGGTGCTCTTCCTGACCTTCACGACCGTCATCGGCACCCTCGTGGTGCAGGGGCTCTCGCTGCCGTGGCTGATCCGGGTGCTGCGGCTGCCCGGCCCCGACGCGCGGGCGCAGACGCTCGCCGAGGCACAGGCGCAGAACGCCGCCTCACAGGCCGCGGAGGCCCGTCTGGACGAACTGATGGCGGACGAGCGCAACCGCCTCCCAGGGCCCCTCCAGGACCGTCTGCGCACGGTTCTGGAACGGCGCCGCAACTCCGTGTGGGAGCGGCTCGGCCAGCCCAACCCCGTGACGGGCGAGACCGCGGACGACACCTATCGCAGGCTCGCGCGCGAGGCCATCGCCGCCGAGCGCGAGGTGTTCGTCCGGCTGCGGGACGAGCGGCGCATCGACGACGAGCTGTTGCGGACGCTGCTGCGGAAGCTGGACCTGGAGGAGGCCGCGGCCTATCGGGAGGTCGAGGAGTGAGCCGGGCCCGGCACGGGCGGCGTGCCGGTGACGACGGCCGTGACCGTGGTCCCGGGGGCGAAGGCGCCCTCTTCGGAGAGGGCGGTCAGCGCGTACAGGAGCTTGGCCACGTAGACGCGCTCCACGGGGAGGCCGTGCCGGTCCTCGAAGTCGTCGGCGAAGGCGGTGAGGGCGTCGGTGACCCGGGCGTAGCCGCCGCAGTGGAAGCGCTCGTCGAGGCTCCAGTTGGGTGTGGGGGAGCCGAGGGCGGCGTCCTGGAGCCGCCGTATCTCCTCGCCCAGGAAGCCGCCCTTGAGGACGGGTATGCCGAGGGCGCGCTGCCCCGGGGCGAGGCCCGCCGCCAGGCCCGCGAGGGTGCCGCCGGTGCCGCAGGCCACGGCCGCGACGTCCGTGTGCCCGCGCAGCTCCGCGCCCAGAGCCGCGCAACCGTGCACGGCGAGGGCGTTGCTGCCGCCTTCGGGGATGACGTACGCCTCCTGCGTGGCGGTCGCGCGCTGGAGGGCGGCCAGGACGGCGGGCTCGTGCTTGCGTCGGTACGTCGACCTGTCGACGAAGTGCAGCCGCATGCCGTCGGCCGCGCACTGGGCGAGTGACGCGTTGAGGGGGCGGCCCGCCAGCTCCTCGCCGCGGACGACGCCGACGGTGGCGAAGCCGAGCAGTCGGCCCGCGGCGGCCGTGGCCCGCAGATGGTTGGAGTAGGCCCCGCCGAAGGTCAGCAGGGTGTCGTGGCCCGCCGTCCGCGCCCGCTCCAGGTTCAGGACGAGCTTGCGGTACTTGTTGCCCGGCAGGGCCGGGTGGATCCGGTCGTCGCGCTTGAGGAGGAGGCGGACGCCGTGCGCGGCGAAGCGGGGGTCGGTGACCGGCTGGAGGGGGGTGGGCAGCCGGGGCGTGAGGGCGGGCGGGGTGGGCGGCACCCCGCCATTGTCCCTCTGCCTCTCCTCGGGGTTACTTCAGACGCTCGTGGATGCGGGCCCGCATCGCGTCCATCGTGAAGCCCTTGGGGTCTATCTTTCCAGGCTGCCACTCCAGGTGCCCGATGACCGAGCGGGCCGTCCACTCGTGGTGGCGGCAGATCGCCGCGGAGACCCTTTCGACGGCCTCCAGCTGAGCCTCGGTCCAGGGGTCCTCGCCGTCGCCGAGGTTCTCGCACTCGAAGCCGTAGAAGTGGCGGTTGCCGTCCGTGTTGGCCTCGTTGTCCGGAGGCAGGGCCTTCTCGGCGATGACGGCGCGCAGCACGTCGTCATCGCCGAGGCCCGCGTGGTTGGCGCGGCCGTAGCCGATGAGGTGGACGGTGCCGTCCTTGGTGATGACGCCGTGGCACAGGGGGCCCGGCAGGCCCTCGTAGCCCTCGCGGCAGATCCGTACGGTCTTCTCGGCGCCGGACGTCACCGTGTGGTGGATCATCACGCCGTGCACCGGCCCCCAGGGGCCCTTGTGGTTGCGGTTGTGCGTGCGCCAGTCGCCAACTTCGACGACTGTGACGCCTTCGTCGCGCAGTGCGTCCAGGAATCTGTTCGCGGACATGGGTGTGGCCATGGCCGCCTCCTTCGGGGAACGCGACGGCCGCCCGTCGCGGTCCGCCTCGTACGCAGCTTGTACCGAACAGCAGAGGCCCGAACTACCTGTTCGGCGGCTGTTCGGGCCACTGTGCGAGCTGATTCGGTCAGCTACGGAGACGCCGCTCTACGCGGAAGACGATCAGGCGCGCAGGAAGCCGTCGCCGTGGGTCGCGATATGGGCCTCCAGGGCCGTGAGGGCCTGCTGGGTGGCGTCGGGGGTGCCGCTGCCGCGGCGCTCCGCGTAGTACGCCGCGCCGAGCTGCTTCAAGAGGTCGTTGCCCGCGCGCTGGGCCTGGACCTCGTCGATCTTCTGCTTGCCTTGGTTGAGCCCCTGCTGCACCTGTTCTCTTGCGCGGTCCAGGAAGCCTGCCATGTGCTTTCTCCTGACGGTTGGTGCGCTCGCTGCGTACGTGTGGTGCAACGAGCGCGCGGATCTTGCAGTTCCCCTCCCACCGTCCTACGCGGCCAGCTTGCGCATCAGACGGACTCCTTGGGCTGCCGACAGGTGCGGCAGATATGCCTTGCCGATCGCGCGCGTGATGCTCGGGAGCGCCGCGGGATCGGGGTAGCACATGTACATCGGGTGGTACTCGGGCTGGAACTTGGCCTTGAAGTGGAGCAGGGAGCGGAAGCCGTATACGGGCTCCAGGGCGCGGCCCGCGTGGTCGAGGAGCCGTTGCAGCGCGGCGGTGGGCTTTGCGGCGTCGGCGCGGGCGAGCGGAGCGCCCGACAGGCTCAGGAACTGGGCTCCTTCCTCCTGGAACCCCAGTGCGGCGGACGCGATCAAGAACTCCATCACACCCCGGAACCCGTCCGACCGCCTCCGCATGAAGTCAAGGGTCCATCCCACGGGTTGGCCTGAATCGTATGCCCCGTTTGCTCCATGGACGGGCATCCAGCTCGTCACGCCGTGCACCGTGCGGTCCTCGTCGACCGCCAGGAGACAGCGCACGTGCGGATCGTCGAGTTCGGCGAGGCCCCCGAGCGTGAAGCCCATCTCCGGCAGCCCCTTGTCGGCGACCCACTCCTCGGAGATCGAGCGGATCTGGTCCGTGAGGTCCAGGGGCGCCTCGGGGAAGACGTGCCACTCGGCGGTGATGCCCTGCTTCTTGGCCTTGTTCAGGGCGGTGCGCACGTCCTGCCACTTCTTCCCGGTGAACGTGAGGCCCGGCAGCGGTACGACGGTGTCCTCGGCGACCTGCACCGCGCTCCAGCCGAACGCGTCCGTGCGGGCCTTGGTGGTGGCGGTGACGCTGTAGAAGCACGGGGTCAGGCCGTGCTCGTCGCAGAAGGCGGCGAACCCCTCGACCGCGTCCCCGCGCGCGGAGGGCACACCGAACGGGTCACCCGTGGTGAGCGCGACCGTGGACCGCACCCGGTAGGCGACCGCGGCCCTGCCGTCGTCGGTGAACCAGTAGTCGTTGCCGTCCCACATCGCCAGGTACGACAACGTGCCACCGCCCTGCGTGGTAAGCAGGGCACGCGCGCGTGCCGCCGCGCCCGCGTCGTGGTGTACCGAAGGCCGTCGGAACGCCACGAAGAGGGCGACCAGGGCGACCGCCCAGAAGACCACGCCGCAGTACTCGTACAGGGTCAGTGCCGTGCCGCCGACCGGCACCGGGGAGCTGCCCCTGAAGAACAGCGGTTCGTAGCTGGGCGGCAGGAACTGCGCGGGCAGTCCCGCGACGAGCCGCCCGAAGGTGGCGTCCGGGGTGAACTGGTCGCGCACCGCGTAGCCGATGCCTACGTAGGCGGCGCAGCAGAGCAGCAGCGTCCCGCCGATGACCCCGGTCAGCGTCGTCACGGCGGTGCGGCCGAGGCGCTGGTCGAAGCGTCGGCGGGTCCCCAAGAGCAGCACCAGCACGAACAGCGGGAGCAGCGCCTGCTCGACCACCGCCTGGACCATCGCCGCCTTCCGGTCGGCGGCGTCGCTCCCTTCGAGGACGTAGTGGCCGGGGTGCGCGGTGATGTCGCTCAGGAGGTACGCCATGAGGCCCAGCCACACCAGGTGCGCGGCCACCGCGATCCGCCAGGCGGGCCGCAGCCCGCGGCGCAGTCCTTCGGCGAGGACGAGGAGCAGCAGGGGGATGGCGACGCCCATGAGCATCGCCGGAGAGCCGTAGAAGTGGTCCTGGGCGCGCACGCGGTCGCAGTCGGGGCCGCGCCCGGCACAGGCGTCGGCGATCTCCTGCGGGCCCGGCCCTCCGGAGACGTACAGGTCGAGCACGTCGAAGGGGCCGAGCGCGTCCCTGTAGAGGGTGGCGATCAGGGGGCCGAGGGCCGAGGCCGCGACGACGAGGGCCACCAGGACGCGGCCCTCGGTGTGCGAGGCGTGGGGGACGCGCAGCCGGTGCGCGTCCCGGTGCGCGAGCGCGCCCAGGGCGAGGCCCACGACCGTGCCCGCGAACCGCAGCACGTCCTGGAGGTGTCCTACGTAGAGGGCGAGCATCAGCGGGAACACGATCAGCGCGAGCTGGAGCCTGCGCCGCCACAGGGCGCTGAGCCGGAAGCTCAGGAAGGCGCCTACCGCGCAGGCCGCGATGCCCGGTGTCGCGGTGAGCTCCTGGGCGAGCGCGGTCGGCCAGTCGTCGTCCGCCAGCTCGCCGACCTTGACCGCGCCGGTGCCGAGCAGCGAGCCGAGCACCTGGCCGACGACGAGGAGCACGGCGGTGGGCACGGAGCCCAAACGGACCTCGGTGGCCGGGCCGATCAGCAGCAACAGCAGTGTGGACCCCACGTAGTTGCCGATTCCCGAGCACCACAGGATCGAGGTGAGGGGCGTCCACCAGCGGCCGTCGGCGAGCGCGGGCACGCCCACGCCGACATCGGAAAGCAGCCTGTCAGCGGGCCCTCCGCCGAGGCTGCCGGTGAACAGACCGACGGCCCACAGGGCCACGACGAGGAACACCGTCACGGGCGCGTGGCTCACCGGCGCGAAGGCGCGTTTGGCGGCGCGCAACCAGCGCAGGGTCCCCCGCTCGCCCGGCGGCGCGAGCGGTGGCCGCGGCGCCGGCTCCGTGGCGGCGGCGCCCGCCGGGCCCTCGGGGGTGCTCATTCACCGAGCGCATCAGGAGGCCGCCGCGGGCACATCCGGGGCTGAGCCGAACGGGTGAGTAACGCCCCGACACCGACCTTGGACGAACGTACGAAGGATCGCACCTGGTAAACGGCAGCGTGCCCCGTCCACCCCGATCCATTCCCGCTCGTTTGTGTAATGGCGCCCGTACTCGCCGTGCTGAAAGGCTGACGAACGCACGCCATTACTGGATCGGGAGGGCATTGTCCATGTCGGTAGGCGAAGAGATCCGTACGGACGAAGGCAGGCCGCAGCAGAGTCTCGGCACTTCTGCCGCGCGGAATCTGGCCACCACCACCAAGTCCGCGCCGCAGATGCAGGAGATCAGCTCGCGCTGGCTGCTGCGGATGCTGCCCTGGGTCCAGGTGCAGGGCGGCACGTACCGAGTGAACCGAAGGACGAGTTACTCGGTCGGTGACGGCCGGGTCACGTTCATCAAGACCGGGGACCGGGTCGAGGTCATCCCGGCCGAGCTCGGCGAGCTGCCGGTGCTGCGGGACTTCGAGGACCAGGACGTGCTCGCGGAGCTGGCACAGCGCTGCCAGCAGCGGGAGTTCGAGGCCGGCTCGGTCCTCGCGTCCTTCGGCAGCCAGGCGGACGAGGTGTTCCTGCTGGCTCACGGCCGGGTCGAGCAGATCGGCACCGGCCCCTATGGCGACGACACGGTCCTCGCCACCCTTGCCGACGGCGCCTACTTCGGTGACCACGCGCTGATTGACGCGGAGTCCATCTGGGAGTACACCGTCCGCGCGGTGACCGCGTGCACGGTCCTCGTGCTCCCGCGCCAGGACCTGGAGCAGGTCGCGGAGCGCTCCGACGCCCTGCGCACCCACCTCCAGGGGCTGCGGTCCATTCCCTCCCAGCGCACCAACGACTACGGAGAGGCGGCCATCGACCTGTCCGCGGGCCACGTCGGCGAGGCCGTCCTGCCCGGCACCTACGTGGACTACGAGGCGCGGCCGCGCGAGTACGAACTGAGCGTCGCCCAGACGGTCCTGCGCATCCACACGCGCGTGGCGGACCTCTACAACCAGCCGATGAACCAGACCGAGGAGCAGCTGCGCCTCACCGTGGAGGCGCTGAAGGAGCGCCAGGAGCACGAGCTCATCAACAACCGCGAGTTCGGACTGCTCAACAACTGCGAGTACGACCAGCGGATCCAGCCGCACGACGGCGTACCCAGCCCGGACGACCTGGACGAACTGCTCAGCCGCAGGCGTGGATCCAAGCTGTTCCTCGCCCACCCCCGGGCGATCGCCGCGTTCGGCCGCGAGTGCAACAAGCGCGGGCTCGTCCCGGAGACCATCGACATGTCCGGACACCGCATCCCCACCTGGCGCGGTGTGCCGATCTTCCCGTGCAACAAGATCCCGGTGACCGAGGCCCGCACCTCCTCGATCATCTGCATGCGTACGGGCGAGGACGAGCAGGGCGTCATCGGGCTGCACCAGGCGGGCATCCCGGACGAGATCGAGCCGAGCCTGTCCGTGCGCTTCATGGGCATCAGCGAGCAGGCGATCATCTCCTACCTGGTCTCGACGTACTACTCCGCCGCCGTCCTGGTCCCGGACGCCCTCGGCGTCTTGGAGAACGTCGAGATCGGCCGCTGGAGGTGACCCGCCGCCCCTGCCCGTGGCGACAGGGCCGCCGTCCGTGTCCCTTGCAGCGGCGCCGGGCGCACCCGTCCCGCACGCGCCCGGAGACCAAGGACCGGCCACCGTCCGCCTCCACGCCGGAGTAGGTCCATGACGGACACCACGGACGTGACGGAACGCGTGCGGGCACCCCGGAGCCACGGCCCTCCGGAAGGGGGCGAGGCGGCGGACCTCCTCGCCGTGGCCCGCGGGTGCGTCGACCCGGAGCTGCGCCGTGCCGTCGAGTCGCTGCCCGGTTCGATGCGCCGCGTCGCGCTCTACCACTTCGGCTGGGAGCGCGCGGACGGCACGCCCGCGACGGGAGACGCGGGCAAGGCCATCCGGCCCGCGCTCGTCCTGGCCGCGGTGCGGGCGCTGGGCGGCGATCCGCGCGCGGCCGTCCGGGCGGCGGCAGCCGTGGAGTTGACTCACCACTTCACGCTGCTGCACGACGACGTGACAGACCGGGGCGCCACCCGCAGACAGCGCCCCACCGTGTGGACCGTGTTCGGCGACGCCGACGCGATCCTCGCGGGGGACGCGCTCCAGGCCCTGGCACAGCGGCTGCTCGCCGAGGACCCCCACCCGCGGGCCCCGGTGGCGGCCGCCCGCCTGGCCGCCTGCGTCGTGGAGCTGTGCGCCGGGCAGCAGGCGGACTGCGCCCTGGAGCGGCGTGCCCCCGGGGAGGTCTCGCTCGCCGAGTGCCTCGCCCTGGCCGAGGCCAGGACCGGGGCGCTCCTCGGCTGCGCCTGCGCGATCGGGGCCGTGTACGCGGGCGCGAGCGTGGAGACCGCCGATGCCCTCGACGGGTTCGGGAGGCAGGCCGGGCTCGCCTTCCGGCTCATCGACGACGTGATCGGGATCTGGGGGGATCCCGCACGGACGGGCAGGCCCGTGTGGGCGGACCTGGCGGCCCGCAGGAGGTCGCTGCCGGTGGTCGCCGCGCTCGCCTCCGGCACCCCGGACGGCGCCGCTCTGGCCGCACTGTACGGCCGGAGGGCGCGGGCGGGAGACCTGGACCGGATGGCCCGCGCGGTCGAGGGCGCCGGAGGGCGGGACTGGGCGCAGGCGCAGGCCGCCGACCGGATGTCCCGGGCGCTGCAGGAGGTCGCCCGCGCGGTCCCGGACCCCGAGCGGGCGGGGGGTCTGCTGACGCTCGCGGAGTTCGTCACCCGCCGATCCCACTGACGACCGGTCCGAGGGGGGGTGCCCGGTGGGTGGGGGTCCGTCGTGCCGCGCCATGCGGCCCGCGGCCCCCCGCCCGCCGGGCGTTCGGACCGCCGTACCGCCGCGTCGCCCCGTACGAAACGATCACTTAGGCTGCAACCGGCAGCGCGGGGGGAGGAGTTGACGGTGAAGGGGTGGGGTCGTGGGCGTGGCGATACGGAGAGCGGTCGAGCGTGACCGGGCGGACGTCGTCCGGCTGATGAACGAGTCGTTCCACCGGGACCCGGTGAGCAGCTGGCTGTTCCCGGACGAGGAGCGTCGGCGGAGCAGGCACGGCGCGCTGATGAGCGCCTTCCTCGATCTCGCGTTCGCGGAGGGGTACGTGGACATCGCCGAGGACGGCTCGGCGGTGGCGCTGTGGTGGTCGGTTCCCGCGGGCGCGGGACACGGGGACGGCGCGCCCGAGGACGGGCCCGCGCGGCTCCGGGAGGCCGTCGACCCGGCGAACGAACGGGTGGAGGTGATCGGCCAGTTGACGTCCGACATCCATCCGACCGACCGGCCGCACCAGTATCTGCACATGATCGCCGTGCGGCCCGACCGGCAGGGGCAGGGGCTCGGCACGGCGCTCGTCACCTCCGTACTCGAACGGTGCGACCGCGACGGGCTGCACGCGTACCTGGAGGCGAGCAACGCGCGCAGCCGCGCGCTGTATCTGCGCCTCGGCTTCACCGATCTGGGGGAGGCGCTCGACCTCCCGGACGGGCCCACGATGTGGCCCATGTGGCGCGAGCCGAAGGCCTCCTGAACCTACGGAAGCGGCCCTCCGTGAGCGCTCACCCGCCGTCTTGGAAAGGTTCTGGCTTGCGCAAGCTCACCTACTTCGTCGCCGTCTCGATCGACGGTTTCATCGGTGACCCGAGTGGAGACGCCAACTCCTACATGGCGTACGTGGACGAGGAGTTCCTGGAGTTCCTGAAGACGGAGTATCCGGAGACGATCTCCGTCGCCGGTCGTCGCGTCCTCGGCTTCGACGGAGTGCCGAACCAGAAGTTCGACACCGTCATCCAAGGCATGAACACCTACCAGGTCGGCCTGGACGAGGGCATCCCCAGCCCGTACGCGCATCTGCGCGAGTACGTCGCCTCGCGCAGCCTGGGCACGGCGCCCGACCCGAACGTGCAGGTCATCGCCGATGACCTCATCGGCAAGGTCCGCGAACTCAAGGCCGAGGACAGCGACCTCGACATCTGGCTGTGCGGAGGCTCGCAGCTCGCGGGCCTGCTGCGCGACGAGATCGACGAGCTCGTTCTGAAGACGTATCCGGTGCTGCTCGGCTCCGGCATGCCGATGTTCGCGGGCGTGGAGTCCGCCGTCAGCGGCTTCGCCCTGACCTCGTGCCGGGTCTTCGGCAACGGAGTCGTCGTGCGGACCTACGCGCGCCGACCCGCGGACGGGTGACCCTCCAGCCGCAAGCAGGAGTCCCTCAGGCTGTGCGACCCTCGTACATCGCCATATCCTGGCTTTATGGGCACTGATGGGAGCCGGTCCGTCCCGCGTCCCGAGGGTGAGCACGCTTGCCCCAGCTGTGGACGGCAGGTCGGCACGGCCGTCAAGCGGCGCAAAGTGCTCGGGGTCTTCGTCCCCGTTTGGGGACCGGCCCCGTGCCACAACCCCGCGTGTGACGCGTGCGTCACCGAGGAACAGTCCGAGGACCGGGGCCGACGCGGCCACAAGGGCAGGCGGCGGGGCGCTCCCCCGCAGAAGGCGCGCCCTCGGGCGCCCGGGGACGCCGGGGCCGACACCAAGTCGGTCGTGGAGACGGAACCGGACCCCGGCGCCTGAGCCGTCGGCCCCCGGGAAATCCGGTGGGGCCGCTGGGTCCACAACTAGCTGCCGCACCCCAACTGACCTGCGCGGACGGCCGATTGTCAGTGGTCGCCGATAAGGTCTTTGGCATGAAGGTCACGTGGGGGAAGCGGTGGGCCGCCGTGCTCGTGGCGGTGGCGGTCCTCGCCGGGTGTGGGGGCGGAGGCGACGGCCGGGACGGGGCCGGAGCGTCGGCCCGTGGCGCTCGGCTGTCCGGAGCACCCGAGGTCGACTCGGAGCGTGACCTTCCGGAACTCCCGCTGGACCGCTACGAGTTCAGTCGGCGCGACTACGACCGACAGGAGGCCGCCACCCTGCGCCTCACCCAAGTCTGCATGAAGTCCTACGGCTTCGCCGACTTCCCCCTGCACTGGCGCGAGCGCGATGCCACCCTGGGCAGCGTCGCCGTCGGGGCGGTCATCTCGACCACGCTCACCGGCTCGCTCGACCTGGACCGGGCCCGGCGTCTGGGGTACGGCGTGGATGGCGACGCCCTGAAGGAGTACCGCGAGCGGCGACTCTCGAAGGGGCGCCTGGTCACACAGGACGAGTACGCGGTCCTTCGCGGCGTGGGCCCAGGCCCGAGCGGCGGCGGTTTCAAGGTCAACGGCCGGAAGGTGCCGAGCGGCGGCTGCTCCCAGCGCGGCGCGCGGCAGCTGTGGGCCGACGTCAAGGACGAGCCGCGCATGACCTGGTACGTCACGAAGCGCCGCGCGGCTCTCGACAAGGCCGTCGCCAAGGACCGGCGGATGCGACGTGCCCTCGACGTCTGGGCCGACTGCGTCGAGGACAAGGGCTTCGCCCGCTACGCCAGCCCGGAAGCCGCCTTCCGGGACAAGGCGTGGCGGCGCGGCGGCGACGGGCGGACCGGGCACACGCCCCGGGAGCGCGCCACGGCCGTCGCCGACATCGAGTGCAAGCGCGAGCACAACACGGCGGGAGTGTGGTGGACCGTGGCCGCCGAGAAGCAGCGGTACGACATATCCCGGCACAAGGCGTCGTACGACGAGGTCCGTGCTGACCTGGACCGGGTGCGGGCGGCGGTGCGGAGAGCACTCGCCTAGCGGCCGGTCACCGCGGGCGGCGCGCCCGGTGCCTGGCCACCGCGTCGTTGTTGGCACACCGCACCGAGCAGTACGCGCGGCGACCCGCGCGCGAGGTGTCCACGAAGGCGCGGCCGCAGCCCGCGCGGGCGCAGCGGCCCAGGCGGCGCGCGTCCGCGTGGCACACGATGTACGCGAGACCGGCCGCCGTCAGGGCGCGGACGTGGGCCGCGGGGTCGGCGCCGGGCGCGCTGTAGTGGAAGTGCGGGGTGCCGTCGTGCAGGGCGATGTACGGGCGGCTCGACGCCTCTTCGAGGAGCCGGTTGACGCGGGCGCAGCGCTCCGCGAGGTCCTGCGGGCCGAAGCAGTCGGCGAGGCGGAGGGCCCAGGCGCGGAGGTCCCGCCGCTGCGCGGGGCCGAGCGCGTGCTCCACGACGCCGTGCGCGGCAAGCAGGACGGACAGGTCGTCGGCCGGGGCCGTGGCGCCGGGGGCTGCGCTTCTCGGCCCCGCGTCGCCGGGGCTGGCGTCGCCCGGCTCCGCGCCACCCGGACCTGCTCCATCCGGACCTGCGTCGCCCAGATCCGCGCTGCTGGGGCCCGTGCTGCTCGGGCTCACGCCACCCAGCTCCGCGCCGCTCGGGTTCGCGCCGCTCGGGTTCGCGCCGCCCGGGCCCGCGCCGCCCGGGCCCGCGCCGCCCGGGCCCGCATACGCGTTCACCAGGTCCGCGGCGAGCAGTGCGGCCTCGCCTCCGTAATGGTTGAAATGCATAAGGGCATGACATCACGCTGGGCCCATGGGGAACACTCGCGCCGCGCGCGGCGCCCTTGGTCTGGTGCTCGCGCAGGTGGTCAGCCTCCAGGCGGGCGCGGCGGTCGCCAAGGCCGCGTACGGGCAGGTGAGCCCGACCGCTCTCGCGGGCATGCGGCTCGGGTTCGCGGCCCTCGTGCTGGGGTGCGTGGTGCGGCCCCGGCCCCGGCGGTTCACGGCCGAGCGGTGGTGGGCCGCCGTGGGGCTCGGCGTGGTGCTCGCTGCCATGAACACGGCGTACTTCCAGGCCATCGGGAAGCTGCCGCTCGGGGTCGCCGCCACCCTCGAACTGCTCGGGCCGCTCCTGCTCGCCCTGGTGCTCTCGCGCAGCCCGGCCCAGCTGTGCGCGGGGCTCCTCGCCCTCGCGGGGGTCCTGCTGCTCGCGGCGCCGGGCGGGGCGCTGCCGGTCGCGGGGCTCGCGCTCGGCGCGCTCGCCGCGGGTTGCCGGGCCGCGTACGTGGTGCTCAACCGGCGCGTGGGGCGGCTCTTCCCGGACTGGTCCGGGCTCACGGTGGCGCTGGCGGTGGGCGCGCTGCTCCTGGTGCCGGTCGCGGCGTTCACCGACGGCGCGGCCGTCGCCCGGCACCCGGGCGTCCTCGCCACCGGCCTCCTCGTCGCGCTCCTCTCGTCCCTGATCCCGTACTCGCTGGACCTGCTCGCCCTGCGTCGCATCGGCGTCCGCGCCTTCGGCGTCCTGCTGGCCCTCGGGCCCGCGGCGGGCGCGGCCGTCGGCTTCGCCGCGCTCGGGGAGCGGCTGAACGCCCGGCAGTGCGGGGCGGTGGCGCTCGTGGTGGTGGCCTGCGCGTGGGCGGTGTGGTCGGGGGACGGGGGCCGCACGGCCAGGGGCGAGGGCCGCGTCACCGAGGCCGGAGGCCGTGCCGTGGCGGGCGAAGGCCGCGCCGAGGTCGTCCGCCGCCCGGCCCGGAGCGAGGGCCGTGCCACGGACGCCGGGGGCCGTGCCACGGAAGCTGGAGGCCGCGCCACCGAGGCCGGAGGCCGTGCCGCGACGGGCGATGACCGCGCCGAGGTCGTCCGCCGCCCCGCCCGGAGCGAGGGTCGCGCCACGGAAGCCAGAGGCCGCGCCACCGACGCCGGAGGCCGCTCCGCCAGGAGCGGAGGCCGTGGTGCCGAGGCCGGAGGCCGCCCCGCCGCAAGCGAAGGCCGTGGTGCTCAGGAGTGAGGCCGGGGCGGTTGCGGGGCCGGGCCCCTCGCGCGTACGGGCTCACCGGTCGGTGGGGCCGTGTGCATGATGGGCCCATGACCCGACTCGAAGGCCTCATCCGGTGACCGACGCCCAGGCAGGCCTCATACGCCCGGCCGACCCCGCGCGCCCCCGCCCCTTCGACGCCGTGCTCACCGATCTCGACGGCGTCATCCGCTTCTACGACATGTCCCGCCTCACGGAGCTTGAGCGCGTGGCCGGGCTGCCCGAGGGGGCCACCGCCGAGATCGCCTTCGCGCCCGAGACCGATCTGCCGCTGATGCTCGGCCGGATCGGCAAGGACGAGTGGGTGGCGGCGATCGCCGCCGGGCTCGCCGAACGCCGGGGGCTCGACGCGGCGCGCGGCCACGAACTGGGGCTCGCGCTGGCCGAGTCGGCGTTCTGGGCCGACCGGACGGTCGTGGACCTGCTGGGCCGCGCCCGCGCCCACGTACCGGTGTCGATCGTCACCAACGCCACGCCCTGGCTGGACGACGACCTGGCGCGGCTCGGCCTGACCGCCCTGGTGGACGACGTCGTCGGCAGCGCCGCGCTCGGCCTGGCCAAGCCCGACCGGCGGATCTACGAACTGGCCGCCGACCGCGTCGGAGCCGCCGTCACGCGCTGCCTGTTCGTGGACGACCGCGAGGAGAACGTGGCCGCGGCGACCGCGCTCGGGATGAAGGGCGTGCTGTACCGCGGGCCGGACGACCTGCGGGCGGCCCTCGCACCGCTGCTCGGCTGACCCGGGCGCCCCACCCCGTGTCGCCCGCCGCCGCGCGCGGCGGCCCCCTCACCAGGCCCGTCCGCCGGAGCGGGGCCATCCGGTTTTCCGGTCCGGGTGGGGCATACGCGCGTCCATCTGTCTGTCCTCCACATCACACGCAGGTCCATGTCACATTCGGGCGGGGATCGATACCGTGGACGTACCGCTTCGTGATCTTCTGGTCGGCGCCGCCGCGTGGCGGGTGACGCACCGCCGTTCTCGGTGTGTCACTGCTTTGACGGATCGCGACGAAGGAATGTGACAGATGGACGGAAGAGATCTCCTTGCGGAGCGCTTCGAGGAGCACCGGCCCCACCTGAAGGCGGTCGCGTACCGCATGCTGGGCTCCCTGAGCGAGGCCGAGGACGCCGTCCAGGAGGCCTGGCTCAAGCTCAGCCGCACCGACAGCGACGCCGTGCAGAACCTGGGCGGCTGGCTGACGACCGTCGTGGGCCGCGTCTGCCTGGACCTGTTGCGCGCCCGCCAGCAGCGCGGTGAGCAGTCGCTCGACGTGCCCGACACCTATGTGCCGGACCCACAGGTCAGCGCGCTGCCGGGGCGCCGCGAGACGGTCGACCCCGAAGAGGAGGCGCTGCTCACCGACTCGGTCGGGCTCGCGCTGCTTGTCGTCCTTGACACGCTCAGCCCGGCCGAGCGCCTGGCGTTCGTGCTGCACGACATGTTCGCCGTGCCGTTCGAGGACATCGCGCCCATCGTGGAGCGGGCCCCGGCCGCGACCCGGCAGCTGGCGAGCCGGGCCCGCCGCCGGGTGCGCGACGCGGCGCCGGTGCCGGACCCGGACCGGGCCAAGCAGCGCGAGGTCGTCGAGGCGTTCCTCGCGGCGGCGCGCGGCGGCGACTTCGACGCGCTGCTCGAACTCCTGGACCCGGACGTGGTGCTGCGGGCCGACGGCGGCGAGGTCGCGGGCCTCTCCCGCCTGGTGCGGGGCGCCCAGGCGGTGGTGGCGGGGGCGCGTTCGTTCGCCACCGTCGCGCTCGCCACGCACCTGGTGCTCGTCAACGGCAGGGTGGGGCAGATGTCGGTGGTGGACGGCAAGCCGTTCTCCGTCGGCGAGTTCACCGTCCGCGACGGCCGGATCGTCGAGATCAACATCCTGGCGGACCACGACCGCCTCGCCGCCCTCCTGGACCCCGCCACGGTCACGGCCGTCACCGGGGAGGCCACGGACTGACGGGAGCCGTCCCCCCCCCCGGCCCCGGGGGACGGCGTCAGCCCACCTGGGTGCGCCGCGTGACCCGCTGGACGTACTCCTTCCGGTCCAGGGGGTTGCGGTCCGTGCGCGGGCGCTCCGGCGGCACCCCGCGCACCGGCTCGTAGCGCGCGAAGGCGGACTCCATCTCGCCCTCGCCGCGCGTGAGTCCGGGCAGGAGCTGCTCCAGCTCGTGCACGCGCGCGGCCGGGACCACGCCGTCGAGTACGTACGCCGAGCCGTGCACCTCCGGGGCGTGCGGCACCGCGCCGATCCGCCCGAGCACGGGCAGCAGGGCGCCGAACACATCGGCGGGCACGGTGAGGCGGAACCGGTGCACCGGCTCGTACACCCGCGTGCCCGCCGCCCGCAGCGCGGCCATGAGGACGAGCGGCGTCAGTCGGCGGAAGTCCCCGGCCGTGCTCGACATGCTCTTGTCGAAGACCGCGTGCGCGTGGCTCTGGCGCGGCCAGTACCCGGAGCGCGTCAGGGTGACGAGGCAGTCGGGGACCTCCCAGCCGTGCAGGCCCTGCCGCAGCGTCTCCCGCACGGTCTCCTCGACCGCCGCGAAGAACGCGTACGGCATCGAGCCCAGCTCGACGCCGAGCCGGAACGCCACCCCGGACCCCGGCGGCGCGGGCTCCACGCGCAGCCCCACCGTGGCGAGGAACGGGTTGGGGTGCGTGTCGATGACCTCGACGTGCGCGCCGGTCCCGACGACCCGCTCCACGCACAGCGCCGTGGTCGCGCGGAAGCCGACGCCGACGCCGAACTCCTCGGCGAGCGTGGCCTCGATGACCTCCTTCTGGACCTCGCCGTACAGCGATACGGAGACCTCCTGGCGCAGCGGGTCCTGGCGCAGGCCGATCAGCGGGTCCTGCTCGGCGAGCCGGGTGAGCGCGGCGTGCAGCGCGCCCCTGTCGCCCGGGCGGCGCGGCTCGACGACGGTTTCGAGGGTGGGCGGCGCGAAGTGCCGCCGCGGCGCGTGCCGTTCCGGTACGGCGCGCACCTCACCGAGCACGTCCCCGATCCGTACGTCGCCGAGCCCCCACACCCGGGCGATCTGCCCGGCGACGGCGGCCTCGCGGCGCACGGCCGCGCCCTGCTCGAAGACGCCGACCGCGGTGACCTTGCCGGGCTCCGCGCGGCCCCCGAAGGGCACCCGGTCGCGCACCCGCAGCGTGCCGGAGTACAGGCGCGCGTACGCCACCTTCTCGCCAGCGGCGCCGCGCTCGACCTTGAAGACGGTGCCCGCGAGCGGCCCCTCGGGGCTGCCGGTGGCCCGGGGCAGCAGTTCCTTGACGGCGTCGGTCAGCGCGTCGAGGCCGGTGCCCGTGATGGCCGAGCCGAAGAGCACCGGGTGCGCCTCGGCCCGCCGCGTCTGCTCCGCCAGGGCCGCGCGCAGGCGCGCGTACGTGAGGGCGGCGTGGTCGTCCGCGACGTAGGCGGCGAGCAGCGCGTCGTCGCGCTCGGCGAGCGCCTCGGCGAGGCGGGCGCGGAAGCAGGCGTCCTCGGGCGCGTGCCGGACGGCGCGCGCGCCCCGCGTGCCGGGGGAGCGCACCGTGCCCAGGGCGACGGCGGCCGGGGTCAGTTTCCGGCCGATCTCGGCGAGTACGCGCTCGATGTCGGCGCCCCGGCGGTCGACCTTGTTGACGAAGACGAGCGTGGGGAGGGCGAGCCGCCGCAGCGTGCGCATGAGCACGCGGGTCTGCGCCTGGACGCCTTCGACGGCCGACACCACGAGCACCGCGCCGTCGAGCACGCTCAGGACGCGCTCCACCTCGGCGATGAAATCGGGGTGGCCGGGCGTATCGATGAGGTTGACCGTGACGTCGTCGAGCGCGAACGACACGACGGCGGACTTGATGGTGATCCCGCGCCGCCGCTCCAGGGCGAGCGAGTCGGTGAGCGTGCTGCCGTCGTCGACGCTGCCGAGCTCGTCGACGACACCGGCGGCGTGCAGGAGCCGCTCGGTCAGGCTGGTCTTACCGGCGTCTACGTGCGCCAGGATGCCCAAGTTCAGGATGGGTGAAGGGGTGTGCGATGGCACAGGGCGTCATGTCCTCGTGATGGGGGGCGATTCCTTTCCGGTGGGACATGGACGTCTGGCGCATCTGGGGTCTCCTGGTCGGGGAGGTACGGACGGGACACGACCAGTGCAGCAGGGGGCGCGACGAGAGGGCAACCGATTTCCGCGGCCGCGGACCGGGCCGTTGAAGGGGGAGCCGAGCGTGCCGCCGATCGGGTCACCGAGGCGCTGGGCAGCCGGGCCACGGCAGGGCGGAGGCATGGCGAAGGGGCCCGGCCGGATCGCTCCGGCCGGGCCCCTCCACCGTGTGAACCGCCCTGGGATCAGGCCTTCTTGGTCTCCCAGAAGATGCGGTCGATCTCGGCGATGAGCTCAAGGGCCTTCTCGCCGGTCTTCGGGTCCGTGGACCCCTTGGCGGCCGACAGGGCCTTCAGGGTGTCGTTGACCAGCACGTGCAGCTGCGGGTACTTCTCGAAGTGCGGCGGCTTGAAGTAGTCGCTCCACAGCACCGAGACGTGGTGCTTGGCGAGCTCGGCGCGCTGCTCCTTGATGACCGTGGCACGGGCCTGGAAGTGCGGGTCGTCGTTCGCGGCCATCTTCTCCTGCACGGCCTTGACCGACTCCGCCTCGATGCGGGCCTGGGCGGGGTCGTACACGCCGCAAGGCAGGTCACAGTGGGCGCTGGCCTTGACCTTGGGGGCAAACAGGCGGGAAAGCATTCAGCTGTCCTTCCTCGTGATCGTCTTCTCAGGTGGGACATTACTCCGTGAGAGACGCGTTTTCGCGAGTGCCCCCATGGGCTTAGGACAAAAGTCCAGGGTCACACTGGAACTGGTGGAGGATGGGACCGGGAGGTTGTCTGATGCCGGAAATGACGGCAGACGGGCGGGAGACACGCGTGCCGTTCCAGTTGATCGAGGTCGACGGACCGTCGATGGTGCCCACGCTGAATCCGGGGGACTGGATGCTGGTGCAGCACGGCGCGCGGGTGCGGCCCGGCGACGTGGTGATCCTGCGGCATCCGCTGCAACAGGACCTGTTGGTGGTCAAGCGCGCGGTCGAGCGGCGGGACGGCGGCTGGTGGGTGCTCGGCGACAACCCGTACAACACCGGCGGCGACAGCAACGTCTACGGAGTGGTGCCCGAGGACCTGGTGCTCGCCCGGGTGCGGGGGCGCTTCCGGCCGCTCGGCAGGTTCCGCGAGGAGCGTGAGGCCCTGGGGCGGCGTCAGCTCTCGCTGACGGCGCTGGTCTCCTGGACCTTCTCCGCGGTGCGTCCCGTGCTCGCCGACCGCTCGCTCTCCAGGCGCTTGCGCGCGCGGTAGGCCGCCACGTTCGCGCGAGTCGCGCAGCGGTCGGAGCAGTAGCGCCGGGAGCGGTTGGTCGAGGTGTCCAGATAGGCGTTGCGGCACGGCGCCGCCTCGCACAGGCCGAGCCGGTCCACGCCGTGCTCGGTGAGGTGGAAGGCGAGGCCCATGGCCGCGATCGCCGCGTACCCGGCGGTGACGTTGGACGGGTGGTCGGCCAGGTGCATGTGCCACAGCGGGCGGCCGTCGTCGTCGCGGTAGTCGTGGCCGGAGATCTGCGGGCTCACCGGGAACTCCAGGAGCAGGGAGTTCAGCAGGTCCACGGCGAGGGTCTCGTCGCCGCCGTCCGCCGCCTCGAAGACCGACCTGAGCCGTGCCCGCACCGAGCGGAAGCGCGTCACGTCCGAGTCCGTGGCGCGCCGGGCCGCCTGCTGGTTGGCTCCGAACAGCTCGCGGACCGCCTCGACCGACGTCAGCGTGTCCTTGTTGCGCGCCGGCTCCTCGGTGTTGACCAGACGTACGGCATAGTCCGAGTAATAGGCCAGTTCCACTTGTAGTCCTTACCGGGGCGGGCTATCTTCGTCTGCGGGCGTGGTAACAGTCGATATTCAATCGCGGGTGTTACCTGTCGAGGTTAATCGAGGGTAGTACGGGACGGAGGGCTTCCGGTGACGGAAACGGCTAGCGGTACGGGATTCGGAACCGACTGGCGTGCCTGGCAGGACAGCTGGGACCGGCAGCAGGAGTGGTACATGCCGGACCGCGAGGAGCGGTTCCGCGTCATGCTCGACATGGTCGAGGCCCTGGTCGGCCGCGAGCCGCGCGTCCTGGACCTCGCGTGCGGCACGGGTACCATCACGGCCCGGCTCCTGGCCAGGTTCCCCGGGGCCACCAGCGTCGGCGTCGACCTCGACCCGGCCCTGCTCGCCATCGCCGAGGGCACCTTCGCGGGTGACGACCGGGTCACCTTCGTGACCGCGGACCTGAAGGACCCGGACTGGGCCGCGCAGCTGCCGCACGACTCCTACGACGCCGTGCTCACCGCCACCGCCCTGCACTGGCTGTTCAGCGAGCCGCTGGCCGCGCTGTACCACCAGCTCGGCGGGCTCGTCCGCGACGGCGGCGTCTTCCTCAACGCCGACCACATGCCCGACCCGACGACGCCGCGTCTCAACGCCGCCGACCGCGAGCAGCGCCACGCCCGCCAGGCCGCGGCCCGGGCCGCGGGCGCCCTCGACTGGGCGGACTGGTGGGCGATCGCCGCGCAGGACCCGGTGCTCGCGGGGCCCACCGCCAAGCGCTTCGAGATCTACGGAGAGCACGCGGACGGCGACACCCCGCCCGCCGAGTGGCACGCCCGCACCCTGCGCGAGGCGGGCTTCGCGGAGGCCCGCACGGTGTGGTCGTCGCCGTCGGACGCGATGGTCCTAGGGCTGAAGTAGGGACTTCGCGCGCTCGGCAGGAAGGGGCGGGGCCGGATCCCCAGGATCCGGACCCGCCCCTTCCACGGCTTCGAGGGCCCTTGCGGCACCCCGCGAGGGCTACAGCACCTTCGACAGGAACGACTTCGTCCGCTCGTGCTGCGGATCCGTCAGGACGTCCCTCGGGTTCCCGGACTCGACCACCACACCGCCGTCCATGAAGACGAGGCTGTCGCCGACCTCGCGCGCGAAGCCCATCTCGTGCGTGACGACGACCATCGTCATGCCGGACTCGGCGAGGTCGCGCATCACGTCGAGCACGTCACCGACGAGCTCCGGGTCGAGCGCCGACGTCGGCTCGTCGAACAGCATCAGCTTCGGGTCCATCGCCAGGGCGCGGGCGATGGCCACGCGCTGCTGCTGGCCGCCGGACAGCTGCGAGGGGTAGTTCTTCGCCTTGTCGGCGAGCCCGACCCGCTCCAGGAGCTGCCCCGCGCGCTCCCGCGCCGCCGCCTTGGACTGGCCCTTGACCTGGATCGGCGCCTCCATGACGTTCTCCAGGGCCGTCATGTGCGGGAAGAGGTTGAAGCGCTGGAAGACCATGCCGATGTCCCGGCGCTTCATGGCGACTTCGCTGTCCTTCAGCTCGTACAGCTTGTCGCCCTTCTGCCGGTAGCCGACCAGCTCCCCGTCGACGTAGAGACGGCCGGCGTTGACCTTCTCCAGGTGGTTGATGCAGCGCAGGAACGTCGACTTGCCGGAACCGGAGGGGCCGATGAGGCAGAACACCTCGCCGGACTTGACCTCCAGGTCGATGCCCTTGAGAACCTCTACGTGGCCGAACGACTTGTGGACGTTCTCGGCCTTCACCATCGCGGTCATCAGCGCACTCCCGAGCGGTTGCCCAGCGAAACCATATTGGCCTTGATCTTCTGCCAGGGGGTGTCCGGCAGGCTGCGCGAGGAGCCGCGCGCGTAGTACCGCTCCAGGTAGAACTGGCCGACGCTGAGGATCGACGTCATGATCAGGTACCAGGTGGCGGCGAGGAGCAGGGCCTCGACCGTGGCGCCCGAGGAGGTGCCGATGTCCTGGGCGTAGCGCAGGAGCTCGTAGTACTGGACGGCCGCCACGAGGGAGGTCGTCTTCAGCATGTTGATGACCTCGTTGCCCGTCGGCGGCACGATCACGCGCATCGCCTGCGGGATGATGATGCGCCGCAGCGTCTTGCCGTGGCTCATGCCGAGCGCCTGCGAGGCCTCCGTCTGGCCCTCGTCGACCGAGAGCAGACCGGCGCGGCAGATCTCCGCCATGTACGCGGCCTCGTTCAGACCGAGGCCCAGCAGCGCCGTCAGGAACGGCGTCATGAAGTCCGACCACTCGTCCTGGTAGATCGGCCCGAGGTTGATGTACTCGAAGACGAAGCCCAGGTTGAACCAGACGAAGAGCTGGACCAGGACCGGCGTGCCCCGGAAGAACCAGATGTAGAACCACGCGATCGACGAGGTCACCGGGTTCTTCGACAGGCGCATCACCGACAGGAGCACACCGCCCACGACGCCGATGAGCATCGAGAGGACCGTGAGGACCAGCGTCTCGCGGACACCCTTGAGGATGCGCTCGTCGAAGAAGTTGTCGGGGATGGCGTCCCAGTTGATGTCGCCCTGGGAGAAGGCGTAGATGATCGCGCCGAGTACGCCGAGGGCGAGCACGCCCGCCACGTAGCGGCCGTAGTGCCGCACCGGGACGGCCTTGATGGCCTCCGGCGCGGAGCGTGGCGGCTCGTCCTTGGGGCCGGGCGAGCCCGACTTGGTGATGTCCGTTGTCACGGGTGGTGCCTTTCAGCGACGAGGTGTGACGAGGGGTGCGGCAGGGTGCGTGCCTGCCGCGGGCCTCCGGCGGCTTCCGCCCTCCGGTGGCCGCGGGCCTGCCGCGGCTTCGGCCCTGCGCGGGCCTTCGGCGGCAGCGCGGCCGCCGAAGGCCGGGCTGCGCCGTCGGCGTGCCGGTGGCCCCGGGGCCCGCTTGCGGCCGTCCGGCGGCTTCCGTCGGTCTTGCGGTGGCTCGGGCCCGGCGACCGGTGGCCGCTGGCCCGACGGGGGCCTGCCGCGGGGGCCGCGGCCGTCGACGGGCCGCGGCGGGCGGTCAGGCGCCGCTCACTTGCCGCCGTTGACCTTGGCTTCCTTGACCGCGCCGGCCTCGACGCCCCACTCCTTGATGATCTTCTCGTACTGGCCGTTCGCGATGATCGCGCCGAGCGCGGCCTTGATCGCGTCGCGCAGCTTGGTGTTGTCCTTGGAGATCGCGATGCCGTACGGGGCCGCTTCCACCTGCTCGCCCACGAGCTGGAAGTCCTTGCCGCCGCCGGAGGTCTTCACCGCGTACGCCGCGACCGGGAAGTCCGAGGAGCCCGCGTCCGCGCCGCCCGAGCGCAGCCGGGTCTGGGCCTGCTGGTCGTTGTCGAAGGACTCGATGGAGATCTTCTTGCCGCCCTTGCACTTCTTCGACTCGGCCTTGGCCATGTCGTGCGAGACGGTGCCGCGCTGGACCACGATCTTCTTGCCGCAGAGGTCGGACCAGGTCTTGATGCCCTGGTCCTCGCCCTTCTTGGTGTAGATCGAGACGCCCGCGATGAAGTAGTCGACGAAGTCGACGCCCTTGCCGACCTTCTTGCCGGTCTCCTCGTCGACGCCCTCCTGGCGGTTCTTGGTGTCCGTCATCGCCGACATCGCGATGTCGTACCGCTTGGAGCGCAGACCGCCGAGGAGCGTGTCGAAGGTTCCGTTGTCGAACTGGAACTCCACGCCGAGCTGCTTGCCCATGGCCTCGGCGATGTCGGGGTCGATGCCGACCGTGTCGCCGTTCTTGTCCTTGAACTCGACCGGCGGGTAGGCGATGTCGGAGCCGACCTTGATGACGCCCTTGTTGCGGATGCTCGCGGGCAGCATGTCGGACAGCGGCGCGTCGACGACCTTCTTGCCGCCGTCGCCCTTCTTGTTGTCCCGCTGGTCGCCGCATCCCGTCAGGAGCAGCGAGCCGGCGACCGCGATCGCGCCGACAGCGACGATCCGGGACTTCGCGGACTTCGCGGCGGTCGTGCGACAAGTGGTGCTTGCGGTCATAGGGGTCCTCCGGCGGATGGGGAGTAGCCATGGGTCTGACATGGGGTCGTGCACACACCTTCGGGCGTCGCGACCTCGTGTGATGGTGCATCTTGCCATTCGGACCGTCCGATTCTGGGGGCCGGAGATGTCAAAATCGGATAACGGGTGATCCGGCGACCACAACGGGCCGGTACGCCTTGCTCATTGACGTGGTGGGGCGAAGCGGTGGCAACCGCGGGATAACCACCCAATCTCGCTATGCGGACCCGCCGAACGGACCTTTGCGTCATAGCGGGATAAGTCCCTGGCCTCCGCGTGCCCGTCCCGGGCCGGAAACCCGCCGTTCACATGGGGCTGCGACAGATATGGCTCGTCGGCGGCGGGAGGCATCCGGTAGAAAAGACGGTTACACCCCTCATCCGGGGCCAGGGCGCGTGTGCGGCGCGCCCACGCGTCCGTTACGTACCTCCCGTACCGCTTCGCCGACAGGCGGAGGGTCGCGGGCCGCGAGGCCCGGGGCCTCAGCGCGGACGCGGTTCCCGCCCCACTTCTCCACCAGGAAGTGGTCCACCCTCAACCATGAACACTTAAGGGGTCAGACACAGTGGCAGCGGAGATCGTCAATCCTCGCAGCGACAGCGGTACGAGTACCGGTCACGAAGGCGCCGACGAGCCCTTCGATCCGGCCTTCGCCCTGCATCGCGGCGGCAAGATGGCCGTGCAGGCAACCGTCCCGGTGCGGAACAAGGACGACCTGTCCCTCGCGTACACGCCCGGCGTGGCGAAGGTGTGCAGCGCCATCGCGGAACAGCCGGAGCTCGTCCACGACTACACCTGGAAGTCGAACGTCGTCGCCGTCGTCACCGACGGCACGGCCGTGCTCGGCCTCGGGGACATCGGGGCGGAGGCCTCCCTTCCGGTGATGGAGGGCAAGGCCATCCTCTTCAAGCAGTTCGGCGGCGTCGACGCCGTGCCGATCGCCCTCGGCACCACCGACACGGACGAGATCATCGAGACCGTGGTGCGGCTCGCCCCCTCCTTCGGCGGGGTGAACCTGGAGGACATCTCCGCGCCGCGCTGCTTCGAGATCGAGCGGCGCCTCCAGGAGCGGCTCGACATCCCGGTCTTCCACGACGACCAGCACGGCACGGCGGTCGTCACCCTCGCCGCGCTGCGCAACGCGGCACGGCTCACCGACCGGACGCTCGGCGACCTGCGCGCCGTGATCTCGGGCGCGGGCGCGGCGGGCGTCGCCATCGCGAAGTTCCTCCTCGAAGCCGGGCTCGGCGACGTCGCGGTCGCGGACCGCAAGGGCATCGTCAGCCGGGACCGGGACGACCTCACCCCGGTCAAGCGGGAGCTCGCGGAGCTCACGAACAAGGCGGGCCTGAGCGGCTCCCTGGAGAGCGCGCTCGCCGGTGCGGACGTGTTCATCGGCGTCTCCGGCGGTACGGTCCCCGAGGCCGCGGTGGCCTCGATGGCGCCGAACTCGTTCGTGTTCGCCATGGCCAACCCGAACCCCGAGGTGCACCCGGACATCGCCCACAAGTACGCCGCCGTGGTGGCGACGGGCCGTTCGGACTACCCGAACCAGATCAACAACGTCCTCGCCTTCCCCGGCATCTTCGCGGGCGCGCTCCAGGTGCGGGCCTCCCGGATCACCGAGGGCATGAAGATCGCGGCCGCCGACGCGCTTGCCGACGTGGTCGGGGACGAGCTCTCCGCCGCGTATGTCATCCCCTCCCCGTTCGACGAGCGGGTCGCCCCCGCGGTCACCGCGGCGGTCGCCGCGGCGGCCCGGGCCGAAGGGGTCGCCCGGCGCTGACGCCTTGGCCCCACCTCGCTGGGCGGGGTGGGGCCTTGCGCTGTCCGGCTGCGGGCCGCAGGCGCGGCGCCCTGTGCGGGGTGTGGCCCGGGCTCGGGGCCTGGGCTGGGAGCTTCGGGCTACGGAGGCTTGGCCGGGGGCTTCGGAGGCCCGGGCGGCTTGGGGCCTGGGTGCGGGGGCTGGAGGTGCGGAGTGGGGAGCCGGGGCCTCGGGCGCGGGGCCGGAGGGTGCGGTGCGGGGGCCGGAGGCCGGGTGCGGGCGCGGGGGCCGGGACCGGAGGCGCGGGGCCGGGGGCCGGGTGGGCGCGGCGTGGGTCAGACCCGTGGGTCACACCCGTGGGCCGTTCCCAAGGCTCAGAGGTCGGAGGCCGGAGGCGCGGCGGGGGACAGGGGGCCGGGCGCGGGGGCCTGGGGTGCGGGCTTCGGAGGCTCGGTGGGGCCTGGGGCGCGGGCCGGGTGGGGGCCGGGTGGGCGCGGTGTGGGTCACACCCGTGGGCCGTTCCCAAGGTCCAGGGGCCGGACTACGGTCGGCGCCATGTTCGCTGCCTACGCCGCCCGCATCGACTCCACGCACCCCCTCAACGGCCTTGAGCTGGGTGACCGACCCGCCCCCGAGCCCCGCCCCGGCTGGTCCACCGTGAACGTCAAGGCCGCCTCCCTCAACCACCACGACCTGTGGTCCCTGCGCGGGGTCGGCCTCGATCAGGACAAGCTCCCGATGATCCTCGGCTGTGACGCGGCCGGGACCGACGAGGACGGCAACGACGTCGTCCTGCACTCCGTCATCGGCCAGTCCGGCCACGGCGTCGGCCCGCACGAGCGCCGCACCATCCTCACCGAGAAGTACCAGGGCACCTTCGCCGAGCAGGTCTCCGTGCCCACCTGGAACGTCCTGCCCAAGCCCGCGGGGCTCTCCTTCGCCGAGGCCGCCTGCCTGCCCACGGCCTGGCTCACCGCCTACCGCATGCTGTTCACCAACGCGGGCGTACGTCCCGGCGACTCGGTCCTCGTCCAGGGCGCGGGCGGCGGCGTCGCGACCGCCGCGATCGTGCTCGGCCGGGCGGCGGGCCTCAAGGTCTTCGCCACCAGCCGCGACGAGGCCAAGCGCAAGCGGGCCGTGGAGTTGGGCGCGGTGGAGGCGCTGCCCGCGGGCGCGCGGCTGCCGCAGCGGGTCGACGCGGTCATCGAGACGGTCGGCGCGGCCACCTGGTCGCACTCGATCAAGTCGCTCCGCCCCGGCGGCACCCTGGTGATCTCCGGCGCCACCAGCGGCGACCGCCCCTCGCACGCCGAGCTGACCCGGGTCTTCTTCCTGGAGCTGCGCATCGTCGGCTCCACGATGGGTACGAAGGACGAGCTCGAAGACCTGCTCGCGTTCTGCGCGAACACCGGCGTGCGGCCCGTCATCGACGAGGTCCTGCCGCTGGACCGGGCCCGGGAGGGCTTCGCGCGCCTGGAGGCGGGTGACCAGTTCGGCAAGATCGTACTGACGGTCTGAGCGTCCCGGAGCCTCCCCGCCCACCCCTCTTCATGTCAACCAGGGTTGACGCGAAGAGGGGTGTCAACCTACGTTGACATCCATGACCGAAGCAACGGATCTCGCCGAGCGCGCGGGCGACCGCGATCCCCGGGTCGGGCTGCGTGCCGTCACCGCGCTGCGGCGTCTCGTGGAGCAGCTCGAGGCAGTCCAGGTGCGCAGCGCCCGCCAGCAGGGCTGGTCGTGGCAGGAGATCGCCGCCGAACTCGGCGTGAGCAGGCAGGCCGTGCACAAGAAGTACGGGAGGCAGTGATGTTCGAGCGATTCACGAGAAGTGCCCGGGCCGTGGTCACCGGCGCGGTCGAGCACGCCGAGCGGACGGGCGCCGATTCCATCGACGACAGCCATCTGCTGTTGGCCCTGCTCGACCGGCGGGGCAGCCGCGCCTCCTTCGCCCTGGCGGCGCTGGGGGCCGACCGGCGGCGCAAGGAGATCGCCGAGGCGCTGGCCGAGGCCCGCCGCCGGGGCGGTCTCACCCAGGCGGACACCGAGGCGCTCGCCGGGCTCGGCATCGACGTCGAGGAGATCGTCGCCCGGGTCGAGGAGACCCATGGGGCGGGTGTCCTCGCGAGCGTCGGGGAGGGCCGGGCGCGCAAGGGGATCGGCGCCTGGCTCGGCCATCGCGGCTTCACCCGGGATGCCAAGGACACCCTGGAGCGGGCCCTGCGGATCGCCACCGCGAACCGGGCGCGCACCATCGGCGACGAGCACATCCTGCTCGCCCTGACGACCCGCCCCGGCATCGTGGCGGAGGTCCTCGGCGACCGGGGCGTGACACGTGAGGCGTTGGACCGGGTGCTGGCGTAGGCGCGGGCGGGGCGCGGTCCTGAGGTGCGGGTTGGTGGCGTGGCCTGGAGCGTGGGTCGGTGGTGTGGCCGGGGGCCGGGGTCCTCAAGGGTGGCCCCGTGGTGTGGTCGGGTGGCGCAGGCCGGAGGCTCGGCAGTGTGGTCGGGCGGCGCGGGCCGGAGGCGTGGCTCGGCGGTGTGGGTCCGGTGGTGTGGTCCGGGGCGCGGGCTCGACGGGCCCGGCCTTCGGGTGCCGCCGAGCGCTCCCGGCAGCGTGGGCCCGTGGCGCGGCCAGGGGTGTGGACTCGGCGGGCCCGGTTCGCCGCGTGGCCTGGGTGCGCCGGGCGCCCCGGGCGCTCCCGGGCCGGGCCCGCCGCCCGTCAGGGCTTGGGCAGCCGCAGTATCGCCGTGACATGGGCCGCCGCTTCCGAGAGGTGGCGGCGGGCCTCGCGGAGCTGGTCCGGGGATACCCCGTGGTCGCGGGCCGCGTCTCGGACGTCGTCGCGGAAGCGGTCGAGGAGCCGCTCCAGGTCGCGCGCGGGGTCCGCGCCCGTCGCCTCCTCCTGGGCCCAGTCCGGCAGATACTCCACCGGCACCTGGGCCTGCGGCGACGTGAACACGGGGCCCGGCGCGGACGCCTCGTCCTGCTCGGGTGCCCCTTCTCGCCCTGATGCCGTGGCCGTGCCGGAGGCCTTGCCCGCCCCGGAGGCCTTGCTCGTGTCAGAGGCCCTGCCCGGCTCGGACGCCGTGTCCTGGCCGGAGGCCTCGCCGTGCCGGGGGGCCTTGGCGCGCTTGCCCTCCGGGTCGCCGAAGCCGAAGTCCACGAAGTCCTTGCCGAACTCCCTGCCGAAGTCGCCGACCTCCTTGGCCAGCTCGGCGAGCCCTTCCCGCACCCCGGTGGGCCAGTCGCCGCGCGCGAAGTGCTCCTGCACATGGTCCTGCACCCGCTGGGCCATGCGCTGCCACTCCTCCCGCGCCTCCTCGTGGGCCTGCTCCCGTGCGTCCTTGGCCTGGCGGCGGGCCCGCTGGGCCTCCTCGCGGGCCCGGCGGCTCTCGTCCTTCGCGCGCCGCGCCTGCTCCTTCCACTCCTGGCGGGCGCGGCGGACCTCCTCCTTCGCCTGGCGCCAGCCCTCGCTGTCCGTCCACGCGCCGTCGAAGAGGTCACCGAGGCCCGAGTGGCCCGCGCCGGTCCTGCCCGCCGTCCGGGCCTGCTGGGCCGCGGCCCGCATCTCGCGCCGCAGCTCGCCCGCCGCGCCCTGCACGCCGTCGCGGATCTCGGCGGCCAGCTCGGCGACCGACTCGCGGATCTCCAGCTCCAGATCGGCCAGCTCACCGCTGCGGCTGGCGAGCTCGGCACGGCCCGCGTCCGTGATCGAGTAGACCTTCCTGCCGCCCTCCGTGGTGTGGGTGACCAGGCCCTCCGCCTCCAGCTTGGCCAGGCGGGGGTAGACGGTGCCCGCCGATGGCGCGTACAGCCCCTGGAAGCGCTCTTCGAGGAGGCGGATCACCTCATAGCCGTGGCGCGGGGCCTCGTCCAGGAGCTTGAGCAGATACAGGCGCAGACGGCCGTGGGCGAACACGGGGGGCATCTCAGAGCACCTTCTTGTCGGTCGGGGCGTCGGCGGCGGTGTCCGCCTCCGGGGTGCCGGTCGGGGTCTCGGGCCCGGCGTCGGCCGGGGGAGCCGAGGGCGGGGCGTCCGTCGGGGCGGCAGTCCGCGGGGGCTCGCCGGTCTCGTACCGATCTTCCTCTACCGTCGGCCTGCGCAGAAGCGCGATCGAGCCGGAGACCGTCGTCGCCTTGAGCTGGCCGCGGCCGGATCCGAGCCTGCCGGTGATCTTCTTCGCGCCCCAGTGGCCGGTGATCCTGAGGTCCTCGAAGTCGCTGGAGACCGAGCCGCTCGTGGTGTCCGCCTCCACGTCCGCGTGCCCCGGGTGGGGCAGCCGGATGGCGATCTCACCCGAGACGCTGCTGAGTCCGACGTCGGCACGACCGCCGACCGGGTCCAGATCCAGGATCATCGAGCCGCTCACCGATTCGGCCCGAACGGAGGACCCTGCTCCGTCGACGACCGTCAGGTCGCCCGAGACCGAGTTGAACCGCAGCTCCCCGGTGATGCCCTGTGCCTCGACGGCGCCCGAGACCGTCTCGGCCCGGACCGGCCCGGTCAGACCGACCAGGGTGGAGTCGCCCGAGACGCTCCGCACCTCCGCCCGGCCCTCGATCCCGGTGACCACCGCGCCCGCGCCGACCACGCCCACCTCGACCTGGGTCCCGGCCGGGACGGCCAGCGACACCACCGCGCTGCGGCGCGCGCCCTTGGGGGTGAGCCAGCCCAGGAGGCCCTTCCAGGGCAGGTCCTCGTACACGACGGACAGGGTGCCGTCGGAGTGCGTCACGACGAGTGGGGGACCCGAGATCTCGGACACCTCAAGCCTTCCGGTGTCGTCGCTCGTGCCCACCACGTTCACCGTGCCGTTCACGACGCGGACGCGCAGGCGCTTCACCGGCGCGTCGAACGTCAGCTTCCTGGGCTCATCGACGGACCACTTCGGCATGGTGACTGACCTCCTGGGGCGGCTCGAACGCAACGCGCCATATCGCATCCTTGACTAGACACGATATATCGCGGATACGGAAAGTCAAGATGTACTTCTTCGCCGGAAACGGGAGGTCGCCGTTCGGCGGCGTCGCCCGGCGCCTCGGCGGTATCGGACGCCGCAGGCCCGAGCGCCAAACGGCAGGGTTTGTCCTAGCGTGGGGCCATGTCCTCCGAGTCGACCCCCGCCCGCGCGACGGACGCCGCCGACGCCGCCTCCTCTCCCGGTGCGCTGCTGCTCTGCCGGGCCCGGCCGGACTCCGTGGAGACGGTCGCCCAACTGCTGCGCGAGCGGATGCTGCTCGCGCCCGCGGGTCCGGAGTGGAGCGTGCTCGTGCCCGAGGGCAAGCCGTGGCTGGAGGGCGGCGAGCCGGTCGACAGTGTGCTCGCCGGGTGGGCGACCGCGCTCGCCGTCGGCTCGCCGTGGCCGGTTCTCGCGCTGTGGTGGGACGCCGACCGCTCCGGCTGCACGCTCGCGGCGGGATTCAGGCGGACGGTCGGCTATGTGTGGCTGGCGAACGGCACCCCGGTCGGCGAGGACGAGGCGATGCGGACGTTCGCCGCCCGGCTCGGCCTCGACCCGGTGCTCGACATGCAGGCCCTGGACACGCTGACCCGCCCCGACTCGGAGGCCGACGCGCGGGCCCGGCTGCGCGGTCTCATCGCTGTCCTCACGCGCGTGGGGGTCGAGCTGCCGCCCGGCCTGCGCCCCGGCGAGTCGGCCGACCGGCTACGGGAAGTGGCCCGCGTCCTGGACGGCGTACGGCACGTCGAGTGGTCGGGCTGGCGCGACGCGGTGCGCGCCGAGCTCGACGCGGTGGAGAGCGGCCCGCTGGGCCCCTGGCTGCGCGGGCCGCGGGCGCGGGCCCTCGCGGGTGCCCAGCTCGCGGCGGGCGTGCCGCTCCTCGCCTGGTCCCTGTGGCGGCGCGGCGGTGGCGGCTGGGCGGTGGCGGGCCTCGTCCTCGTGGTGCACGGGGCGCTGGGGTTCGCCTACGACCGGGCGCGGGAGCGGGACTAGCCGCGCCCCCGGCCCGGCCTTCGCGCGCCTTCAGTGGGCCGTGCCGCCCGTCAGCGTGTCCGTACCGCGTCGAGGACCAGGCCGAGGAGCCGGTCCGGGCGCTGCGGGTCCTCGGGCGTCCGCTCGTCCGTGCGTGCCGTCGACAGGGCGATGCCGACGACCAGGTGCAGCAGGTCGGAGGGGCTCAGATCGGGGCGTGCGGCGCCCGCTCGCTGAGCGCGGGTGAGGAGCACCGCCACGGCGTCGTGGAGGCGCTGGTGGCAGTCGATGCCCAGGGCGCCCGACTCCTCCAGCTGCTCGACCAGCAGGGCGCCGCCGAGGCCGTGGTTCACGCGCGCGTGGACGAGGAACGCGTGCAGCCACTCCACGAGGGCGTCGTAGGCGGAGTCCGCCGTCAGGAGGTCCTGCGCACGGCCGCACAGAGTGTCGATGCGGTCCTTCAGGACGGCCGCCAGCAGTTCGGGCCGTCCGGAGAAGTTGCGGTACAGCGTGCCGGGTCCGACGCCCGCGCGGCGGGCGATGTCGTTGAGGGACGCCTCGGGCCCCGCTTCGGCGAAGGCCTCCCGCGCGGCGGCGACGATGCGCTCGCGATTGCGGACGGCGTCCGCGCGCGGGGCGCGGCCGTGGGACGGGGCGACGGCCTGGGGGGCTGGTGCCCGCCCTGGGGGCTCGGTCATCTCTGCGTTCCAGGGGGGTCGGGGTAGCTGTCCGGAGAACTTCTCCGTATCGTACCTCCACAGCTATCCGGAGAGGTTCTCCGGTAAGAGTGGGAGGTGTCGACGTGCGAGGACTCCGCGGAACGGACGGGCTCGGGCGGGTCGGTGTCTGGACCTTCGCCTTCGAAGGGCAGCCCGCCGGACGGGTGCGCGAAGCGGCCGCCGAGATCGAGGAACTGGGCTACGGGGCCCTCTGGTACGGGGAGGCGTTCGGCCGCGACACGGTGGGGCAGGCCTGGCTGCTGCTGTCCGCCACGCGGCACCTCCCGGTCGCCTCCGGGATCGCCAACATCGCCTACCGCGAGCCGCTCGCCATGGCCAACGCCGAGCGGACGCTCGGGGAGGCATTCCCCGGGCGGTACGTCCTCGGGCTCGGCGGACACCGGGTCGACGGCACCGTCATCGAAGTGGACGGCTATCGCGTCCCCGCGCGCGGGAGGGCGGTGACGACCATGAGGGCCTATCTGGACGCCATGGACGCGGCACCCGCGCACGGGCCGGTGCCGGACTCCGCTCCCCGTCGGCTCCTCGCCGCGCTGGGCCCGAAGATGCTGGGGCTCGCGGCGGAGCGCACCGGGGGAGCGCACACGTACTTCGTACCCGTGGAGCACACCGCGCGCGCCCGCGCGGCCCTCGGGCCGGACGCCTTCCTCGCCGTGGAGCAGGCCGTCGTCCTCGACACGGACCGGGCACGGGCGCGGGCCGTGGCCGAGGAGCACGTCGCCGGGTACGCGCGCGTGCCGCACCAGGTGGCGAGCCTGCGGCGGCTCGGGTTCGACGACGACGACCTGCCGCCCGGCGGGCCGAGCCGCAGGCTCGTCGACGCGATCGTCGCCTACGGGGATGCCGACGTGCTCCACGCGCGCGTACGGGAACACCTGGACGCCGGGGCGGACCACGTGTGCGTCCAGGTCCTGACGGCCGACGGGGCGTTCCCGCTGCGCGAGTGGCGCGAGCTCGCGCCGGCGCTAACGGCGGTGCCCGCGCGCCCCTAGGGCGTACAGCTCCGCCCACTGCTCCGCGGTGAGGTCCTTGGGCAGCCGCGCCGGGCCGATGCCGTGGCGGTCGAGCCACTCCTTCACGGCCCGCCTGGGGAGCTCTGGGCAGGCGGTGGCGACGATCCGGGGCAGGCCCCGGCCCCGGCCGGTGAAGACGCGGTGCACCAGGTCCTGGTAGGCCTTCAGGGCCGCGCGGTCGATGAGCGGACGGTCGCGGCGGGCGATCGTCAGCAGGCCGCCGTCCACGTTCGGGCGCGGCCGGAACGCCCCGGCGGGGACCCGCCGCGCGAGCGTGAACGCGTACCAGGGCCACCATTGGGCCGTCATCAGCGTGGCCCCGCCGACGCCCGCCCGGCGGCGCGCGACCTCCCACTGGACCAGCAGGACGGCATCCGTCCAGGCCGGTGCGCGCAGGATGCGGCGGAGCATCGGCGTCGTCTCGTGGAAGGGCAGGTTCCCGACCAGGACGTGCGGGGTCGACGGCGTCGCGTAGCGCAGGAAGTCGGCGGCGACGATCGTCGTCGAGCGGTTCGTGCGGCGCTCCAGGCGCGCGGCGCGACGGGCGTCGATCTCGATGCCCGTCAGGCTCCGGCCGAGCTCCTGGAGGGGCAGCGTGAGGGCGCCGTCACCCGTGCCGATCTCGACGATCGGCCCCCGGGTGCGGGCCACGAGGCCTACGAAGGCGTCGATCGTGGCCCGGTCGGTGAGGAAGTTCTGGCCGAGCTCATGACGGCCGTGGTGGTACGAGGGGGTGGTGGTGCGGTGCGTGCGCACTGGGACTCCGCGGCTTCGAGGTGAGCCGGGCAGCACGAGGTGCCGCTCGGCGCTGACGCGCTGAAGCGGCGGAGCGTTCCGTTCCTGATGGCCACGGGGACGCGGGGCGTCCGGGGGCGCGGGAGAGGTCGACCGCCGCTACGGGCGGCGGTGCCTTGTCACCGCGCAGGCGGCGCTGGGTGCGATTCCACACATGCCCCGCACGGTAGGCCGCTCGCGGGGCGGGCGGCAAACGGTTTTCGGAGCCGGGCGGCCCGGGGCGCCTCGCCGGAACCGGCGCGCCCGGCTGTTGGTCGCCTGCCGGTTCGTCGTGGCTCGTCGCGCAGTTCCCCGCGCCCCTTCGGGGCGCTGGTCGGTCGCGCTCGCGCGGCGGAGCCGCATATCGGCACAGCCCCGCGCCCCTTCGGGGCGCTGCCAGGCCGCGGCCCCGGGACCCCTACTCGTCCTCGTCCTCGTCGTCCAGGCGGGCCAGCCATGTCGCCAGGCGCTCTACTGGCACCTCGAAGTCCGGGTTGAGGTCCACGAACGTGCGGAGCTGCTCGGCCAGCCACTCGAAGGTGACCTCCTCCTCGCCGCGCCGCTTCTCCAGCTCCTCGATGCCACGGTCGGTGAAGTACAAAGTCATGCTCCTGACGAGACGGGATGTGCCCGTTCATCGTAGGCCGCGACGCCGGTGGGCCCGGCCCCGAGTCCGAGAACTCGGGGCCGGGCCCACCTTCCGTACGACCGTGCCGGGGCCTAGGCCTCGAACACCTCGCGCACCAGCTGCTCCTGCTCGGCCTGGTGCCGCTTGGCGGAGCCGACCGCCGGGGCGGAGCCGTGCGGCCGCGAGATGCGGCGCAGGCGCTCGCCGTGCGGGATGTCGGCGCCGACCGCCAGGTCCAGGTGGTCGATCAGGTTGAGGGCGATGAACGGCCACGCGCCCTGGTTCGCCGGTTCCTCCTGGGCCCACAGGTACTTCTCGGCGTTCGGGTGCTTGGCGATCTCCGCCTGGAGCTCGGCACCCGGCAGCGGGTACAGGCGCTCGATGCGGATGATCGCGATGTCCGTCGCGCCGCGCTTCTGCCGCTCGGCTTCCAGGTCGTAGTAGAACTTGCCCGCGCAGAACACGACCTTGCGGACCGCGGCCGGGTCCACCGTGGTGTCGCCGATGACGGGGCGGAAGCCGCCCGTCGTGAACTCCTCCGTCTTCGAGGCGGCGGCCTTGAGGCGCAGCATCGACTTCGGCGTGAAGACCACCAGCGGCTTGTGGTGCGGGTTGTGCACCTGCCACCGCAGGAGGTGGAAGTAGTTCGACGGGAGCGTCGGCATCGCGACCGTCATGTTGTTCTGGGCGCAGAGCTGGAGGAACCGCTCGGGGCGGGCCGACGAGTGGTCGGGGCCCTGGCCCTCGTAGCCGTGCGGCAGGAGGAGCGTGACGCCGGACGTCTGCGCCCACTTCTGCTCGGCCGACGAGATGAACTCGTCCACCACGGTCTGCGCGCCGTTCACGAAGTCGCCGAACTGCGCTTCCCACATGACGAGCGACTCGGGGCGGGCCAGCGAGTAGCCGTACTCGAAGCCCATCGCCGCGTACTCGGACAGGAGCGAGTCGTAGACGTTGTAGCGGGCCTGGTCCTCGGAGAGGTACTGGAGCGGGGTGTAGTCCTCGCCGGTCGTCTGGTCCACGAGGACGCCGTGCCGCTGGCCGAAGGTGCCGCGCCGGGAGTCCTGGCCCGCGAGGCGGACCGGGGTGCCCTCCATCAGCAGGGAGCCGATGGCGAGGGTCTCGCCCATGCCCCAGTCGATCGTGCCGTCCTCGACCATGGCCGCACGGCGCTGCAGCTGCGGCAGCAGGCGCGGGTGCACGGTGATCCGGTCGGGGATGTTGACCTGGGACTCGGCGATCCGCTTGACGATCTCCTGGGAGACCGCGGTGTCCACGGACACGGGGAACTCGGTCTGCGGGGCCGGGACCTCGGCCGGAACCGGGGTCGTGGTGGCCTCGCGGACCTCCGTGAAGACCTTCTCCAGCTGGCCCTGGAAGTCCTGGAGGGCCTGCTCGGCCTCTTCCAGGGTGATGTCGCCGCGACCGATCAGGGACTCGGTGTAGAGCTTGCGCACCGAGCGCTTCTTGTCGATCAGGCTGTACATCTGCGGGTTCGTGAACGACGGGTTGTCGGTCTCGTTGTGCCCGCGGCGGCGGTAGCAGATCAGGTCGATGACCACGTCCTTGTTGAACGCCTGCCGGAACTCGAAGGCCAGGCGGGCCACGCGGACCACGGCCTCCGGGTCGTCGCCGTTCACGTGGAAGATCGGCGCCTCGATCATGCGGGCCACGTCGGTGGAGTACATCGACGAGCGCGCGGACTCCGGCGGGGCCGTGAAGCCGACCTGGTTGTTGATGACGATGTGGACCGTGCCGCCCGTGCGGTAGCCGCGCAGCTGCGACATGTTGAGCGTCTCGGCGACCACGCCCTGGCCCGCGAAGGCCGCGTCTCCGTGGAGGGCGACCGGCAGGACGGTGAAGTCCGTGCCCCCCTTGTTGATGATGTCCTGCTTGGCGCGGGCGACGCCCTCCAGGACCGGGTCGACCGCCTCCAGGTGCGAGGGGTTGGCGACCAGGGAGACCTTGATCTGCTCGCCGTCCAGGCCCGTGAAGGTGCCCTCGGCGCCCAGGTGGTACTTCACGTCACCGGAGCCGTGCATCGACTTCGGGTCGAGGTTGCCCTCGAACTCGCGGAAGATCTGCGCGTACGACTTGCCGACGATGTTCGCGAGCACGTTCAGACGGCCGCGGTGGGCCATGCCGATGACGACCTCGTCCAGGCGCGACTCGGCCGCGGAGTCGATGACCGCGTCGAGCAGCGGGATGACGGACTCGCCGCCCTCCAGGGAGAAGCGCTTCTGGCCGACGTACTTCGTCTGCAGGAAGGTCTCGAACGCCTCCGCCGCGTTCAGCCGGCGCAGGATGCGCAGCTGCTCCTCGCGCTCCGGCTTGGCGTGCGGGCGCTCGATGCGGTCCTGGAGCCACTTGCGCTGCTTCGGGTCCTGGATGTGCATGAACTCGATGCCCGTGGTGCGGCAGTACGAGTCGCGCAGGACGCCGAGGATGTCGCGGAGCTTCATCATCGACTTGCCGGCGAAGCCGCCGACGGCGAACTCGCGCTCCAGGTCCCAGAGCGTCAGGCCGTGCTCGGTGATGTCCAGGTCCGGGTGCTTGCGCTGCTTGTACTCCAGCGGGTCCGTGTCGGCCATGACGTGGCCGCGGACGCGGTAGGAGTGGATCAGCTCGAAGACCCGGGCGGCCTTCGTGACGTCGTCGTCGTGCGAGGCGTCGATGTCCTTGAGCCAGCGGACCGGCTCGTACGGGATGCGCAGCGCCTCGAAGATCTCGTCGTAGAAGCCGCCGTCGCCGAGGAGGAGGTTCGCGACGATCCGCAGGAACTCGCCGGAGGCGGCGCCCTGGATGACCCGGTGGTCGTACGTCGAGGTCAGGGTCATGACCTTGGAGATGCCCAGCTTGTTCAGGGTGTCCTGGGAGGTGCCCTGGAACTCGGCCGGGTAGTCCATGGAGCCGACGCCCATGATGACCGACTGGCCGGGCATGAGGCGCGGCACGGAGTGGACGGTGCCGAGGCCGCCGGGGTTGGTCAGGGAGACCGTGACGCCGGTGAAGTCGTCCATGCCGAGCTTGCCGTCGCGGGCGCGCCGGACGATGTCCTCGTAGGCCTGCCAGAACTCGAAGAAGTTCAGGGTCTCGGCCTTCTTGATGCCCGCGACGACCAGCTGGCGGTCGCCGTTGGGCTTCACCAGGTCGATGGCGAGGCCGAAGTTGATGTGCTCCGGCTTGACCAGCGTCGGCTTGCCGTCCTTCTCCGCGAAGGAGTAGTTCATCGACGGCATGGCCTTGATGGCCTGCACCATCGCGTACCCGATGAGGTGCGTGAAGGAGATCTTCCCGCCGCGGGCGCGCTTGAGGTGGTTGTTGATGACGATGCGGTTGTCGAACAGCAGCTTCACCGGGACCGCGCGCACGGACGTGGCCGTGGGCACCTCCAGGGAGGCGTTCATGTTCTTCGCCACGGCGGCCGAGGGGCCGCGCAGGGTCACGTACTCGGGACCGGCGGGCGCCTCCGTCGCGGGCGCGGCCTTGGCCGCGGGCTGCGCGGCTGCGGGCTTCGCCGCGGCGGCGGGCTTGGCGGCGGGGGCCGGGGCCTTCGCGGCGGGCGCGGGCTGCGCGGCGGGCGCGGCCGGGGCCGGGGCGGGGGACGTGGTGGGCGCGGCCCCCGCGGCCGCGTCACCCGCCGGCTTGGCCGGAGCGGCCGCGACGGACGCGCCTACCCCTGGCTTGTAGTCGGCGAAGAAGTCCCACCAGGCACGGTCGACCGAATTCGGGTCCTGGAGGTACTGCTGATAGATCTCGTCGACGAGCCACTCATTGGGACCGAACGCGGCAGCAGGGTTCTTGCCCTGCGCTTCTTGGTCGGTCGAAGTGCTCGAGTTACTGGGGGACTGTGGCGACACGGCGGCAACCGCCCTCTTCCGCTTCACAAGGTGATGGACAGCGGAAATAAAGGCTACGCCTCCATCGACGCCAGGTGCAGGCCGGGCCGGTCATCCGTCGCGTAAGTCACACTGGATTGCGAGTTTCGGGGCGGTAAATGGCGGGAAACTAGCGAGGTTTGCCTACGACGCTTCCCCGCGTGGAGACCCCTTGGGCACGTCGACACGCGGTTGCGGCCCGTCCGGCGCGTGACCTGCGCGCCCGTGACTCGCTTCCACTTCGAACCTTACGTCAACTTCAGTCTTCGAGCAGGCCCGGAAGGCTCACCTGGATCCGGCAGCCGCGAGCCGATTCGGCCACCCCGATGTGACCGCCGTGAAGATCGACGGCCCAGCGGGCGATGGCGAGGCCGAGGCCGGTGCCGCCGTCGCCGCCGGGCGGTGCGCCGGCGTGCGCGCCCCGGTTGAAGCGCTCGAAGACCCGGTGCCACTCCGACTCGGGGATCCCGGGGCCCTCGTCGAGGACCTCCAGGTCCAGCGATTCCGGATAGGGGCCGCGCCGGGCGCGCACCGTGACGCGGCCGTGCGGCGGGCTGTGCTTCACGGCGTTGTCGATCAGATTGGCGACCACCTGGTGCAGACGCTCGGCGTCGGCGTGAGCCGTCAGCTCCGGAGGCGACACGTCCAGGTGCAGATGGACGTCCGTACGGGTGTGACTGCCGGAGCCGGACGGCATCCCTTTGCGCGCGGAGGCGACCATATTGGCCTCCTTCAGGACCCCCGACAGATAGGGCCACACTTCGAAGCGGCGCGCTTTGAGGGGGACGACCCCGTTGTCCAGGCGGGAGAGGTCAAGGAGGGTGTCCACGAGGCGCCCCAGGCGCTCCGTCTGCTTCAGGGCCGTGCGCATCGTCTCCGGGTCGGCGGCCGAGACCCCGTCGACGACGTTCTCCAGGACGGCCCGCAGGGCCGCGATGGGGGTGCGCAGCTCGTGCGAGACGTTGGCGACGAGCTCCTTGCGCTGCTGGTCCTGGGCCTCCAGGTCGTCGGCCATGCGGTTGATCGTCGTGGCCACGTCGCCGAGCTCGTCGCGCCGGTCGGCGCCGCGTACGCGGCGCGTGTAGTCGCCGTGCGAGACCGCGCGGGCCACCGAGTTCATCTCGTCCAGCGGCGCGGTGAGGCCGTGGGCCACGAACTGCGTGATCAGCAGGGTGGCGATCACCGAGAAGACCGTGATGAAGCGCAGCTCGGTCTCGGTCTTCATGGCCACCATCAGCAGCCCGGTGGTGATGAACACCGAGACGACGACCAGCGTCCCGAGCTTTGTCTTGATGGAGAACGGCCTGAGCCCGCCGAAGGGACCGCTCATCCCCCCACCTCCACCCCGGTCGCAGCGCCACCTCAGACCCATGCCCGGGGTGCCGCCCGCCGTACCCCGCACGGCGCCGTGCGCCGTCGTACCGCTCCCGGCGCTCCGGGGCGTCGTGCCGCTCAGGGCGCCTGGGGGCGGGCCGTCGGCGGCGCCGGGGTCCGCGGTCATGGCGTCGGGGTCTCCAGGGCGTACCCGACGCCGTGCACCGTACGGATGCGCTCCGCGCCGATCTTGCGCCGCAGCGCCTTGATGTGGCTGTCGACCGTGCGCGTGCCGGAGGCGTCCGCCCAGTCCCACACCTCGGCGAGCAGCTGCTCGCGCGAGAGCACCGCGCGCGGGGTGTTGGCCAGACATACCAGGAGGTCGAACTCCGTGGGTGTCAGATGCACGTCCTCGCTGCGCACCCGCACCCGCCGCTGCGCGTGGTCGATCTCCAGCTCGCCGAGCCGGAGGATGCCGCTGCGCGGCGTCGTCGCGGCCAGCGCGGCCCGCTCCACGCGGCGCAGCAGCACGTGGACACGTGCGGCCAGTTCGCGCATGGAGAAGGGTTTGGTCATGTAGTCGTCCGCCCCGACGCCGAGCCCGACGAGCATGTCCGTCTCGTCGTCCCGCGCCGTCAGCATCAGCACCGGTACGGGGCGCTGGGCCTGCACGCGGCGGCAGACCTCCAGGCCGTCGAAGCCCGGCAGCATGATGTCGAGGATCAGTAGATCGGGCTGCCAGGCCTGGGCGGTGTCCACCGCCGCCGGGCCGTCCGCCGCCGTTTGCACGACGAAACCCTCGGCGCGCAGACGGGCGGCGATGGCGTCCACGATCGTCGGGTCGTCCTCGACCACGAGGACCCGGCGCTGTGCTCCTGGCATCGCCGCCGTGGCGCTGTTGTGGGAGGTGTGTGTCTGCTCCATCGCCCCGCCCCTGACGTGATCGCTTGGTGTCCGGTCAGCAGAGTACGGGGCGCGGAGGCACCTCGGCTACGCAGCCCTTGTCGCGAGATGGACCACGTCCGGTACGCCCCGGGCAACGGCGATCTCTTCCGTACGTACGTGATGGAATCCGGCATTCCGCAAAGCGGAGTCGAAAGCGGGTGACGGCTGCGCGGACCACACGGCCAGGACGCCGCCGGGGTTGAGGAGGGCGTGGCAGGCGGCGAGGCCGGTGGGGGAGTAGAGGCTCTCGTTGTCCTGGGTGACGGTCCAGTCGGGTCCGTTGTCGATGTCCAGGCAGAGGGCGTCGTACGTGGCGGGGACCGTGCCGCCGGTGTTCCGGGGTGCGGCGGAACGCGGGCATTCCGGTTCGTTGACGCTTGCGAATGCGCCCCTGACATATGCGATCAGGTCGGTGTGCAGGATCTCCGTGCGCGGGTCGGCGAGCGCCTGCTCCGAGAGCTCCCCGAGGGGTCCGTCCCGATGCCAGTCGATGACGGCCTGCTCCCGCTCCACCACGGTGATGCGGCCCCAGCGGGGGTCCGCGGCCGCGTGGGCGAGCGAGAAGCCGACGCCCAGGCCGCCGATGAGGACGCTGGGCCGCGGGCGCCCGTCCAGCGCGTCGTACGCGGCGTCGACCAGGAGGCGCTCGGAGCGGCCGTCCGAGGTGTCCATGAGGAACGTGCCGTTGGCGATGATCTGGAGCAGGTCGCCGTGGCGCCGCAGCACGACTTCGCCGTAGGGGCCGTCGCGCCTGTCGAGGACCACGGGGGGATCGGGGTGGTACGGAGTGCGCATCCCCCCATCCTGCTGTCCCCGTCCCGCCGACTCCAGGGAATTCGAGCTCCCAGGAGGGTCTCGACGGGCTCATGTGGGACGCCGCGGAATGGCGTCGGGTTGCTGTGGGTTCCTATGAATCGCGTCGCACGTGGCGTCGGTCATAGACAGCGCGGGGACGATCAGTGAAGCGTGAACGTGATCGATTCGTGATGTAGTGAACGTGATCGATTTGTGATGCAGTCGCGTAGGAAGTTCCTAGTGAAGTTCCGTGACGGAGGGAGCGCCTCAGCGTGAACCGGACCATTTCTGGCATGGGCGCCTCTGTGGGTACTGGCGAGGGTGCTTCTACGGGGTCTACGGGGCCTACGGAGTCCACGAGGTCTGGCGGGGGAGCCGGTGCGGCTTCTGGTCGGGGCTCCAGGGCTTCCGGCCCGGGCGGGCCCGAGGCGGCCGACAGCGGAGACGTGCTGGGCGGGGCGTCCGACGGGGACCTGCTGGACGGGATACCCCGCGAGGGCGTGCTGGACGCGATGCCGCGGCAGCGGCGGGTGGTCGCGGCCGGGGCGCTCGCGGGGGCGGTGGGCGGTCTTGAGGGGGTGGCTTCCGGGGGCGGGGCCGGGGCTGGGGCCGCGGTCGGTCCTGGTGCCGATTCCGCTTCCGGTTCCGGATGGGGTTCCGGTTCGCTCGGGGCGGGTTCTGCTGCGGTCGGTCTGGCCGAGGCCGGTCTGGCTGTGGCCGGGGGCGGGCCGGGCTCCGGCCCTGTCGCTTCGGTGACCGCGCCTGCCGCGCCTGTCTCCCTCGGCGCCGCCGCGCTGGCCGGGATCCGTGGACTGCGGCCCTGGCGGCTGCTGCCGACTCCCACGGGCACGCCCTTCACGTTCTGCTACGCGGTGGTCCTCCTGGTCACCTCGGTGGTCGCCGAGCACGCCGACCCGTCGGTGATCTCCTCGATGCACCAGGGGTCGAGCACGGATGTCGCCCATTTGGCGGACCGGCCCGTGTTCGTCCTCGTCGCCAGCGCGCTGTGGATCGCGGGCGGCATCGCGTCGCCGTACGCCATCGGGTTCCTGTTCGTCCTCACCGCGCTCGAACGGCGCGTGGGCGCGTTGCGCGCCGCCGCCGTCTTCGTGCTCGGGCACGTCGTCGCGACGCTGGCCACGGAGATCCCGGTGGGGCTCTCCGTCCTCGTCGGCCACCTCCCCGGCACGTCGCTGCACCGGCTCGACTACGGCATCAGCTTCGGCGTCGCCGCGAGCGTCGGCGCCCTCGCGGGCGTCCTCGCGCCGTGGCTGCGCTGGGCGGTCCTGGCGGGCTTCGGCTGGATGCTCGTCGAGGACCTCATCGCGTTCACTGACCCGATGACGAACTGGGGTCATCTGCTCGCCCTCACGGTGGGCGTGGCGACGTGGCCGCTGCTGCGGGGCGATGTGGGGCGGGCTGCGGCTTAGGGGTTTGCCGGGGCTTGGGGCCCTGGGGCGTGGCCGGATGTCTGGAGTCTTGTGCCCGGTGCCCGGTGCCCGGTGCCTGGGCGGGGCTGGCGGTGGGGGTTCGGGCCCGGCGGAAGCGTAGGCGCTGACGCTGGGCTGGGCTCGTGTGCTGGTCTTGGTTCCGGCGGCGCGCTCGTCTGTGGTGGCGCGCTTGGCTCTGGCGGCGCGTCCGTCTCTGGTGGCGCGCTTGGCTCTGGCGGCGGCCTTGGGCTGGGTGCGGCTGGGCTTGAGCCGGGGCTGCGCTGCTGGCTGGCCGGTGGCTTCGGCGGTGGGGGCCTCGGCTGCCGTGGGCCTGGCCGTGGTTCCTGGAATCTGTGAGGGCGTCAGAATTCAATGCTCGCGAGACTCTTGCGGCGCAAGGCAATGCGCGACTATCTTGTACCGCATGACAAAGGAGCTGTCCGCGTCGCACGACCAGCGCCGTAGCCAGCTGCTGCGCGGGGTGCTCGATCTGTGCCTGCTCGCGCTCATCGCGGAGCGGCCTCGGTATGGCTATGAGTTCGTGGAAGCCCTGACCGAGAGCGGCCTCGACCTGGTGAGCGAGGGGAGCATCTATCCCCTGCTCGCGCGCATGGAGCGGGCTGGCCTGGTCGACTCCTATCGCGCCCCGTCCGCGGCGGGCGGGGCGCCGCGCAAGTACTACCGCCTCACGGAGGCGGGCGCGGCCGAGCTGACCAGCGGCCGCACCACCTGGACCGCCTTCACGGGCGCGGTCTCCAGCACCTTGGGGACGTGACCAGGACGCACGACACAGCACGCAACGGGGGGACGAAGGCCATGACGTACGAAACGAAGAACGAAGCGGTGGCTGGCGCAGCGGCGGCCAACGCCACGGTGACCGATGCAACCACGATCGACGACGCGGCCACCGGCGGCACGCCCACCGGCGAGGCGACGATCCGCGAGGCGACGGCCCGCCAAGCGAAGGGCGGAGGGGCACCTCCACCGGGCGGTCGCGCATCGGATGGCGACCCGCTGGACGAGACCGTGCGCGACACCGGCCTCACCCGCGAGCGCGTCCTAGCGATCTGCCGGAGCAACTGGGAGTACCGCGGAATCGACGACGCCTCCCTGCGCGACATGCTCGGCGAGCTCTCCCACCACCTGGAGGAGGCCGCCGCCGCGGGCCGTACCCCACAGGACGTGGTGGGGCCCGACGTGAAGGCGTTCGCCGCCTCTTGGGCTCGCGCGCACACGCCCCTGCCGCTGCGCGTCCTGCGCATGGGCGCCCTGATCCCCTTCGTCGTCGGCTCCCTGCTGCTGCTCACCCACCTCATCGACCGGACCCTGACCCTGTCGATAGAAGCGCCCCGGATCGCCTTCTATGGAGCGCTGGCAGCAGGCACCGTCACCTGGGAAATGCGGCGAGGGAACCTCGGCTTCAGAGGCTGGACCCTCATCGGCCTGGCCGCGTTGCCCGTAGCGGCGCTCACCGGCTGGCTCATAGGTGACGACCCGCTCTTCCATCTGCCGCTATGGGGCACGCTGCTGTTCCTCCTGCCCGGCCTGCCGTACGCCGTCAAGGACATGCGCGCGAGAAAGGGCGAGCCTTCGGAGGGCTGAGGGGACCGACGCCGCCGAGGGGACGGACTGGCGGGCGGCGGACCGGCGGGCGGCCGGGGCGGGGCACCGGCCGACAGGTCGGGCCGCCAGCTGCTGTCGGGATGGCCAACGCCCGTGACGGCCAGCGCCTGCGACGGCCGACGGCAGCCGACGAGTCGGGCGACAGCCGCCCCATCGGCAGGCAGCGACCCGCGAGGCAGGCAAGGCGATCACCGAGGTGAGGTGCCGGGCGGCTGAGTCGAGGCCCTATGCGGTGGGCTGGTGAGGTGCCGGGCGGCTGAGCCGAGCCCGCCACGCCAGGCGACCCCGACAGCCAACGCCCGCCCGGCCCGTCACCAGCCCACCACACCCATCACCAGCCCACCGCGCCCAGCCAACGCCTCACCGCTCCCAGCCAGCGGCCTACCGCACCCAGTCACCGCCCCACCGCCACTCAAGACTCGTCCGACCCCTTGCGGCGGGCGCTCGTCAGCGAAGCCACCACCCGCCAGCCGAGCGTCTCGTACAGGGCGCGTCCCTCCACGGTCCCGGCCAGGACGCCGACCTCGCAGCCCTGCTCGGCCGCGGCGGCCTGAAGCGTGCGCATGACCAGGCTGCCCAGGCCGCGGCGGCGGTGCTCCGGCGAGGTCTCGATCTGGTCCGCGACCGCCGTGCGGCCCGTCGGCGCCATCTGGCCGCGCGCCGCCCAAGAGCCATCAGCCGCGGTCACCATCGTCCGAACGACACCGCCCCGCGTCCACGTGCGCAGCCGGTAACCCTCCGGTGCCACCAGACGATCCGGGGCCACCGGGGACAGGGCCACCGTCATCAGATAGCCCTCCTCCGGATCGACCCACCACTCCGGGCCGAGCCACTGCGCCACCCGCGACGGCTCGGCGAAGACCTTCAGCCAGATGTCCGCACCGGACACCGACGCCGCGACCTTGCGCACGTCGGCCTCCTGTACACCGCCCTGCGGCGCACCGAAGACGTGCCGGGACGGATGCTTGGCCAGGCCGACGTCGATCGTGTAGCCCCACGGCTCCACCGCCGGGGGAGCGGCGCCACGGGAGGCGACCCAGCCGTCGACCCAAGCGCGCACCGCCTCGTCCGCTCCCATGACCTCCAAGGCCCCCATGGCCCCCGCGGCCGCCGTAGCCCCCGTCGCTTCCATCCGTACGTCTCCCAACGTCGACCGGCCATGTAATGGACAGTCAAGAGGTGCAGTCATAACGAGTAATGGTTGAACTAGCTAGGTGAAAGTTACTGAGTCGCGTCTCTGTGGTGGCAGAGGTGATCGCTCACAGCGAACAAACCCCTGGGAACAATCAGGGGCTCACAAGCATTGAGTCGGTATAGCTCAACTTGAATGCCGAAGGGGAGATCATGGCTGCTGAGTCCACGGCTAACACCTCGCTCGCTCTGCCCGTGCTGCCGCTCGACGACGAGGTCGTGCTGCCCGGCATGGTGGTGCCGTTCGACCTGTCCGACGCCGACGTACGAGCCGCGGTGGAGGCCGCACAGGCCGCCGCGAGGTCCAGTGGGAGTAGCAGCAAGCCGAAGGTGCTGCTTGTTCCGCGCATCGACGGGACGTACGCGGGCACCGGTGTGCTCGGCACCGTCGAGCAGGTGGGCCGGCTGTCGGACGGTGACCCCGGTGCGCTGATCCGCGGGCGGGCCCGGGTGCGCATCGGCGCGGGCACCACCGGCCCCGGCGCCGCGCTGTGGGTGGAGGGTACGCAGGTCGAGGAGACCGTGCCGGACCCGCTGCCCGGGGTGACGGCCGAGCTGGTCAAGGAGTACAAGGCCCTGGCCACGAGCTGGTTGAAGAAGCGCGGGGCCTGGCAGGTCGTCGACCGCGTGCAGCAGATCGAGGACGTCGCGGCGCTCGCGGACAACTCCGGTTACTCGCCGTTCCTCACCACCGAGCAGAAGGTCAAGCTCCTGGAGACCGAGGACCCGACGGTCCGTCTGAAGCTCGCCACCGAGCAGCTGCGCGAGCACCTGGCCGAGCAGGACGTCGCCGAGTCGATCGCCAAGGACGTCCAGGAGGGCGTGGACAAGCAGCAGCGCGAGTTCCTGCTGAGGCGTCAGCTGGAGGCGGTGCGCAAGGAGCTGCGCGAGCTGAACGGCCAGGAGGGCGAGGAGGAGTCCGACGACTACCGCGCCCGGGTCGAGGCCGCCGACCTGCCCGAGCACGTGCGGGAAGCGGCCCTGAAAGAGGTCGAGAAGCTGGAGCGCACGAGCGACCAGTCTCCCGAGGGCTCCTGGATCCGCACCTGGCTGGACACGGTCCTGGAGCTGCCGTGGACCGAGCGGACCGAGGACGCGTACGACATCAAGGGCGCGCAGCAGGTCCTGGACGCCGAGCACGCGGGTCTGGAGGACGTGAAGGAGCGGATCACCGAGTACCTGGCGGTGCGCAAGCGGCGCACGGACCGCGGCATGGGCGTGATCGGCGGGCGGCGCGGCGGCGCGGTGCTCGCGCTGGTCGGGCCGCCCGGCGTCGGCAAGACCTCGCTCGGGGAGTCGGTGGCGCACGCCATGGGGCGCAAGTTCGTGCGGGTCGCGCTCGGTGGTGTGCGGGACGAGGCGGAGATCCGCGGCCACCGGCGCACCTATGTGGGCGCCCTGCCGGGGCGGATCGTGCGGGCCATCAAGGAGGCCGGTTCGATGAACCCGGTGGTGCTCCTCGACGAGATCGACAAGGTGGGCTCGGACTTCCGGGGCGACCCGGCGGCCGCGCTCCTCGAAGTGCTCGACCCGGCGCAGAACCACACCTTCCGTGACCACTACCTGGAAGTGGAGCTGGACCTGAGCGACGTGGTCTTCCTGGCCACGGCCAATGTCCTGGAGGCCATCCCCGAGGCCCTGCTCGACCGCATGGAGCTGGTCCGCCTCGACGGCTACACCGAGGACGAGAAGGTCGTCATCGGCCGGGACCACCTGGTGCCCCGCCAGCTCGACCGGGCCGGACTCGCCGAGGGCGAGGTGACGGTCGATGAGAGCGCGCTGCGCAAGCTCGCCGGGGAGTACACGCGCGAGGCGGGGGTGCGCAATCTGGAGCGTTCCATCGCCCGGCTGCTCCGGAAGGTCGCGGCGCAGCACGAGCTGGGCGAGCGGGAGCTGCCGTTCACGGTCGGCGCGGAGGAGCTGCGCGGTCTGATCGGGCGACCGCACCACGTGCCGGAGTCGGCGCAGGACCCGGCCGAGCGGCGCACCGCGGTGCCCGGCGTGGCCACGGGGCTCGCGGTCACCGGGGCGGGCGGCGACGTGCTGTTCGTCGAGGCCTCGCTCGCCGACCCGGAGACGGGCGCGGCCGGTCTGACGCTCACCGGACAGCTGGGTGACGTGATGAAGGAGTCCGCGCAGATCGCGCTGTCCTTCCTGCGCTCCCACGGCGCCGAGCTGGAGCTGCCCGTCGGCGATCTGAAGGACCGGGGCGCGCACATCCACTTCCCGGCGGGCGCGGTGCCCAAGGACGGGCCGAGCGCGGGCATCACGATGACGACGGCGCTCGCGTCGCTGCTCAGCGGCCGTCTGGTGCGCACGGACGTGGCGATGACCGGTGAGGTCTCGCTGACCGGGCGGGTGCTGCCGATCGGCGGCGTCAAGCAGAAGCTGCTCGCGGCCCACCGCGCCGGGATCACCACAGTGATCATCCCGAAGCGGAACGAGCCGGACCTGGACGACGTCCCCGCCGAGGTCCTGGAGAAGCTCGACGTGCACGCGGTGACGGACGTCCGGCAGGTGCTCGACCTGGCGCTGGCGCCGGCCGAGGTGAAGGTTCCCGCCGCGGCGTGACGGGCGCGGCGGGGCGGTGAAGGTCCGGGGCTGTGAGGGCCCCGGACCTTGCCGCACCCGCTCTCAGGGCGAGGCCGGGCGGTCAGCCGTTGGCCAGGGCCTGCACGCGGTCGTAGGCGCCGTTGAACTTGTCGTGGTCGCCGACGATCGGGCCGGAGGACGTGTACTGCCACATGGTGTGGAAGCCCCAGCCGGCGGGGAGTTCGCCGGGGCTGGTGTTGTAGCGCGCGATCCACAGCGGGTGGGCGGAGGCGAAGCCGCCGTAGTTGCCCGTGCACTGCTTCCACCAGGTGGTGGCCGTGTAGATCACGGCGTCGCGGCCGGTGCGGGCGCGGTAGGTGTCCAGGAAGTCCTGGATCCAACTGACCATGCCGCTCTGGGACTTGCCGAAGCAGGCGGCGCCGTAGGGGTTCCATTCGATGTCGAGGGCGCCGGGCAGCGTCCTGCCGTCGGGGGACCAGCCGCCGCCGTTGTCGACGAAGTAGTTGGCCTGGGCGGCGCCGCTGGAGGTGTCGGGGGTGGCGAAGTGGTAGGCGCCGCGGATCATGCCGACGTTGTACGAGCCGTTGTACTGCTGCGCGAAGTACGGATTGCGGTAGGAGGTGGACTCCGTGGCCTTCACGTAGGCCCATCGGACGCCGCTGTCCCATAGAGCCTGCCAGTTGACGTTGCCCTGGTGGCTGCTGACGTCGACGCCCTCCGTCTGGGCGGCGTCGCCGCCGCTGGGCCTGCCGCCCTGGCCGTCGTGTTCGATGACGCCCTGGCCCATGCGGGCGCTGCCGCGCGGTGGGATGTCGTCACCGTCGGCGGACTGCGCGGCGCCGGGCAGGGCGACGAGGAGCGCGAGGGCGGACAGGACGGCGAGGAGAGCGCCCGCGACGGGATGTCCGCGGCGGGCCGTACGGGATCTGTGCACGGGCATGGCGTGCCTCCGAAAGGCCTCGTGGAGCCCGTTCGGCGCGGGCGTGGCCGAAGGTGTGGCGCTTCGCCGGTGCGGCGGGCGGGCTCGGTGGGGGGACCTGTCGACATGTCGCTGAACACTCCGTGCCACGGGTACCCGGGGCACGTGGCTTCTGGTGTGGACATGCCACCAATGAAGCTACGCACGTAGACAACGGGAGGGAAGGGGCTCTCGTGGCCGCCGTTGGTCTACGCCTGCGAAATACTGGGCGAGCTGCGGCGATGGCTGCGGCTGGCGAAAACTTTCAGGATCGGGAAAGTGCGGCAGGGGTGCTGACATGCGTGAGGACACGCACCACGGCGGGGGTTCGGGCGGGGACGGGACGGCGGTGGGCGGTGGTGTGGACCACGAGTTCCTCGCCCTGGAGCGGGAGCTGACGCTGCTGCTCCGCCGCGCCCGGGCCTCGTCCGGCGAGATGGCCCGCCAGGTCCACCCGGATCTCGAACCGGCCGCGTACGGGCTGCTCGCCTTCCTGGACGAGTCCGGGCCGCGGCGCGCCACGGACCTGGCCGCCTTCATCGGCGTCGGCAAGGCCACCATGAGCCGTCAGCTGCGGGCCCTGGAGCAGCTCGGCCTGGTCACGCGGGAGCCGGACCCCGCGGACGGCAGGGCCTGGCTCGTGCGGCTCACCCAGGAGGGCCGGGACCGGTTCCGTACGGTGCGCCGGGGGCGGCGGGAGCGGTATGTGCGGCAGCTCGCCGGGTGGGACCGGGCCGAGGTGGCCGAGCTGGCCCGACTGCTCCGGCAGCTCAACGCGCGGGCCGAGTTCTAGGCGGCGCCGCTCCGGCCCGGCTCCGGCCCGGCTCCGGCCCCGCTTTGGCCCGGCTTCGGACCGGCGTCCCCTTCCGCTGCACGTAACCCGCTGGTGCAATTCCGCTTCGTACGTGGGCACATGACCCTCCGCGGCCGTGCCCGTACGGGCGGGCGTGCCGGGGCCGCGGCTACAGCTCCGCGTACACCACGGCCGCGTCGTCGTGTCGCTTTCCGCGCGGGAACGCCGTGCCGTCCGGGTCCGCCTCCTCCAACTCGCGTACGCGCTCGACGAGTCCCCGCGGGCCGTCCTTGCGCAGCAGCGCGAAGCAGTCGGCCCAGCCGCCCTCGCGGAACGTCTCGACCCAGCGCCCGGCCCCGTCCGTGAGCGCGGCGAGGGCGGTGACGGCGGAGCGGGGCCGTTCGCCGGTGACCGCGAGGGCGGCGACGGCGGGGTCGGCGGCGGCGGTGTGGAAGCCGCCCTCCGCGTTCCGCAGCGCCTCGACGGCGGCCGCGTACTCACCGCCGAGCGCCCGCCGTTCGGCGGAGCCGCGCGGCAGCGCCCGTACGGCGTCGCGCAGGGTGCGCACGGCGGCCGGGAGCTCGTCCAGGCGCCGGTCGAGGACCGCGTCCACCGCGCCGTCGGGTCCCGCGAGGAGCAGCGCCGAGTCGGACAGGACGAGGTACGAGACGCGCTCGGCGTCCCAGCGGGCGAGGACCACCGTCGCCTGCGGGGTGCGCGGGTGAGAAAGGTCACAGGTGTCACGGTGGGTGTCCGCGGTGCGCGAGATGGCCGCCGCGAGGATCTCAGGGAGCGTCAGATCCGGTCGGGAAACGGACAGTTCGCCCAGTGCGCCGCCGAGGCGCGCGGTGAACCAGGGGACGGAATGCAGACAGCCGACGTCCTCGGCCGGGGGCGTCACGCCGTCGAGCAGGACCAGTGATCCGCCCTGTCCGGACGCGGGCAGCGCGACCGAGGCGTAGTCCTCGTTGGGGCGGTCGGGGGCGCCGGGTTCGGTGGCCAGTTCGATGCGCATCGGGTCAGTCTGCCCGAGGTGCGCCGGGGCCCGGCCGGAGGGCGCGCGCCGACGTTGGGGCGGCCCGGCGGCGGGGGTCAGGGCAGGGGAAATCGGCCGGAATCGACGGCTCCGAAGGGTGTGGCGGCGCATCCTGCCAAAGCCGTCCTCGGACGTCCAACCGGCGCACCGCGCGCGGCCCGCACGACACGCAGCGTGACTTGCTCGCCAACTCCCAGTCGATGTTCACTCCTTCAGGTGGCCAGGCAGACGATGCGAGACTGCCGCGCACCGGCACTGGAATCGTCTGGCAAGGTCAGGGTCCGTGCCGGGAGCGCTCGCGTTGACGGATCGTCACCCGGGCCCTAGGGCAGACGAAAACAGGAATGCGAGCTCCGGTGCAAGAGATGCGGCCTCGGCGCGAAGGCAGCCAGAAGGCCCCGGGAAGGGCCAGACCGGGCGCCGCGACCCCTCCCTCCGGCCAGGGCGCCGCGGGGCGCGAGGGCCACGCGGAGACCCCCGCCGACGCGTTCGCGGAGGCCGCGGCCCGTACGGAGCCCCTGGCCCGTGCCGAAGGCCCGGGCGAGGCTTCGCCCAGCGCCCGGCGCGGCACCGGCGCCCCGGCGTCTGCCGAGCGTCCGACCGGCGCTTCGCCCGCGCCCCGGCACGCCACCAGCACCTCGGCGGACGCCGAGCGCCCGTCCGAGGCCGCGCCCCGGAGCCAGCACGCCACCGGCGCCCCGGCGTCTGCCGAGCGTCCGAACGGCGCTTCGCCCGCGCCCCGGCACGCCACCAGCACCCCGGCGAACGCCGAGCGCCCGTCCGAGGCCGCGCCCCGGAGCCAGCACGCCACCGGCGACCGGGCCCGCGCCGACCGCGCGACCGGCACAGCACCCCGGGCCGAGCACGGCACCGGCACCCCGGCGTCCGTCGAGCACCCGAACGGCACCTCGCCCGCGCCCCAGCGCAACACCAGCACCCCGGCGAACGCCGAGCACCCCTCCGACCCCGCGCCCCGGAGCCAGCACGCCACCGGCGCCCAGCCCCGCCCCGAGCACCCGACCGGCGTCCAGGGCCCGACCGGCGTCCAGGGCCCGACCGGCGTCCAGGGCCCGACCGGCGTCCAGGGCCCGACCGGCGTCCAGGGCCCGAGCGGCGTCCAGGGCCCGAGCGGCGTCCAGGGCCCGAGCGGCTCCCAGGGCCCGAGCAGCGCCTCGGCCGCGCCCCAGCACGCCACCGGCGCCTCGCCCACGCTCCACCCCGCCACCAGCACCCCGGCGGACGCCGAGCCGACGTCCGGCCCGGCCCAGCCGGTGCCGCAGCAGGCCGCTGCCGCCCAGCCCACGGACCCGCAGGCCCCGGCGCCGCAGGCCCCAGCCGCGCAGCCAGGCGCTGCCCAAGCCCCAGCCGCGCAGCCAAGCACCGCTCAAGCCATGGCCGCGCAGCCGGGCCCTGCCCCGGCCCCGGCCGCGCAGCCAGGCTCCGCTCAAGCCGCGGCCGCGCCCAAGGCCCGAGTCCGCAACCGCCTCATCGCGGCGGTCGCCGTGGTCGCCGCCGCCGTCGCCGGAGCGGGGGCGCCCGCGATCATTGCCGCCTCCGGGGACCTCAGCGACTCGCAGAGCCTCGTCACGCTGTCCGAGCTCACCCAGCAGGCCATCACGCTCAGCCACTCGCTGGCCGACGAGCGCGACGAGGTCACCGCCTACATCGCCGCCGGGCGCCCGGACGGCAAGGGCCTGTCCGAGAGCCGCAGCGCCCGCGTGGACCGGCGGATCGAGGAGCTGCGCGAGGCCGCCGCCGACGCGAACACCAACAGCTCCGTCACGGCCGGGCTCCGCCGGGACCTCGCGGAGCTCGCCACCGTGCGGCGCTCCGCGCTCACCGGCAGGAGCAGCGCCCTCGACGCCCACAAGGCGTACGCGAAGGCCATCGACGAACTCCACGCCCTCACCCGCGAACTGGCCGAGAAGCTGCCGCCGCGCGCGGGCTCCGGCGCCTACGCGCTCGCCGACCTCGACCACGCCGTCGACCAGGCGGGCGCCACCCGCGGCCTGCTGCTCGCCGCCCTGTCCGTGCCCCGCCCGGCCGCCACAGGAGCCACCGTCGACCCGGTCACCGGCCTGCCCACCTCCGCGACCGACCCGTCGGACGCCGAGGCCGGGCAGCGCGACGACCTCAGCACCGCTGCCCAGCAGGCGCACGTCCGCGAACTCGCCGCGCTCGCCGACTTCCAGGGCGCCGCGCCCGCCAAGGCCCGCGCCACCTACGAGTCGACGGTCACCGGCTCCGAGGTGACCACGGCCGAGCAGTACCTGGACCGGCTCACCGACGAGCGCAAGCTGTCCGCCGCCGACCAGCGCCTGGACCGGGACAAGGTCAACGCCGCCCTCTCCGCCCGCATCGAGGCCATGCGCGGCGCCGAGAACGCGCTCGCCGCCGACCGTACGAAGAGCCTCGCCGAGCTGCGTGACGACGACGTCACCGCCCTGGAGATCAGGGTGGCGCTCGTGGGCGCGCTGCTGCTCCTCGCCGTCGGCGTGGCCATGGCGACGGCCCGCTCGCTCACCCGCCCGCTCGCCGTGCTCCGCCTCGGCGCGGCCCGGGTGGCGGCGGCGCCCGCGACGGCGGAGCCGGTGCGGTTCACCGGCCGCGACGACGAGTTCGCCGCCGTCGTCCGGTCCGTCAACGCGCTGCACGGCCACGCCGTCGCCGTCCAGGAGCGCCTCGGCACGCTCGAAGCCGACCGCAAGCACCTCATCGGGCAGCGCCAGACGATGGCCGACGCCCGCCAGGCGATGGCCGACGAGCGCGACGCGCTGCGCGCCGAACTCGCCGAGGCCGCCACGCACCTGGACCGGGTGCGGCGCGGCATCCAGGGCACGTTCGTGAACCTCGCGCTGCGCACGCTCGGCCTCGTCGAGCGCCAGCTCGCCGTCATCGAGAACCTGGAGGAGCGCGAGCAGGACCCCGACCGGCTCGCCACCCTGTTCAAGCTCGACCACCTCGCCACCGTCACGCGCCGCCACAGCGAGAACCTCCTCGTCCTCGCGGGCGCCGACCACGGCCACCAGCACGCGGGCCCGGTGCCGCTCGTCGACGTCGTACGCGCCGCCGTCAGCGAGATCGAGCGGTACGAGCGCGTCCGCATCGCCACGCTGCCCGCGCACGCCCACATCGCCGGGTTCGCCGCGGACGACATCAGCCACCTGGTGGCGGAGCTCCTGGAGAACGCGACGTCGTTCTCGCCGCCCGACTCCTCCGTCGAGGTGTCCGGCTGGCTCCTGGAGAACGGCGAGGTGATGCTCTCCGTCCAGGACGACGGCATCGGCGCGAGCGTGGAGCGGCTGCGCGAGCTGAACGCGCGGCTCGCCGAGTACGCCGCGTTCTCCCCCGAGGACGCGTACGAGCACGAGAGCGGTGACGCGCTCGGGCTCGGCCTGTACGTGGTGGCCCGGCTCGCGGCCCGGCACGGGGCGCGGGTGCGCCTGCGCGAGCAGAAGCAGGGCGGCGTGGCCGCCGTCGTGGTGCTGCCCGACGGCATACTCACCGAACCGCCCGCCCCGCCGCTCGCCGCCCCTCCGCCGAACGCCGCGCCGCCGACCGCCGTGCCGTCGGCCCCGACCCCGCCCGCCGCCGGGCCCGTCGCCGTGCCCGCCGCCCGGGACGGGGAACCCCCCGCGTCCCCGCCCGGCTCCGACGCGGAGGACGCGGAGGCCGACTCCCACAAGCTGCCGCAGCGCGCGGGGGAGCGGGACCCCCTGATCGCGGCCGCCGAGACCACCCTGGAACTCCTGGCGCCGACCTTCGGGACCGACCACCCCGACCGGCCCCAGGAGCCGTCGGCAAACCCCGGCCGCGTCGAGCCCGAGGCGGACACCCCGCCCGAGGACGCGCCCCAGGTCTTCACCGCCAAGGGCCTGCCCAAGCGGACCCCGAAGGTCAGCCCGATCGCCGGGGGACTCACGCCCCGGCCGCGCCCCACCGGTGTCGACGCCGAGGAGCTGCGGCGCAGGCTCGGAGGGTTCCAGCGGGGCGCCATAACCGGGCGGCGCGACGTGGCGGCGGAGCTCGCCACAGAGGCGGCCCGCGGCCGGGGCACCGCCGGGCCCCACGGCGCGGCGGCGGACACGAGCACAGCAGAGACCGCAGATGTTCCGGGGGACCCAGTCGAGGAGGCAAGCAGTTGACTGCGCCCATGCGCACGCCCGGTTCTTCCGCCCAGACCACGAAACCCGAGGAGTCCACGGAGCCCGAGGGGCGCACGGACCCCGAGGAGTGCACGGACCCCGGACGGCCCGACGCGGCCGCGCGGCCCGCGCAGGCCGGGCCCACCGTGCACGGCCTGAGCAGCGAGGCCCGCAATCTGCACTGGCTCCTGACCAACCTCGTCGAGGAGGTCACCGGCATCCTCTCGGTCGCCGTCGTCTCGTCCGACGGCCTCCTGCTGCTGTCCTCCGACCCCGACCGCAACGCCGAGCGCCGCCCCGCCCACCGCCCCACCGGGCCCCGGGGGTCGAGCGCGGACCTCGCCACCATCGTGTCCGGGCTCGGCAGCCTCACCCTCGGCGCGGCGCAGCTCATGGACGGCGGATCGGTCAAGCAGACCGTCGTCGCCATGGCTGAGGGCAGCCTCTTCGTGATGGCGATCAGCGACGGCTCGCTGCTCGGGGTGCACGCGACGCCCGACTGCGACATGACGGTCGTGGCGTACCACATGGCGCTGTTCGTCGGCCGGGCCGGGCACGTCCTGACGCCCGAACTCCGCAGCGAGCTGCGGCAGTCGATGGAGAGCGTCTGATGGGCGCGGGCGCGGCGGCGCCCCGCCTGCCGGTGCGCGGCGCCGACCGGAAGCCCGCGCGGGTCCGGCCGTACTCGCTCACCGGCGGCCGCACCCGGTTCGGGCACGTCCTGCTCGTCGAGACCTTCGTGGCCGCGCAGCCCGCGCTCGAAGCGGCCGAGGAGCGGCGCGAGCTGGGGCGGGGCGAGCCGGGGCGGGGCGACTCGCTGAGCGCCCGGGTGATGCCGGAGCTCCTGGCGATCGTGGAGCTCTGCCGCCGGATGCGTACGGTCGCGGAGATCTCGGCGCTGTTGAAGATACCGCTCGGCGTGGTCCGCGTGCTGCTCAGCGACCTCGCCGACCAGGGAAGGATCCGCGTGTACGGGACGGGCCACGGCCCGGGGCGGCCGGACCGCGCGCTGCTGGAAAGGGTGTTGCATGGGCTCCGCGGCATCTGAGACCCGGGTCCAGGAACTGCTCGACGGCGAAGAGGCCGTACAGGACTGGCAGCTGGACCGCACGCGCGCGCCGATCGCCACGAAGATCGTGGTGGCGGGCGGCTTCGGCGTCGGCAAGACCACGCTCGTCTCGGCCGTCTCAGAGATCACGCCCCTGCGGACGGAGGCGCTGATGACGCAGGCCAGCGCCGACACCGACGATCTGAGCGCGACCCCGGGCAAGACCACGACCACGGTCGCCATGGACTTCGGCCGCATCACGCTGGCCGACGACCTCGTCCTGTACCTGTTCGGCACGCCGGGGCAGCAGCGCTTCTGGTTCATGTGGGACGACCTGGTGCGCGGCGCGATCGGCGCGGTCGTCCTCGCTGACACCCGCAGGCTCACCGACTGCTTCCCCGCGCTCGACTACTTCGAGAGCTGCGGGCTTCCGTACGTCGTGGCGGTCAACCACTTCGAGGGCACCGAGCGCTACGAGGCGGAGGACGTCCGCGAGGCTCTCACCGTGGCCGACCGGATACCCGTGCTGATCATGGACGCGCGGCAGCGGCCCTCCGTGATCGAATCGCTGCTCGCCCTGGTGGGCCACGCGCTGGACGAAACGCCCGAGTGACGGCTCGGGCGTGCCCGCGCCCGTGCGCCCGCCGCGTTCCATGAGGTAGGGAAGGACCCGCATGCGCAAGATACTCATCGTCGGAGCCGGTCAGTCCGGTCTCCAGCTCGCGCTCGGACTCCAGTCGCAGGGGTACGAGGTCACGCTGATGTCCAACCGTACGGCGGACGAGATCCGTTCGGGACGGGTCATGTCGACGCAGTGCATGTTCGCCACCGCGCTCCAGCACGAGCGCGATCTGGGGCTGAACTTCTGGGAGTCGCAGGCCCCGGACATCGAGGGCGTCGGCGTCTCCGTCGCCGGGCCCGAGTCCGCCCGCGTCATCGACTGGGTGGGGCGGCTCGACGGCCACGCGCAATCCGTCGACCAGCGCGTGAAGATGGCCGGGTGGATGGAGACGTTCGCCCAGCGCGGCGGCCAGCTCGTCATCCACGGCGCGGCCGTCGGCGACCTCGACTACTTCTCGCGCGCCTACGACCTGGTCCTGGTCTCCGCGGGCAAGGGCGAGCTGGTGTCGATGTTCGAGCGCGACCCGCGGCGGTCGCCGTACGCCGTGCCGCAGCGGGCGCTCGCGGTCGCCTACGTCCACGGCCTCGGGCCGCGCCCGGAGCACCCCGAGTTCGACGCGGTCCGCTGCAACCTCGTGCCGGGGGTCGGCGAGCTGTTCGTGATGCCGACGCTCACCACGTCAGGGCGGGCGGACATCGTCTTCTGGGAGGGCGTTCCGGGCGGCCCGCTCGACGTCTTCCAGGGGGTGAAGGACCCCGGCGAGCACCTCGCCCTCACCCTGGAACTCCTGGAGAAGTTCCTGCCCTGGGAGTACGCGCGCGCCACGAAGGCCGAGCTGACCGACGCGGGCGGCACGCTGGCCGGGCGGTACGCCCCCACCGTGCGCAAGCCCGTCGGGCGGCTGCCCTCCGGCGGCCTCGTCCTCGGCGTCGCCGACGTGGTCGTCGCGAACGACCCGATCACCGGGCAGGGGTCCAACTCCGCCTCCAAGTGCGCGGCGTCGTACCTGGCGTCCATCGTGGAGCACGGGGACCGGCCCTTCGACGAGGCCTGGATGGAGGCCGCGTTCGCGCGGTACTGGGAGACCGCGCGGCACGTCACGAAGTGGACCAACGCGATGCTGGCGCCGCCGCCGGAGCACGTCATCGGCCTCCTCGGGGCGGCGGGCGAACTCCAGCCCGTGGCCGACCGGTTCGCCAACGGCTTCGACGATCCGGCGGACTTCGAGGGGTACTTCTACGACGCCGCGCGCGCGGAGGCGTATCTGGCACAGGTGGCCGGGGCGTAGCCGATTCCGGGGGCTCCGCCCCGGACCCCCGCTCTCAAACGCCGGAGGGGCTGTTCATGGCCCCTCCGGCGATCTCGTTGCGCACAGGGGATTGACGGTCTTGCTGACAAGCAGTCTTATAAGAGGTGACCGCAGGTAACCCGCTTCAGACACCTCAGACAGCACCCCGAAGAGCAGGAGACCTCATGACGACCGTGACCGAAGACGGCGAGCTCACCGTTCTGCGGGACGCGCTCGGCCTGCTCAAGGACCGCGAGCAAGTCGCCGTACGGCTCCTGGAGTCCTCCGCCAAGCACTCCTTCGACCCGGACCGGGAGATCGACTGGGACGCCCCCGTCGAGGACGGCAAGTGGTTCTGGCCGCCGGAGCTCGTCTCGCTCTACGACACCCCGATGTGGAAGCGGATGTCCGAGGAGCAGCGCTTCGACCTCGCCCGGCACGAGGCGGCCTCGCTCGCCTCGCTCGGCATCTGGTTCGAGATCATCCTGATGCAGCTGCTCGTACGGCACATCTACGACAAGTCCGTGACCAGCGCGCACGTGCGGTACGCGCTCACCGAGATAGCCGACGAGTGCCGCCACTCGATGATGTTCGCCCGCATGATCCAGAAGGGCAACGCGCCCACGTACCCCGTGACGCGGCTCAACCACAACCTCGCCCGCGTCCTGAAGACCGTCTCGACCACGCCCGGTTCGTTCGCCTGCACGCTGCTCGGCGAGGAGATCCTCGACTGGATGCAGCGCCTGACGTTCCCGGACGAGCGCGTGCAGACCCTGGTGCGCGGCGTGACCCGCATCCACGTCGTGGAGGAGGCCCGGCACGTCCGCTACGCGCGCGAGGAGCTGCGCCGCCAGATGGTGACCGCCCCGCGCTGGGAGCGCGAGCTGACCCGGCTCAGCTCCGGCGAGGCCGCCCGCGTCTTCTCCATCGCCTTCGTCAACCCGCAGGTCTACACGGACGTGGGCCTCGACCGCCGCGAAGCCGTCGCCCAGGTCAAGGCGAGCGGCCACCGCCGCGAGGTCATGCAGAGCGGGGCGAAGCGCCTCACCGACTTCCTCGACGACATCGGGGTCCTGCGCGGCGTAGGCCGCAGGCTGTGGAGGTCCTCGGGCCTGCTCGCCTAAGCACCCCGGCAAAGGGGCGCGGGGAACTGCGCGACCAGCCACGGACGGCCCGCAGGCGTCCACGGTCCCAGGCCCCACCACTCGTACGACAACCCGGTTACCCTGCGGAGCATGACCGCAGCCGTCAGCCCCACCCCTGCGTACCGACGCCTCAGCGTCGAAGCGCGCCGGAGCCAGCTGCTCGCCGCCGCCCTCTCGCTGTTCGCGCACCGCGCGCCCGAAGAGGTCTCGCTCGACGACGTGGCGGAGGCCGCGGGCGTCTCGCGCCCCCTCGTCTACCGCTACTTCCCCGGCGGCAAGCAGCAGTTGTACGAGGCCGCGCTGCGGTCGGCCGCCGACGACCTGGAGCAGTGCTTCGCCGAGCCCCAGGAGGGCCCCCTCACCCAGCGCCTGTCCCGGGCCGTCGACCGGTACCTGGCGTTCGTGGACGAGCACGACGCCGGGTTCAGCGCCCTGCTCCAGGGCGGCAGCGTCGTGGAGACCTCCCGGACGACCGCCATCGTGGACGAGGTCCGGCGCTCCGCCGTCACGCACATCCTCGCCCACATGGACCTCGCCGAACCGGCCGGACCGCGGCTGCGCGCCACCGTGCGGATGTGGGTCACCGCGGTGGAGGCGGCCTCCCTGATCTGGCTCGACGAGGACAAGCGGCCGCCGCTCGACGAGCTGCGGGAGCTGCTCGTCGAGCAGTTCGTGGCCCAGGTCGCGGCCACTGCGGGGCGGGACCCGCAGACCGCCGACGTGGTGCGCCGCGCCCTCGCCCTGGAGAGCCCCGAGGGGCCGGTGGGCGAGCTGGTCCGGCGGATCCTGCCGGTGGTCGCGCAGGCCGCGCACCTGGTGTGACGGGCGCCCGGGGCGCGGGGTGACGGACACTGGGCCGGTGAAGAGTGAAGACACCCCCTTCGTGGGCGGCCCGCTGGACGGCCGCGTGCTCCCGGTCCTGCTCGGGCCGACCGGTCATCCGCCGAAGGTGTACCGGGTCCCGGTGCCGGACGACGCGGGGGGCGAGCCCACGGTGCTCGTCTACCGCCGGGTGGCCGCCGAGTCCGCCAAGCGGTTCGGGCTGCACGCGGGCTGGCGGTACGAGTACGACCCCGACGCGGACCCCTGCGGCGGCCGCCTGCGCGACCTGAAGTGGCCCTGGTCCAAATCTCAGGCCCCTCGGGGCTAGGGCCCGCCCCGCCAGGGCAAGGTGACGCGCCGCGGACCCCTGGTACGAGTGACCCCGTTGCGCCAAGCGCCCACCGCCGGGAGGCGGGCCCCGCCCGGCGGCCGGATGCTCGCGGTGCGCGCCGGAAGGCCCGTCGCGCACCGGAGGTGATGACGTGTCAGGAAGGCTCCTGCGCTGGGCCTGCGCGGGCTCCGCGCTCTCCGCGCTGGTGACGGCGCCCCTCCCCGTGCTGCCACCGGCCCACGCCGCCCCCAGGCCCGCCCCCGCCCCGGGCGAGCGCTCCGTGGCCACCCTGCTGACGGACCTTCAGCGCCTGTACCGCAGGGCCGAGGAGTCCACCGAGACGTACAACGCCACCGAGGAGAAGCTCAAGGAGCAGCGCCGCAAGGTCGCCGACCTCGACCGCCGCCTCGGTGCGGCACGGGCCGCCGCGCGCGACGGCCGCGGCGCCGCGGGCCGCCTGGCCCGTCAGCAGTACCAGAACAACAGCGTGGAGATCTCCTCCTACGTCCGGCTGCTGCTCGCCCGCAGCCCGCGCGGCGCCCTCGACCAGCGCCACGTGCTGCGCCGCGCCGCGGCCGACCGGGCCGCGGCCGTCGCCCGCCTCGCCGACGGCGAGAAGCGGGCCGACGCCCTCGCCCGCGCCGCCCAGCGCGCCCTGGCCGCGCAGGAGTCCCTCGCCCGGCGCCAGGAGCGGGCCCGCGACGGCGTACGGACGCGGCTGCGCGAGGTCGAGGAGCTGCTCGCCTCGCTCAGCACCGAGGAGCTCGCCGCGGTCGGCCGCGCCGAGCGCACCGGCGCGGACGCCGCCCAGCGCGAGCTCGTCGCGTCCGGGGCGCTCGGCGCGCCCGGCGTCCGGCGGGCCCCTTCGGCCCGGGGCGAGCGGGCCGTGCGGTACGCCGTCGAGCAGATCGGCAAGCCGTACGAGTGGGGCGCGGAGGGGCCCGCCACGTTCGACTGCTCCGGGCTCACGCAGCGGGCGTGGGGCGCGGGCGGGCGGGAGATCCCGCGGACCAGCCAGGAGCAGTGGGCGCGCCTGCCCCGGGTGCCGCTGCGGCAGCTGCGCCCCGGCGACCTGGTCGTCTACTTCCCCAAGGCCACGCACGTCGGCCTCTACCTGGGCGACGGGCTCGTGGTACACGCGCCCCGGCCCGGGGCGAAGGTGAAGGTCTCCCCGCTCGCGGCCAACCCCCTCCTCGGCGCGGTCCGCCCCGACCGGGGCGCGGCACCGGTGTCGGACTACGAGCCACCGCGCTTGCCCGCCGGGGCCCGGGCAGGCGCGGACACCGGGGTGGGGCAGGAGCTGCCCTGAGCTACCGGGCCGTCGGTCGCCTGCGGAGCCGTCGTGGCTGGTCGCGCAGTTCCCCGCGCCCCTTCAGGGCGCTCGCGACCGCTCACTCCGCCAGCGCGGCCTCCATGACCGCCCGGGCGATGGGCGCGGCACTCCCCCCACCGCTGATGTCCGCGCGCGCAGCGGCCGCGTCCTCGACGACCACCGCCACCGCCACCGACGGCTCCCCGTCCCCCGGCTTCTGTGCCCAGGAGATGAACCAGGCGTACGGCGTACCGGAGTTGCCGAGCCCGTGCTGCGCGGTGCCGGTCTTGCCGCCCACGGTCACCCCGGGGATCGCCGCGTTCGTGCCGGTGCCCTGCTCGACGACCTCCGTCATCAGCTCCCGAAGGCGCAGCGCCGTGCCCGGCCCCATGGCCTGGTGGAGCGTGCGCGTGCCCGTCGAGTCCACCGTGGTCCCGGAACTGGTGGTGGTCCGCTCCACGAGGTGCGGCGCCTTGACGAAGCCGCCGTTGGCGACGGCCGCCGCCACCATCGCCATCTGCAGCGGCGTGGCCCGGGTGTCGTACTGGCCGATGGCCGAGAGGGCGAGCTGCGCCCGGTCCATCGACGTGTCGAAGGTGCTGGCGGCCACCGACGACGGCACCTTGATCCCGGGGTCGTTGAAGCCGAACTTCCCCGCCGTCTCGACCAGGGCGTCGAGCCCCGTGTCGGCGCCCAGCTTGGCGAACACGGTGTTGCACGACCACCGGAAGGCGTAGCGCAGGCTCGCGTCGGCGCAGCCGGTGACCTCGTTCGACAGGCGCGTGGAGGTGCCGGGGAGCGTGTACGGGTCGGGGGACTTCGTCGGCGCGTCCAGGTCGGTGACCTCGCCCGCGTCGAGCGCGGCCGCCGCCGTGACCACCTTGAACGTCGAGCCGGGCGGATACGTCTGGCGCAGCGCGCGGTTCAGCATCGGCTTGTCGGGGTCGGCGTTGAGCCGGGCCCAGGAGTCCGCCACCGAGCGGCTCGTCCCGGAGAGCCGCTCGGGGTCGTACGACGGGGTGGAGACCAGCGCGAGGATCCTGCCGGTGGCCGGTTCGAGCGCGACCACGGCGCCCTTCTTGCCGTCGAGCCCGGCGTGCGCGGCCCGCTGCACGGCGGCCCTGACGGTGGTGACGACGTCGCCGCCGGGGCTCCGCGACCGGGTGAGGTCGTGCCACAGGGGCAGCGGCGCGAGCATCGGGTCGGTGCCGGAGAGCACGGAGTCCTCGGCGTGCTCCAGGAACGTCGTGCCGTACACCTGCGAGGCGAAGCCCGTCACCGGCGCGTACAGCGGGCCGTTCGTGTACGTCCGCTCGTGGCGCAGCTGCTCGTGGGTGTCCTTGGAGCCGGTGACCGGGCGGCCGTCGACCAGGATGTCGCCGCGGGGCACGGCGAAGCGCTCGATGGCCCGGCGGCGGTTGGCGGGGTTGTCGTCGTACTTCTCGGCGTCGAAGACCTGTACGCGGGTGGCGTTCACGAGCAGCGCCACGAGCAGCAGCAGGCAGAACGCCGCGGCGTGGCGGATGTACCGGGTCACGGGGACGCCTCCTGCCCCGGCCGGGCTCCGGCGGATTCCTCGCCCGCCGGGGCGTGGGCGCGGGCCGAGTCGCTCAGCCGGATGAGCAGCGCCACGATGATCCAGTTGGTGACGACGGACGAGCCGCCCTGGGCGAGGAACGGCATCGCCATGCCGGTCAGCGGGATGAGCCCGGTCACGCCGCCCGCGATCACGAACACCTGGAGCGCCACGATCGAGGCGAGCCCGACGGCCAGGAGCCGCCCGAAGGGGTCGCGCAGCGCGAGCCCGGCGCGGTAGCCGCGCTCCACGAGCAGCGCGTAGAGCAGGAAGATCGCCGTGAGCCCGGCGAGGCCCAGCTCCTCGCCCGCCGTGGCGAGGACGAAGTCCGACTTCGCGGCGAAGCCGATGAGGATGGAGTGGCCGAGCCCGAGCCCGGTGCCGAGCAGCCCGCCCGCCGCGAACGCGAAGAGCGACTGGGCGAGTTGGTTGGGGCCCTGCCCCGCCTCGATGGAGGCGAAGGGGTGCAGCCAGTCCGCGACGCGGCTGTGCACGTGCGGTTCGAGCGAGCCGACCGCGTAGGCGCCCGCCGCCGCGAGCAGCAGGCCGACGGCGATCCAGCCGGTGCGGCCCGTGGCGACGTACAGCAGGACCACGAAGAGCCCGAAGAAGAGCAGCGAGGTCCCCAGGTCCCGCTCCAGGACCAGGACGCCGACGCTCAGCAGCCAGATCGCCACGACCGGGCCGAGCACGCGTCCGGTGGGGAGCTGGACGAACCTCCCCAGGGTGCGGCCGGTGGTGGCGAGGGCGGTGCGGTTGGCCGCGAGGTAGCTGGCGAAGAACACCGCGAACAGGATCTTCGCGAACTCGCCCGGCTGGATGGAGAACCCGCCGACCCGGATCCAGATGCGGGCGCCGTTCACGGCCGGGAAGAAGATCGGCACGATCATCAGCACGAGCGCCGCGACGACGGAGAGGTACGCGTAGCGCCGCAGCAGCCGGTGGTCGCGCAGCAGGACCACCACCGCGACGCACAGGCCGACGCCGATGGTGGACCAGACCAGCTGGGTCGGCGCGGCCCGGTCGCCGGGCGTCTCCAGGTCGAGCCGGTAGATGAGGACGAGCCCCAGGCCGTTGAGGAGCACGGCGATCGGCAGGAGCAGCGGGTCGGCGTACGGGGCGCGCAGGCGTACCGCCAGATGGGCGAGGAGCGCGAGCACGCCGAGCCCGGCGCCGTAGCCGGCGGCGCCGGGCGGGACGGAGCCGGTCCTGGCCAGGCCCACGTCGCAGTAGCCGTAGACCGAGAGCAGGACGGCGACGACGATCAGGGCGAGTTCGGTGCCCCGGCGCCGCGGGACGCGGACCTCCATGCCCGGAACGTAGCAAGCTCCGGGCTTAATGTCCGGTTATGCCCCGCCTGGACTCCGGTGGCTCCGGTGGCTCCGGAGGCTCCCGTGGCTCCCGTGGCTCAGCACCAGCGCGGGGCGGGCCCGATGTTGGCGATGTAGTGCGCGGCGCCCCAGGCCCAGGTGCCGTCGGTGAGGAGGTACCAGCGGTCGTTGCCCTGGATGTGCTCGCCGCGCGTCTTGCAGAAGATGTGCACGATCTTGCCGTACGGCTCGTACCGGACGACCTTGCTGCCCCGCGTGGGCCGGTCGCGCAGGAGCAGTCCGGGCTTGGCGGTGACCTTGCCCTTGTAGCTGCGGGGGTGCTCGTTGCCCTCGGCGGCGAGGGCCGGGGCGGTGGCCAGCGTGGTGGCGGCGAGCGCGCCACCGGCGACGGCTATGCCGAGGCGGGCGGCGAGGGAGCGGGGGCGCAGGGCCATGAGGGTCTCCTCGGGGGAGTGGGTGGACGGCCGGTCCATAGGCCGCGATTCACGCTAAAAGCGACACCCGGCCACCGCAAAGGGTCACGTACGGTCAGACGTCCCCGTCAGGCCCGGACTTCGTCCTGCTCGTCCCCGGAGAGCCGCTCGGCGCCCGGCAGCGTGAGCGTGGCGACCGCTCCCGTCCCTTGCTCCACATTGGTGAAGGTGAGGGTCGCGCCGACCACCCGCGCCTGGCCGAGCGCGATGGTCAGACCGAGGCCGTGGCCCTTGGTGGTGCCCTCGGTGCGGAAGCGCTGCGGGCCGTGTTCCACCAGGTAGTCGGGGAAGCCGGGGCCGTGGTCCCGCACGGTGATCACCGGCCCGTCCACGGTCAGGGACACCGGCGGCGCCCCGTGCTTGACGGCGTTCGCCACGAGGTTGCCGAGCACCCGCTCCAGGCGCCGCCCGTCGCTCTCCACCACGAGGTCGCGTACGACGATCAGTTCCACCTCGGCGCCCTCGGCGCCCGAGGCGCGCAGCACGCGCTCCGCCAGGGGAGCGAGCCGCACCGCGTCCAGGTCCACGCGTTCGTTGCGCGTGTCGAGCCGGGAGATCTCCAGGAGGTCCTCGGTGAGCGTGCGCAGGGCGGCCACCCGGTCCCTGACCAGCTCGGTCGGGCGGCCCGGCGGCAGCAGCTCGGCCGCCGCGTGCAGACCGGTCAGCGGGGTGCGCAGCTCGTGCGCCACGTCCGCGGTGAACCGCTGCTCGCTCAGGAGCTTGCCCTGGAGCGAGGAGGCCATGGTGTCCAGGGCTCCGGAGACCGTGGCCACCTCGTCCTGGTGGCGGCCGGGGTCGCGGGTGCGCGGGTCGTGCACGCGCGCGTCCAGGTCGCCCGCGCTGATGCGGCGCGCGACCCGGGCCGTCAGGTGCAGGCGCCGCGTCACGCGCGTCACCGCGAACGCCCCGACCAGCAGGGTCGCGCCGATCGCGAGCACCGACGAGCCCAGGATCGCCCGGTCGAGGCCGTCGATGGTGCGGGCGCCCTGGGCGTAGTCGACCTCCACGGCGATCGCGCGGCCGCCGTCCGCGGGCCCCGCCGCCCACACCGTGGGCGTCCGGTCGTGGTCGCCGACCATCGTGCCGCGCTGTCCGCCCACGGCGAGGTCGCGCAGGCGGCCCGGCAGGCCCGGCGGGTCGATGCCCGCGCCCGGGCCGAGGCGGCCGCCCGCCTCGTACTGCTTGGTGGCGTCGTCGAGCCGGGACAGGGCGCGCTCGCGGGCCTGGCCCACGGTCTGGTTCGTCACCGCCACGTGCACGAGCACGCCGAGCAGGGCCGCGAGGGCGCAGCACATCACGACGATGAAGACTGCGGCCTTCCACGTCAGGGTCGCCGTCCAGGCGGGCAGGCGCAGCGGGAGCCGGGGGCGGCGCGGCCCGTTCGGGCCGGTCATTCGCCCGCGTCCGGGTGCTCGCCGGAGCTCGGACCTGGGGCCGGGGCCTCCTCGGCGGGGATCTCGGTCATCTCGGGCGCCGGGCTGCGCGCGCCCTTGGGCCGCGGCGCGTCGGTGGAGCGCAGGAACTCGTCGCGGGTCGGCAGCATCGCCCGCTGGTGGCGGTCCCAGGACCAGGCCGTGCGGTACTCGTAGCCGGGGATGTCGGAGGCCGCGCGGAGCACCAGGTCGCGCCCGGCCAGCTCCACGCCGAGCACGGCGTCGGACGTGCCCATGATCTGCGTCAGATGGCCCTTGTCCATCGCGTAGACACGGATGGCCAGCTGCTCCTCGGGCATGCGGATGCCGATGACCATGTCGTCCTTCCCGTCACCGGTGAAGTCGCGGTAGTACGCCTTGAGGACCGGGCACTCCCGGTCCTTCTTGCCGCAGTTCTTCAGGGCGTCCGCGGTCTCCTTGTAGAGCGCGGACGGGCCGCTGTAGTCGTCGGGGTGCGCGGCCGCCTGCGCCTTCACGATGGCGACGGGGCTCACCTTGTGGAGGTCGCCGCCGGGCACCCGCACGCCCGTGACCTCCTCGGTGTCCGCCGTGCCGTAGTCACCGATCGGCGAGGACGCGGGCGGCAGGTCGGGCCAGAGCCGGGTGGGGCCGACGGCCGTGGGGGTCGCGCCCGAGCTGCGCAGGTCGCCCGGGTCGCCGCAGCCCGCGGCGAACGCGCCCGCCAGCAGCGCGACGGCGGCTGCGGCGAGCGCGCTGCGGCGGCTGCGGTTCAACGGCACTCCTGCGGGCCAGGGACGGGGGTGAGGCGCGCGGGGCCAGGAACCGGGGGAGCCTGGTCACCGCACGAGGTCGGCGTAGAGGATGATGTTGTCGGCGCGGTGTCCGTTCCTGATCGGGCCGCCGCATGTCAGCAGGCGCAGCTCCGGCCGGTCGGTCGTCCCGTACACCTTATGGGTTGGAAAGTCTTCCTTGTCGACCTGCTGGATCTCGCGCACCCGGAACCTCGCCGTGCTGCCGTCCGCGCGCGGCACCATGATGGCGTCGCCGACCTTCACCCGGGCCACGTTCCGCATCAGCGCCGGTCCCTTCACGGTGTCGTAGTGCGCGACGAGCACGGCCGCGCCCTTCTGACCGGGCGTGACGCCGCCCGTCCACCAGCCCGGGACCTCCGCCTTCGCGACCGGCGGCACCTCCAGCTCGCCGTCCGCGCCGATGCCGAGGTCCAGCATCTGCGAGGCGTCGACACCGGCCGCCGGGATCCGCAGGCCGGTCGGCTTCGACTCCGCCAGGGGCGCCGGGGCCTGTCTGGCCTGCGTGGTCGCCGCGTTCTTCACGGTCACATCGGGTGCGGCGGCGCTCTGGCCGCCCTGACCGCAGGCGATGAGCCCGACGCCGACGGCGGCGGTGAGGGCGGCGGCCGCGGCGATGCGTCCCGTGCGGCGGCGGGCGGGGGCGGCGGCGTCTTCCTGGGGCTGCGTGGTCATGGGCGCTCCTGGTCTTGCGGGGGAGTCGTCGAGAAGGGGGGCGGCCCGGATCAGCCGTCGGTACGGCCGCGGCGCAGCATCGCAAAGCCGAGGCCCGCGGCACCGGCGGCGGCCATGGCGCCGCCCGCCGCGAGGAACGCGGGGTTCCCGCTGTCGCGCAGCCCCTCGGTGCCCGCGCGGACGCCGCCCTGCGGCGTGGTGGTGTGGGAGGCCGAGGGGGCGGGCGCGGCGGCGAACGCGCCGGTGGCGGGGGTGAGGAGCGCGCCGCCCGCGAGCGCGGCGACGGCGGCGGTCCGGAGGGCGGCGGTGCGGCGGCGGGGATGGCTCACGGTGCGGTCCTTGCGCTCGTGCGGCGGGGCCCGGGGCCCGGTGGGTGCGATGACGGCTACGACGCTAGGCGGCCGCCGTTGCGGCGGTTCGGCGAGTGTGTAACAGCGCGCCATAGCTGTGCGAGCGGTGCCGTTACGGAACCGGGGAGCACGGCGCACGGACCGGGCCCAGCGGGGCGAACCCCGGGCGAACAGGCATGAACTTCCGTGCGGCCCCGTCAGCTTCTTGCCGCGGGCGCGTCCGGGCTGTTCCCATGGTCGGTGGGGTGATGGGGATGAGCGGACTGCGTGTCGTACCGGCGTTCCGGCACGGTCAGGAGCGGCTCTACGTGTGCCGGGCGGACGGCAGGAACGTGGCCTGGTACGACCGTGAGACCGCCCGGGTGAACCTGCTCAGCGCGGCCGAGGAGGAGGACGTCCTGCACGTCCTCGCCCCCTTCCTCACCGGGAACGTGGCGGTCGGGCCGCCCCCCGTGCCCACCCCCGCCGAGCTGGCCAGGCTCTCCCTCCACCCCGACGACGACCTCGCCCCGAACCGGCCCGGCGAGGCGCTGCGCGTCCAGCTCGAACGCGATCCGCCCTCGGCGCGCAGGCTGCGCTCCGACCCGCGCAGCCGGGCCCTCGCCGCCGAGGTCGTCGTCGGCGAGGCCCTCGACCGGCTCGACGCCGTGGGCTGGCACACGCTGCACTCCGTCGGCCTGCCCGGCGGCGCCCGCATCCACCACCTCCTGATCGGGCCCGGGGGGCTCTTCTGCGTCCACGCGGTGCCCGCGCGGCGGCAGCGGGTGCGCGTCACCGACCCCCTGGTGGCGGTCGGCCGCGCCCGGCCCACCCCGCTCCTGCGGGAGCTGCGCGCCGACGCCGCGCGGGCCTCCTTCGCCCTCACCGCCGAGGTCCGCGCCGTCCTCGTGCCCGTCGGCGCGGCCTCCGTCGAGGTCACCGCGGAGCCACGCGAGGTCCATGTGCTGACCGAGGCGGACCTGGCGGGTCTGGCGCGGGCGGGGGGCGTGCTCAAGCCGGCGGACGTGGAGGCGCTGCACGCGCTGGCCCGCGACCGCCACGTCTGGCACCGCGTCTAGGGCCCGGGGTCTTCCCGCCCGGGGGGGGCGGCGGGCGGGCCCGCCCCGGGGGTGTTGCCGCCCCCGCCGCGGGCGGTGCCGCGCTTCCCCCGACCGCTGTGGGCAATCGTCCCGCAGGGCGGGACGGGTGGGCACAGCCTTAGGTGCCGAGCAACCGTGCAACTGGGGTCCAGCCCCGGCGTGGGCTCAGGCCCCGCCCCCGGGAAGCCCCGCCGCCCGCGCAGGGTCCCGCAGCCCCGCGAACAGGTCCCCCACCCGCCCCAGCCGCGCAGCCATATCCGGCGCCCGAAAGACCAGCGCCCCCGCGCCCCCGCAACGCTCCACCTCGCCCCAGGCCAGCGGCGCCGAAACCGTCGGCTCCCCCCGCGCCCGCACCGTGTACGCCGTAGCCGTCGTCTTCGCCGCCGCGTTCTGACTGAAGTCCACGAACACCTTCCCCACCCGCAGACTCCGCGTCATCCGATGCACCACGAGCGACGGCAGCGCCCGCTCCGCCTCCACGGCCAGCTCCTTCGCGTACGCGGAGACCCGCGCGGACGCGACCGGCACCAGCGGCGCGAGCACGTGCAGCCCCTTGCTCCCCGACGTCTTCACGTACACCGAGAACCCGTCGGCGACCAGCCGCTCCCGCAGCCACAGCGCCACCGCGCACGCCTCCACCACGGTCGCGGGCGGCCCGGGGTCGAGGTCGAGCACGAGCCGGTCCGCGAGCCCCGGCGCGTCCGCCCGCCACTGCGGCGTGTGGAACTCCGTCACCAGGTTCGCCGCCCACATCAGCGTCGGCAGGTCCTGGACGAGGATCTGCCGCGCGGGCCCCTCCGAGCGCGGCACCTCGGCCGTCCGCACCCAGGCGGGCGTACCGGGCAGCACGTTCTTGGTGAAGAAGCGCTGCCCCTCCGGCCCGTCCGGGAAGCGGAGGAACGACACCGGCCGGTCGCGCAGCTCGGGGAGCAGCACGTCCGCGACGGTCGCGTAGTAGTGCAGGACCTCACCCTTCGTGAAGCCGCTCGCCGGGTACAGCACCTTGTCGAGGTTGCTGAGCGCGAGCCGCCGCCCCTCCACCTCCGTGATGGGCGTCATACGATGAGAATCCCACGAATCCCGGCAAAGCGTGGTGAAAGGTGCACCGCATGCGCTCCATATGGAACGGCGCCATCTCCTTCGGCCTGGTCAGCATCCCGATCAAGCTGGTGAACGCCACGGAGAGCCACTCGATCTCCTTCCGCCAGATCCACACGGAGGACGGCGGCCGCATCCGCTACCGCAAGGTCTGCGAGCTGGAGGACCGCGAGGTCCCGACCGCCGAGATCGGCAAGGGGTACGAGGACGCCGACGGCTCGGTCATCCCGATCACCGAGGACGACCTCGCCTCGCTGCCGATCCCGACCGCGAAGACCATCGAGATCGTCTCGTTCGTACCGGCGGACCGCATCGACCCGCTCCAGATGGACACGGCGTACTACCTGTCGGCCAACGGAGTGCCCGCCGCCAAGCCGTACACCCTGTTGCGCGAGGCGCTCAAGCGCAGCGACCGCGTGGCCATCGCCAAGTTCGCGCTGCGCGGCCGCGAACGGCTCGGCATGCTGCGCGTCGTCGACGACGTGATCGCCATGCACGGCCTGCTCTGGCCGGACGAGATCCGCGCCACCGACAGCGTCGCCCCGGACGCGAGCGTCACCGTCCGCGACGCCGAACTCGACCTCGCGGACGCCCTCATGGACACCCTCGGCGAGGTCGACCTCGACTCGCTGCACGACGACTACCGCACCGCCGTCGAGGAGATGATCGCCGCCAAGGTCGAGGGCGGTACGACCACCGCCCCCGAGCCCGCGGCCGAGCCGGGCGGCGGCAAGGTCATCGACCTGATGGCCGCCCTGGAGAACAGCGTCCGCGCCGCCCGCACGGCCCGCGGCGAGGCGGACGGCGGCAAGGAGGCCGAGGTCACCGAGCTGCCGACGCGCCGCTCCGCGCGTACGACCCCCAAGCAGGTGGGCGGCAAGAAGTCGACGACCGCGAAGAAGACCACGGCGGCGGCCCCGAAGAAGTCCACGGCGAAGACCGCCACGAAGAAGACGACCGCCAAGTCCGCGACGAAGTCCACGGCCAGATCCACCGCCACCACCGCGAAGAAGGCGCCGACGAAGAAGAAGGCGGCCACGGCCAAGAAGACATCGGCCAAGCGCCGGGCGTCGTAGACCGCCGACCAGCGGGTCACCCGGGCCAACCCGGGGCACCCGGGCCAACCCGGGGCACCCGGGTCACCCGGGGCGCCCGGGTCACCCGGGACCGCAGGGCCTATTCGCACACGGTCACGGCGAAGAGCCCCACCTCCTCCCGTCGGCTCCGTACGTTCTCGAACCCCGCCTCCCGGGCCCAGCCCTCCGTCAGGGCCGCGTTGCGGCACTTCATGATCCACGGCCGCCCCTCCCGGTTGGGCAGCACGTTCGCGATGAAGTCCAGCTGGGGGTGGCGGGTCTGGGTGGTGCAGACGAGGACGCCGCCCGGCGCGAGCAGCCCGCGCAGCCGCTTGAGGGACGTACGGACGGTGTCGTCCTCGAGGAGCAGCTCGTACAGGCCGGAGACCACGATGACGTCCGGCGCCCCGGCCCGCGGCGGCTCGGGGTCGAAGGCGTCCCCGGTCTCGTACGAGACGTTCGTCAGGCCGCGGGCCCGCGCCAGCGACTCGCCCTGGCGCAGCCCGGCCTCCGCGAGGTCGCGGCAGACCACCCGCACCCGCTCGGGCCCGTAGGCCGCGGCCAGGTCGTGCAGGTAGCGGCCGGGCCCCGCGGCCACGTCGAGGACGCGGACCGGGCGGCCGGGGCGCCGTTCGACCTGCTCGCGCAGCACGCGCTGGAGGAGGTCCCGGCGGGCGCGGATGGCGCGCCAGCCGACGGCGTCGAGGTAGACGCGGTCGACGAGGCGGCCGACGCCGAGCGTGCCGCGCGCCCGGTTCACGTACACGTAGTCGAGCATCGTGCCGCTGTCGAAGCCGTGCCGGTAGCCGATGCGGATGCCCGCGGAGGTCTGCCCGACCGTGCGCAACAGGCCCCGGAGCACCGCCCACTTGAGGTTCCGCAGAGGTTTCGTCATGCCCGCAAGCGTCCCGGCCGCGCCGCGCGCCGGACATCCGTACGCCTACTCGGACGGCCCTGAGTAGCCCGCGCGGCGCGGCGGACGGGGAAGGCAACGACGGCGGCTCACGGCACAGTTGCTACCTTGATCCACGATTTTGATCCACGATTCAATTGATGCGACCGGCAACGATGTGAGGATGTGCCGCAGCATCGATCGACATCGATCGATCGGCAAGCGATCGACAGGCCCACGCACCGCAGGAGGTCCCCCGTGACCGGCTCCGACCCCAGACTCGACTCGTCCGCGGAGATACGCGCCCGGATCGACACGAGCAAGCCCCACTCGGCACGCTTCTGGAACTACTTCGTGGGCGGCAAGGACAACTACGAGAAGGACCGCGAGCTCGGCGACCAGATCAAGGAGATCTTCCCCGGCCTCGTCGACGTGGCCCGCACCAGCCGCCTCTTCCTCGGCCGCGCGGTCCGCCACCTGGCGGGGGAGCAGGGCGTCCGCCAGTTCCTCGACATCGGCACGGGCCTCCCGACCGCCGACAACACCCACGAGGTCGCCCAGCGCGTCGCCCCCGACTCCCGCATCGTGTACGTGGACAACGACCCGCTGGTCCTCGCCCACGCCCGGGCCCTGCTCACCAGCACGCCCGAGGGCGAGACGGCGTACATCGACGCCAACATGTACGAGCCGGAGGCGATCCTCACCGAGGCCGCCAAGACCCTGGACCTCTCCCAGCCGGTCGCGCTGATGATCCTGAACACCCTGGGCCACGTCGCCGACTACGAGCAGGCCCGCGACCTGGTCGGCCGCGTGATGGCCGGGCTCCCCTCCGGCAGCTACCTGGTGATCAGCGACTCCACCGCCACCAGCGAGGGCATGATCGCGGCGTCGAACGCCTACAACGAGAGCGGCGCGATCCCGTACTACGTCCGCAGCGTCGAGGAGATCACCGGCTTCTTCGACGGCCTCACCCTGGTCGACCCCGGCGTCACCCAGGTCACCCGCTGGCGCCCCGAGCCCACCACCGACACCACCACGGAGGTCGACGCCTACGCCGGCGTGGCCCGCAAGCCCTGACCTGCGAAGCGGCGCCCGCCCCGACCTCCCGGGCGCCGCCCGCAAACCCATTCCAGAGGACCCCCGAAGAGCTGGTAGGGTTCTACCCGTCACCGCGAACACCGCGACCGACACGCCCCCGTAGCTCAGGGGATAGAGCAACGGCCTCCGGAGCCGTGTGCGCAGGTTCGAATCCTGCCGGGGGCACTCGCCAGTCAGAGGCCAGAAACCATGGCCTGACCAGCGCGGATGCCTTGATGAAACGGCCGAAGTCAGTCTCACTGGCTCCGGCCGTTTCTCGTTGTCCCCCACCGGTTGTGCGTGAGGAGTGCGTGAGCCACGCACGGCTCATTCCGCGTCCGACGACGCCCACCCCATCGTCTTCTCGATCTTCTTGTTGTCCTCCTCCTCGCTGTTGTCGATGAGCCCGGCGTAGTGGCGGTCGATGACCTCAGGGGAGGTACCGGCGCGCCGCGCCACCTCTGCCACGGGGAGGCTGGCGCAGAGCCAGTCCGTGATGCACTTGGCGCGGCCGTCATACGGCTTCTTGGTCAGGAATGCATCTTGGATGGAGGGAAGGCGTACGTCGGGCTTCTTGCCTCGGACGTGTCTGTCGGAGATCTCATCCGCGAGCTCACCCTCCTGGAGTCATTTAACGACAACGGTCGGCGCACCGTCGCCGCCCTGCGCAAAACCCTCATGGGCTACCGCCAGTTGAACCCGCTCCCGAGCCCGCCCCGCCGACGGCGAGCCCCCGCCCCTGCGAACCTTGGAGCCGACATCGGCGAGGTGCGGGACGCCTACCAGGCATCGCGCTTCGGCTTCGCCACGCGGCAGTTGCCGCTTCTCCTGACCGATGCCCCCTACTGGCTGCCCGTGCGTACGCGGGGGCAGAGCGTGAGAGAGCCAACGCCCTGCTGGCGCTGAGGTACCAGGGTGCGGCGATGGTGCTTCCGTTCCGTGACTCACTTCCTGCTGTCGACCGGGCGGTACGAGACCGCCGCGCAGCTCGTGGGCGACGCGGCCGGATTCCTGGAACCAGGGCTCAGTGAGGCGACGCCCTCGTTCCTGTCCGTCTACGGGACCTTGTTCCTGGCCGGGGCGATGGCGGCCGCCCGCGCGGAGGACCGCGCGACGACCCAGGCCTTCCTACGCGAGGCGGAAGCGACGGCAACGCGGCTCGGTACCGAGGCCAACCACATGTCGACCGCCTTCGGCCCACCGACGTCGCCATCCACAAGGTGGCCACGGCCAGGGAACTCGGGGACTGTCAGCTCGTCTCCGACCGCCGCCCACAGATCGATACGGGCGGCCTGCCTGTCGAGCGCCGGGTACGCCACGACCTCGCAGTAGCGAGCGCGCTCACCGCCCGAAACCGCGCCGCCGAAGCACTCACCGTCGTCCTCGAAGCGGAACCGCTCGTACCCGAGCAGGTTCGTGGTGCGTCTGACCGACAGGCTTCGCGTTGTCTGAGGTGATTCGGCGCGGCCACGTAGGCGAGGCCGGGAACGAACACGAGGTCGAAGATGGCGCGTCTGTGCATGGCTGCGGGCGTGCTGTTCTTTGACGCGCAGGGTCACGTCATGGTCTTGGAGCCGATGTACAGGGAGTACCGGGATATCCCGGGCGGGTACGTCGATGCTGGCGAGTCCCCGTTGCAGGCATGTGTGCGGGAGGTCCGCGAGGCGCTGGGCATCATGCCCGGGATCGGTCGTCCGCTGGCCGTCGACTGGGACGCGAGCCCTGCTGAACGCGACAAGGTGCTTTACCTCTTCGATGGTGGAGCTCTACCGGCGCAGCTTGAGGCGCAGATCCAGTTGCAGCGTTCCGAGATCAAGGCGTACGCCTTCCACAGCCTCGACGACTTCGACTCCCTGACAATCCCACGCCTCGCTCGCTCGGGCCGGGCTGTTGTGATCGCCCGTAGTGAGGGCCAGGTGGCCTACCTGGAGCGCGGTTAGCATCCAGAGCGGTAGGGGCCCGAGTCAGGCCTTGGGTGTCCGCGGGGCCGTTCCCGAGTTCATGGAGTGCCCGCATCTGAAACGCTCTGCGCGAGGTCAGTCACGGTACGCAGGATGCCTTGGCCGAAGTCGGTGGGAGCGATCAGCACCCCGAAGGACACCGCTATGGCCAGGACCATCGTCTGGTCGACTCGACTTCTGGCCTGTACACGTCGACGTACGAGCACGACGAGGATGACAGCGAGCAGAACTGCCAAGTTGATCGTCAGTTTCAACGGTCGGTCCTTCCCCCAGGCAGGAACGTCCCAACTTTCCTGTGTAGCCCGAGCCGTGTGACTCGGCGACTCGGATGCCTGTGGTTGACGACAAAGCGCTCATCTGAGGCCGGATCAGCTCCTCGGCTACCCAATGGCGTTTCTGGATCCTTGGACCACCCCCGCACGCGCGGGGACCACCAGTGGGGCTTCCTCGTTCCCGCCGTGATCAAGGGACCACCCCCGCACGCGCAGGGACCACAGGAGCTGGCCAAGCACATCAACGGGGCAGGCCCCCGATTCCGTCCACTTCCGAAGGAACGGGCATTTCACCCCGAGGGCGAGTTGAAGCGGTGCTTCGGATTCTAGGGGCCTGGGCTCCGGAGTCGTGGGCGTGGTTCGAATCCTGCTGGGGTGCTTCGCGTGAAGGGTCTATAGATGCCGCCACCAGCGGCTTCGCGGATGTGCGGAGGGCGGCCGAAGGCCTCCCGCGCCCGGGGCCCCGCACAGGGCCTCAGCGTTCCTCCCGGGGTGCGAGCGCCCCCTCCGTCAGCGCCCCCGCCGCCCCCACATACCCCGCCGGATCGCACCAGCGGTCCAGTTCCTCCCGGGTGACGCGGCCGGTGAGGGCCGGGGACTCCGCGAGGTGGGTGGCCAGGGGGCGGCCGTCGCGGGTCGCGGCCTCCGTGGTGGTGGTCAGGAGGTCCCGCGCGGGCGCTCTGCCCAGGAGGGGGGTCAGCTCCGCGACGAGGCGTTCGGCGACGAGTTGGCCGCCGGTGAGGGCGAGGTTCGCGCGCATGCGGGCCGGGTGTACGACGAGGCCCTCCGTGAGTTCCACCGCGGTGTGCGCGGCGCCGCCCGTCAGGCGCAGGCACTCGCGCAGCGGCTGCCACTCCGCGTGCCACGCGCCTGCCGAACGCTCGTCCTCGGAGAGCAGGCACTGCGTCAGGATGCTTGCCAAAGAGGGGACTTGGAGTGCCGCGCTGCGGATCAGGGTGGTGAGCACCGGGTTGCGCTTCTGCGGCATCGCCGAGGAGCCACCGCGCCCGGGCACGTGCGGCTCGCCGACCTCCCCGACCTCGGTGCGGCTCAGCGACTGCACGTCCACCGCCAGCTTGCCGAGGGCCCCGGCGGTGTGCGCGAGCGCGGCGCCCAGGTCGGCGATCGGCGTACGCAGCGTGTGCCAGGGCAGCACCGGCGCCCGCAGCCCCGTCTCGGCGGCGAACGCCGTCACCAGGCGTTCGGCGTCGGCGCCGTACCCCGCGAGCGTGCCCGCCGCGCCGCCGAGCGAGACTGGCAGGGCGTCCAGTACGACGGCCACGCGGGCGTCCGCGGCGAGCACCAGCTCCCGCCACCCGGCCGCCTTGAGCCCGAACGTGGTGGGCACGGCGTGCTGCCCCAGGGTGCGCCCCGCGACGACCGTGTCGCGGTGGGTGCGGGCGAGCCCGGCCAGGGCCCGCCCGACACGCCCCAGGTCCGCCCGCACCAGCCCGAGCGCGCCCCTGGCCACCAGCATCGCCGCGGTGTCGAGGACGTCCTGGCTCGTCGAGCCCCGGTGGACGTACTCGGCGGCCTCCGGGTCCACCGCCGCCACCGCGCCGGTCAGCGCGCGGACCAGGCCCACCACCGGGTTCCCGCTCTCGCGCGCGTGCACCGCGAGCGCCCGCAGGTCGAACCGGTCGGCCCGCGCGGCCGCGGTGATGGCCCGCGCCGCCCCGGGTGGCACCACGCCGACCGCGGCCTGCGCGCGGGCCAGCGCGGCCTCGGCGTCCAGCATCGCCTGCAACCAGGCCAGGTCGGACACCGCCCGCTCCACGGGGGTCCCGGCGCGCACGGGGGAGAGAAGCCCGGCGTCCACGGCGTAGGGATCCGCGTCCACGGCGTACGGGTCCGCGTCCACGACGTACGGATCCGCGTCCACGGCGTACGGATCCGCGTCGGCGCCGTCCGCCGCGGCGAAGGGCACGTCCCGCTCGGCGGCCTGCCGGTGCCCGGGATCCCGGGGCGCGTTCATACGGCGGCCCCGGTGTGCTCCCGCTGTGCCCCCGGCCCGTGCACGGTCGCGTTCAAACTGAGCCCCCTTCCTCCCAGAACACGGTTCGATCCTGACGGCGGTGGCGGAGGGCTGGCAACGCCCGGCCGCGCCCGTCGTCGTGACGACGCCCCGGCGAACCGTCGTTACGACGGCCCGGCGAACACCTTGCGGATCTTGTTCGACATCCACTCTCCGGCGATCACCGGTGTGCCGCCCCCGCCCGCGCGCAGCGGCTCGATCGTGGCGTCGTGGTTGGGGAGGTAGAAGAACGGGACGGTGAGCCGGGACGAGGTGTCCCCGTCCGGCGGGTTGACCACGCGGTGCATGGTCGAGACCCAACGCCCGCCGGTCCACAGGCTCATGAGGTCGCCGATGTTGACGACGAAGCCGCCCGGGACCGGCGGGACGTCGCGCCAGGTGTCCCCGTTCCGCAGGACCTGCAGTCCGCCGCGGTCGGCCTCCTGGTGGAGGATGGTGAGGCTGCCGAAGTCGGTGTGCGGGCCGCGGCGGAGCTGGCCGGGCAGCGGGGGCTCCAGCTGCGGCGGGTAGTAGTTGACGGCGATGGACGAGCCGTGGCGGTCGAACTTGTCCGCGAAGAACTCCTCGTCCAGGTCGAGCGCGCGGGCGAAGAGCCGCATCAGGTCCGCCGCGAGGTCGGCCATGGCCGCCAGGTACTCCTGCCACACCGCCTTGAAGCCGGGCGGGTTCGCGGGCCAGACGTTGGCCAGCGTCCAGGTCGCCCACTCGTCTCCGAGCCTGCTCCGCTCCTCCTCGTCCAGCTCTCCCGTCGCGTGCGCGGCGAAGGACTCGCACAGGTCGGGCGGCGACTCCTGGCCCAGGCTCCGGGCGGTCGACCCGCCCGAGCGCCGGAAGCCCGAGACCCCGGGCCGGTGGGCGACCAGCTCCTTCTCCTCCCGGGGGAGGGCGAAGAAGGAGCCGGTCACCGCGAACATGCGGTCGATGAGCGTCCGGGGCACGCCGTGACCGACCACGACGAAGAATCCGGAGCTCCCGCACGCCCGGTCGATCGCCGCGGCGACGGCGGCGCGCCCCCGAGCGGTGTCCCTGACGGACAGGTCGATCACGGGGACGAAGCCGTCGGCGGCTGCCGCCACCTGGTCATCCTGCATGCGGTTCCACTCCTGTTCGGGTTCGGGTGCGTACGGATCGAATCGACTCTGTGCGGGTGTGTGTACGGGGTGACCGCGGTGGGTCTCGTACGACTCGGCCGGGCTCACTTGCGTACGACTCGGCCCGGCTCTGCGTGGTGGCGTCCGGCGGGCCCAGCCCCACGCGCCGACCCCCCAAGTCCGTCACATCAACTCGCACAGCGTTCGGGTGACTAGAACGTTGGTCTAGTGAGCCGTGACTGTACTACGGCTCCGCCCGCCGGGCCCCGCCGGAAAGCACGCTCCGGGGGCCTCAACTGCCCGCGCCACCAGGGGAGTTGAGGAAGTGAAAAAAGTCCGCGGCAGCCGGAGCGACCCGGCCCCGGACCGGCCATCCCGCCGTGGAAGACTCAGCCCGCGAACACTCGGCGCCGCGCGCCGCGCCCGTAGTGAGCCGCGTGACTGTGGAGGTGAGTGTCATCGCAGGCGAAGAACGCACGAAGAGCCAGCCCGGCGAGCCCAGCCACCGCGGCCAGCCCGGCCAGCCCGGCCAGCCCGGCCAGCCCGGCCAGCCCGGCCAGCCCGGCCCGGGCGGCGCGGGCGGCTCCGGAGTCGGCAACGTCTGGCTGCGCCCCCCGCGCGACAAGGGGGAGCCGCCGCTCACCCGCGCCCGCATCGTCCGCGCGGCCGTCGACCTCCTGGACGAGGAGGGGATGGAGCGCCTGACCATGCGCCGCCTGGCCGAGCGGCTGCAGGCCGGTGCCACCACCCTGTACTGGCACGTGAAGACGAAGGGCGACGTCATCGACCTCGCCGTCGACGCGGTCTTCGGCGAGACGCCGGTCCCCGACCGGCACGGCGACGACCCCCGGCAGGACATCGCCACCCTGGTCGGCGACTGGCGGCGGGCCATGCTGCGGCACCCCTGGGTGGCCACCGGGCCCGCCAGGCAACGGCCCCTGATCGGGCCCAACTTCCTGACCTGGATGGAGTTCCTGCAGTCCGCCCTGGTGCACGCCGGACTCACGGACAAGCGGCTCAACGCGGCGACGTGGGCGCTGTACAACCACGTGATGGGTGCCACCGCCACGCAGTCCAGTCTGCGGCTTTCCGCGGAGGAGGCCCGGAGGGGCCAGGAGTACCTGGAGAGCCGCCGCGAGCAGTACCCGACGGTCGCCGCGAACCAGTACATCTCCGACGACGACTGGGACACGAACTTCGCCCTCGGCCTCGCCTTCCTGCTCGACGGGATCGAGGCGCAGACGCGGAGCTGACAGCGGTCCCACGGGCCCGCCAAGGCTCCCTCGGCGGGTCCACCGAGGCCCCCTCGGCGGGTCCGCCAAGGCTCCCTCGCAAGTGGCGGAAGTAGGGAAAACCCGGACGCGACGGCGGGTGTCGACCTACTCTCAAGTTGTGCCAGGCGTGCCCGGCCGTGTGCTTGTTGTGGACGACAACAAGGTCATCCGGCAACTGATCAGGGTCAATCTCGAGCTGGAGGGCTTCGAGGTCGTGACCGCGGCCGACGGTGCCGAGTGCCTGGACGTCGTGCATCAGGTCCGGCCCGACGTCGTGACCCTGGACGTGGTCATGCCCCGCCTCGACGGCCTGCGCACCGCCGCCAGGCTGCGCGCCGACCCGCGCACCCAGGGCGTGCCCCTCGTCGTGGTCAGCGCCTGTACGCAGTACGAGGTGGAGGCGGGCCTGGAGGTCGGCGTCGACGCGTTCATGGCCAAGCCCTTCGAGCCCGCGGAACTCGTCAGCGTCGTACGCCAGTTGATGGCCCGCGGCGACTGCGGCGACACCCCCCTCGGCACCCGCTGCCCCGGCACCGGCCCGGAGCGGGCGGGCCACCCCTGACCGGCACCTCCGCAGGGGCTGACCGGCCCCCGGCCTACGCGGCACCCCTCCCCGGGCCGCGCCCCTCCCGGCCGAGCCCCCGGAAACGGTCACGGCGCAAGCGCCAGGGCCCGTGCCCCCGCGCACGCCAGCGACCCCCCGTCTCCCCTACCCTTGTCCCGTGACCCCCGTCGAGCTCTCCCGCACCGTGCTGCGCGCCCTGCGCGCCGCCGTGGCCGCCGGAGAGCTCAGCGCCACCGTGCCCGAGCAGGCGCACGTGGAGCGGCCGCGCCCCGGCGGCCGAGGCGACTACGCCAGCAACCTCGCCCTGCGGATCGCCCGGGAAGCGGGCGCGCCCCCGCGCCGCGTCGCCGAGATCCTCTCCGCGCGCCTCGCCGCCGAGCCCGGCATCGCCCGTGCCGACGTCACCGGGCCCGGCTTCCTCAGCATCACCCTCGACGGCGACCCCGGCGCCCGGCTCGTCGCCGAGATCCTCGCCCGCGGCGAGCGGTACGGCCACCTCACTCCGGACACCGGGGACATCGTCCAGCTGCACATCCCGCACGAGCTCCGCGCCGCCGTCGTCGCCGACAGCGCGCGCCGCATCCTGCGCTCCCAGGGCGCCCGCGTCCGCGTCACCTGCGAGGCGGCTCCCGACCCCGCCTGGGCCGAGGTCCTCGGCGTACGCGTGGACGCACACGGACACCCCCCGGCCCCGCTGCCCACCCTCCGCCCGGCCCCCGCCCCGGCCGAGCCGGACCCGCTGCGCCTCGGCCGCGACGCGGCCCGCTGGGCCCTGCTCCTGCCCGCCCTCCACGACCGCCCCCACACCGGCGACGACCACCTCGCCCAGCGCGAGACCAACCCCCTGTTCCGCGTCCAGTACGCCCACTCCCGCGCCCGCGCCCTCACCCGCAACGCCGCGCAGCTCGGCTTCAGTGCCGCCCCCGGAGACGTCCGCGACGCCCCCGACGTACACGACGCGGAAAACGCAGTGGCGCACGCGGCCGAGGACGACGGACACTCGCTGCTCGGCGCCCTCGGCGACCACCCCGCCGTCCTCGCCGCCGCCGCCCGCCACCGCGCGCCCGACCGGCTCGCCCGGCACCTCGTCCGTACCGCTGACGCCTTCCTGGCGCGGGCCCACACCGTGCTGCCGCTCGGTGACGAGAAACCCTCGGCCGCCCACCGCGCCCGGCTGGCGCTCGCCGAAGCCGCCGGGACGGTGCTCGCCGGCGGCCTGTCCCTGCTCGGCATCAGCGCGCCCGCGTACCTGTGAGACGAGAAGAGTCGAAAGAGCCATGAGCCGTTCCGCCCACCCCGCAGGACCCCGGCACGGAGACGTCCTGCCCGAGGGGCACTACTCCCCGCCGCCCACCGACCTCAACGCCCTCGACCCCAAGGTCTGGTCGAAGACCGTCACCCGCGGCGCCGACGGCGTCGTCAGCGTGGGCGGCATCGACGTCCTCCGGCTCGCCGAGGAGTTCGGCACCCCCGCCTACGTCCTCGACGAGGCCGACTTCCGCGCCCGCTGCCAGGCCTGGCGCGACGCCTTCGGGCCCGACGCCGACGTGTTCTACGCGGGCAAGGCCTTCCTCTCCCGCGCCGTCGTCCGGTGGCTGCACGAGGAAGGGCTCAACCTGGACGTGTGCTCCGGCATCGAGCTGGCCACCGCCCTGGACGCGGGCATGCCCGCCGACCGCATCGCCTTCCACGGCAACAACAAGAGCGCCGCGGAGATCGAGCGCGCCGTCCGCGCCGGCGTCGGCCGCATCGTGCTCGACTCCTTCCAGGAGATCGTGCGCGTCGCCCACATCGCCGAGGGCCTGGGCGTCCGCCAGCGCGTGCAGATCCGCGTGACCGTGGGCGTCGAGGCCCACACGCACGAGTTCATCGCCACCGCCCACGAGGACCAGAAGTTCGGCATCCCGCTGGCCGGGGGACAGGCCGCCGAAGCCGTGCGGCGCGCCCTCAAGCTCGACGGGCTCGACCTCATCGGCATCCACAGCCACATCGGCTCGCAGATCTTCGACACGTCCGGCTTCGAGGTGGCCGCCCACCGCGTCGTGGGCCTGCTGAAGGACATCCGCGACGAGCACGGCCTCGAACTGCCCGAGATCGACCTCGGCGGCGGCCTCGGCATCGCCTACACCCCGGCCGACGACCCGCGCGAGCCGCACGAGATCGCCACCGCCCTGCGCGAGATCGTCACCCGCGAGTGCGAGCGCGCGGGCCTGCGCGTGCCCCGGCTCTCCGTCGAGCCGGGCCGCGCCGTCGTCGGCCCGACCGCCTTCACGCTGTACGAGGTCGGCACCATCAAGCCCCTCGAGGGCCTGCGGACGTACGTCTCCGTGGACGGCGGCATGTCCGACAACATCCGCACCGCGCTGTACGACGCCGAGTACAGCGTCGCGCTCGTGTCCCGCTCCTCCGACGCCGAGCCGATGCTCGTCCGCGTCGTCGGCAAGCACTGCGAGAGCGGCGACATCGTCGTCCGCGACGCCTTCCTGCCCGCCGACCTCGCGCCCGGCGACCTCATCGCCGTCCCCGCGACCGGCGCCTACTGCCGCTCCATGGCCAGCAACTACAACCACGCGCCGCGCCCGCCGGTCGTCGCCGTGGCGGACGGCGCGGGCCGGGTCATCGTGCGCCGGGAGACGGAGGACGACCTGATGCGACTCGACGTCGGGTGAGCCGTCCCCGCCGGTGACGGGCGGGCCCGATACAACCGGTGCGTGAAATGGATGTCTCACGATCCGGACTTTGGTTAGAAACACCGTTCCGGTGGGTGAGACTGGACCCACCGTACTTGGAGAAGGAAACGAGGTCGGATGATGCGTACGCGTCCGCTGAAGGTGGCGCTGCTGGGCTGTGGGGTTGTCGGCTCAGAGGTGGCGCGCATCATGACGACGCACGCCGACGACCTCACAGCCAGGATCGGCGCCCCGGTGGAGCTCGCCGGGGTCGCCGTCCGGCGCCCCTCCAAGGTGCGTGCGGGCATCGACCCGGCGCTCGTGACGACGGACGCCACCGCGCTCGTCAAACGCGGGGACATCGACGTCGTCGTCGAGGTCATCGGCGGCATCGAGCCCGCCCGCACCCTCATCACCACCGCCTTCGAGCACGGCGCCTCCGTGGTCTCGGCGAACAAGGCGCTCATCGCCCAGGACGGCGCGGCCCTGCACGCCGCCGCCGAGCAGCACGGGCGCGACCTCTACTACGAGGCGGCCGTCGCGGGCGCGATCCCGCTGATCAGGCCGCTGCGCGAGTCGCTCGCCGGTGACAAGGTCAACCGCGTCCTCGGCATCGTGAACGGCACGACCAACTTCATCCTCGACAAGATGGACACCACGGGCGCGGGCTACCAGGAAGCCCTGGACGAGGCCACCGCCCTCGGGTACGCGGAGGCCGACCCGACCGCCGACGTGGAGGGCTTCGACGCCGCCGCCAAGGCCGCGATCCTCGCCGGGATCGCCTTCCACACCCGGGTGCGCCTCGACGACGTGCACCGCGAGGGCATGACCGAGGTGACCGCCGCCGACTTCGCGTCCGCGAAGCGCATGGGCTGCACCATCAAGCTGCTCGCCATCTGCGAGCGGGCCACCGACGGCGGCTCCGTCACCGCCCGCGTGCACCCCGCGATGATTCCGCTCAGCCACCCGCTGGCGAGCGTCCGCGAGGCGTACAACGCGGTCTTCGTGGAGGCCGAGGCCGCCGGTCAGCTCATGTTCTACGGCCCCGGCGCGGGCGGCGCGCCGACCGCCTCCGCCGTCCTCGGCGACCTGGTCGCCGTGTGCCGCAACAAGCTCGGCGAGTCCACCGGACCCGGTGACTCCGCCTACACCCAGCTGCCCGTGAGCTCCATGGGCGAGGTCGTCACGCGGTTCCACATCAGCCTCGACGTGGCCGACAAGCCGGGCGTGCTCGCCCAGGTGGCCACGGTCTTCGCCGAGCACGGTGTCTCCATCGACACCGTCCGCCAGACGGTCAAGGACGGCGAGGCCTCCCTCGTCGTCGTCACGCACCGCGCGCCCGACGCCGCCCTCAGCGGCACCGTCGAGGCGCTGCGCAATCTCGACACCGTGCGTGGTGTCGCCAGCATCATGCGGGTTGAAGGGGAGTAAGCAGCAATGACCCACCAGTGGCGCGGAATCATCGAGGAGTACCGGGACCGTCTCCCCGTCTCCGACACCACGCCGGTCGTGACGCTCCGTGAGGGTGGTACGCCGCTCGTGCCCGCGCAGGTGCTCTCCGAGCGCACCGGCTGCGAGGTCCACCTCAAGGTCGAGGGCGCGAACCCGACGGGGTCCTTCAAGGACCGCGGCATGACCATGGCGATCACCAAGGCCAAGGAGGACGGCGCCCAGGCCGTCATCTGCGCCTCCACCGGCAACACCTCGGCGTCGGCCGCCGCCTACGCCGTCCGCGCGGGCATGGTCTGCGCGGTCCTGGTGCCGCAGGGCAAGATCGCCCTGGGCAAGATGGGCCAGGCGCTCGTCTACGGCTCGAAGATCCTCCAGGTCGACGGCAACTTCGACGACTGTCTGAATCTGGCCCGCGGCCTGTCCGAGAACTACCCGGTGGCCCTGGTCAACTCGGTCAACCCGTACCGCATCGAGGGCCAGAAGACCGCCTCGTTCGAGATCGTGGACGCCCTGGGCGCCGCCCCGGACATCCACGTCCTGCCGGTCGGCAACGCGGGCAACATCACGGCCTACTGGAAGGGCTACCAGGAGTACGCCGCCGACCAGGTGGCCACGAGCACCCCGCGCATGTGGGGCTTCCAGGCCTCCGGCTCGGCGCCCATCGTGCGCGGCGAGATCGTCAAGGACCCCTCGACGATCGCCACCGCGATTCGCATCGGCAACCCCGCGTCGTGGCAGCACGCGCTCGCCGCGCGCGACGAGTCGGGCGGCTTCATCGACGAGGTGACGGACCGTGAGATCCTGCGCGCCTACAAGCTGTTGGCCTCCCAGGAGGGCGTCTTCGTCGAGCCCGCGTCCGCCGCGTCCGTCGCCGGACTGCTGAAGGCCGCCGAGCAGGGCAAGGTCGACAAGGGCCAGCGCATCGTCTGCACGGTCACCGGCAACGGCCTGAAGGACCCGGACTGGGCGGTCGCGGGCGCCCCGCAGCCGGTCACCGTCCCGGTGGACGCGGCGGCCGCCGCGGAGCGCCTGGGCCTGGCGTAACCCCGCGCTCCGGGCGGCGACCCCGACGGAACGCCGGACTCAGCCCGGGGCAAACCTCTCAACTCCCCACAGGGGGTGCACAGGGGGCTCGCGACACGCATCGTGCGCCTCCTGTGCGCCCTATGTCGCCACAGAACCTTCCTTCGATAGGCTGTAGCGAACCCGCCCCGCCGCATATGCCGCGGTGCCGCTCGCCGAAGCGGCCTTCGGGTGCTGCCGTCCGTCACAGGTCGCGGCCGGTCGAAGCCGGTCGAGGCCCGCCGCGGCGGCAAGTCCTCCAGACAACAGAGCTCAAGGAGAGTCATCGAGCGATGGCCGGTCCCGCGTTCCGCGCCGCCGCCGTCAGGGTGCGCGTCCCCGCCACCAGCGCCAACCTGGGCCCGGGCTTCGACGCCCTCGGCCTGTCGCTGGGGCTCTACGACGACGTGGTCGTCCGCGTCGCCGACTCCGGCCTGCACGTCGACATCGCAGGCGAGGGCAGCGACACCCTCCCGCGCGACGAGTCGCACCTGCTCGTACGCTCCCTGCGCACCGCCTTCGACCTGCTCGGCGGGCAGCCGCGCGGCCTGGAGGTCGTCTGCGCCAACCGCATCCCGCACGGGCGCGGCCTCGGCTCCTCGTCCGCCGCGATCTGCGCCGGGATCGTCGCCGCCCGCGCGGTGACCATAGGCGGCGAGGCCCGCCTCGACGACGCCGCGCTCCTGGAGCTGGCCACCGAGATCGAAGGCCACCCCGACAACGTCGCGGCTTGCCTGCTCGGCGGCTTCACGGCCTCCTGGATGGACGGCTCCGCGGCCCGCGCCATCAGGATGGACCCCGTCGATTCCATCGTTCCGGTGGTTTTCGTACCCGGAAAGCCCGTGCTCACCGAAACCGCCCGCGGACTGCTGCCGCGCACCGTCCCGCACGTGGACGCGGCCGCCAACGCGGGCCGGGCGGCCCTGCTCGTCGAGGCCCTGACCAGGCGCCCCGAGCTGCTGCTGCCCGCCACCGAGGACCGCCTGCACCAGGAGTACCGCGCCCCGGCCATGCCGGAGAGCGCCGCCCTGGTGGAGAGCCTGCGCGCCGACGGCGTACCCGCGGTGATCTCCGGCGCGGGACCCACGGTCCTCGCGCTGGTCGACGACAGTGCGGCCGACAAGGTCGCACGCCTGGCGGGCGAGGGCTGGGCGGCGAACCGCCTGGCACTCGACCCGGCGGGCGCGAGTGTGCTGCCACTGGCTCCCTGACCCGGGAGGACAGCGCACTCGGGGTGTCCGGATTTGGAGAGGGGGAATGTTTGTTGGATCCGGTAGTGTTAACCTCAAGTCTGCACCCGACCTCACCATGGCGAGGTGCTTTGTGTCCCCGTCCGGGACATCCATCCTTCCGGGAGCCTCCCAAACTGCTCTGTGCTTCGCACTGAGCAGTGCCGAGCACGCTCCGGAACCGGCGTGACCGAGCCGAGTGACCACCGCACCTCAGTGGCCCGGCATCGGGAAGCGCCACATCTGTGAACTCTTCCGCCGCGTTGGCGGACCACCGCCCCGGCACGGTCCACACACCAAGGACCGCCGGACAGCACAACCGGTCGCCGAGCCAGACAGGCCGACGTCCGCTCCAGGGAAGGACCCTTCGTGAGCGACACCACCGATCTGATGGGCGTGACTGCCGACACGCCCGCCACGGACGCCTCTGCGGCGCCTGCCACCGGTGCTTCGGCCGGGTCCCGGCGGCGCCGCGGCACCGGCCTCGAGGGCATGGTGCTGGCGGAACTGCAGCAGGTCGCATCGGGCCTCGGAATCAAGGGCACCGCGCGGATGCGCAAGAGCCAGCTGATCGAGGTCATCAAGGAGGCACAGGCCGCGGGGGGAGCCCCGGCCAAGGCCGCCGCGGGCGCCGACACGGCTCAGGCCCCGGCCAAGCCGAAGCGCCGCGCCACCTCCAAGGCGCGCACCGGCGAGGCCGCCGAGAAGGCCGCCAAGTCCGACGACGCTCCGGCCGAGCAGCCGAAGGCCCCGGCCCAGCAGCAGATCGACATCCCCGGCCAGCCCGCGAGTGACGACAAGCCGGGCCGCGGCCGCCGCCGCGTCACCGCCGAGGCCGGCAGCCCCGAGACCGTCTCCGCCGAGGCCAAGGGCCAGGGCGAGGCGAAGGCCGAGGCCCCCCGGGCCGAGCAGTCCGAGGCGAAGTCCGACCGCGCCGAGCGCGCCGACAAGGGCGACGACCAGCAGGGCGAGGGCCGCCAGGGCCGCCGCGACCGCCAGGGCCGTGGCCGCGACCGTGACCGCGGCGAGCGGGGCGACCGCGGTGACCGCCAGGACCGCGGTGACCGCGGCGACCGCCGTGGCAACAAGGGCGACGACCAGCAGGGCGGCAACCGCAAGGACCAGGGCGGCCGTCAGGACCGCAAGGAGCAGGACGACTTCGACGACGACGGCGGCCGTCGCGGCCGTCGCGGCCGCTACCGCGACCGCCGTGGCCGTCGTGGCCGCGAGGACTTCGCGGGCGAGCCGCAGGTGTCCGAGGACGACGTCCTGATCCCGGTCGCGGGCATCCTGGACATCCTCGACAACTACGCGTTCATCCGTACGTCGGGCTACCTCCCCGGCCCCAACGACGTGTACGTCTCCCTCGCCCAGGTCCGCAAGAACGGCCTGCGCAAGGGCGACCACGTCACCGGTGCCGTGCGCCAGCCCAAGGACGGCGAGCGCCGCGAGAAGTTCAACGCCCTGGTGCGCCTGGACTCGGTCAACGGCATGGCGCCCGAACACGGCCGCGGGCGGCCGGAGTTCAACAAGCTGACGCCCCTTTACCCGCAGGACCGGCTCCGCCTGGAGACCGACCCGGGCGTGCTGACCACCCGCATCATCGACCTGGTCGCGCCCATCGGCAAGGGCCAGCGCGGTCTGATCGTGGCCCCGCCGAAGACCGGCAAGACCATGATCATGCAGGCGATCGCCAACGCGATCACGCACAACAACCCCGAGTGCCACCTGATGGTCGTCCTGGTCGACGAGCGTCCGGAAGAGGTCACCGACATGCAGCGGTCGGTGAAGGGCGAGGTCATCTCCTCGACCTTCGACCGTCCCGCCGAGGACCACACCACGGTCGCCGAGCTCGCCATCGAGCGCGCCAAGCGCCTTGTGGAGCTGGGCCACGACGTCGTCGTCCTGCTCGACTCGATCACGCGTCTGGGCCGTGCGTACAACCTCGCCGCCCCGGCCTCCGGCCGCATCCTGTCCGGTGGTGTCGACTCGACCGCCCTGTACCCGCCGAAGCGCTTCTTCGGTGCGGCCCGCAACATCGAGGACGGCGGCTCGCTGACCATCCTCGCCACCGCCCTGGTGGACACCGGGTCCCGCATGGACGAGGTCATCTTCGAGGAGTTCAAGGGCACCGGCAACGCCGAGCTCAAGCTCGACCGCAAGCTCGCCGACAAGCGCATCTTCCCCGCGGTGGACGTCGACGCGTCCGGCACCCGCAAGGAAGAGATCCTGCTCGGCAGCGACGAGCTCGCCATCACCTGGAAGCTGCGCCGGGTGCTGCACGCGCTCGACCAGCAGCAGGCCATCGAGCTGCTCCTGGACAAGATGAAGCAGACGAAGTCGAACGCCGAGTTCCTGCTCCAGATCCAGAAGACGACCCCGGCGCCGGGCAACGGCAACGACTGACCGCCGCGCGCAGGCTGACCGGAAGGGCCGGTCCCGTCATCCGACGGGACCGGCCCTTCCGCATGCGGAGGACCAGCGACGACAAGCGGCCATCGGGTTTCGGCCAAGAGACCTTGACCACACGCATAAGAGATTCTCACGGTCACGCGCGGTAGTGCCGCCCCGCGCGAAAGCGCAGGTGGGGGGCCGAAAGTACGACACGGCAGGAACACTGAGTAACAGGTGGACCCCGGGGCGCACACAGGCCGCTATGCAACCCTTCTTTCGGTTTCCACGTCTGACAAGTGACGGAAAGCCACGCCTGACCCTGAAAGCAGGGGGTAGCCGAACGGACGAGGACTGAGGAGCGCATGACCGACGAGAGCAGGCCCGCCGACGCGAAGCCGAAGCACCGCGGCAAGCGCGGCCGACGCCGCAAACCGCGCAGCACGCGCAAGAAGGCCCTCGTCATATCCGCCTGGACCGCCGCGGGTGTGGTGGTCCTCGGCGGCACCGGCCTCGGCTACGTCTACTTCAAGCTCAACGGCAACATCAAGGGCGTCGACATCAACGCCGCGCTCGGCACCGACCGCCCCCTGGACGTCGACAACGGCTCCCAGGACATCCTGGTCCTCGGCTCCGACTCGCGCTCCGGCGACAACGGCAAGTACGGCAAGGACGAGGGCGCGGCCCGCTCCGACACCGCGATGATCGTCCACGTCTACAAGGGCCACAAGAAGGCCAGCGTGGTCTCCATCCCCCGCGACACCCTCATCACCCGGCCCGAGTGCGCCGTCAAGGACGGCGACGGCAAGACCGACCCGGGCGGCGAGCGCCAGATGTTCAACACGGCGTACGAGGTGGGCGGCCCGGCCTGCGCGGTCAAGACCGTCGAGAAGATGTCCGGCATCCGCATGGACCACTACGTCGAGGTCGACTTCACGGGCTTCAAGAAGCTCATCGACACCCTCGGCGGCGTGGAGATCACCACCAAGCAGGCGATCAAGGACAAGGACAGTCACCTCGACCTGCCGGCGGGCGACCACAAGCTGGGCGGAGAGCAGGCCCTCGGTCTCGTCCGCACCCGGCACGGCGTCGGCGACGGCAGCGACCTCGGCCGCATCCAGCTCCAGCAGGCCTTCATCAAGGCGCTGATCAACCGGGTCAAGGACATCGACCTGTTCGGCAACCCGAAGAAGCTCTGGGACCTCGCGGACGCCTCGACCAGCGCCGTCACCACCGACTCCGACCTGGACACGGTCAAGGACCTCGCGAGCTTCGCGAACGGCCTCAAGGGCATCGGCTCGGGCGACATGAAGATGGTCACGATGCCCGTCGAGTACGACCCGGCCGACCGCAACCGCGTCATCCCCCTCGAAGAGGCCGACCGGCAGGTCTGGGACGCCCTCAGGGCGGACAAGCCGATCCCGAAGTCGGCCACCGACAAGTCCGCGGGCGACAAGGGCGCCGCCGGCAAGGTCGTGACCAGCGAATAAGCCCGTCGGACGACCGGCGGACCGGCCTGCGGGAGGGCTCCGGGAATACTTCCGGGCCCACCCCGGTTTGGGCAGATGCGGCCGGTCCTGGCAAACTGGTCCGTCGGCCCCGGTTCACGCACCCGCATCCCGCGCTTGCGACCCGGAGCCCTCCCGAAACTAGGAGACACCTTGAAGCGCGACATCCACCCCGAGTACGTCGAGACGCAGGTCAGCTGCACCTGTGGCGCGTCGTTCACCACCCGTAGCACGATCTCCGGCGGCGCCATCCGCGCCGAGGTCTGCTCCGAGTGCCACCCGTTCTACACGGGCAAGCAGAAGATCCTCGACACCGGTGGCCGTGTGGCCCGCTTCGAGGCCCGCTTCGGCAAGGCTGCCGGCTCCGCCAAGAAGTAGCGAGCCACCTGCGCCGGTCTCCGGCCGCCCTCGTTCGCGGGGGTGGCCGGGACCGGCGTTTGCCGTCTGTCGCAGAAGCAGCCACGCAGCCCTGCGCGAGCCCCGCTCGCGTACCGAAGAACCCAGGAGCCCGAGATGTTCGAGGCGGTCGAGGAACTGATCGGCGAGCACGCCGATCTGGAGCAGAAGCTCGCCGACCCGTCGGTCCACGCCGACCAGGCCAACGCGCGCAAGCTCAACAAGCGCTACGCCGAGCTGACCCCGATCGTCGCCACGTACCGCACCTGGAAGCAGCTCGGTGACGACATCGACACCGCGCGCGAGCTGGCGGCCGAGGACCCCGACTTCGCCGCCGAGGTCAAGGACCTCACCGAGAGCCGCGAGGCGGTCACCGAGAAGCTGCGGCTGCTGCTCGTGCCCCGTGACCCCAGCGACGACAAGGACGTCATCCTGGAGATCAAGGCGGGCGCGGGCGGCGACGAGTCGGCCCTGTTCGCGGGCGACCTCCTGCGCATGTACCTGCGGTACGCCGAGCGCGTCGGCTGGAAGACCGAGATCATCGACTCCACCGAGTCCGAGCTCGGCGGCTACAAGGACGTCCAGGTCGCCGTGAAGACCAAGGGCGGCAACGGCGCCACCGAGCCCGGCCAGGGCGTCTGGGCCCGGCTGAAGTACGAGGGCGGCGTGCACCGCGTGCAGCGCGTGCCCGCGACCGAGTCGCAGGGCCGCATCCACACCTCCGCGGCCGGCGTGCTCGTCACGCCCGAGGCGGAGGAGGTCGACGTCGAGATCAACATGAACGACCTGCGCATCGACGTCTACCGCTCCTCGGGCCCCGGCGGCCAGTCCGTCAACACCACCGACTCGGCCGTGCGCATCACGCACATCCCGACCGGTGTCGTCGCCTCCTGCCAGAACGAGAAGAGCCAGCTCCAGAACAAGGAGCAGGCCCTGCGCATCCTGCGCTCCCGGCTGCTCGCGGCGGCCCAGGAAGAGGCGGAGAAGGAGGCCGCGGACGCCCGCCGCAGCCAGGTCCGCACCGTCGACCGCTCCGAGAAGATCCGCACGTACAACTTCCCGGAAAACCGCATCTCCGACCACCGCGTGGGCTTCAAGGCGTACAACTTGGACCAGGTGCTCGACGGCGAGCTCGACGCGGTCATCCAGGCCTGTGTCGACGCGGACTCCGCCGCGAAGCTCGCCGCCGCCTAAGCCCACCACCCCGTCGTACGACCGTCCCGGAGGACCAGCGTGCAGCAACATATTGGGGGGCGACCCCCAAACCCCCGCGGCGTGCTGCTAGCGGAAGTGGCCCAGGCCACCCAGCGGCTGGCCGACGCCGGCGTGCCCTCGCCGCGCAACGACGCGGAGGAGCTCGCCGCCTTCGTGCACGGGGTGAAGCGGGGCGAGCTGCACTCCGTCAAGGACGCCGACTTCGACGCCCGCTACTGGGAGGTCATCGCCCGCCGTGAGGCCCGCGAGCCGCTCCAGCACATCACGGGCCGCGCGTTCTTCCGCTATCTGGAGCTCCAGGTCGGCCCCGGCGTCTTCGTCCCGCGCCCGGAGACCGAGTCGGTCGTCGGCTGGGCCATAGACGCGGTCCGCGCGATGGATGTCGTCGAGCCGCTCATCGTCGACCTGTGCACCGGCAGCGGCGCCATCGCCCTCGCCCTGGCCCAGGAGGTGCCGCGCTCGCGCGTGCACGCCGTGGAGCTGTCCGAGGACGCCCTGAACTGGACCCGCAAGAACGTCGAGGGCTCCCGGGTCACCCTGCACGCGGGTGACGCGCGCACGGCCCTGCCGGAGCTCGACGGCCAGGTCGACCTCGTCGTCTCCAACCCCCCGTACATCCCGCTCACGGAGTGGGAGTACGTTGCGCCGGAGGCCCGGGACTACGATCCCGAACTCGCCCTGTTCTCCGGCGAGGACGGCCTCGACCTGATCCGCGGCATCGAGCGCACCGCGCACCGGCTGCTGCGGCCGGGCGGCGTCGTCGTCGTGGAGCACGCCGACACCCAGGGCGGTCTGGTGCCGTGGATCTTCACCGAGGAGCGTGGCTGGGCCGACGCGGCCGACCACCCCGACCTGAACAACCGGCCGCGGTTCGCGACCGCCCGCAAGGCGATGCCGTGAGCACGGCGGCGACGCAGAAGACGAGGTACGTGACCGACGCCGAGGCGCCGGACGCGTACGAGCACGACGAGTACGTGGACCAGAACGTGTACGAGGAGGCCCGCTAGATGGCACGGCGATACGACACCAACGACGCGACCGACCGTACGACCGGTCTGCGCGAGGCCGCGTCCGCCGTCCGCCGCGGCGAACTGGTGGTGCTGCCGACGGACACGGTGTACGGCGTGGGCGCGGACGCCTTCAGCCCGGAAGCCGTCGCCGACCTCCTCGACGCCAAGGGGCGCGGGCGGAACATGCCGACGCCCGTCCTCATCGGCTCCCCGAACACCCTCCACGGCCTCGTCACGGACTTCTCCGAGTCCGCCTGGGAACTCGTCGACGCCTTCTGGCCCGGGGCCCTCACCCTCGTCGCCAAGCAGCAGCCCTCGCTCCAGTGGGATCTCGGGGACGCCCGGGGCACCGTCGCCATCCGCATGCCGCTGCACCCCGTCGCGATCGAGCTCCTCACCGAGGTCGGCCCCATGGCGGTGTCCTCGGCGAACCTCACCGGACACCCGGCGCCCGAGGACTGCGACGCCGCCCAGGAGATGCTGGGCGACTCCATCTCGGTCTACCTGGACGGCGGCCCCACCCCGGGCATCGTGCCCTCCTCCATCGTGGACGTCACCGGCAAGGTCCCGGTCCTGCTGCGGGCCGGAGCGCTCGACGCGGACGAGCTCCGCAAGGTCGTACCCGACCTCGAGGTGGCCAATTGACAGCCCCTGAGACGGGGCGTGGCATAGCGGGCCTCCCGGGCTTCCTGGACCCCGCCGGGGACGAGGGGGGCCCGCGGTCCCTCAAGGCCCCCGGCACCTTCCGCATCCTCCACGTCAGCACCGGCAACGTCTGCCGCTCGCCGATCACCGAGCGGCTCACCCGGCATGCCCTCGCCGACCGGCTCGGCGACCCCGGCACCGGCGGGCTCATCGTGGAGAGCGCGGGCACCTGGGGCCACGAGGGCGCGCCCATGGAGACCCACGCCGAGACGGTCCTCGCCGACTTCGGGGCGGACGCCACCGGCTTCGTGGGCCGCGAGCTCCTCGACGACCACGTCATCCGGGCCGACCTCGTCCTCACCGCGACCCGGGACCACCGGGCCCAGGTCATCTCCATGGGGCACTCGGCCGGGCTGCGGACCTTCACCCTGAAGGAGTTCACCCGGCTCGTGCGGGCCATAGACCCCGCGACGCTGCCGGACCCGGAGGGGGCCGACGGTGTGGTCGAGCGGGCCCGGGCGCTGGTGCGGGCCGCGGCCGCGTTGCGCGGGTGGCTGCTTGCCCCCAGCGTGGAGGCCGACGAGGTCTACGACCCCTACGGCGCGCCCCTGCCCTTCTTCCGCTCCGTCGGCGGCGAGATCCAGCAGGCCCTGGACCCGGTCGTCACAGCCCTGACGGGCGTCCCCCAGGCGTAGGCCCTCGCGGGTGCGCCCCAGACCCGCCCCTTCCCGATCCGGGGGCTGCCGCCCCCGTGCCCCCGCTTTTCGGCGCTTCGCGCCTCGTCCTCAAACGCCGGACGGGCTGGATTTTCCAGCCTCTCCGGCGTTTGAGGAGCGGGGTCTGGGGCGGAGCCCCAGGAAGCGGGAAGGGGCGGGCCTGGGGCGCCCCGCGAGGGCACCGCCGCGCACATCGGCAGGGGCGCGCCTACATTGGAGAGATGACGACGGCCAGCCCAAGGCGCTCCGCCGCCCCCGCGGCGTACGCCGCGCTGCGCCGCCAGGACCCCGAGCTCGCCGAGGTCCTGCTCGGCGAGACGAGCCGGCAGTCCACCTCGCTCCAGCTCATCGCCGCCGAGAACTACACCTCCGAGGCCGTCCTGACGGCCCTGGGCTCCCCGCTCGCGAACAAGTACGCCGAGGGCTACCCCGGCGCCCGCCACCACGGCGGCTGCGAGTTCGTGGACGTCGCGGAGCGCCTCGCCGTGGACCGCGCCAAGGCCCTCTTCGGCGCCGAGCACGCCAACGTGCAGGCGCACTCGGGCTCCTCCGCCGTCCTCGCCGCCTATGCCGCACTCCTGCGCCCGGGGGACACCGTCCTCGCGATGGGTCTCCCGTACGGAGGACATCTCACCCACGGCTCGCCGTCGAACTTCTCGGGCAGGTGGTTCGACTTCGTCGGGTACGGCCTCGACCCGGAGACCGGCCTCATCGACTACGCGCAGGTGCGCGCCCTGGCCCGCGAGAGGCGGCCGAAGGCCGTCGTGTGCGGCTCCATCGCCTATCCGCGCCACATCGACTACGCGGCCTTCCGCGAGGTCGCCGACGACGTGGGCGCCTATCTGATCGCCGACGCCGCCCACCCCATCGGCCTGGTCGCGGGCGGCGCGGCGCCCAGCCCGGTGCCGTACGCGGACGTCGTGTGCGCCACCACCCACAAGGTGCTCCGCGGCCCGCGCGGTGGCTTGATCCTGTGCGGCGCGGGCCTCGCCGAGCGCATGGACCGGGCGGTGTTCCCCTTCACCCAGGGCGGCGCGCAGATGCACACCATCGCCGCCAAGGCGGTGGCCTTCGGCGAGGCGGCGACCCCCGCCTTCACCGCGTACGCCCATCAAGTCGTGGCGAACGCAAGGGTGTTGGCCGAGGCCCTGGCGGGGGAGGGGTTCGCCGTCAGCACCGGGGGCACGGACACCCACCTGGTGCTCGCCGACCCCGCCCCGCACGGCGTGGACGCCCGGACGGCGCGGGGCAGGCTCGCCGCGGCGGGGCTGGTTCTGGACACCTGCGCGCTGCCCCACGGCGACGGCCGCGGCCTGCGCCTGGGCACGGCGGCCGTGACCACACAGGGGATGCGGGAGGCGGAGATGGCGCGCGTCGCCGCGCTGTTCGCGGCGGCCGTCAGGGAGGAGGACGACGTCAGGGCGGCGGTCCGGGACCTCGCGGCCCGGTTTCCCCCCTATCCGGGCCGGGGGAGCGGCGGGATCACGGCGCTGTAGCGGAGTTGTGCAACGATCGTCGCTACCCGGAAGTGCCCAACCTCATGCGCGCAAAGCTAGGGTGTGGTGCTGAGATGGCCAGCGATACCTGTGGGGAAGCCCGTGCGTGAATATCTGCTGACGCTCTGCATCACGGCCGCGGTGACCTATCTGCTGACCGGCCCGGTGCGGAAGTTCGCGATCGTGGCCGGTGCCATGCCGGAGATCCGCGCGCGCGACGTGCACCGGGAGCCGACGCCCCGGCTCGGCGGTATCGCGATGTTCTTCGGCCTGTGCGCGGGCCTCCTGGTGGCCGACCACCTGCCCAACCTCAACGAGGTGTTCACGAAGTCGAACGAGCCGCGCGCGCTGCTGTCCGGTGCCGCCCTGATCTGGCTCATCGGCGTCCTGGACGACAAGTTCGAGATCGACGCGCTGATCAAGCTCGGCGGCCAGATGATCGCCGCGGGCGTCATGGTCGTGCAGGGCCTGACGATCCTGTGGCTGCCCATCCCGGGCTACGGCACGCTCTCGCTGACCCAGTGGCAGGGCACCCTCCTGACGGTCGCCCTCGTCGTCATCACCATCAACGCCGTGAACTTCGTCGACGGCCTCGACGGCCTCGCCGCGGGCATGGTGTGCATCGCCGCCACCGCGTTCTTCATGTACGCGTACCGCATCTGGTACGGCTACGGCATCGAGGCCGCCGCCCCCGCGACCCTCTTCGCGGCCATCCTGATGGGCATGTGCCTCGGCTTCCTGCCGCACAACATGCACCCGGCCAGGATCTTCATGGGCGACTCGGGCTCCATGCTCATCGGGCTCGTGCTCGCCGCCGGTGCCATCTCCATCACCGGGCAGGTCGACCCGGACGCCATGAAGCTGAACCTCGGCGGCAGCGCCCGCGACGCCACGCACGCGATGCTCCCGGTCTTCATCCCGCTCCTGATGCCGCTGACGATCATCGCGATCCCGTTCGGCGACCTGGTGCTGGCCATCGCGCGCCGCACCTGGAAGGGGCAGTCGCCGTTCGCCGCCGACCGGGGGCATCTGCACCACCGGCTCCTGGACGTCGGGCACTCGCACAGCCGCGCGGTGCTGATCATGTACTTCTGGTCGGCCCTCATCGCCTTCGGCACCGTCGCGTACTCGGTCCACTCGACGAACATGTGGATCCTGCTCCTGATCGTCGCCCTCAGCGCCGTGGGCCTGGTGCTGCTCCTGCTGCCCCGCTTCACCCCGCACGCGCCCCGCTGGGCGGAGAACTTCGTGCCGCCGCGGTACCGGCGCGAGCGGCGCTCCCCGGCCGGTACGGCGGCCACTGAGCGCGCCGACGGGGCCGCCCCGGCGGAGGCGTACGGGGCGGACGGGGCGGACGGGCCGGGGGAGGCTTCCGAAGACCGGCCGACCGTCGGCGCGGGCGTCAACGGAGCGACCGCGCTGGGCACCCGCCCGCGCTTCCTGGACCGGCGCAAGGCGGGGTCGTCACGTTGACGCCGACCGGCAAAGCCGCCCTTTAGCAGACAAATTGGCGGCTCGCATGCACAGACGCGCGGATTACTTCTCATGTGTGACAGCGAGCACACCAGACAGGTAAAGACCTCATCAAATAGTTTGTGATACGGTTCACGAGACCCGGCGACAGAGCCGAAGGACCGTAGTGCGACGGTCCCTTGGCCCGAGGACCCCGCTCGGACCGGGTCTACGCTCGTCCATGACGACACCCTGCCCCCATCAGTAAGCGGAGTTGCCGCCATGCCGTCTCAAGACACCCGGACTCTCCTGCAGTCCGCCGTCCCCACTGCCGTCGTCGGTGCGATCACCGCCGTGGTCAGTGGTGTCGTCGCGGGCGGCAAGGGGGCGCTCGGCGCCGTCATCGGCACGGCTGTGGTCATCGCCTTCATGGGGCTCGGCCTGTTCGTCCTGCAGCGGACGGCAAAATCGCTTCCGCAGCTCTTCCAGGCGATGGGCATGATGCTCTACGTCGCCCAGCTGCTGCTGCTTCTCATCTTCGTGGGTCTGTTCAAGGACACCACCGCGTTCAACCCGAAGTCCTTCGCGCTCGCTCTCGTCATCGCCACCGTCGCCTGGATGGCGTCGCAGGCTCGCGCGCACATGAAGGCCAAGATCCTCTACGTCGAACCCGAACCCGAACCTTCCTCGGTTGCCGCCTCCCAGAAGAGCGACAAGCCGGAGAAGCCGGGGTCGGAGACGTGAGAGGTAGGGCCGGGATAAATGCCCGTTCGAGATACTGCTATCGTCCGGTGCCAACTGCGGCACTGCAGGCGCGGGCATCTGAGCTGACGCCTGCACCATCGCGAGGCTCGATGCCTGACCGCCGCTCACACTTCCGAAACACCAGTCCGGTGCCGATCCGCGGCCGCGTGCCGCGCCGACTCGACAACGAGGTTGCCGTACCCATGCTTCACGCCGAAGGAGCCCGCGGTGAGTGCTGAACAAACTGAGCTCGCCTTTGACTGGAGCTGTCGGATCATGTCCGACAACGGCTGTGGCTTCCCCTCCCCGGGTCTGCACTCGTTCCTCTTCAAGCCGATCTTCGAGGTCGGCGGGTTCGAGTTCAACAAGGTGATGCTGCTCGCCCTGCTCACGACGCTGATCGTGATCACCTTCTTCTACGCCGCCTTCGGCAAGGCCAAGGTCGTTCCGGGCAAGCTCCAGATGGTCGGCGAGGCGGGTTACGACTTCGTGCGCCGCGGGATCGTCTACGAGACCCTTGGCAAGAAGGAGGGCGAGAAGTACGTCCCCCTCATGGTCTCGATGTTCTTCTTCATCTGGATCATGAACATCTGGTCCGTGATCCCGCTGGCCCAGTTCCCGGTCTCCTCGGTGATCGCGTACCCGATCATCCTCGCTCTGGTGACCTACCTGATCTGGGTGCCGCTGACCTTCAAGCGCCACGGCTTCGTCGGTGGTTGGAAGAACATCACCGGCTACGACAACTCGCTCGGCCCCATCAAGTGGCTGGTGTCGTTCATCGAGTTCTTCTCGAACCTGCTGGTGCGTCCGTTCACGCACGCGGTGCGACTCTTCGCCAACATGTTCGCCGGTCACCTGATGCTGGTGATGTTCACCGTCGCCTCCTGGTACCTGCTGAACAGCTGGATGATCCCGGCCGCCGGTGTCTCCTTCGCAATGACGATGGCCATGATCGTCTTCGAGCTCTTCGTGCAGGCCGTCCAGGCGTACGTCTTCGTACTCCTCGCCTGCACCTATATTCAGGGCGCTCTCGCCGAGCACCACTGAGCCAACCCTGCCCCGCAAGACCCCCCGATCGTCCGGTGGCCAACCCCCACCGGCCCATGAAAGAGAAGGAAGAACCGGCATGTCCGCTCTCCAGACCCTCGCCGCCGAAGGCGTCACCGGCTCCCTCGGTTCCATCGGTTACGGCCTCGCGGCCATCGGCCCCGGTATCGGTGTCGGCATCGTCTTCGGTAAGGGCACCGAGGCCCTGGCTCGCCAGCCCGAGGCCGCCGGTCTGATCCGCGCCAACCAGATCCTGGGCTTCGCCTTCTGTGAGGCTCTCGCCCTCATCGGCATCGTTATGCCGTTCGTGTTCGGTAAGTAATCGCTTCTTACTGACACTTTTCGACGAAAGGCACTGATGTGATCGCCAACCTGGTTCAGCTGGCGGCCGAGGAAGAGCAGAACCCGCTCGTTCCTCCGGGCCCCGAGCTGCTTGTCGGCGCCATTGCCTTCGCCATCGTTTTCTTCTTCTTCTGGAAGAAGCTCCTCCCGAACATCAACAAGGTTCTGGAAGAGCGCCGGGAGGCGATCGAAGGCGGTATCGAGAAGGCCGAGGCCGCCCAGACCGAGGCCCAGAGCGTGCTCGAGCAGTACAAGGCTCAGCTCGCCGAGGCCAGGCACGAGGCCGCGCGACTGCGCCAGGAGGCGCAGGAGCAGGGCGCCCAGCTCATCGCCGAGATGCGGGCCGAGGGCCAGCGGCAGCGCGAGGAGATCGTCGCCGCCGGTCACTCCCAGATCGAGGCCGACCGCAAGGCCGCCGCGCAGGCGCTGCGTCAGGACGTGGGCCAGCTGGCCACCGAACTGGCCGGCAAGCTCGTCGGCGAGTCCCTCGAGGACCACGCCCGCCAGAGCCGCACCATCGACCGCTTTCTCGACGAGCTCGACGAGAAGGCGACGAAGGCCGAGGCGACTCGATGACAGCGCATGGAGCGAGCCGCGAGGCGCTGAGCGCCGCGCGCGAGCGCCTCGACGCGCTGACGGACAACACCGGAGTGGACGCGGGGCACCTCGCGGACGAGCTGGCCGCCGTCACCGCGCTGCTCGACCGGGAGGTCTCGCTGCGTCGGGTCCTGACCGACCCGGCGCAGGCCGGCGAGGCCAAGGCCGAGCTGGCCGGGCGCCTGCTCGGCGGCAAGGTCGGCGGCGAGACCGCTGACCTCGTGGCCGGCATGGTCCGCTCCCGCTGGTCCGCCTCGCGCGACCTGGTGGACGCCCTCGAGGAGCTGGCGGACGTCGCCGACCTGACCGCCGCGCAGAAGTCCGGCGCGCTGGACACGGTCGAGGACGAGCTGTTCCGCTTCGGCCGGATCGTCGCCTCCAGCACCGAGCTGCGGGCGGCCCTGACCGACCGCGCCGCCACCGCCACGGCCAAGAGCGAGCTGCTGCGCAGCCTGCTCGGGGGCAAGGCGGCAGCGACCACGGAGCGTCTCGTCGAGCGCCTTGTGACCGCGCCCCGTGGACGTAGCCTGGAGTCGGGACTCGAGTCCCTCTCCAAGCTGGCCGCGGACCGCCGGGAGCGCATGGTCGCCGTCGTCACGTCGGCCGTACCGCTGTCGGACCCGCAGAAGCAGCGGCTCGGCGCGGCGCTCGCCAAGATCTACGGGCGTCAGATGCACCTGAACCTCGACGTGGACCCCGAGGTCCTGGGCGGGATCCGGGTGCAGGTGGGCGACGAAGTCATCAACGGCTCCATCGCGGACCGCATCGAGGACGCGCACCGCCGCATGGCGGGCTAGCAACTCAACAAGCAAGACCGAACGGCCCGAGTTGGGCCGTGCAGAGGATTCACCTCTTCCTGGGGGGAGTCCCCATCCCCCCCAAGTGAAACTTCGGGCCCAACAAGGAGAGCAGGGAACCCAGATGGCGGAGCTCACGATCCGGCCGGAGGAGATCCGGGACGCGCTGGAGAACTTTGTCCAGGCGTACAAGCCGGACGCGGCCTCGCGCGAGGAGGTCGGTACGGTCACCCTGGCCGGCGATGGCATCGCGAAGGTCGAGGGCCTGCCCTCGGCCATGGCCAACGAACTGCTGAAGTTCGAGGACGGCACGCTCGGTCTCGCGCTGAACCTGGAAGAGCGCGAGATCGGTTCGATCGTTCTCGGTGAGTTCAGCGGCATCGAGGAGGGTCAGTCGGTGCAGCGCACCGGCGAGGTCCTGTCGGTCGCGGTGGGCGAGGGCTACCTCGGCCGCGTCGTCGACCCGCTCGGCCACCCGATCGACGGCCTCGGCGAGATCGAGACCAGCGGACGTCGTGCCCTTGAGCTGCAGGCCCCCACGGTCATGGAGCGCAAGTCGGTGCACGAGCCGATGGAGACGGGCTACAAGGCCGTCGACGCGATGACCCCGATCGGCCGTGGCCAGCGTCAGCTGATCATCGGTGACCGCCAGACCGGCAAGACCGCCCTGGCCGTCGACACGATCATCAACCAGCGCGACAACTGGCGCTCGGGCGACGTGAACAAGCAGGTCCGCTGCATCTACGTCGCCATCGGTCAGAAGGGCTCGACCATCGCCTCCGTGCGTGGTGCCCTCGAAGAGGCCGGCGCGCTGGAGTACACGACCATCGTCGCCGCCCCGGCGTCCGACCCGGCGGGCTTCAAGTACCTGGCCCCCTACACCGGTTCGGCCATCGGCCAGCAGTGGATGTACGAGGGCAAGCACGTCCTCATCATCTTCGACGACCTCTCGAAGCAGGCCGACGCCTACCGCGCCGTGTCCCTGCTGCTCCGCCGCCCGCCGGGGCGCGAGGCCTACCCGGGCGACGTCTTCTACCTGCACTCCCGTCTGCTCGAGCGCTGCGCGAAGCTCTCGGACGAGATGGGCAAGGGCTCGATGACCGGTCTGCCGATCGTCGAGACAAAGGCGAACGACGTGTCGGCGTTCATCCCGACCAACGTCATCTCCATCACCGACGGCCAGTGCTTCCTGGAGTCGGACCTCTTCAACGCCGGTCAGCGCCCCGCCCTGAACGTCGGCATCTCCGTCTCCCGAGTCGGTGGTTCCGCGCAGCACAAGGCGATCCGTCAGGTCTCCGGCCGACTGCGCGTGGACCTCGCCCAGTTCCGTGAGCTGGAGGCGTTCGCCGCCTTCGGTTCCGACCTGGACGCCGCGTCGAAGGCGCAGCTGGAGCGCGGTCAGCGCATGGTCGAGCTGCTCAAGCAGCCCCAGTACCAGCCGATGGCCACCGAGGACCAGGTCGTCTCCATCTGGGCCGGTACCACCGGCAAGATGGACGACGTGCCCGTCGCCGACATCCGTCGCTTCGAGCGCGAGCTCCTGGACTACCTGCACCGCAAGGAGCAGGGCCTGCTCACCTCCATCAAGGAGGGCGCCAAGATGTCCGACGACACGATCACCGCGATCGGTGACGCCGTGGCCGAGTTCAAGAAGCAGTTCGAGACCTCGGACGGCAAGCTTCTCGGCGAGGACGCTCCGGCCGCGGCCAAGTAGACGTAAGGAAGGGACCTGACTCATGGGAGCTCAGCTCCGGGTCTACAAGCGTCGCATCCGATCCGTCTCGGCGACCAAGAAGATCACCAAGGCGATGGAGATGATCGCCGCCTCGCGCGTCGTCAAGGCGCAGCGCAAGGTGGCGGCCTCCACGCCGTACGCGACCGAGCTCACCCGCGCGGTCACGGCGGTGGGCACCGGCTCGAACACCAAGCACCCGCTGACGACGGAGCCGGAGACGGCGACGCGAGCCGCCGTGCTCCTGCTGACCAGCGACCGTGGTCTGGCCGGCGCCTTCAACTCCAACTCCATCAAGGCCGCGGAGCAGCTGACCGCGCGCCTGGAGGCGGAGGGCAAGGAGGTCGACTCGTACATCGTCGGCCGCCGTGGTGTCGCCCACTACAACTTCCGCGAGCGCAGCATCGCGAAGCAGTGGACGGGCTTCACCGACCAGCCGGAGTACGCGGACGCCAAGGCGGTCGCGGGACCGCTGATCGAGGCGATCGAGAAGGACACGGCCGAGGGCGGCGTGGACGAGCTCCACATCGTCTACACCGAGTTCGTCTCGATGATGACGCAGACGGCCATCGACAGCCGCCTGCTGCCGCTCAGCCTCGAAGAGGTGGCCGAGGAGTCGTCCGGCAAGGGCGAGATCCTGCCCCTGTTCGACTTCGAGCCGTCGGCGGAGGACGTCCTCGACGCCCTCCTGCCGCGCTACGTCGAGAGCCGCATCTACAACGCGCTGCTGCAGTCGGCTGCCTCCAAGCACGCCGCCACGCGCCGCGCGATGAAGTCGGCGACCGACAACGCCGGGGACCTCATCCAGAACCTGTCCCGGCTTGCCAACGCGGCCCGCCAGGCCGAAATCACCCAGGAAATCAGCGAGATCGTCGGTGGCGCCAGCGCCCTGGCCGACGCGAACGCGGGGAGTGACAAGTAATGACGACCACTGTTGAGACCGCGACGGCCACGGGCCGCGTCGCCCGGGTCATCGGCCCGGTCGTCGACGTGGAGTTCCCCGTCGACGCCATGCCGGACATCTACAACGCCCTTCACGTCGAGGTGGCCGACCCGGCCAAGGACGGCGAGAAGAAGACGCTGACCCTCGAGGTCGCCCAGCACCTGGGCGACGGCCTGGTCCGCGCCATCTCGATGCAGCCCACCGACGGTCTGGTCCGCCAGGCCGCGGTCACGGACACCGGTGCCTCCATCACGGTGCCCGTGGGCGACTTCACCAAGGGCAAGGTGTTCAACACCCTCGGTGAGGTCCTGAACGTCGACGAGCAGTACACGGGCGAGCGCTGGGGCATCCACCGCAAGGCCCCGAACTTCGACGAGCTCGAGTCGAAGACCGAGATGTTCGAGACCGGCGTCAAGGTCATCGACCTCCTCACCCCGTACGTCAAGGGTGGAAAGATCGGTCTGTTCGGCGGCGCCGGTGTCGGCAAGACGGTGCTCATCCAGGAGATGATCTACCGCGTCGCCAACAACCACGACGGTGTCTCCGTGTTCGCCGGTGTCGGCGAGCGCACCCGTGAGGGCAACGACCTCATCGAGGAGATGTCGGACTCGGGCGTCATCGACAAGACCGCCCTCGTCTTCGGCCAGATGGACGAGCCCCCGGGCACCCGTCTGCGCGTGGCCCTCGCCGGTCTGACCATGGCGGAGTACTTCCGCGATGTGCAGAAGCAGGACGTGCTGTTCTTCATCGACAACATCTTCCGCTTCACCCAGGCCGGTTCCGAGGTGTCGACCCTGCTCGGCCGCATGCCCTCCGCGGTGGGCTACCAGCCGAACCTGGCCGACGAGATGGGTCTCCTCCAGGAGCGCATCACCTCGACCCGTGGTCACTCGATCACCTCGATGCAGGCGATCTACGTCCCCGCGGACGACCTGACCGACCCGGCCCCGGCCACCACCTTCGCCCACCTCGACGCGACGACGGTGCTCTCCCGTCCGATCTCCGAGAAGGGCATCTACCCGGCCGTGGACCCGCTGGACTCCACGTCCCGCATCCTGGACCCGCGGTACATCGCGCAGGACCACTACGACACCGCCATGCGGGTCAAGAACATCCTGCAGAAGTACAAGGACCTCCAGGACATCATCGCCATCCTCGGCATCGACGAGCTCGGCGAGGAGGACAAGCTGGTCGTCTCCCGTGCCCGTCGCGTGGAGCGCTTCCTGTCCCAGAACACCCACGTCGCCAAGCAGTTCACCGGCGTCGACGGTTCGGACGTGCCCCTCGACGAGTCGATCGCGGCCTTCAACGCGATCTGCGACGGCGAGTACGACCACTTCCCCGAGCAGGCGTTCTTCATGTGCGGTGGCCTCGAGGACCTCAAGGCCAACGCCAAGGAGCTCGGCGTCTCCTGAGTCCCGGTGACTCTCGGGGGAGGGGCGGGCACGGCCCTCGCGGGGACCGTGTCCCGCCCCTCCCCGCACGCCACGTAGAATTTGACCCAACACCCGGCTGAACCGCCGGGTGGTGACCCGAGGAGCCACCCTTGGCTGCTGAGCTGCATGTCGAGCTGGTCGCCGCGGACCGCAGCGTCTGGTCCGGCGAGGCCACCCTGGTCGTCGCGCGCACCACGTCCGGCGACATCGGCGTCATGCCCGGTCACCAGCCGCTGCTCGGTGTGCTGGAGTCGGGCCCGGTGACCATCCGTACGCGCGAGGGCGGCACCGTCGTCGCCGCGGTGCACGGCGGATTCATCTCGTTCGCGGACAACAAGCTGTCGCTGCTCGCCGAGATCGCCGAGCTCTCCGACGAGATCGACGTCCAGCGTGCGGAGCGGGCGCTCGAGCGTGCCAAGTCGGAGGCCGACGCCTCCGCCGAGCGGCGCGCCGACGTCCGACTGCGTGCGGTGGCGACGCGCTGACCCCAGCGCGCGGCGTAACGTGACTCAGCCGCGGCCGGGTCCGGAATCTTCCGGACCGGGTCGCGGCTGCGGCAATGCGGGTGCTTTTTCGGGTGCGGTAGTTCGGTCCGTTTCGGGAAGTCGTGTTGAGACTGTAGTGAGGCGAGGAGGTCGGTGCCGATGATCCTCGTTCTGCTCGTGTGCGGACTTGCGTTGATCGCGCTGGTGTTGCTGGGGCTCTTCGTCTTCGGCCTGCGCCGCAGACTCATCCAGCGGTCCGGCGGCACCTTCGACTGCAGCCTGCGCTGGCACGCGCCCGCTCCCGACGAGGCCCCCGACACCTCCGGCAAGGGCTGGGGCTACGGGGTGGCCCGCTACAACGGGGACCGGATCGAGTGGTTCCGTGTCTTCTCCTACGCTCCCAGGCCGCGGCGCGTCCTCGAACGGTCGGCGATCGAGGTCGTGGACCGGCGCGCGCCCGACGGCGAGGAGGAGCTCGCGCTGCTCTCCGACGCGGTGGTGCTCGGCTGTCTGCACCGGGGAGTGCGTCTTGAGCTCGCGATGAGCGAGGACGCGCTGACCGGTTTCCTGGCGTGGCTGGAGGCGGCGCCGCCCGGCCAACGGGTGAACGTGGCGTAGCCCTCGCGGGGCGCCCCAGACCCGCCCCTTCCCGAACCAGGGGCTGGCTGCCCCTGGCACCCCGCCCTTTGTCGCGCTGGCGCGCTCGTCCTCAAACTCCCCCAAGCTCTTAAGGAGCAGGGGGTACCCCCTCGACGGGCTGAAAGTCTCCTACTGGCCCGCTGTGATCAGGCCCGACTCGTAGGCCGCTATGACCGCCTGGGCGCGGTCGCGGGCGCCCAGTTTGGCGAAGACGGCGGTGACGTGGTTCTTCACCGTGGAGGGGCTGATCCGGAGCGCCTCGGCTATCTCCGTGTTGTCGTAGCCCCTGGCCATGAGGGTCCAGACGTCCGTCTCCCGGGACGTGAGGTCGGGGCGCACGCGCTGGGCCGCCCGGGGCGCGGGCGTGGTGACGTACGCGGAGATCAGCCGGGTGAGCAGCCGCGGGGCCACCGCCGCCTCGCCGCGGCTCACGGTGTGGACGGCGGCCACCAGCTCCTCGGGCGAGACGTCCTTGGGGAGGAAGCCCGCGGCGCCCGCGCGGAGCGCGCCGACCACGTACTCGTCCATGTCGAAGGTGCTCAGGGCGAGGACGCGGCACTCCGGCAGGGCGGTGGCGAGGGCCGCGGTGGCCTCGACGCCGTCGAGGCGGGGCATGCGGATGTCCATGAGGACCACGTCGGGGCGGACCTCGAGCGCCAGGTCCACGGCCTCGCGGCCGTCCCCGGCCTCGCCGACGACGCGCACGCCGGGGTCGGCGTGGAAGATGAGCGCGATGCCCCTGCGGACCAGCGGCTGGTCGTCGGCTATCAGGACGGTCAGGGGCTCTTCGGACGCTGTCAACGGACCGTCGCTCTCTCGTGGGACGTGGGGGCCTGCTCACGCGCGGGCAGGGGCAGTGTCGCAAGGACCCGGAAGCCGCCCTCGGGCCGGGGTCCGGTCTCCAGGGCGCCGCCGTGCAGGGCCACGCGTTCGCGCATGCCGACGAGGCCGTGCCCGGCGCGGCCCTTGCGCGCGGCGGTGGTGGTGCCGGAGCCGTCGTCGCGGATCTCGACGGTGAGCAGCTCGGGCCCGTAGTCGAGGCGCACCGTGGCCCGGGCGCCGCGCGCGTGCTTGCGGATGTTGGTGAGGGCTTCCTGGACGATCCGGAACACGGTGAGGCCCAGGGTGGGCGAGAGCTCCTGGTCCGCGCCCTCGACGAGCAGCTCCGTGGCCACACCTGCCTGACGTGACTCGGCGACCACGCGGGGCAGGTCGGCGACGCCCGGCTGGGGCGCGGCCGGAGTGCCCTCCGCGTCGTCGTCGGTGCGCAGCACGTCCAGGAGCTGGCGCATCTCGCTGAGCGCGAGGCGGCCGGAGTCCTCCAGGGACTTCAGGGCGTCCTGGGCCAGGGCCACGTCGTGCTGGACGACCTTGCGCGCGCCGCCCGCCATCAGCTGCATGGCGGTGATGTGGTGCGCGACGACGTCGTGCAGCTCGCGGGCGATGCGGCGGCGCTCGGCGGCGACCGCGCCCGCGGCGAGCAGCTCGCGGTGGGCGGCGAGCTGCCGCTGCCACTGGCGGGCGACGAAGCCGGCGGTGACCGCCATGCCGACGCCCACCACGTCCGCGACGACCGCGCGCACCAGCTCCTCGTCCTCGCCGATGCCGGGCACCTGGAGCGCGACGAGGGTCACGGCGCCCGCGGCCACCGCGACGCGCGGCGGCCGTTCCAGGGCCACCGAGAACAGGGCGACGACGAGGGAGATGGACAGGCCGTACGCGTTGACGGCGAAGCAGCTGATGACGGTCAGGTTGACGAGGACGGCGGCCAGGGCGGTCAGGGGGCGGCGCCGGTGCCAGACCAGGAGGACGGGGAACAGGAAGTGGAGCGCGAAGACGCCCGCGCTCCAGTTCACGCCGTTGGTGCCCACGTTCAGCGTGTAGGCGGTGAGGTCGAGGACCGCGGCGCCGAGCGCCACCTGGACGTCCCGGCGGCTCGGCCACCGGGCGCCGGGCCGTGGCGGGTGGCTGCGCGCGTGCATGCCGTACTGACTCCTTGCCGGGGGGACGTGTGGGTCCATTCCAGTCTGCGGGATCGGCGGGGGCGTCATCCTCGGGGCGGAGTGCGCGGCTAGGAGCAGGGTCCTGGTCGGGCCGGGGGGCCGTGGCCCTGGTCCCGGGGCGGTTTCGTCGCGGCGGTCGAGGTGATCGCGGGGCTGCCGGTGATCTTCTGGAAGGGCCCGGTGGGACCGGGCCCCACCCCACCTGCCGGAGGAACCGGAACCGTGATCAGATCCCTGACGGCGTGCACCACACGCCATGCCTGGAAGTTCATCCTGCTCTGGTCGTTGGTCGGCATCGCGCTGACCCTCGTCGGCCAGGCCAAGCTGAACAGCGTCACCGAGCCCGACATCGCGGGCTTCCTGCCGAAGTCCTACGACTCGGCGGCCGCCCTGAAGATCGCCGAGGACGAGTTCGGTGCCAAGCCCGACGGCAACGCCGTCACGGTGCTCGTCGCCCGTGAGGACGGGCGCAAGCTCGCCGCGGGCGACAGCGCGCGCATCGACAGGATCGCGGCCGGGCTCGGCAAGCAGCGCCTGAAGATGGCCAATCCCGACGACGTGCCGTCGTTCATGCTGACGGACCACTCCCAGACGCCGGTCGTCAGGCCGCTGGCAAACGCGCCGGACAAATCGTTCCGCCTCGTCTCCGTCTCGCTCAAGGGCAACCAGAACGACCCCGCGCTCCAGGAGGTCTTCCGTGACTTCCGCGAACACGCGGAGAAGGAGTTCGGCCGGGCGGACCTGCGCACCGGGTACACCGGCGGGATCGCGGACCTCGCCGACACGGCGGAGGACCAGGAGGACACCGAGAAGCTGGTCGGGCTGCTCACCTTCGGGCTGATCGTGCTCCTGAACGTGCTGGCCTTCCGCAGTGTCCTCGCCGCCATCCTGCCGCTGCTCGCCGTGGTCATCATCGGCGGCGCCGCGACCGGCGCGGTGGTCGGCACGGCCCTGCTGTTCGACTTCAAGCTCGACCCGTCGACGCCGTCGCTGATCACCGTGGTGCTGCTCGGCATCGGGATCGACTACTTCCTGTTCCTGCTGTTCCGGTTCCGCGAGCTGCTTCGGGCCGATCCGGCGGCGCGCCCCCGGGACGTGGCGGGGGAGTGCGCGGGCCGGGTCGGCGCGGCCATCGCGTCGGCGGCGCTCACCATCGTGGCCGCGTTCGCCACCCTGGGCATCGCGAGCTTCGGGCAGTTCAAGGTGCTCGGCCCGGCCATCGCGGTGTGCGTCCTGGTGATGCTCGTCGCCAGCCTCACCTTCATGCCCGCGCTGCTCGCGGTGTCCGGGCGCAAGATGTTCTGGCCGTCGCGGGCGCTGCGCAAGGAGCCGCGCCCCGGGATGAGCGCGCGGCTCGGGGAGCGCGTCGCCCGGCGCCCGTTCCTCTTCGTGGCCGCCAGCGTCGGCCTCCTGGTCGCGCTGAGCGCGGGCGTGCTCGGCATGAAGATGGACTACGGCACGGACCCGGGCCCGGACGACACCCCCGCGGCGGTGACGGCCAAGGAGATATCCAAGGCGCTGCCCGGCGGCGTGGACAGCCCGCACACCGTGTACGTGGCGGCCGACGGCGACGGGGCGAGGAAGGCCAGGATCGACCGGGCGGGACTCGACGGCCTCACCAAGGACCTGAAGGCCGTCAAGGGCGTCGGCCGCGTGGCGCAGCCGGTGCTCAACAAGGAGCACACGGCCGCGAAGGTGGACTTCTACCTGTCCGTGGACGTGCAGTCGCAGCGGGCCCGTGACGTCGTCTCCGACGAGGTGCGGCCGGTCGTCGCCAAGGCGGCGCCGCCCGGCACCGAGGCCCATGTGTCGGGCCAGGCCGCGATCTTCTCCGACATCTCCGAGGCGGTGTCGAAGGACCTGAAGGTGGTCTTCCCGGTGGCCGCGGCGCTGATCGCCCTGATCCTGGTGGCCCTGTTGCGCAGCCTGCTCGCGCCGCTGGTGCTCATGCTCGCCATCGGGCTGGGCTTCACGGCGACGCTCGGGTCCGGCGTCCTGGTCTTCCAGCACCTCCTCGACCGGCCCGGCGTGTCCTTCACGCTCCCGCTCGTGCTGTTCCTGTTCGTCGTCGCCCTCGGCACCGACTACAACATCCTGATCAGCGACCGCATCCGGGAGGAGATGGGCCGACCGGGCTCGGCCCGGCAGGCGGTGGCGGCCGCGGTGCGGCACACGGCCCCGGCCATCGTCACCGCCGGTGTCGTCCTCGCGGGCTCCTTCGCGAGCCTCGCCGTGAACCCGTCCCCGGCCACGCAGGAGATCGGCCTCGTGACCGCGCTCGGCATCGGCCTGTCGTCGCTGGTGCTCTCGATCGTCCTGGTGCCCGCGGTGGTGGCGATGCTCGGCCGGGCGACGTGGTGGCCCTCGCGGTCGGGCCGCGGCTCCGGCGGCGCGCACGGCAGCGGTCACCGGGCGGCCGCGCCCGCGCCCGCCCCCGCGCCGTACGGGACGTACGGGACGTACGGGACGTACGCGGACCCCTACCAGCAGCAGGAGTACGGCTCGCAGGCCCGCCGCTGACGGGCGGGCGCGAAGAAGCCGGGGAGGCGGGGGGCGTTCCCGCCTCCCCGGCTTCGTCATGGCCCCGGCCGTGTCAGGGGGCGGAGCACGGCCGGGGTCGCCGAGGGGGTGCCTCGGGTTCTCGGGGGAGGGTTTACTTCAGGCCCTCGTGGAGGGCGTTCACCAGCTCGCCACTGGTGGTGTCGCCGCTGAACTCCCAGAAGAAGGCGCCGCCCAGGGACTGCTCCTTGGCCCAGGCCATCTTGGCCCGGATGGTCGCCGGGGTGTCGTACGACCACCAGTTGGTGCCGCAGTGGGCGTAGGCCGTGCCCGCCACGGTGCCGTTGGAGGGGCAGGAGTTCTTGAGGACCTTGTAGTCCTCGATGCCCTGCTCGTACGCGCCCTGGGCGGGGCCGGTGGCGGTGCCGCCCGGCTCCTTCTGCGTGACGCCGGTCCAGCCGCGGCCGTAGAAGCCGATGCCGAGCAGGAGCTTCTTGGCCGGTATGCCCTTGGCCTTGAGCTTGGCGATCGCCGCGGCCGAGTTGAAGCCCTCCTTGGGGATGCCCGGGTAGTCGGTGAGCGGGGAGTGCGGGGCCGTGGGGCCCTTGGCGTCCCAGGCGCCGAAGAAATCGTACGTCATCACGTTGTACCAGTCGGCGTACTCGGCGGCGCCGCCGTAGTCGGCGGAGTCGATCTTGCCGCCGGGCGAGGCGTCGGCGGTGATGGCGGCGGTGACGAGGTTGTTGGCGCCGAACTTGGCGCGGAAGGCCTGCATCATCGTCTTCATCACGGCCGGGCCCGAGGTGTCGCAGCTCAGGCCGCACGCGTTGGGGTACTCCCAGTCCAGGTCGATGCCGTCGAAGACGTCGGCCCAGCGCGGGTCCTCGACCAGCTTGTAGCAGGAGTCGGCGAACGCCGCCGGGTTCTTCATGGCGTCGGTGAAGCCGCCGGACCAGGTCCAGCCGCCGAACGACCACAGCACCTTGATGTGCGGGTACTTGGCCTTGAGCTTGCGCAGCTGGTTGAAGTTGCCGCGCAGCGGCTGGTCCCAGGTGTCGCCGACCCCGTCCACCGACAGGTTGGCCGGGACGGCCTTGTCGTAGTCCGCGTAGGAGTCGCCGATCGTGCACTTGCCGCCCTGGACGTTGCCGAAGGCGTAGTTGATGTGCGTGATCTTCTCGGCCGAGCCGGAGGTCACGATGTCCTTGACGTTGTAGTTGCGCTGGTAGATGCCCCAGTTGGTGAAGTAGCCCATCTTCACCTTGGCGCCCGGGTCGGGGCCGGGGCCGCCGCCGGTGGTGCGGACCTTCACCGCGGCGCTGACCGGTCCCGTCTGGTCGGCGGTGTCACGGGCCTGGACGCTGTAGGAGTAGTCGGTCCCCGCGGTCAGGCCGGAGTCGGCGTACGTGGTGCCGGTGACGGTGGCGACCTTGGAGCCGTCGCGCAGCACGTCGTAGTTCTTGACGCCCTTGTCGTCGGTGGCGGCCTTCCAGTCCAGCTTCACCGAGGTGTCGGTGACGCCGGAGGCGGTCGGGGTGCCGGGGGCCGAGGGCGGGGCGTCGCCGGGCTGGCCGCCGCCGTCGCAGCTCTCGCCGTTCAGCTTGCAGCCGGAGGGGTTGCCGCTGCCGCTGCCGTTGAAGCCGAAGGAGACCGAGGCGCCGGGGGCGAGCGTCCCGTTCCAGCCGAGGTTCTTGGCGGTCCAGTGGTCGGCGGAGTTGGTGATGGTGGCGTCCCAGCCGGAGGTGACGCGGGTTCCGGCGGGGAAGTCCCACTCGACGGTCCAGCCGCTGATCGAGGCGGTGCCGGTGTTCTTGATCGTCCACTTGCCCTCGAAGCCGGCGCCCCAGTCCTGGGTCTTCTGGTACGTGGCGGTGGCCCCGGCGGCGGCTTTCGGCGCGGCTGCGGGGGAGGCCTGGGCAGAGCCGCCGAGGGCGACCAGGGTGGCGAACGGCAGCAGCAGGGTGGTGAGCCCCGCTGTCAGCCGGTGTCTGGACCTGAGTTTGACGCGCAAGGTGTGCTCCTGGGGGTAGTTCCTCGCTGGGAGTGATGGAACTGGTGGAACCCTGCGACGCCCATGAGCACGTTGTGCACGTTCTGTGCCCACCGCAGTGCGGCGAGAATAGAAAGGTCTGGACCAACGGTCAAGGGGTTCAACCACTGGCCGAAAGAGGGCAGTTGGGACGGAAGGGCCCGCCCGGCGGGACCGGACGGGCCTGCAGGACGGGTCCGCGGGGCGGGTCCGGACGGGCCTGCGGGGCGATCAGACTCCCAGCTCCTGGGCGAGCACGGCCGCCTGCACCCGGCTGCGCAGCTCCAGCTTGCCGAGCAGGCGGCTCACATGCGTCTTCACCGTGGCCTCCGCCATGTCGAGGCGGCGGGCGATCTCCGCGTTGGACATGCCCTCGCCCAGGCACGACAGGACCTCGCGCTCGCGCCGCGTCAGGGCGTCGAGGACCGCCGGGTCGGGCGCGTTCGCGGAGCGCACCGGGCGGGGCGCGGCGAACTCGGCGATCAGCCGGCGGGTGACGGCGGGCGCGATCAGGCCCTCGCCGCGCGCCACCGTGCGCACCGCCTCCAGCAGCGCCTTCGCCTCCGTGTTCTTCAGCAGGAAGCCCGACGCGCCCGCGCGCAGCGCCCCGAAGACGTACTCGTCCAGGTCGAACGTCGTCAGGACGAGCACGTCGGCCAGCTGCTCGGCGACCACCTGGCGCGTGGCCGACACGCCGTCCAGGCGTGGCATCTGCACGTCCATCAGGACGAGGTCGGGCCGCAGCTCGCGGGCGAGCGCCACGGCCCGCTCGCCGTCCGCGGCCTCGCCGACGACCTCGATGTCGGGCGCGCTGCGCAGGATCAGGACGAGGCCCGCCCGCACGGCGGACTGGTCCTCGGCGACGAGGACACGGATCATTCGGTCACCTCTTGGTCTGCGGGATCCACGGGCAGCCGGGCGGCCACCCGCCACACCTTGCCTGCGGGCCCGTCGGGGTCGGCCTCCGGGTCCGCCTCCGGGCCCGCCGCGAACGTGCCGCCGAGCAGCGCGGCGCGTTCCTGCATGCCGACGAGCCCGGCGCCCGAGCCCGGCGCGCGCGGCCCCGGCGTGTCCCCGTACGGGCTCGTGACCAGCACGCACAGGGCGCCCCGCGGCTGGGTGAGGGTCACGGTGACCGGTCCGGGGGCCGCGTGCTTGAGCGCGTTGGTCAGCGACTCCTGCACGATGCGGTACGCGGCGAGACCGACCGGGGCGGGCGGGGTCTCGGCGTCCGGGGCGCGGGTGTCGTCGAGGGTGACGTCCAGGCCGTTGGCGCGCGCGCTCTCGACGAGGGAGCCGAGCCCGTCCAGGGTGGGCGCCGCCGCGGGCTCCAGGTCTCCGCTGGAGTCCCGCAGGATGCCGATGAGGCGGCGCATCTCCGCGAGGCCCTCGACGCTGTTCTCCCGGATGACGGTGAGCGCGTCCCGGGTGGTGCGCGGGTCGTCGAGGGACAGCGCGGCCGTGGAGTGGATGGCGATGGCCGACAGATGGCCCGCGACCATGTCGTGCAGCTCGCGGGCCATCCGGGCGCGCTCGGCGGTCACCGCCTGGGTGCGGTCCATCTCGGCGAGCAGCGCGGTCTGCTCGGCGCGCAGCCGGGCCATCTCGGCGGCCTCCCGATGGCTGCGGACGAGGACGCCGGTCGTCGCGGGTGCGAACGACACCAGGGCGGTGACGGCACCGACGAGCAGCGCCTCCGCCTCCCGGAACCAGGCCAGGAAGCCGATCGTCATCGCCACGGTGATCAGCCCCGTGGTGATCGGGATGCGCCGGGCCGCCGCCGGGGTGCCGTACAGGACGGCCGCGTACACCAGGTCGGTGAACATCACGACCGTCGCCAGATTGCCCGGGGTGAACTGGTCGGCGATCAGCGCGAGGGTGCCGCAGACCAGGGCGGTCTGCGGCGCCGTCCGGCGCAGCAGCTCCAGGCCCGCCATGGCGAACAGCGGCACCAGCGTCCACCCGTAGCCGAGGGGCCGGTCCATTTGCATGTGCAGCCCCAGCGACCACAGCGTGATCCCGGCGACGAGGCTGGCGACGGCGATGCGCACGTCGACGACGTCGGGGCGGGGGAGCGGCAGCGGCATGACTCCATCCAACACGGCCTGCGGAGCCCCGGCCTCCCTATGCCGGGTGAGGCCCGGGTACATCGAAGGATGCACCCGCACTTCGTCACTGACGACGACGAGCGCGGGGCGTGCGGCCGGGAGCCTGGAGAGGTGACAGGGAAGAACAGCGCTCCCAGGAGGACCGAGCCGTGATCGTCACTCTGATCGTCCTGTGCGAAGTGGGCTTCTGGGTGTTGCTCGCCGGAGGCCTCGCCCTGCGGTACTGGGCGAAGATGCCCCGCGCCAGTGTGGCGGTGCTGCTCTGCGAGCCGCTCCTGGAGGTCGTCCTGTTCGTCGTCACGGCGATCGACCTGAAGAACGGCGCCGAGCCGGACTGGAAGCACGGCCTGGCCGCCGTCTACATCGGCTACTCGGTCGCGCTCGGCCACTACACGATCACGTGGGTGGACGCCCGCGTCGCCCACCGCTTCGCGGGCGGCCCGAAGCCGGTCACGCCGAAGTACGGGTGGCCGCGCGCGCTGCACGAGTGGAAGCTAGCCGCCCGCTGGGTGCTCGCCGCGGTGATCGCCATGGGCCTGCTCCAGGGCGCGATCTGGTACGTCGGCTCCGACGGCGAGACCGGGTCGCTGCGGATGTGGCAGCAGAAGATGCTCTGGGTCATCGGCATCAACCTGATCATCGCGGGCAGCTACACCCTGTTCCCGAAGCGAATCCCGGCCCCCGGCCCCGGCCCGGAAGGGGCGCGGGGAACTGCGCGACCAGCCACAACGGACCCGCAGGCGAGCGACGCCCCGGCCCGGCCCCTCCAGCGAAGCGACTAGCGCTCGCCACCCGGCACCCACAGCACGTCCCCGACCTCCTTGTTCGCCGTCCTCGCGAGGATGAACAGAAGGTCGGAGAGGCGGTTGAGATAGGTGGCGGTCAGCGCGTTCATCGTCGCGCCGTGCGCTTCGAGGGCGGCCCACGTGGAGCGCTCGGCCCGCCGCACCACCGTGCACGCCTGGTGCAGGAGCGCCGCGCCCGGCGTGCCGCCCGGCAGGATGAAGCTGCGCAGCTTCTCCAGGTCCTCGTTGAAGCGGTCGCAGTCCGCCTCCAGCTTGTCGACGTACCCCTGCTCGACGCGCAGCGGCGGGTACTTCGGGTCCTCGACGACGGGGGTGCACAGATCGGCGCCCACGTCGAAGAGGTCGTTCTGGACCCGGGTGAGGACCGCCACGACCTCCGCGTCGAGGCCGCCGAGCGCGATGGCCGTGCCGATGACCGCGTTGGCCTCGTTCGCGTCGGCGTACGCGGAGATCCGCAGGTCGGTCTTGGCGGTCCTGCTCATGTCACCGAGGGCGGTGGTGCCCTGGTCGCCGGTACGGGTGTAGATGCGCGTCAGATTGACCATGCGGCCAGGGTAGGTGAGCCCGCCACGGGCCGGGCGGGCGCTAGGGCCCTAGGACCCGGCGGAGCGGACGACCCGGGTGCCGACCGTCACGGCGGCGAGCGCGAAGCCGACGGCGACCAGGACGCCGTACAGCATGGGCGCGCTCGCGTAGTCGCCGACGTACGCGTCGCGGACCGCGTCCACGAGGTAGCGGAACGGCGTGAAGTGCGAGAGCACGTCCAGCCAGCCGGGGCCGAGCGTCATCGGCAGCATCAGGCCGGAGAGCAGCATGGACGGCATGGCGAGGCCGTTGACCGTCGGGCCGAACTCCTGCGGGGTGCGGACCTTGAGGGCGAGCGCGTACGACAGGGCGGCGAGCGCGACGGTCAGCAGGGCCACGAACGCGAAGCCGATCAGGATCCCGGCGAGCGGCGCCCGCAACCCCATCACCAGGGCGGCGAGGACGAGCAGTACCGCCTGGAAGACGAAGAGCGCGGCGTCCCGCAGGAGCCGCCCGAGCAGTAGCGCGAGCCTGCTGGCCGGTGTCACGCGCATCCGCTCGACCACGCCCCAGCTGTTCTCCAGGATGAGCGCGAAGCCGCTGAACGAGGCGCCGAACAGGCTGAGTTGAAGCAGCAGGCCCGGCACGAGGACCTGCCAGGAGTCGCCGTCGGCGGCCAGCGGCAGATCGGTGAGGAGCGGGCCGAAGAACAGCAGGTACAGCAGGGGCATCAGCACCCCGAAGAGCATCTGGAAGCGGGAGTTCAGGGTCTGGCGGGCATAGCGGCGAAACAGCAGCGCGGTGTCGTGCACAAGCATGGCGGTATCCGGGATTCGACGGGCCGGTGGCGGCGGACTGGGGAGGGGGAGGCGGGGGCTCAGACCGCGACCGGCGCGGTGTCCACCGGGGCCGGGCCGCGCCCGGTGATGGCGAGGAACGCGTCCTGGAGCGTGGCGTCGGGTGAGCCCGCGTGGCGCTCCTTGAGCGCGGCCGGGGTGCCCTCGGCGACGACCACGCCCCGGTCCACCACGACGATCCGGTCCGCGAGGGCGTCGGCCTCGTCCAAGTAGTGCGTGGTGAGGAAGACCGTGGTGCCGTGCTCGGCGCGCAGTCGGCGCACCAGTGTCCACAGGTTGGCGCGGCTCGCCGGGTCGAGCCCCGTGGTCGGCTCGTCCAGGAACAGCACGGCGGGCCGGTGGACGAGCCCGAGCGCGAGGTCGAGCCTGCGCCGCTGGCCCCCGGAGAGCGCGGCGGTCTTGCGGCCGAGCAGCTCGGTGAGGCCGAGGTCGGCCGCCAACTCCTCGGCGCGGGCGGCCGCTTTGGCCTTGGTCAGGTGGTAGAGCCGCCCCTGGAGGACGAGCTCGTCGCGCACGGTCTCCTGCGGGTCGACGCCGCCGGACTGGGCCACGTAGCCGATCCTCGCGCGCACGCCCGCCGGGTCCCGCAGCAGGTCGTGGCCCGCGACGGTGGCGGCGCCGCCGGTGGGCGGCAGGAGCGTGGTGAGCATCCGCAGGGTGGTGGTCTTGCCCGCGCCGTTCGGCCCCAGGAAGCCGAGGATCTCGCCGGGCTCGACGGTCAGGTCGATGCCGCGCACGGCCTCCACGGGACCGCTCTTGGCGGCGAAGGTCCGGGCGAGCCCGGCCGTACTGATGATTGCCATGGAGACCACAAAAACAGAGCCACTGAAATTTTGCAATGCCACCAATTTTTCATGGACCCCCAGAACGGCGCCTAGGATGAGGCCATGGCAGAGGGACTCAGGGAGCGCAAGAAGCGGCAGACCAAGCAGCGGATCTCGGACATCGCCACCGGGCTCTTCTTGGAGCGGGGCTTCGCCGCCGTGACCGTCGCCGACGTCGCCGAGGCGGCGGACGTCTCCGTCAACACCGTCTACAACTACTTCCCGGCCAAGGAGGACCTCTTCCTCGACCGGGGCGCGGACATGGCCGACCGGCTCTCGCGCTGGGTGCGCGGCCGCCGCGTCGGCGAGTCCGCCGCCGACGCCGTCCTGCGTGAGCTGCGCGGGCTCGTCGAGGGCGTCTCGCCCACCATCGGACTCTTCGCTGGCTACGCCGACTTCATGCGGGTCATCACCGACTCGCCCGCCCTGCGCTCGCGGCTCTGGGCCTTCCAGCAGGAGAGCCTGCGCGACCTGGAGACCACCCTGCGCGCGGAGGCGGGCCCCGGCGGCCATCTGCCCGACCTCGTCGCGGGCCAGCTCCACTGGCTGCACGCCGGTGTCCTGGCCTGGATCGGCGCCGAGATGGCCGAGCGCCGCGACCCCCGCGAGGTCTCCCGCGAGGCGCTCGTCCTCATCGACGAGATGGAGGACCTCCTCGGCGAACGGGTCCTCAACTACGCCGTCCGCGAGGCCTCCTGACCCCCCGCGGCCCCCCGCGCGGCCCGCCCCGGTGTGATGTCCGTCAAACCGCACGTGGCGTGCGTCTCTTCACCGCCCCACGGCAGCTCACGAGCGCTAGTGTCCGCTGGAGAGCGATACGTAAACAGCGTGTAAGCGCTCCGTCATACGCCAGGCAAGGGGAGTCGTAACGTGGCACGAAAGCTCGCCGTCATCGGAGCCGGACTCATGGGGTCCGGCATCGCCCAGGTCTCCGCCCAGGCGGGCTGGGACGTGGTCCTGCGCGACGTCACCGACGAGGCGCTGACCCGGGGCACCGACGGCATCAAGGCCTCGTACGAGAAGTTCGTGAGCAAGGGCAAGCTCGACGCCGCGGACGCCGAGGCGGCGCTCGGCCGCATCACGACCACCACCGACCTGGACGCCGTCGCCGACGCGGACGTCGTCGTCGAGGCCGTCTTCGAGAAGCTGGAGGTCAAGCACGAGATCTTCCGCACGCTCGACAAGCTCGTGCGGGACGAGGCCGTGCTCGCCTCCAACACCTCCGCCATCCCGATCACCAAGATCGCGGCCGTCACCGAGCGGCCCGAGCGGGTCGTCGGCGCCCACTTCTTCTCGCCGGTGCCCATGATGCAGCTGTGCGAGCTCGTCCGCGGCCACAAGACCAGCGACGAAACCCTCGCCACCACCCGCGAGTTCGCCGAGTCCGTCGGCAAGACCTGCATCGTCGTCAACCGCGACGTCGCGGGCTTCGTGACCACCCGCCTCATCTCCGCCCTCGTCGTCGAGGCCGCCAAGCTCTACGAGTCGGGCGTCGCGACCGCCGAGGACATCGACATCGCCTGCAAGCTCGGCTTCGGCCACGCCATGGGCCCGCTCGCCACCGCGGACCTCACCGGCGTCGACATCCTGCTGCACGCCACCGACAACATCTACACCGAGTCGCAGGACGAGAAGTTCGCCGCCCCCGAGCTGATGCGCCGGATGGTTGACGCCGGTGACATCGGCCGCAAGAGCGGGCAGGGCTTCTACAAGCACTGAGCACGAACACGGCCGTGCTGTCACTCCGAGGGTCACCCCTCGGAGTGATTTCGGTATCGGTTCGCTTACAGACGGCAACTTCCTCACCCACGTGACAGTCAGTTGCTGTGACATACGCAGACGCCCCGCGGCACGGGCGTCACACACGACACGGCACTCTCGGGGAGCGCATATGCACATCAGGGGCGACCAGGCCCAGCTGGTCGTCGGGGGACGCCTCGACGTACGCAGCGCGGCGGACGCCCGTACGGTCCTGCACTCGGCCGTCGACGACGGGGCCGGTGACCTGGTGCTCGACCTCTCCGAACTCGACTCGTGGGACGCCACGGGACTCGGCGTCATCATGGGCGCGCACCGGCGCGCCGGGCGGTGCGGACGCAGGCTCGTCCTGCGCGGCGTGCCCCCGCAGATGCAGCGCCTGCTCGTCGCCACCCGACTGCACCGCATCCTCGCCATCGAGGGCGGCATCGGCGTCGAATCGCTTCCCCGCGTGTGACCCGCGGCCCACACGCGTGACCTGCCGTTCTCGTACGTGACACGTCGCCTTCGTACCTGACACGCGGACAAGCGGCGCGAGCGGTGCGGGACGGCATCACTCGCGCAATCCTCACGAGACTGTGACGTCTCGGGCGGGGCGGTACCCCGCCCTCCGCGGAGATACTGAAGACGGTTTAGGGTTCGGTCCGCCCGACGATTGACGAACCCACACGGGGGCACCGGACCAGTAGCGACAGCGCGGTGTGCCCAAGGCCGGAGGGGGCTTCGCACACGACGCATCTGGGGGGCTTGGACCATGGACCCGACGAACCGGGGACCGGAGGAGCACGGCCGCGACGGCTACGCGGGCCGTGCCGACCACGAAGGCCACGACGGATACGAGGGCCGCGAGGGCTATGAAGGCCCCGACGGCCGGGACGGCTACGACGCCGACGCGCCCGAGGCCCACGACAGCGGCGCCGCGCGGGAGAACCACCCGCCGCGGCACGACGCGTCGACGGGCCCCGCGAGCGCGCACGGGCCCGGCACCCCAGGCCTCGGCACCCCCGCACCCGCGCCCGTGCGCGCCGTCCAGCTCTTCTCCGGCGACTTCCTGCTCACCGTCAACCCCATAGACGGCAGCGAGATAGAACCCTGCCCGCCGGGCGAGCACCCCGACCGCCCCCGCAAGTACACCGCCGCCGAGCGCGCCGAACGCCGCAGGGCCGCCCTGCCGCCCGTGCCCGCGGGCCCCGCCAGGACCCGCACCCCGCTCCTCGAACGCCAGGAGGAGCGCGAGCGCCTGGTGCGGCTGCTCGCCCGCGGCCGCTCCGTGCGCCTGACCGGACCCGCGGGCTCCGGGCGCACCGCGCTGCTCGACGCCGTCGCCGAGGACTGCGCGGACCTCGCCCCCGACGGCGTGGTCCGCCTCTCCGGCTACCACCGGACGCCGACGGACCTCCTGTACGACCTGTGCGCCGCCGTCCACGACATCCGGCAGTACCGCCCCGACCGGGCCCTGCTCGCCGAACTCGTCGGCGAGATAGGCGCCGTCGTGGTCCTCGACGACCTGGAGTTCGGCGGCGCCGCGCTCGAAGAGCTCCTCGACGCCACCCCCGAGTGCGCCTTCCTCGTCGCCGCGACCCCCGACGTCGCCGCGCCCGCCCCCGAGTCGCACCTCGAAGAGGTCTTCCTCGGCGGCCTCGGCCGCGGCGCCGCCCTGGAGCTCCTGGAGCGCGCCGTCGGCCGCGTCCTCACCGACGACGAGGCCGACTGGGCGGGCGACCTGCGGTTCGAGTCCGAAGGCCTGCCGCTGCGCTTCGTGCAGGCCGGGGCCCTGCTGCGGCAGCGCGACCGGCTGCGCGCCGACCCCGCCGCCTTCCAGGACTTCGCCGCGTACGACGCCCCGGACGCGGCGGCGCCCGGGGACGACGTGCCCCTGCCCGCGCTCGCCGACGCCGCCGCGCCCGCGGCCCTGCTCGCCTCCCGGCTCAGCCCGTCCGCGCGCGCCGCGCTGCGGTTCGCCGTCGCGCTCGGCGGGGAGCTGCCGCACCCGGCCCACCTGCCCGCGCTCGTCGGCGACACCCACGCCGACGCGGCCCTCGCCGAGCTCGTCGACTGCGCCCTGGTGACCCCGGTCGGCGGGCACTACCGGCTCGCCGCCGGAGTCCGCGTCCAGCTGGAGAGCGCCGGATACGCCGACGACGCCGCCGCGCACGCGCAGTCCGCGGCCCAGCACTACGCCTGGTGGTCCGGGCACCCCTCGGTCGCCGCCGAGCGCGTCGCCGCCGAGGCGGACGCGGTGCTCGCGGCGCTCACCGCCCTCGTCACGGCCCGCGGCGGGGCGCCCGCCGCCCCGGGCGCCGTCGCCGACGAGCCGTCCGCCGCGGTGCTGCTCGCCCGCACCGCCGCGCCCGCCTTCGCCGCCGGGCTCGACTGGGGCGCCTGGGAGCGGGCCCTGCGCGCGGGCCAGGAGGCCTCCCGCACCGCCGGTGAGGTCGCCGAAGAGGCCTACTTCCACCACGAGTTGGGCATCCTCGCGCTCTGCGGCGGGCGGCTCGACCGGGCCCGCGCCGAACTGGAGGCCTCCATCGGCCTGCGCGGCGCCCTCGCCGACAAGCGCGGCATGATCGCGGGCCGCCGGGCCCTCGCCCTGGTCGCCGACCGCTCCGGCGGGGTGCTGCCCGGGGGCCGTACCGCGGCGGGCGAGGAGGTGCCGGACGCCCGGTCCGAGGAGTCCGCTTCGCCGCCCGGCGGGGTGCCCACCGCCTTCGTGCCGCCCGTGCTCCCCGTGCCGCCCACGCCGACGGCCTCGCCGGACGAGGCCGAGACGGTGGTCACGCGGCAGGCCGCGCCGGGGCCCGCGCCGGTGCCCGGGCCCGCGCCCACCCGCCGTGCCATCCTGCGCGGCACGCGCCGCAACCTGGTCGCGGCCGGGGCGGGCGCCCTGCTGGTCGCCGTGCTCGGCACGGTGGTGACGCTCGGCGCGACCTCCGACAACAACAACGACGGCGGGCGGCACGACAAGGTCCGTACCGACCAGTCCGCGAGCGCGGACGACGACGGCGACGGCATGGGCGCCGACAAGCCGGGCGACGGCTCCTCGCACCGCCCCGCCGACCCGGGCGGGAACGGCGTACCGGGCACCTCCGGCGGCCCGACGCAGCGCGGCGGCAGCGGCGCCCCGTCGCCCACCGGCGGCGACGGCGCGGGGACGAAGAGCCCCTCCGGCAAGCCCAGCGGCAAGCCGTCGGACCGGCCCACCGACCGGCCGACGACGCAGCCGCCCACGTCCAGGCCGCCGACCACGCGCCCGCCGACGTCCCGCCCTCCGACGTCCAGGCCGCCGACCACGCGGCCTCCGACGTCGCAGCCGCCCACGTCCCAGCCCCCGACGGCGCCGTCCTCGCCGAACACCTCGAACTCGGCGAGCGGCCCGGTGACGTCCTCGGCCCCGGCGAGCAGCTTCAGCTCGGCCTCCGACACGGCCCCGGGCCCGTCGACCGCCTGAGCGCGCACGCGAGAGGGGGCGGACCCGGCCGGGTCCGCCCCCTCGTACGTTTTACGGCGGTGGGTGTCAGAACAGCCGCAGCTTGTCGTCCTCGATGCCGCGCAGCGCGTCGTAGTCGAGGACGGTGCAGCTGATGCCCCGGTCCGTGGCCAGGACGCGGGCCTGCGGCTTGATCTCCTGGGCGGCGAAGACGCCCTTGACCGGCGCGAGGTGCGGGTCGCGGTTCAACAGCTCCAGATAGCGGGTGAGTTGCTCCACGCCGTCGATCTCGCCGCGGCGCTTGATCTCGACGGCGACGGTCCCGCCGTCGGCGTCGCGGCACAGGATGTCGACGGGCCCGATCGCCGTCATGTACTCGCGGCGGATCAGCGAGTAACCCTCGCCCAGTGTCTCGATCCGATCGGCGAGCAGTTCCTGAAGGTGTGCTTCCACGCCGTCCTTGATGAGGCCGGGATCCACGCCCAGTTCGTGCGTGGAGTCGTGCAGCACTTCCTCCATGGTGATGATGAGCTTCTCGCCCGCCTTGTTGGTGACGGTCCACAGATGGGACTCGTCGCCCGTGCCCTCCTTGAGGGTGCACGGCGGCGACATCCAGTTGAGGGGCTTGTAGGCCCGGTCGTCAGCGTGGATGGAGACGCTGCCGTCCGCCTTGACGAGGATCAGGCGGGGGGCCGACGGGAGGTGGGCGGTGAGCCGGCCCGCGTAGTCCACGGAGCAGCGGGCGATGACGAGACGCATGGTCGGCAACGCTACTCGACAGCGGGACGGTCCTGCGAATCGCGCGCCCCCGCGCCCGCGCGAGGGCTGTGGGCCGCACCACTTGTCCGGCGATGGACCCGTTCGAACCTGGCCAGTTATCCGCCCAATCTCCTGGTGCCCGCCACGGGCGTTGCCTACCGTATAAGCAGGAGGTCGTCACGCGTGCACGCTGCGTATGCGGACTCCTTCCCTGCCCGTAAGCCCCTGCTGCTCGGGGGTGCGAGAGGAGAACCCATGTCGCTCGACGTCTCACCGGCACTGTTGGAACAGGCCGAGCGAGGCGAGGTCGACGAAGCTGCCTTCGTCGACTGCGTCCGGACCTCCCTGCCTTACGCATGGGAGATGATCAGCTCCCTGGTGGCCCAGCTCAAGGTCGACGGCGGTGAGTTCGCCGACAACCAGACGCCGCCGCCGGACGAGCAGGCGCGCGGCCAGTTGCTGCGCGCGCTCGCGAGTGACGCGATCCGCGGCGCCCTGCAGCGCCACTTCGGGGTACGTCTGGCGTTCCAGAACTGCCACCGGGTGGCGGTGTTCCCCCTGGACGCCTCGGCGGACGACAGGCTGGCCAAGTTCACTTCGATCCGCGGCCAGCTGCTGAACCAGTCGCCCGAACTGCGGGACTGCTGACGACTGTTGCTGCCGCTCCGTACGCGGGAGGTGTTTCAGTACCGGAGCGGCAGCCTTTTGCTGGCGGGGGCGCCTTGAACGGGTGGGCTCTTGGTGGGTTGGGCTTTCTCTTTGTCTGCGGGTTCGTTCTGGCTGGGCGCGCAGTTCCCCGCGCCCCTTTGGGGCGCTCTCGTTTGGGGCGGTCTACGGTAGGTGGGGGAGGACCTCGGTGCCTAGGCGGCGGATGTTTTCCTCTGTGGTTGTCAGGTCGCCCGAGCCCTCGACGAGGAGGGCGAAGCGGGTGATGCCCGTGCGCTCCGCGGTGGCGGTGATGCGGTCGACGCACACCTGGGGCGTGCCCACGGGATGGAGGGCGCACAGCAGTTCCGTGTACGCGAGCGGGTCGCGCATGGCGCGGACCCGGCCGTCCACCGTGACGTGGGCCTCGAGGCCCTGGCGCAGCCAGCCGGGCATCGCCTTCTTGAGGATCTCGGCGGCCTCCACGCGGTGGTCGGCGACCTGGACGACACCCGCCGAGACGTGCGCGGCGGCCGCGACCTCGTCCGGCGTGTGCCCGGCGGCACGCGCGTGCCGGTTCCACAGCGCCACCATTTCGGCCTTCTCCTCGTCGCCCACGTGCATGCCGAGCAGCATCGGCAGTCCGCGGGCCGCGGCGAGGCGGACGCTCGACGGCGAGGTGCAGGCCACGACGATCTCGGGGGCGCGCGGCGGGTCCGGCACTCCGGCGGACGCGACGGCGCGCGGGAGCCGCGGGACCACGGCGACGTCACGGAAGTCGAAGCGGCCGCCGGGGCCGCCGACCCGCGGCTCGCCGCTCAGCCAGCGGAGCAGCAGGTCGAGCGACTCCGGGAACCCCTGTTCGTACGCGGCGAGGCCGGAGCCGAAGACCTCCAGGTCGACCCAGGGGCCGCCGCGCCCCACGCCGAGCGTGAAGCGGCCGCCGGTGGTGAGGTGCAGCAGCGCGGCCTGCTCGCCGAGCGCCACCGGATGAGCGGTGGGCAGCACGGTCACGGCGGTGCCGACGCGCAGGCGCCGGGTCCGGCCGAGGAGCAGGGCCGCGAGGGTGATGGCGGACGGACATGTGCCGTACGGCACGAAGTGGTGCTCGGCGAGCCAGACGCTGTCGAGGCCCGCCTCCTCGGCCATCTCCGCGGAGCGCACCGCGCGGTGCAGTGCCTCCCCATGGCCCTGGCCGGGGAACTGAGCGGCCAGCACAAAGCTTCCTAAGCGCATCGAACTTCCTGCCTCCTTGGCGCCGACGCGGGCACTCCCTCCCACCGGCAACAACGCGTGACACGTGCCAAGGGCACGGCTTGGCGGGCGGATTGGCAGATTTTCTACGTGTCCCCGGGCGGGTTCGCGGGGCTTGGTGAAGGACACGTACCCGGTCCCGCGGCGCGTAGGCTGGATGGGCCCCGCCCCCTGTGCAACCCGTGAGGTGTCCCGTGTCGCCGCGTCGCAACCGCCCCAAGGGCGCCGGAGAGTCCATGCCGGGTCCGGACGCGGAGCCGTCCGGGCGTTACGGCGGCTTCGAGCGCACCGAGGACTGGCAGGGCGAGGACTGGAAGGTGCGCCGGGTCGCGGGGGCGAGCGCGGCGGGCAAGACGTACCGCTGTCCGGGCTGCGACCAGGAGATCCCGTCCGGCCTCGCGCACGTGGTCGCGTGGCCCGCGTACTCCGGCGTGGACGAGCGGCGGCACTGGCACACGGGGTGCTGGAGCGCGAAGGACCGGCGCCGCACCCAGGTCCGCCGCTCGCGGAACGCGCCGCGGTACTGAGGTTCGCTTTCGTCTGCGGGCCGTCCGTGGCTGGGCGCGCAGTTCCCCGCGCCCCTTCGGGCGCTCCCGCAGGGGGCTGCTACAACGCCACGGCGCCCCGACCTTGCTGGTCGGGGCGCCGTGGCTTGTTTGTGTACCAGGTCAGACGTCGCGCTTCTCCAGGAGGGCGAAGGCGCCCGCGAGCGCGCCCGCCGTGATGACGACGAGCAGCAGCAGCTGCCCGCCGCCACCGCCTTCGAGGCTGGAGTCGATCTTGAAGATCTCGGCGAGCGAGCTGATGGCGTTGTACTTCTCCATCTTCTCGCCCAGCTTCTCGGTGCTCGACCAGATGCCGAGGAACGCCGGCATGATCGCGGGGACGAGGACCAGGCCGAGCATCGTGGTGATCGCACCGGCGGAGTGGCGCAGCATCGAGCCGACGGCGAGCGCGAGCACGCCGAGCAGCGAGACGTACAGACCGCCCTTGAAGACCGTGTCCACCCACGAGACCTCGCCGACGCCCGGGCCGCTGTGCGCGCCCGAGGCCACCAGGCCCACGAAGAAGATGGAGCCCGCCGAGACGACGAAGGCGAGCACGAAGAAGACCAGGGCCTTCGCCGCGAGGACCCGGGAGCGCTGCGGCGACGCGGTGAACGTCGTACGGATCATGCCCGTGCCGTACTCGGACGAGGTGACCAGGACGCCCAGGGTGATCAGGCAGATCTGGCCGAGGATCAGGCCGAAGAACGCCGGGATGGTGTACGGCACGTCCACGTAGTCGGCGTCGTCCGTCTGCGCGACCGCGAGCAGGCCGATGCCGATGACCAGGAGCAGGAAGACGCCGAGCGTCCACATCGTGGAGCGGACCGACTTGATCTTCGTCCACTCCGAGGTGAGGGCGTGGCCGAGGTTGGTCTTCTTGATCGGGATCGGCGAGGTGTACGCGTTGTTCATCGCCTGCTGCCAGGCGGAGGGCGGCGCGGGCGCGGCGGGGGCCGGGGCCATCGGCGTCAGGCCGTGCGGCGGGGCGCCGTGCGGTGGCTGCGGGGCGGTGGCGACGGCCGTGGGCTGCGGGGCCGGGGCCGGTGCCTGCGGCGCGGGGGCCTGCGGGACGGTCGGGGCCTGCTGCGGGGCCGGGGGCTGCTGGGGCGGCTGCGCCTGCGGCTGCTGCGGAGTCTCAGGCGTGGTCATCGGGCTTCCTCGCTGTCGCGCTTGGTCATCTCGGGGGAGGCGGGGGCCTGCGGGGCGGCGTACGGGTTCGGCTGCGCGCCCGCGGGCGGCACGCCGGGCGCGCCCTGCGGCATCGCGAAGGGCTGGCCGCCCTGCTGGGGCGGCGGCGGGGCGTACCAGCCCGGCTGGCCCTGCCCCGGCACCGGCATCGGCGGCTGCGGCTGCGCGCCGGGCGGCAGCTGCTCCTGGAGGCCCGCGCGCTGGTCGATCGTCGAGCGGTAGTCCACGGCGCCCTGCGTCATGCGCATGTACGCCTCCTCCAGGGAGGCCTGGTGCGGCGACAGCTCCCACAGGCGGACGTCCGCCTGGTGCGCGAGGTCGCTGATGCGGGGCAGCGGCAGACCGGTGACGCGCAGCGCGCCGTCCGGCTCGGGCAGCACCTGGCCGCCGGCCTCGGTGAGCGCGCCGGACAGCTTCTCGCGCTGCTGCGGGTCGGTGTCCGGGGTGCGGACCCGGGCGAAGTCGGCCGAGTTCGCCGAGATGAAGTCCGTGACGCTCATGTCGGCGAGCAGCTGGCCGCGGCCGATCACGATGAGGTGCTCGGCGGTCAGCGCCATCTCGCTCATCAGGTGCGAGGAGACGAAGACCGTACGGCCCTCGGCGGCGAGCGACTTCATCAGGTTGCGCACCCAGAGGATGCCCTCGGGGTCGAGGCCGTTGACCGGCTCGTCGAAGAGCAGCACCTGCGGGTCGCCGAGCAGCGCGGCGGCGATGCCCAGGCGCTGGCCCATGCCGAGCGAGAAGCCCTTGGAGCGCTTCCTGGCCACGTCCTGCAGGCCGACCACGCCGAGCACCTCGTCCACCCGGCGGGCCGGGATGCCGGAGAGCTGCGCGAGGCAGAGCAGGTGGTTGCGGGCGTGCCGGCCGCCGTGCACCGCCTTCGCGTCGAGGAGGGCGCCGACCTGGCGGGGCGCGTTCGGCAGCTTGCGGTACGGGTAGCCGCCGATCGTCACCTGCCCCGCCGAGGGGGCGTCGAGGCCGAGGATCATGCGCATCGTCGTCGACTTGCCGGAGCCGTTCGGGCCCAGGAAGCCGGTCACGGTGCCGGGCCGCACCTGGAAGGAAAGGTTGTACACGGCTGTCTTGGCGCCGTAGCGCTTCGTCAGGCCGACTGCCTCGATCATTCTCCGCACCCATCGAATGGTTCAGGACGTCGGGGCACACGCCCCCGTAAGGGTTAGGAGGATATCTGTGGACTGACGGTTCCGGCCAAGAGCAAGTAAAACGATGCCCTGGCGTGGTCGCCCTCGACGGGTGTCCGGCCCACCCGCCCACCCGTTCCTGCCCGGCGACCGGGCCCGGCCCCGACCTGGCGGCTTGCCCGCCGTCGTCCTGCTGTCCCGCGTGGGCGGGCTTCTCAGCCCGTCCGGCGATTGAGGACAAGCGCGTTAGCGCGGTGCGTTGAGATCGGCGACGGCTGAGGCGAGCGGGCAGGGCGACGGGAGGGCGGGTGGGTGGGGGAGAGAGCCGGAGTTGGGGCGGGGGCCGGGAGGGAGCGGGGCAGGCTCGGGGTGGAGAGGGCCGGGGAGCAGCGCGGCCCAGGCGACCGCGTGAGGTCAGGCGTCGCGGCGCTTGAGCAGCACGTACCCACCCAGCAGCGCCGCCGCCGTCCACGCCACCATGATGGCGAGGCCGCCCCAGGGCCCGTAGGGGGTGTCGTCGTCGAAGGGGGACTTGACCTGCATGATCTTGCTTCCGGCCTGGTCGGGCAGGAACCGGCCGACCTTCTTCGTGGCGGACACGTTGCCGAGGATGCTGGAGATCAGGAAGAAGAAGGGCATCAGGATGCCGAGGGACAGCATCGGACTGCGCAGCATCGCGGCCACGCCCATGGAGAACATCGCGATGAGCGTCATGTAGAGGCCACCGCCGATGACGGCGCGCAGCACCCCGGGATCCCCGAGGTGGGCCCGGTGCTCGCCGAGCATCGCCTGCCCGGTGAAGAAGGCGAGGAAGCTGGTGGCGATCCCGACGGCGAAGGCGAGCAGCGCCGCCACCGCGACCTTGCTGAAGAGGAACGTGGCGCGCTGCGGGACCGCCGCGAGCGAGGTGCGGATCATGCCGGTGCTGTACTCATTGGAGACGACGAGGACACCGAAGACGATCATGGCGAGCTGGCCGAGCGACATCCCGGCGAAGCTGATGAAGGTCGGGTCGAAGGTGAGCTTGTCGTCGCGGCTGAGGTTGTCGAAGTCGTTCTTGGACAGGGCGCTGATGAGCATGCCGAGGGCGATCGTGACGACGACCGAGAGGCTCAGCGTCCACACGGTCGACGCCACCGAGCGGATCTTGGTCCACTCGGACTTCAGGACCTGCGTCGCTGCCATGCGGTCTCACTCTCCCTTCGGGCGCGGCTGCCAGCCCTCGCCCCAGCCGGGGCCGCCGGGCGCCGGGGCCCCTTGGTGGTCGGCGTGCGCGTGGTACTCCACCGACTCGGCGGTGAGCTGCATGAAGGCCTCCTCCAACGAGGCCTGCTGGGGGCTGAGTTCATGGAGTACGAGATGGTGCTCGGCGGCCAGTTCGCCGAGCTGCTCGGAGCTCGCGCCGTCCACTTCGAGGGTGCCGTTGCCCGCCTCGACGGTGGTGATCCCGGCCTCGTGCAGCACGTCGAGGAGGCGTTCGCGCTGGGGTGAGCGCAGACGTACGTACGACCGGGAGTTGTCGCGGATGAAGTCCGCCATCGAGGTGTCGGCGAGGAGGCGGCCTTGGCCGATGACGACGAGGTGCTCGGCGGTCAGCGCCATCTCGCTCATCAGGTGCGAGGAGACGAAGACCGTGCGGCCCTGGGCGGCGAGGGATTTCATCAGGTTCCGGATCCAGTGGATGCCCTCGGGGTCGAGGCCGTTGACCGGCTCGTCGAACATCAGGATCTCGGGGTCGCCGAGCAGCGCGCCCGCGATGCCGAGCCGCTGGCCCATGCCGAGCGAGAAGCCCTTGGCCTTCTTCCGGGCCACGGCCGTGAGGCCCACGGTGTCCAGGACCTCGTGGACGCGCGAGCGCGGGATGCCGTTGGACTGCGCCAGGCACAGCAGGTGGTTGAAGGCGCTGCGGCCGCCGTGCATGGCCTTGGCGTCCAGGAGCGCGCCGATGTAGGTGAGCGGGTCCTTCAGCTGCGCGTAGTGCTTGCCGTCGATGCGTACGTCGCCCGCGGTGGGGTTGTCGAGGCCCAGCATCATCCGCATGGTCGTGGACTTGCCCGCGCCGTTCGGCCCGAGGAAGCCCGTGACGAGACCCGGTCTGACGGTGAAGGTGAGGTTGTCGACCGCCACTTTCTCGCCGTACCGCTTGGTCAGCCCTTCGAGCTCGATCACGCCGCCACCTCGATCACGCACGGAACCCGATCATGCCGACACGCTAAAACGCGATGGAGCCCCCTGCCACTCGAGGTGGCAGGGGGCTCCATCGCGTTCACCCCGTGGTTGCTCCTATCCGCTTCAGCGGCTCTGCTGTGCCGGAACCCCCCGCGAGATCGGCTCGTCCTCGGTGGGCGTGCCCGCCGCGGCCACGGCGGCGCCGGTGAGCGTCGCGAGCATCTCGCGGACGTTCGTCAGCTGGGCGTTGATGGAGTCGCGGCGGTTGGTGAGCGCCGCGAGCTCGCGCTCGGACTCGCTGCGGATGCGGTCCGCCTTGGCGTTCGCGTCCGCGACGATGTCCTCGGCCTGGCGCTGCGCGGTCTCCACCGTCTGGCGGGCGCGGCGCTCGGCGTCGGTGCGCAGCTTCTCGGCCTCAAGGCGCAGCTGCTCCGCGCGGTGCTCGATCTCCGCGAGGCGCTTCTCGGCCTTGGCCTGGCGCGAGGCCAGGTCGCGCTCGGACTGGTCGCGCCGCTTGGCGAGGTTCGTCTCGAAGTCGGCGGCGGCCTGGGCGGCCTTGGCGCGGGTCTCCTCGAAGAGGGCGTCCGCCTCCTCGCGCTTGGACTGCGCGTCCTTCTGCGCCTCGGCACGCAGCGCGTTCGCCTCGCCCTTGGCCTTCTCGACGATGCGGACGCCCTCGTCCTCGGCCTTCGCCTTGCGCTCGGCGGCGAACGACTCGGCGTCGTTACGCACCTGCTGGGCGGCCGACTCGGCGAGCTCGCGGTGCTGTTCGGCCGCGCGCCGGGCCTCCTCGCGCAGGTCCTTCGCCTCTTCCTCGGCGAGGCGCAGGATCTTCTCGACGCGGGCCCCGAGCCCGGCGTACGACGGCTCGGCGTCGGCGACCTGGGCCTGGGCGTTCTGCGTTTCGAGGTGGAGCTCCTCGATGCGCTTTTCCAGAGCAGTGATTCGGGTGAGAGCGGAGTCTCGGTCGGAGACGAGCTTGGAGATACGTTCGTCCACCTGAGCGCGGTCGTACCCACGCCGCACAAGCTCGAAGCCGTAGGGGGAAGTGTCGCTCATGGGGTTCCTGTCGAATGAGACCGGGTGAGGTGATAGAGGGAATCCTAGGGGGCGTTGCGGCGTGTCATCGAGCGTATGCCCGTTTGATCTGGAGAATGACACCCCTTTTGAGTGGCTAACCGGCAGAGCGCTTGCCAGCGGCAGGGCCGAAGGTCCCGGCCCAGCACGGAAAGGCCTGCGTGGCTAGCCCTCTGACTGCTTGCCACCCGAACGTGTAGCCCCCGCCGCGGCCCCCGCCTTGACGCCCGCGTCCTTGCCGCCGCCCTGTGGGGCCTCAAACGATTCCAACGCCTCGAGCACGTCCTGGACACGGGAGATCTCCGCATTGATGTCCGCGCGCCGCCGGACGAGGACCTCCAGCTCGCGCTTGCCCTCGTCGACCACGCGCTCCGCCTCGGCCCGCGCCTCGGCGTGGATCCGCTCGCCCTCGCGCACCAGCTCGGCCTTCTTCTGCTCGGCCTCCTTCAGCAGCCCCTCGGCCTTCTTCACCGCCGCGATGCGCACCTTGCTCGCCTCGGAGTTGGCGTCCGACACCAGCTCCTCGGACTTCGCCTTCGCCTCGGCCAGCTGCTCCTCGGCGGCCTTCACCAGGGCGTCGCAGCGCTCGCCCGCCGACTTCATGGCCTCCGCCGACTCGCGCCGGGCCCGCTCGTGCAGCTCCTCGATCTCCGTCGTGACGCGGCTGCGGTGCTCCTCGGAGCGCTCCCTTATCGCGGTGGCGTCCCGGCGCGCGCCGACGAGCAGCTCGTCGGCGTCCGTACGCGACTTCTCCACCAGCGTGTTGCCCTCGACCGTGGCCTCGGCGACGATCCGCTCGGCCTCCTTGCGGGCCGCGCCGACCATCGTGTCCGCCTGCGTCTCGGCGTCCGTCGTCGCCTTGAGTGCCTTCTCCTGGGCGTCCGCGATCAGCTTCTCGGCCTCGGAGGTGGCCTCGGAGATGAGCGTGTCGACCTGCTCCGCGGCTTCCGTACGCCGCTTGTTGGCGGCCTGACGCGCCTCGTCCAGGGTGCGCTCGGCCTCCGCGCGCGCCTCGCTCAGCGTCCGCTCGGCCTCGGCCCGCGCCTCCTGCTTGACGCGCTCCGCCTCCGTGCGGATGCGCTCGGCGTGCTGCTGCGCGGAGCCCACGGTCTCGGCCGCCTCGGCGCGCAGCCGCTCGGCGTCGCCGGTCGCGTCCGAGATCAGCCGCTCGGCCGCGGCCACCGCCTCGGCGCGCACGCGCTCGGCCTCGGCCGCCGTCTCCGACGTGAGCCGCTCGGCCGCCGCCACCGACTCGCTGCGGACGCGCTCCGCCTCGGCGGCGGTCTCCGTGGTGAGGCGCTCGGCCTCGGCGATGGCCTCGGCGCGTACGCGCTCCGCCTCGGCGGCGGTCTCCGTGGTGAGGCGTTCCGCCTCGGCGATCGCCTCGGTGCGTACGCGCTCGGCCTCGGCGGCCGTCTCGGTGGTGAGGCGCTCGGCCTCGCTGCGGGCCTCGCCGATCAGCGTGTCCGCCTGGTTCGCGGCGTCACCGCGGATGCGGTTGGCGTCCTCGCGGGCGTCGGCGCGGGTGCGGGCGGCGTCCTGGTCGGCCTGCGCGATGGTGTCCGAGGCCTCCGTGCGCACCCGCTGGGCGTGCTCGGCGGCGTCGGAGCGCATCCGGTCGGCCTCGGCGATCGCCTCCGCGACGGTGTGCTCGGCGAGCGCCTTGGCGGCCTCCGCCGCCTCGGCGGACTCCCGCCGCGTACGGCTCGCGTCCTCACTGGCGCGCTCCCGCTCGGCGTACGCGTCGGCGCGGACGCGGTCCGCCTCCTCCTGCGCCTCGGTGCGGGTGCGCTCCGCCGCGTGCTCGGCGGCCGAGCGCAGGCCCGTGATCTCCTCCTGGGCCTGCTCGTGCAGACCGGCCACGGAGTCCCGTACGGACTGGGCCTGCTGCTCGGCGGCCGACACCAGCTCCGTGGCGCGCGCCTCGGCCTCCTCGGCCAGGCGGTGCGCCTCGGCGTCGGCCTCCTCCACGCGCTTGCGCGCCGCGGCGAGCAGCTCCTCGCTCTGCTCGCGGGCCCGCTCCCGCTCCTGGTCGGCCTCCGCACGCGCGCCGCCGAGCGTCTCCTCGGCCTCGCGGCGGCGCCGGGCCGCCTCCTCCTGCGCGGCCGCGAGGGCCTCGGCGGCCTCGGCGGCGACGCGCTCGGCGGCGGCCGCCGCCTCCGCGCGCACCCGGTCCGCGGTCTCCTGGGCCTCCGTCTTGAGGCGCTCCGCCTCGGCGGCGGCCTCGGAGCGCAGGCGCACCGCGACGGCCTCGCCCTCGGCGCGCGCCTGCGAGGCGTCCGCCGCGGCCTCGTCCCGCAGCCGCTCGGCCTCGGCCTCGGCCTGCGACTGGAGGGTGCGGACGCGCTCGGCGGCCTCCGTGCGCTGCCGCTCGGTCTCCTCGGCGGCCTCGCGGCGCATCAGCTCGGCGTCCGCGCGCGCCTCGGTCAGCGTCCGCTCGGCCGCCGTGAGCTTGTCGTCGGCCTCCGCCCGCAGCCGGGCCAGCTCCGCCTCGGCCTCGGCCGTGCGGGCCGCGACGGCGCGCTCGGCCTCCTCGCGCAGCTCCCGCGCGACCGTCTCCGCCTCGGCCTTGACGGCCTCGGCCTGTTCGTTGACCTCCGTGCGGTGCCGCTCGGCCTCCGCGCGGGTGCGCTCCAGGGTCTCCTCGGCCTGCTGGCGCAGGGACGTGGCGCGCTCGACGGCCTCGGCGCGGACCCGCTCGGCCTCCGCGGTCGCGGACTGGCGCGCCTCGGCCGCGTCCGCCTTGGCCTTGGTCAGCAGCTCCTCGGCGGACCGGGCCGCCTCCTCGATCTGCTGGACGGCCTCGCGCCGCGCCTCGCCGCGGATCTTCTCGCCCTCGGCGACCGCGTCGGCCCGCAGCTGCTCGGCCTCGCCGCGCAGCCGGCGCGCCTCCTCCTGGAGCTCGACGGTCTTGGCGCGGTACTCCTTGGTGTCGTCCTTCGCCGCGCCCTTGAGCTGCTCGGCGATGTCGTGCGCCTCGCTGCGCAGGCGGTCCGCCTCGGCCTCGGCCTCGGCGCGGACCCGCTCGGCCTCCTCGGCGGCGGCGCGCGTGGTCGCGGTCGCCTCCTCGGAGGCCTTGGTCAGGACCTCCTCGGCGGTCCGCGCGGCCTTCGCGATCTCGGACGCGGTCTCCTCGGCGGTGATCGAGCGGGCCTTCTCGGCGGCCTCCGCGATCAGCTTCTCGGCCTCGGCCGCGGCGTCCGCCAGCTTCTGCTCGGCCTCCGCCTTGGCGGCCTCGGCCTCCTTCGTGGCCTCGCCGACGAGGCGGGCGACCTGCTCCTTGGCCGTCCGCGTGCGCTGCTCGCCCGCGGCCTCGGCGGCGGCGAGCTGCTTGGCCGCGGCCTCCTTGGCCCCGGCGACGAGCTTGTCCGACTCGGCCCGCGCCTCGCGCAGGGCGGCCTCGGCCTCGGCCATGCGCTGCTCGGCGGCCCGGCTCAGCTCGGTGGCCTGGCGGCGCGCCTGGTCGGACTCGGCGGCGGTGGACGAGCGCAGCGCCTCCGCGTGGTCGGCGGCCTCCTGGGCCTGTGCCGACGCGGCGTTCAGTAGGCGCTCGGCGTCGGCGCGGGCCCGGCGCAGCAGCGCTTCGGCTTCCGCGCGGGCGCTCTCGGCGTCCGCGGCGAGGCGCTGCCGAGCGGCCTCGGCGAGCCGCTCGGTCTCGGCGCGGGCGGCGGCGAGCGCCTGGTCGGCCTCGGCACGGGACTCGTCGAGCAGGCGGCGGGCCTGCTGCTCGCTGCGGGCGCGCAGCTGCTCGGCCCACGCCACGTTCTCGTTGACGTGGGACTCGACGGTCTGGCGGCGCTCGTTCAGCTCCTGGTCGAGCTGCTGGCGCCGGGAGACGGCCTCCGTGTGCAGCTCGGCCTGGAGCCGGGCCTGCTGCTCGGCGTGCTCCTGGAGGATGCGCTGCGTCTGGGCGCGGGCCTCGCGCAGCTCGCGCTCGGCGTCGGCGCGCAGCTGCTCGGCCTGGATCTGGGCGTTCCGCAGCAGCTGCTCGGCCTGATAGCCCATGTCCGCGCTGTCGTAGGCAGGGCGGGACGCGAGGTTGCGGCGCGCCTCGTGCAGCTTGGCGCGCAACACCTCGACCTGGTAGCCGAGGTCCTCGGCGTGCTGGACGGCCTTCTCCCGGTCGGTCTTCAGCCGGTCCATCTCGGCTTCGAACCGTGAGAGATGGTCGGCCTCAGCCGGTCGTCGGCTGTCCTGGCTCTCGTAGCCCCGCACTGCGCGGTCCCATCCTTCCCCGAGCTCTCGGCTGCGCTCGAGCAGGGGACGCCCCACTCCTGGTCGCAAGTCTTAGACGTACGAGCCTCGCCCGTCCCGCGAACGAGGCCCCCAGGGAATGGTGTCAGATCAACAGCGGAGCTTGGGCTGCTGCCCCGACGCTCGTCCCCCGAAACCCGGACCCCGGCAAGCGACCGCCCAAGGTTCGGACGGCCGCCCCTCACCCTACCGGCCCCGAGTAACGGGAGGTCAGTGCTCCGGCTGTTCGGCGGGCGCGGACGTGACGAGTTCGGTGAGGACGCCGTGGCAGTCCTTGGGGTGCAGGAAAGTGATGCGCGACCCCATCGAACCGATGCGCGGCTGCTCGTACAGCACGCGCACGCCCTTGTCGCGGATGGCCTCCGCGTCGCCGTCGACGTCGGCGGTGCCGAAGGCGATGTGGTGCACGCCCTCGCCGTTCTTGGCCAGCCACTTGCCGACCGCCGAGTCCTCCCGGATCGGCTCCAGGAGCTGGAGGTAGGAGGCGCCGCCGTCCGAGGTCTCGTTGATCTTCAGCATGGCCTCGCGCACCCCCTGTTCCTCGTTGACCTCGGTGTGGAACACCTCGAAGCCGTACGTCGCGCGATAGAACTCGACCGTCGCGTCGAGGTCCTTGCAGGCGATCCCGATGTGATCAATTCGCGTCAGCATGGTTCAAGTGCAGCGCCTGCGGCCGTGATTACGCAACGTGCGCGCGATCACACCCGCCTCCCGGTGACGGGCGCCGTACCGCTCAGTACATTCAGGTAAACCCTCGTTCACATCTCCTCAGCTCCCCAGCTGGAAGGGGCCGTGCCACATGTCTGGAACGACCGGAACCACCTCAGTGATCGTCGCGGGCGCGCGCACGCCCATGGGGCGACTGCTCGGCTCTCTCAAGTCCTTCACCGGCGCCGACCTGGGCGGATTCGCGATCAAGGCGGCCCTCGACCGGGCGGGCATCGGCGGCGACCAGGTGCAGTACGTGATCATGGGGCAGGTCCTGCAGGCCGGGGCGGGGCAGATCCCGGCGCGCCAGGCCGCGGTCAAGGCGGGCATCCCCATGAACGTCCCCGCGCTCACCGTGAACAAGGTGTGCCTCTCCGGTCTCGACGCCATCGCGCTCGCGGACCAGCTGATCCGCGCCGGTGAGTTCGACATCGTGGTCGCGGGCGGCCAGGAGTCGATGACCAACGCCCCGCACCTGCTCCCCAAGTCGCGCGAGGGCCACAAGTACGGCGCGATCGAGATGCTCGACGCGATGGCGCACGACGGCCTCACCGACCCCTTCGAGTCCATCGCCATGGGCGAGTCGACCGAGAAGCACAACACCCGCCTCGGCATCCGGCGCCCCGAGCAGGACGAGATCGGCGCCCTGTCGCACCAGCGCGCGGCCGCCGCCCAGAAGAACGGCGTGTTCGACGCCGAGATCACGCCCGTCGAGGTGCCGCAGCGCAAGGGCGACCCGGTGCTCGTCGCCAAGGACGAGGGCATCCGGGCCGAGACCACCGTCGAGACGCTCGGCAAGCTGCGCCCCGCCTTCGGCAAGGACGGCACGATCACGGCGGGCACCGCCTCGCAGATCTCCGACGGCGCCGCGGCCGTCGTCGTCATGAGCAAGGCCAAGGCCGAGGAGCTCGGCCTCGCGTGGATCGCCGAGATCGGGGCACACGGCAACGTGGCCGGGCCGGACAACTCCCTGCAGTCCCAGCCGTCCAACGCGATCCTGCACGCCCTGAAGAAGGAGGGCCTGGGCGTCGACGACCTCGACCTCATCGAGATCAACGAGGCGTTCGCGGCCGTCGCGGTCCAGTCAATGAAGGACCTCGGGGTGTCCACGGAAAGGGTGAACGTCAACGGCGGCGCCATTGCCCTGGGGCACCCGATCGGGATGTCCGGCGCGCGGCTCGTCCTGCACCTGGCCCTGGAGCTCAAGCGGCGCGGCGGCGGCGTCGGCGCGGCCGCGCTGTGCGGCGGCGGCGGGCAGGGCGACGCGCTCATCCTGAAGGTCTCCAAGAGCTGAGGCCCGCGCGCCCCCGGCACATCCTCGTCGTATCCCTTTCGCATCCCCTCGTGTCCTCGGAGACGTACGTACGGAACGGAGCCGCAATGCAAGACGTCCCCTCCCTGGTGGCGCAGGCCCGCGAGGGCAGGCCGCGGGCCGTGGCCCGGCTGATCTCGCTGGTGGAGGGGGCGTCTCCGCAGCTGCGCGAAGTGATGGCGGCCCTCGCGCCGCTGGCCGGGCACGCGTACGTGGTGGGACTGACCGGGTCGCCGGGCGTCGGCAAGTCCACGTCGACCTCCGCGCTGGTGAGCGCGTACCGGCGGGCCGGGAAGCGGGTGGGGGTCCTCGCCGTCGACCCCTCGTCGCCGTTCTCCGGCGGCGCGCTGCTCGGCGACCGCGTCCGCATGTCCGAGCACGCGTCCGACCCCGGCGTCTACATCCGCTCCATGGCGACCCGGGGGCATCTGGGCGGGCTCGCCTGGGCCGCGCCCCAGGCCATCCGGGTGCTCGACGCCGCGGGCTGCGACGTGGTGCTCGTCGAGACGGTCGGCGTGGGCCAGTCCGAGGTCGAGATCGCCTCGCAGGCCGACACCTCCGTGGTCCTCCTCGCGCCTGGGATGGGCGACGGCATCCAGGCCGCGAAGGCCGGGATCCTGGAGATCGGCGACGTGTACGTGGTCAACAAGGCCGACCGCGACGGCGCGGACGCGACCGCGCGCGAGCTCAACCACATGCTGGGCCTCGGGGAGGCGCGCACGCCGGGGGACTGGCGGCCGCCCATCGTCAAGACCGTCGCCGCGCGCGGCGAGGGGACCGACGAGGTCGTCGAGGCGCTGGAGAAGCACCGGGCGTGGATGGAGGAGCGGGGGGTCCTCACCTCGCGGCGGGTCGCGCGGGCGGCCCGCGAGATCGAGACGATCGCCGTCACGGCGCTGCGGGAGCGGATCGCGGATCTGCACGGGGACGTGCGCCTCGGTGCGCTCGCGGAGCGGATCGTCGCGGGTGACCTCGACCCGTACGCGGCCGCGGACTCCCTGGTGGAGGGCCTGACGGCGGGCTAAGCGGTCTTGTGGAAGTGTGGTGCGGTTCGGCAGCGCCCCGAAGGGGCGCGGGGCTGTGCTGATATGCGGCTCCGCCGCGAAGGGGGTCCCCCCTGTTCGAGCGAAGCCGAGAACTTGGGTGAGCGACCAGCCACGACGGACTCGCGGGCGATCAACGGCACATCGCGGCAATTCCAGCGAAGCGCTTAGTCCCGGGGCCGTTAGGGGGCTTGGGCCGGGGGAGGGGAACCCCGCCGCGGGGGACGGCGGGGTGGTGTGTGCGGCGCGGGGCTCCGCGCCGGGGGGTCAGTCGTCCAGGGGGCCGGGGGTGACCTTGGCGGAGCTGAGGTCCACGAGCCAGTGGGTCTCGGCGCCCTTGGCGGAGACCGTCTCCACCTCCCAGGCACCCTTGCCGCGGGCCTCGTCCTCCAGGTCCACCGACGTCACCGTGCCCTTGCCCGCGGCGGCCTTCGCCGCGTCGGCCGCGGAGACCGAGGAGCCCTTCAGCGCGGCCTCGGCCTCGGCTCCGTCCTCGGCGTCCTTCTCGGTGTGGGAGCCGAGCACCTTGCCCGTACCCGGGTCGACGTGCACGCTGTGCCAGGTGGAGCCGTCCTTGCCGAGGACGTCGACGTCCCAGACCAGGCCGCCGTCGTCGGAGTCCAGCTCGGCGGAGACGGCGGTGCCGCTCGCGGACCTGAGCGCGGCGGCGATCGCGTCAGCGGCGCTCACCTTGGCGGCCTTGGCCTCGGCGGCGTCGCGAGCGTCCTCGTCCCGGTCGTCCCGGTCGTCCCTGTAGTCCCGGTCGTCCCTGTCGTCCGTGTCGTCGTCGTAACGGTCGTCGTCGTATCGGTCGTCGCCCCGGACCTCCGTGCCCCGCGCCCCGCCGTCGTCCTTCAGCTGGACGCTCGACTTCCGCGCCGACGACGCCGAGGAGCCCTCGCCGTCGCCGCTGAGCGCGAAGGTCGTGGCCGTCCCGCCGCCGATGAGTGCGGCGGCCGCGACGGTGGCGATGACGATGTTGCGCTTCATGAGGGTGTCCTCCCGAGTGGCTGGCCCCGCCGTACCGGGGCCGTCCGTTCCGATGGGAAACACGCTGCCTGAACGTTCCTGAAGCCCTCCTGAAGACACCTGAAGATTTCTTCAGCCGGGCTCCGGCATCCTGAGGGCATGCGTCTGTTGATCGTCGAGGACGAGAAGCGTCTGGCCCTGTCCCTGGCCAAGGGCCTGACCGCCGAGGGCTACGCCGTCGACGTCGTCCACGACGGCGCCGACGGTCTGCACCGCGCCACGGAGGGCACGTACGACCTGGTCATCCTGGACATCATGCTGCCGGGCATGAACGGCTACCGGGTCTGCTCCGCCCTGCGCGCCGCGGGCAACGACGTACCGATCCTGATGCTGACCGCCAAGGACGGCGAGTACGACGAGGCCGAGGGCCTGGACACGGGCGCGGATGACTACCTCACCAAGCCCTTCAGCTACGTCGTCCTGGTCGCCCGCGTGAAGGCGCTGCTGCGCCGCCGCGCCGCGGCCCCGTCGCCCGTGCACCGGATCGGCGAGCTGCGGATCGACACGGCCGCGCGCCGCGTCGTCCGCGAGGGGGCGGCCGGGAGCACCGAGGTCGCCCTGACGGCGAAGGAGTTCGCGGTCCTGGAGCAGCTGGTGCTGCGCCCGGGCCAGGTGGTGTCCAAGGCGGAGATCCTGGAGCACGTCTGGGACTTCGCGTACGAGGGCGATCCGAACATCGTCGAGGTGTACGTCAGCACGCTGCGCCGCAAGCTGGGCGCACCGCTGATCAAGACGGTCCGCGGCGCCGGCTACCGCCTGGAGGCCCCGCGATGAGCCGCCGCTTCCGCCCCTTCGCCTCGGTGCGCGCCCGCGCGACCGCGGGGGCGACGGTCGTCGTGGCCCTCGCCCTGGTCGCCGCGGGCGCCGCCGTGCTGCTCGCGCTCCGGTCCAGCCTCGTCGACCAGACCGACGCGCAGGCCGAGTCCGCCGCCCGGAAGGTGGCGTCCGAGCTGGCCACGGGCCTGTCGTACGACAAGCTCGACCTGTCCGACGACGACCGTCCCGTACGGGTCCTGGACGCGGACGGGCGGGTCGTCGCGCACACCGAGGACCTGGAGCGGCTGTCCGGCGAGCGCGTCAGGGACGTGCGGCCCGAGCCGAAGGCCCCTTCCACCGCGCCCGGCTCCAAGGACTCCGACGACCCGGACGGCTCGGATGACCCGGATGACTCGGACGACCTGGATGACTCAGACGATCCGGACGACGCCGCGGAGGACAAGGAAGAGGCCGCGGAGGAGGCCGCCGAGGACGCCGCCGAGAAGGCGAAGGGCTCCGAGGACTCCGACGACGGCTCGGACGACCGTTCCGACGACGACTCCCTCAAGCCCGGTGAGATCGACGACGAGACCCGCGTCACCGAGCGCTCCGCGACCGTCGACGGCGACACGACGGAGTACCGCTTCGCCGCCGTCCGCGTGAACACGGAGTCGAAGGGTGAGCTGACCGTCGACGCGGGTGCCCCGTTGACCACCGAACGCAGCGCCGTCACCACCGCGCTGACCGCGATGCTGATCGGCTTCCCCGTGCTTCTCGCGGTGATCGCGGCCGTGACCTGGCTGGTCACGCGCCGCGCGCTGCGGCCGGTCGACGCGATCCGCGGGGAGATGGCCGCCATCACCGCGTCCGAGGACCTGGCGCGGCGGGTGCCCGAGCCGGACACGCACGACGAGATCGCGCGCCTGGCCCGCACCACCAACGAGACGCTCGCCGCCCTCCAGGCCTCCGTGGAGCGGCAGCGCCGCTTCGTCGCCGACGCCTCGCACGAGCTGCGCAGCCCCATCGCCTCGCTGCGCACCCAGCTCGAAGTGGGCGCCGCGCACCCGGAGTTGCTGGACGTGGCGGGCGCCGTCGAGGACACCGTGCGGCTCCAGGAGCTGGCCGCCGACCTGCTGCTGCTCGCCCGTCTGGACGCCGGGGAGAAGCCGGGGCAGGGCCGGGTGGAGCTCGCGGCCCTGGCCCGTGAGGAGCTGTCGCAGCGCCCGGCGGACCGCGTCCCGGTCACGACGGCGCTGGAGAGCGTCGAAGTGGCCGGATCCCGTGGGCAGTTGGCCCGCGTCCTCGGCAATCTGGTGACCAACGCCCAGCGGCACGCCAGGGCGCGGATCACGGTCGCCACCCGGACCGAGGGGGCCTGGGCGGTCCTGGAGGTGGCCGACGACGGGAGCGGGGTGCCGGCGGCGGAGCGCGAGCGGATCTTCGAGCGGTTCGTGCGCCTGGATGACGCGCGGAGCCGGGACGAGGGCGGTGCGGGCCTCGGTCTCGCCATCGCACGCGACGTGGCCGCGCGCCACGGCGGCACCCTCACGGCCGACGAGGCCCCTGGCGGCGGCGCCCGGTTCGTCCTGCGCCTGCCGCAAGCGCGCCCTGAAGGGGCGCGGGGAACTGCGCGCTCAGCCGACGACCACCGGCACTGAGCGACACCCGAGCCAAGCCCCCCTGGATCCGCCAAGGCACAGCGGCAGCGTCACGGCTTGCCGCGCAGGCCGCGCAGATGCTCCGCGATCGGTGTCAGTGCCTTGTGCAGATCACCGAGGGCCTCCGGCGAGATGAGGTCGACGAAGTGCTGGCGCACGGACGACACGTGGTGCGGCGCGACGCGCTTCATCGTCTCCAGGCCCTCGTCGGTGAGCACGGTGAACAGGCCGCGTCGGTCGGACTCGCAGTTCTCGCGCCGGACCAGGCCCGCGTTCTCCATGCGTGTGATCTGGTGCGACAGGCGGCTCTTGGACTGCAGGGTGGCGGTCGCGAGGTCGCTCATGCGCATGCGCAGGTCTTCGGACTCGGAGAGATGTACGAGGATGTCGTAGTCGTTCATGGTCAGGTTGAACGGCTGGAGATCCTTCTCCAGCTGGTACGTCAGCATCCTGTTGACCTCCACGTGGGTGCGCCAGGCGCACTGTTCCTCGTTGGTCAGCCACTGCGGGGCCGTCTCGGTCTCCATGGAATCGATTCTACCTAAGAAGTTGAATGATGAACGAGTGAAGGGGTGTGAGGCGGCTCGCACCCCTCGGGAGACCGAGGGGCACAGGCGTTCGCCGTCACACTCCGCAGACTACCGCTCACAGGCCGAAGCGACGCTGGAGGCTGCCTAGTTGTCCGGGAAGGCGCGGTCCGAGCGGCTGCTGTCCACGTTGGCCATGTTGGCCGCCCTGGCCGGAGGAGCCGTGTCCGCCCGAGCCGCCGCCGGTGCCCGCCGCGCCCGGCACCCCGGCCTGCTGCGGGAGCGCGCCGGTGTCGACGCCGTCCATCAGGGACTCCGAGGACTGGAGCAGGACCGTGCCCGCGCCCACGAACTCGAACTGGTGCTCCTCGCCCGATGTGCCGCCGATGCCGGTCAGTGCGCGCAGGCCGCCGAGCACCCCCGTCATGTACCCGTGGTCGTAGTGGTGGCAGGGGGACGGGCAGTCCGCCCAGCCGACGAGGGCCTGCGGATCCACGCGGATCGGCGGCTCCATGAACACCACGGGACCGCTGGAGACCGCCACGAACTTGCCCGTGCCGATCAGGGTCAGAAAGCCCGGGACGATGGACTGCTTCAGCGAGAGACTTGGCTGAAAAGCGAGGAGGTTCCCCGCGCGGATCGTCAGGTTGCCGTCCTCGAGGTCGTACGAGTTCGCGTCGAAGGCGCGGTCGGCGAGCAGCATCTTGCCCTCGCCCTCGGCCACCACCCAGTCGCTCGCGTGCAGCGGGGAGTGGAAGGACGTGCGCAGGAGGCGGTCGAGGCGGCCGTGGCCGATGCCGTTGAAGTCGATGCGCCCGTAGTAGGCGATCATCTTGCCCTTCTGCAGGAACCACTGGCTGCCGCGCAGCTCCACGCAGAAGGTGTACGCGTTGACGTTGTCGTCGCTCGGTAGCGTCGCCGGGTCGAAGATCACGGGCGTGCTCACAGCTTTTCCTCCGAACCTTGGACGTACACCACGCCGTTGCCGCTGAGCTCCAGCTGGAACGCCTCGCCGGAGCCGCGGCCCACCATGTCGCGCCAACCGAGGGCCGTGGACAGCTTGTTGCGTACGTCGCCGTGGTGCGCCACATAGGCCTGCGGGTCCACGTGGACCGGGCGCTGGGGGGTGATGGGCAGCTCGACGACGCCGCCGTGGGCCATCACGGCGACCGCGCCCTGGCCCTTGAGGGACGTGGTGAACAGGCCCTGGCCCGAGATCTGGCCGCGCACCATGCCCATCACGCCACCCTGCGAGCCGAGGAAGACGGTGCCTTGCTGGAGGGTGCCGTCGAAGGCGAGCAGGCGGTCCGACTCCACGTACAGGGTGTCGCCGGTCAGGGTGATCACATGGACGTGGTGGCCGCCGTGCCCGAACATGACGGTGCCGCTGCCCTCGACGGTCATCAGCGGGACGTCCTCGTCGGCGAGGCGGCGCCCGATCATGGACATCAGGCCGCCCTGGCCGCCGGTGAGGTTCGGGGTGAAGGAGACGTCTCCCTTGTAGGCGAGCATCGCGCCCCGCTGGCTGAACAGCTTCACGCCCGGCTGCACGGTCGCCTCGACCATCTTCGGAGTGACTTCACGGAACGGCATGTCACACGTCTCCCGCGATCGTTTCGCGCTCGCTGGGCTGGACGTACACCAGGCCCTCGCCCTCGAAGCGGATTTGGAAGGCCTCGCCGCCGCCCTCGCCGAACAGATGGCGGAAGGTGACGCCGGACTGGAAGCTCTGCTTGAGATTGCCCTGGTGTGCCACATAGGCGCCCGGGTCGACATGGAGCGGGTACTGCTTCGTCACGCGCAGGACGACCGCCGGGCCGTCCGAGATGATCGCCGCCTGGCCGGTGCCCTCCACGGTCGTCGTGAAGACGCCGTTCCCCTGGCTGGCGCCGCGCAGGCCCGTGAACGTGGTGCCGGTGCGCAGGCTCGCGTCCGTGCACAGCAGATTGCTGGCCTCCACGTACAGCTTCTCGCTCTGGAGGGCGACCAGGCTGATCTCCGCCGCACGGTCGGCGAACCAGCACGTGCCGTGGCCCTTCACCTCCATCACCGTCATCTGCTCATTGGTCAGACGACGGGTGACCATGCCTCGGATGCCTTCGCCGCCCCCCGTCAGTTTCTTGAAGTTCATCGTGCCGTCATAGGCGACCATCGAGCCGTTCTTCGCCTTGACCGAGTCGCCTGTCATGTCGACGGCGAGCACTCTGCTGCCTTGCACTCGGAACGTAGCCACGACAGCGAAGGTATCCGCAGCGCGGTGCGCGGCGACAGGGTGACCGACCCTGAACGCACCCCGGTTGATCCCTGATGCCACAATGGGGGACGCTTGTGCATCCGTTCACAAGATCGACGTCGATCCCCGCCCCCGAAGGTGACTCGTGGACATCAACACCGCTTCCGCACTCCGCCGCCTCCGTCTGATCTCCGTTCCGGAGGCCGTGTCCTTCCTCCTCCTGATCGTCTGCTCGGTGCTCAAGCGGACCACGGACTTCAACGCCGTGCCGGCGATGGGCATGATCCACGGCGTGCTCTTCGTGCTCTACGTGCTGTTCTGGGCCGACGCCTGGAACCGCACCAAGTGGAGCCTGAAGACGGCCGCCCTGTACTTCGTGCTCTCCGTCCTGCCGACGGGAGGCTTCTTCGCCGACCGCAAGCTCAAGCGTGAGGCCGAGGCCGCGGTCATCGCCTCGCGCGCCCGCCGCGAGGGGGTCGTGAACGCGTGATCGTCGCCTTCTCCGTGACGCCGCTCGGCGTCGGCGAGGACGTGGGGGAGTACGTCGCCGACGCCGTCCGCGTGGTGCGCGAGTCGGGCCTGCCGAACCGCACCGACGCGATGTTCACCTCCGTCGAGGGGGAGTGGGACGAGGTGATGGACGTGGTCAAGCGCGCCGTCGCCGCGGTCGAGGCCCGTGCTCCCCGCGTCTCCCTCGTCCTGAAGGCCGACGTCCGCCCCGGTGTGACCGACGGCCTGACCTCCAAGGTCGAGACCGTGGAACGACACCTCTCCCAGGGCTGACAGCCAGGGCTGACGTCACCCTTCCGAAAGGCCCCCGCCGAGCACCGGCGGGGGCCTTTCGCTGTCCTCATCCGCCATCCCGGAGGAGTTGAGCGATCGCTCAAATGCCTGCTACGTTGCGACAGCCGAAGTTGAGCGAGTGCTCAAAGCGGTCGCTCAAACCGTGCTGACGTGGGGGTTTCCAGTGAGCCTGTACATCGAAGCGTTGATCCGCGCCGACATCGACGACCTGTGGGCGCACACCCAGGAGCCCGCCGCGCACCAGCGGTGGGACCTCCGGTTCACGGAGATCGACTATCTGCCCGCCAGGGAGGGCGAACCGCAGCACTTCCGGTACGCCACGCGCGTGCTGCCCTTCCTCACCGTCGCCGGGACCGGCGTCAGCGCGGGCGAGAAGCGCAGGCCCGACGGCACCCGGACCTCGGCGCTCCGGTTCGCCTCGCCGCATCCGCTCTCGCTGCTCGCCGAGGGCAGCGGCTACTGGCGCTACGTGCCCACCGGCGACGGCGTCCGCTTCCTCACGGGCTACGACTACCGGCCGCGCTGGGGCCGCCCCGGCGCGGCCGCCGACCGGCTGCTCTTCCGCCCGCTCATGGGCTGGGCCACGGCGTGGTCGTTCGACCGGCTCCGGCTCTGGCTGGAGCGCGGCATCACCCCGGAGCGCGCCCTCGCGCACGCGGCCGCCGACACCGGGGCGCGCGGCCTGGCCGTGGCCGCGGCGGGGCTGTGCGGCGGGCCGGTGGCCGCGCTCGGCGCCGCCCTGGTGGCGCTCCTGGTGCCGCCGCTGCCCGGCACGCCCGCCGCGCGGCGCTGTCTGCGCAGGCCCCCGCGGCGCACCCGGGCGCCCCGCGTCCTCGACCGCCTGTCCGCCGCCGCGCCCCTCGACCCGCAGGAGAAGCCCGCATGACCTCGATCTTCCGTACCGTCCTCGGCGCCGACTTCGAGCGGCTGCACCCCCAGCTGCGGCGGCGGTTCTCCGTCGGGCTCGACAGCGGCGAGGCCTGCGTCGGCTACGGCGTGATGGACCGGATCTGGCACGGCCGCGGCTTCGTGAAGCCGTTCCTCGCGGTCGGCGCGACCCGGCACATCCTCGTCCCGCGCACCGGTCGGAACGTCCCGTTCACCATCGAGAACGTGCCGTACGCCGACACCTTCGGCCGTGAGACGGTGAGCTTCGTGCGCACCTTCCACTTCCCCGGGCGGGCCCGGCGCTTCGACGCCCAGATGGTCCTCGCCCCCGAGGGCGACCGCGTGCTCGACTACCTCGGCACGCACCAGCACCTCGCCAGCGACCTCCACCTCACGGCCGAGCCGGACGGCTCGCTCCTCATCCGCTCCGGAGAGCACCGGTTCCGGGAGGGGCCGGTGGACGTCCGCGTGCCGGACCTCGTCGGCGGCGACGCCGAGGTGCGCGAGTCGTACGACGACGCCGCCGGGTGCTTCCGCGTCCGGGTCCGGGTCGCCAACCGGTACGTGGGGCCGCTGTTCGGGTACGAGGGCCGGTTCCGGGCCGCGTACCGGGACGTGCGGGAGTGCGGGGTGCGGCCCGGCCTGCGGCCCGTGCGCGAGGAGGTGCGCGCGTGAGCGCGGAGACCCGCGAGAAGCTGCTCGAAGGGGCGCTGCGCACGCTCACCGAGCAGGGCATCGCCAAGACGTCCGCGCGCAGCGTGGCGGCTGCCGCCGGGGTGAACCAGGCGCTCGTCTTCTACCACTTCGGGTCGGTCGACGAACTGCTCTCGGAAGCCTGCCGGTACGGCACGGAGCAGCGGGTCGCCCGCTACCGGGACGCCCTCGCCGCGATCTCCACGCTCGGGGAGCTCCTGGAGTTCGGGCGGCGGATGCACGAGGAGGAGCGGGCGGCGGGGGCCGTGGCCGTGCTCGGGCAGCTGCTCGCCGGGGCGCAGACCCAGCCGCGGCTCGCCGCGGCGACCGCCGCCGGGCTCTCCCTGTGGATCGAGGAGGTCGAGCAGGTCCTCACCCGGGTGCTCGGGGCGTCGCCGCTCGGGGAGTTCGTGGACACGGTGGGGCTCGCGCGGGCCGTGGCGTCGTCGTTCGTGGGGCTCGAACTGTACGAGGGGGTGGATCCCCAGGGGGCCGAGCGGGCGTTGGACGCGCTGGAGGGGCTTGGGGAGTTGGTCGCGGTGGTGGAGGGGCTCGGGGTGGTGGGGCAGCGGGCCGTGCGCCACCGGCTCCGCACGGTGCGGCGGCTCTGACCTGGACCTCCCGCCCGCCCGCTGCCAGTCGCACGCGGGGTGGGCGCCTCTTGCGGGGGCCGGGCGCCGTCGGCGGCTGTGGGTTCGTGGCAGGACACGGCCAGGCCGCCGGGCCTCGCGGAGACGCGAAGCCCGGCGGCCTGGGTGGCATTACCGGATGTTGTATCGGGTACCCCGTCGGGAGATCTTCTTCATGTCGGTCACCTCCTTCTCCTGGTTCAGCCGGTGCGGCTGCGCTTCCGGTGGACCCGGTCGCAGAAGAAGCATCGCTACCTGTGGCCAACGCGGGGTCTACAGAAAGTCAACGCGCACGAACCCGCCCCGCGCTCCCGGGGCATCTCACCTGCGACCGCCTGCGGATTCCCCCGTGCCGACACGCCCGGAGAACACTCCGCCGCCCCTCTCGCGGTGACTTAGAGTGCCCTGTCCGGCGGGGGCCGGACAGGGGGGCGTCACAGGGGGGACCATGGACTCGTACCGGTTCGTGCTGCTCGGACCACCGACCGTGTCGTACAACGGCGGTCCGGCCCTGACGATGCCACCGCAGCAAATGGCGGTACTCGCCGCTCTGGCCCTGCGGGCCGGCACGCCGGTCGGGGCGGAAGAGATCATCGACGGCCTGTACGACGACGAGCCGCCCGCCAGCGCCACCAACGTGATCACCAATTACGTGCTGAGGCTCCGCAAGGCGCTGGCACCGTCGTTGATCGTCCGCACCCCGGCGGGCTATCTCCTTGACGCCGACCCCGCCGACGTGGACGCCACCGCGTTCCTCCGGGCGGCCAACACACCGGCCCTGGACGACCCGCAGGCGGAAGCGGCACGGCTGTCCGCCGCCCTCGACCTGTGGTCCGGGCGCATCGCCCTTGCCGGACTGCCCGGCCCTTGGTGCGCGCGGCAGCGCGAGTCCCTGACCGTGCTGCGCGAGGGCGTCCGCCAGCGCTGGTTCGACCAGCGCCTAGCCCTGGGGCAGCACGCGGAGGCCCTGTCGGACATCGCCGGCGCCTGCGCCGACCACCCCTACGCCGAGCACCTGCACGCCGCCCACATGCGCGCACTGCTGCGCAGCGGGCGGCAGGCCGAGGCACTCCAGGTCTACCGTCAGGTGCGCCACACGCTCGCCGAGGAACTCGGCATCGACCCCGGCCAGGAACTGACCCACGTCCACGACGCCATCCTGCGCGGCGACGACCCGGGCCCCCCTTTCGCCGTACCCCGGCCCGCCGCTCCCGCACCCGCCGCACCGCCCGCGCCCACGCCCGCACCGCTCTCCCCGCCCGCACCGCCGAAGATCGTGCCGCACCAGCTTCCGGCACCCCCGGCGGACGCCACCGGACGCCACGAACACGTGGCACGCCTTGCCGGGACGCTCCGCACCACCGACCACGCGGTGGGCCTCATCACCGGCATGGGCGGCGAGGGGAAGAGCACGCTGGCCACCCTGGTCGCCCACGCCGTCGTGGAGGACTTCCCCGACGGACGCCTGTGGGCCTCCCTGCACGGAGCCTCCGACGCGCCCGCCAAGGCCGGCGACATCCTGGCCGACTTCCTGCTCGCGCTCGGCGTCGCCCCGGAGCGGCTGCCCGAGGGCACGCGGGAGCGCGCCGCCCTGTATCGGAGCGTTACGGCCGACAAGCGGATCCTCGTGGTTCTGGACGACGCCGCCGACGCCACCCAGCTCACCCCGCTGCTTCCGCCCGCTCCCCGCAGCGCGGCCCTCATCACCTCCCGCACCCGCGTGACCACCGCGGTGAGCACAGCGGTCGTCCTCGACGGGATGGAGCGGAGCGAGGCCCAGAGGCTCATCACGGCGATCATCGGCGAGCAGCGCGCCCAGGCCGAACCGGCCGACGTGGCCGCCCTCGCGGCGGCCTGCGGGCACCTGCCCCTGGCACTGCGCATCATGGCGACCCGTCTCGCCCAGCGCCCTCGCTGGAGCGTGCGGTCCATGGTCGACCGGCTGTCCAGCGAGGACCGGCTCCTCGGCGAGCTGCGCACCGGGGACCTGAGCGTCGACCGCGCCTTCGCGCTCTCCTTCGACCAGCTCACCCCGGACCAGGCCACCGCCTTCGTCACCCTGGCCGTCCCCAAGGTGCACGACTGGAGCCTGGCCGCCGCGGCCACGGTGCTCGACCTCCCCGAAGACCGAGCAGAAACGGTTCTGGAGGAGCTGGTCGACACCGCGCTGCTGACCTCACCCGAGCCCGGCCACTACGCCTTCCACGACCTGGTCGTCGCCTACGCCCGCGACAAGGCAGTCCACCGGCTCGCCGACGAGGAACGCATCGCCGCCCTCACCCGCGCCACGGACTTCTGCCACGCCAGCGTCCGCACCGCCCTGCGGCTCGCGGCCTCGGGCGTCATCCCGTACCTCGGTCCCGACGGCGACGTCCCCACCGTGAGCCCCGGCGCCCCCGACATCGTCGACAACGCAACCGCGTTGGCCTGGATACGCGCGCAACTGCCCGCCCTGGTGACCCTGTCCGTCCAGGTGGCGGCCGAGGGCGACCGGCACGCCGCCGCCCACACTGTGGCTCTCCTCGGCCTGCTCAGCTGCTGGAAGGACGCCGTGCCCATGGGCCCCGTGCTGGAGGCCGCTGAGCTACTGGCCGTCGCGACGGCTCCCGGCGGCCGCGCCCACTCCGACGACCTCGTCCACGGCGCGGCCTGCTGTGCACTGGGGGCCCTCCGCCTCGGCGGACCACAGCCCGCCACCTCCCTCAGCGCGTTCCAGGAGGCGATCCGGTACGCCGACAACAGCCCCGCCGACGACCCGCGAACGCACTACCTGCTCAGCAACGCCCACGAAGGGGCCGCCGTGATCCTGCACCAGCTGGGCGACTACCGGGCCGCACGCCCCCATGCCCGGCTGAGCACCGAAGCGGCGTCCCTGACCGGCCACGAGGCCCTGGTGCGCCAGCAGTACGCCACGGCGCTCCAGGTCGAGACGCGTGCCCCCGACCGGGAGATGGACCTGGCCACCATCGCGGCGCGGTCACTGGAATCGGCGGCCTGGTTCGAACGGGCGGGGAAGCGTGACATGCAGATCAGCCACCTGATCATCGCCGGAGACGCGTACCACCGAGGCGAACGGTCCGTGGAGGCAGCCGAGGTCTACGAGCGGGCGGCGGCCATCGCCCGCGCGTTCGAACGGAGCACGATCGAGACGATCTGCCACTACCGGGCCGCCGAGACGTACACGGCCGCTGCCTCCGGCCCCCGGGACGCACTGCTGCGGCGCGCGCTCGCCCATGCCGAAGCGGCCGTGGAAGGCGCTGTGTTGTGCGACGAGGAGCTCATCACGGCCCGCGCCCACCAGGCCATGGGCAGAGCACTCGTCAGAGCCGGCCGGGAGGCGGCAGCCCGGACCCACCTGCGCTCCGCCCTCGCCCTCTACACCAGCCTGGCCATGGCGCAGGACGCCGACCGCGTCTCCGGCATCCTGGCCTCCGTGGACACGCCGTAGAGAGCGGGGAGACCGCGCACCGACAGCGTCGTTCCTGCCGGATTCCGCACGGAACCACTGAGTAAGGGAACGACGGAAGGAGCGGCCGTGCAGAAGCGCACCAGCGAGCAGTAGCCGCGCCCGGCAGGCGCCCCCCCGCACCCGGTTTCCCACCCCGTCCGTCGTCCGTGCGGGAGGCCGGGTGCTTCGCGTTGCCGGGGCCGGGCCGGGCCGGGCCGGGCCGGGCCTCGGGCCGCAGACGCGGCGCAGAGAGCGGGTAGACCCAGGGCCGCGAGGCTGCCGCCATGACCGACACCATCGCCTCCCCCGCCACGTCACCCCCGGCCCCCGACCCCGCCGCGGACCGTCCCGACCCCTCCGACGCGCGGGCACAGCGAATCGTCATCGGTGCCTCGATGACGGGCAACGCCGGGTACGGCCTGCTGTCCACCCTCACCGTCCTGTACTTCAGCACCCACCTGCACCTGGCCGCCTCCCGGATCGGCCTGGCCCTCACCGTCGCCGGGGCCTGCGCGATGCTGCTCGGTGTCCCGGCGGGGCGCCTCGCCGACACCACCGTCCCGCCCCGGCTCGGTGCCGCGCTGTCCTATCTGCTCCTCGCCGCGACCGAGGTCTGCATCCTGCTCGTGGACTCCTACGCCGCGCTGGTGGGCGTCCTTGTCGCCGCCGCGGGCTTCCAGATGACCGCGGCGACCATGCGGCAGACGATCGTGGCCCGGCTCGGCGGGCCGCGCGCCTCGGTCTTCCGGGCCAAGGTCACGGCCCGTTCCAACCTGGCCATGATGGTCGGCATGGCGGCGAGCGGCCTGGTCATCGCGGCCGGTTCGGCCACCGCGTACCGCGCCGCCATCGTCGTCTGCTGCGTCCTGACCGCGGGCCAGGGCCTGCTGTTCCTGGCCCTGCCGGTGGGCCTGGCGGCCCCGGCGGCCAAGGACTCCGCCCCCGCCCCGGACGGACCCGGCGTTGAGGCGGGCCGCGCCGGGTCACGCTGGGAAGCCCTCACCGACCTGCCCTACCTGAGCATCTGCCTCATCTACGCCACCCTCGTCCTGCTCGAAACCGTGGTGACCGTGGCCCTGCCCCTGTGGATCACCCTGCGCACCGCCGGGCCCGGCTGGCTCGTCGCCGTGTTCGGCGTGGCCAACACCCTGTCCATCGCCTGCCTGCTCACCAGGACCGCGCGCAGAGTGAACACACCCCGCAAGGCAGGCCGTGCCATGGCGGTCGGGGGCGTCTTCGCGGGGGTCTTCTGCCTGCTGACGGCCCTGGCCTCCGGACGGGCCCTCCTCCCGGCCGTCATCGTGCTCGTGATCGCCCTGCTCGCCTCGATCGTGGCCGAACTGCTCACGGTCTCCGCCGAGATGGAACTCACCATGACCTTGGCGCCCGAGCACGCCAAGGGTCAGTACCTGGGGCTGTCCCAGACCGCGCTCACGGCCGCCACGACGGTCGGTCCCTCCGTGGTGACGCTCGCCTGCCTCAGCTGGGGCCGACCTGGATGGGTCCTCCTCGGCGCGCTGCTCGCCCTCGCCGGGCTCGCCACCCCGGCGGTGGCCGCCTGGGCCGAGCGCACCCGCCCCACCCCGCCCTGACCCTCGCCTCCCGCTCTCACGTGGGGCGAGCGTCTCCGGTGGGGGCTGGTCGCCGTTGGCGGCTGTGGGTTGCCTTCGCCGATGCGGCGGAGCCGCGGCCGCTGACGGCGAGTGACCCCCACGAGTGACCCCCACGAGAGACCCCTACCCCCTGGGAAGCCAGTAACGGGTGGGCGGGTGGGAGGGGGGCCGCCGAGGCGAAGTCGGCAGCGTAAGGGCACTCACTCGGACGCGCCCCATTCGACACGCCGCCAGTTGTCCCTTTGTGTGTGGGTATCGACCCGTTCGTTCACGTCGATCACCAGGAGGGCACCGTGCGGCCGGAGGGCTACGACTACGACACCCACAGCCGGCTGGCCGGACCGCTCACGCAGCCCGAGGAGGGCCGCCACGGCTACCGGGTCCAGTACAGGTCGCTCCTCGCCGGCGAGCCCCGCCGAATACGCGCCGTCCTGCTGATGACGCTCGCCCCGCTGCTCACCGGCGTCCTGCTGGTGTACCTCGTCTGGCCCACGCACTGGACCGAGCGCGAGGGCGGCGACCGCTGGCTGGTCGGCCTCGATGTGACGATGCTCGTCGCGATCGGGCTGATCGAGCTGTTCATGCTGGTCAACGTCGTGTCGATCGCGCACGCGACGATGGTGGCCCGCGACCCCGTGCCGGTCGTGCCCGAGCCGGGCACCCGCGTCGCGTTCCTGACGACGTACGTTCCGGGCAAGGAGCCGCTGTCCATGGTCCGCGCCACGCTGGAGGGCGCCGTGCGGATACACCACACGGGACCGCTCGACGTGTGGCTGCTCGACGAGGGCGACGACGACGAGGCGAAGGCCCTGTGCGCGGAGCTCGGCGTGCGGCACTTCACCCGCAACGGCGTCCCGGAGTGGAACCGCAAGAAGGGCCCGCACAAGACCCGCACCAAGCACGGGAACTACAACGCCTGGCTCGCGATGCACGGCGACGCCTACGAATTCTTCGCCTCCGTCGACACCGACCACGTCCCGCTGCCGAACTTCCTGGAGCGGATGATGGGCTTCTTCCGGGACCCGGACGTCGCGTTCGTCGTCGGCCCGCAGGTGTACGGCAACTACGTCTCGCCCGTCACCAAGGCCGCCGAGTCGCAGCAGTTCCTGTTCCACGCGCTGATCCAGCGGGCCGGGAACCGCTACCGGGCGCCCATGTTCGTCGGCACCAACAACGTGGTGCGGATCGCCGCCCTGCGGCAGGTCGGCGGCCTCTACGACTCCATCACCGAGGACATGGCCACCGGCTTCGAGCTGCACCGGCACCGCAACCCCGAGACCCGGCGGCACTGGCGGTCGGTGTACACCCCGGACGTGCTCGCCGTCGGCGAGGGACCGGCGTCCTGGACGGACTTCTTCACCCAGCAGACGCGCTGGTCGCGCGGCACCTACGAGACGCTGTTCAAGCAGTACTGGAAGGCGCCGTTCACGATGCCGCCCGGGCGCCTGTTCTCGTACACCCTGATGCTCGTCTACTACCCGATGACGGCCGTCAACTGGCTCCTGGGCATCCTCAGCTGCGTCCTGTTCCTGTGGTTCGGGGCCTCGGGCACGCAGGTCGCCGCGTCCGTGTGGCTCATGCTCTACAGCGACGCCGCGGCCCTCCAGATCGGCCTCTACCTCTGGAACCGGCGGCACAACGTCTCGCCGCACGAACCCGAGGGCTCGGGCGGCCTCGCGGGCATGGCGATGTCCGCGCTCTCCGCGCCCATCTACGCCAAGTCGCTCGGCGCCGCGCTGCTTCGCCGCCCGAGCCGCTTCGTCGTCACGCCCAAGGGCTGTGGCGCCACGTCCGACCGGCTGCTGACCTTCCGCATCCATCTGTTCTGGGCCGCGGTGCTCGCCAGTTCGCTCGTCGCCTCGTTCGTCCTCGGCCACACCCATGTGGCGATGCGCACCTGGGCCGTCCTCGCCATGGCCATCTCGCTCGCGCCGGTGACGGTGTGGGGCGTCACCGCCGTCAGGGAGCGCCGGGCCCGCAAGGCGGCGCGGCAGCGGCTCGCGGAGCGCGGCCCCGACGGCGAGCCGGAGCCCGCCTTCGCCACCGGCACGACCACTGGAGGTAACTGACGCCATGGCCCTGCGCCTCACGAAGCTCTCCCAGCGTTCCAAGAAGATCGCGTTCGGCGCCGGCGCGGGCGCGCTGCTCATCGGCCTCAACGCCCCCGCCGCCGTCTCCTTCGCCGAGGAGAAGTACCACGCGTACAAGATCTCCCGGCCCGGCTACAAGAAGAAGTACGGCTCGTGGCAGCAGGTCGGCATCCCCAAGGAGTTCCGTACGAACGCCATTCACGCGGCGCTCCTGCACACCGGCAAGGTGCTGATCGTCGCGGGCTCCGGCAACGAGCAGAAGAAATTCGACGCCGGGTCCTTCGACACGATCCTGTGGGACCCGAAGAAGAACACCTTCAAGAAGGTGCCGACCCCGGTGGACTTCTTCTGCGCCGGGCACGCCCAGCTGCCCGACGGACGGCTGCTCGTCGCCGGGGGCACCGCCCGGTACGAGCTGCTCGACGGCGAGGTGGAGCGCGCGGGCGGCGGCATGCGCGTGAAGAACGAGAACCCGGACAAAAAGGTCGTCCTGAAGAAGGGCACCAGGTTCCGCTCGCCGTCCGGCGTCGAGTACGTCAGCAAGTTCGACGTCGAAGTCCCCAAGGCCAAGCGGGACTTCCAGATCACGTACTCCAAGTCCGGGGTGATGCAGCCCTGGAAGACGAAGGTCACCGCGAGCGAGGCCCGGGTCTTCGTGGAGGCCGCGCAGGAGGGCAAGGAGGCGGTCACCGAGAAGGCCGCGCAGTACGAGATCGAGGGCCTCACCGGCAAGGAGGCCGACAACACGTACGGCATCGCCGAGAAGCTCACCATGGACAAGCAGGACTTCCAGGGCATCAAGGCGGCGTACGAGTTCGACCCGGTGGCCGAGCGGTACGTGGCCGTGGAGCCGATGGACAAGGCGCGCTGGTACCCGACGCTCGTCGGCCTCGACGACGGCCGGGTCCTCGCGGTGTCCGGGCTCGACGACGTCGGTGTCATCGACCCCGGCGACAACGAGATCTACGACCCGAAGACCAAGAAGTGGACCGACGGGCCCAAGCGCTACTTCCCGAGCTATCCGGCGCTGTTCCTCACCAAGGGCGGCAAGCTCTTCTACCCCGCGTCCAACGCCGGGTACGGGCCCGCCGACAAGGGGCGCAAGCCGGGCCTGTGGGACCTGGAGACCAACACCTTCACCAAGGTGCCGGGGCTCACCGACCTCGACCAGACCGAGACGTCCGCGTCCGTGCTGCTTCCGCCCGCCCAGGACCAGAAGGTGATGATCCTCGGCGGGGGCGGCGTCGGCGAGTCGGACAAGGCCACGCGCCGCACGGCCGTCATCGACCTGAAGGAGGCCAACCCCTCCTTCAAGACCGGGCCGCGGCTGCCGCAGGGCACCCGCTACCTGAACAGCGTGATCATGCCGGACGACTCCGTGTTCACCACCAACGGCTCGTCCGACTACCGCGGCCGCAGCGGCAGCAACATCCTCAAGGCGCAGTTCTACGACCCCAAGGCCGACGCCGGGCGCGGCGCCTTCCGCACCGCGGCCGAGCCCACGGTGGGCCGCAACTACCACTCCGAGGCGCTGCTGCTCCCCGACGGGCGCGTGGCCACCTTCGGCTCCGACCCGCTCTTCGACAACGAACAGAACACCAAGCTGGGCCACTTCGAGCAGCGCATGGAGATCTTCACCCCGCCCGCGCTGCACAAGGCGGGCAAGGACCGCCCCGTCCTCGGTGAGGGCCCCGAGACCCTGCCCGCGGACGGCCGGGCCACCTTCCGTACGCCGCACCCCGAGAAGCTCGCCTCGGCCCGGCTCATGCGCCCGAGCGCGGTCACGCACACCACGGACGTCGAGCAGCGCTCCATCGCGCTCGGCCTGACGAAGGGCGAGGGCTCGGTGACGGTGGAGGTGCCGCGCGGCGACGCGGCGCTCGTGCCGCCCGGCTGGTACATGCTGTTCGTGACGGACGCGGACGGGGCCTCCTCCGAGGCCAAGTGGGTGCACGTCAAGTAGCCGACGCGCGGCGGAGGTTCACGCGGGCACGAACGCCCCGTGCCGCAGGACGGGGACCTGGGTGCTCGCGTTCAGCTCCGTCGCGACGGCCACGTCGTCGGCGAAGCCGTCGTCGGCCAGCTCCCGGCCGGAGGAGCTGTCCGCGACGGCCGCCCCGACGTCCACGGCCGAGGCGAACGCGGCCGCGGCCGCGGCGGCCTCCGGCGAGAGCCCGGTGCCGCCGTGCTCGCGCAGGGCCGCGATCACGGCGCCCGCGCCGAGCAGGTCCTCGACGGCGGGCCGCAGGGTGCCGTCCGGCCACCGCTCGCCCGCCGCGATCACCCCGACGGGCCGCTCGGCGGTGCCGAGGCCCTGCCCGGCGAGCCAGCGCCCCACGGCGGAGCCGTTGCGCAGCGACCCGGCGGCCACGTCCGCGCCGCCCGCGGCGGCGGCGATCGCCGAGCCGTTCGGGGACGGCAGCACCAGGCGCTCGGTGAACGGGGCGCGCCGCAGGGCCGCGGGGGACAGCGACCACGGGGTCGCCGCGGTCACCGCGCGCCGCCCGACCGCCAGGCTCGCGTCCAGCTGCCGGGCGAACGCCGTGGCGCTCTCGTCCCGCCATGCGTAGGGGAAGACCCGCGCCCCGGCCTCCACCGCGACCGACACCGACGTGGTGAAGGACAGTACGTCGACGACCACCAGGTAGGACACGGCCGGTGCCAGCTGCTTCGCCCCGGCCGGGCCCCACTCGAACCGAATGCCGTAGCCCGCTTGCGACAAGTCCTCGCGCATGTGCCCCGAGGCTGCCAGCCCCGGGGCACTTTGGCCAGAGTGATCAGCGGGCGGGCTAGGCCTTCGCGTTGCGGACGAGCCCGAGCGCGTAGTCGGGCCACCACTGCCCGGCCGCGGGGCCGCCACGGCACGGGCCGTCGGAGTCACCGGGCCGCTTGATCCACAGGTAGGCGTCGAGCAGCGGGTCGCCGGTCCTGTCGGTGGGCGGGGTGCCGAGGCCGCGGCCCGGCGGGTTGCACCAGGCGTCCTGGCGGTCGCCCGCGAGCGGGCCCCGGCCGTTGCGGCTGGTGTCCATGACGAAGTGCTTGCCGCCGATGGTTCCGGACAGCGTGCGGCCGTAGGCCTTGGTGGTCTCGTCGCTCTGGAAGTTGGAGACGTTGAGCGAGACGCCGTCGGCCGCGTCGACACCGGCCTGCCGCAGCGGCTGCGTCAGCTTGCGGGCGTCGGCGATCCAGCCGGGGTTGCCCGCGTCCAGGTAGACCTTGACGCGCGGCTGCCGCTTGAGCCGCTGGATCGCCTCGGAGAGCAGCTGGTAGCGCTCCTCGTGGTACTGGCCCGGCGTGCAGCCGTCCACGATGTGCGGGATCGCGTCCGGCTCCAGGATCACCAGGGCCGGGCTCTCCCCGATGGCGGCGGCGAAGGAGCCGAGCCACTGCCGGTAGTACCCGGCGTCGGGCGCGCCGCCCGCGGAGTGCTGTCCGCAGTCGCGGTGCGGGATGTTGTACGCCACGAGCACGGCCGTGCGCCCCTCCCGGGCGGCGCCCGCGGTGGCCTCGCGGATGTCCGGGGCCGGGTCGTCGCCCGCGGGCCACACCGCCATCGGCTGCTCGGCGATCCGCTTCAGCGCCTCGGCGTCCCGGGTGCGGCCTTCCTCCGTCCACCGGCGCACCTGCCGGGCGGCCGCGCTCTGCGGGTCCACCCAGAAGGAGTGCGAGGCGGCCTTCGCGCCCGTAGGGGGCGCGGCCTCCTTCTTGCCGGAGCCGCCGGAGCCGCCGGAGCCCGGCCCGGACGAGCACCCCGCCGCGAGCCCGAAGGCGGCGACGGCCGTGAGTGCCGTGAACGTACGGAGCAGCCGGTGCATCCAGCCCCCTAGGGCGACGGTGACGTGACGTACGGGTGGGCGCGCGGCAATCGTGACATAAGGGATTAATCGCCCGGGCGCGCGACACCGCCGACGCCCCCGGGCGTCAGCCGCCCGTGGGACCCCCGACGCGTCAGCCGCCCTGGGCTAGCGCGATACCGAGCGGCGTGCGCGGTGACGACAGCGGCGCGGCCCCGGCCGAGGAGCCGGGCCCGGGGCTCGGGGTGGTCTGCTGTGTGGGGAGGTCCGGGGCAGCGCGCCGGGTGCGCCGGAGGTGTCCGGGCGCCCTCTGACCGGGGCGCGCGGCCCGGAAAGCGAACGCGCTGCCGCATCGTGAGACTGGGGCTGACCGGCCTGGGCCCGGCGGCTAAGGTCGACGCTGTGCCGAAGCCGCTCAGTCTCCCCTTCGATCCGATCGCCCGCGCCGACGAGCTCTGGAAGCAGCGCTGGGGGTCCGTGCCCGCCATGGGCGCGATCACCTCCATCATGCGCGCCCAGCAGATCCTGCTCGCCGAGGTCGACGCGGTCGTCAAGCCGTACGGACTGACCTTCGCGCGCTACGAGGCCCTGGTGCTGCTCTCCTTCTCCAAGGCGGGCGAGCTGCCGATGTCCAAGATCGGCGAGCGCCTCATGGTGCACCCCACCTCCGTCACCAACACCGTCGACCGCCTGGTCCGCTCCGGCCTGGTCGACAAGCGCCCGAACCCCAAGGACGGCCGCGGCACCCTCGCCTCCATCACGGACAAGGGCCGCGAGGTCGTCGACGAGGCCACCCGCGAGCTGATGGCCATGGACTTCGGCCTCGGTGTGTACGACGCCGAGGAGTGCGGCGAGATCTTCGCGATGCTGCGGCCGCTGCGCGTCGCCGCGCAGGACTTCGCGGACGAGTGAGCGCGGGGCGCGGCACCCCGTAGGGCGGCCGAAGATCGCGTAAACCGGACGGTTACGCTCATAGCCATGAAACGCAGCGTGCTGACCCGCTACCGGGTGATGGCCTACGTCACCGCCGTCATGCTCCTCATCCTCTGCGCCTGCATGGTGGCGAAGTACGGCTTCGAGAAGGGCGAGGACCTGACGCTCGTCGTCTCGCAGGTCCACGGCGTCCTCTACATCATCTATCTGATCTTCGCCTTCGACCTGGGCTCCAAGGCGAAGTGGCCGTTCGGCAAGCTGCTGTGGATCCTGGTGTCCGGCACCATCCCGACGGCGGCGTTCTTCGTCGAGCGCAAGGTCGTGCGCGAGGTGGAGCCGCTGCTCAGCGACGGGTCGCCCGTCATCGCCAAGGCGTAACCGCACCGCCACGGGGCGTCCCGTGGCGGTCAGCCATCGACATTTACTAGGACGTCCAAGTAAATTGGACGCATGGACGCTCACGCCATCGAGGAGGGCCGCCGTCGCTGGCAGGCCCGGTACGACGCCGCGAAGAAGCGCGACGCCGATTTCACGACGCTCTCCGGTGACCCGGTCGAGCCTGCCTACGGGCCCCGGCCCGGAGACACGTACGAGGGCTTCGAACGGATCGGATGGCCGGGCGAATATCCGTTCACGCGCGGCCTCTATCCGACGGGGTACCGGGGCCGCACCTGGACCATCCGCCAGTTCGCCGGCTTCGGCAACGCCGAGCAGACGAACGAGCGGTACAAGATGATCCTCGCCGCGGGCGGCGGCGGCCTCTCCGTCGCCTTCGACATGCCGACGCTGATGGGCCGCGACTCCGACGACCCGCGCTCCCTCGGCGAGGTCGGCCACTGCGGCGTCGCCATCGACTCGGCCGCCGACATGGAGGTCCTGTTCAAGGACATCCCGCTCGGCGACGTCACGACGTCGATGACGATCTCCGGCCCCGCCGTCCCCGCCTTCTGCATGTACCTGGTCGCCGCCGAGCGCCAGGGTGTCGACCCGAGCGTGCTGAACGGCACGCTCCAGACCGACATCTTCAAGGAGTACATCGCCCAGAAGGAGTGGCTCTTCGAGCCCGAGCCCCACCTGCGCCTCATCGGCGACCTCATGGAGCACTGCGCCCGCGAGATCCCCGCGTACAAGCCGCTCTCCGTCTCCGGCTACCACATCCGCGAGGCGGGCGCGACGGCCGCGCAGGAGCTGGCGTACACGCTGGCCGACGGCTTCGGGTACGTGGAGCTCGGCCTCAGCCGCGGGCTCGACGTGGACGTCTTCGCGCCCGGCCTGTCCTTCTTCTTCGACGCCCACGTCGACTTCTTCGAGGAGATCGCCAAGTTCCGCGCCGCGCGCCGGATCTGGGCCCGCTGGATGAAGGAGGTGTACGGCGCCAGGACCGACAAGGCGCAGTGGCTGCGCTTCCACACGCAGACCGCGGGCGTCTCCCTGACGGCCCAGCAGCCGTACAACAACGTCGTGCGCACGGCCGTCGAGGCCCTCGCCGCCGTGCTCGGCGGCACCAACTCCCTGCACACCAACGCCCTCGACGAGACCCTCGCGCTGCCCAGCGAGCAGGCCGCGGAGATCGCGCTGCGCACCCAGCAGGTCCTGATGGAGGAGACCGGCGTCGCCAACGTCGCGGACCCGCTGGGCGGTTCCTGGTACGTGGAGCAGCTCACCGACCGCATCGAGGCCGACGCCGAGAAGATCTTCGAGCAGATCAAGGAGCGGGGGCTGCGCGCCCACCCGGACGGGCAGCACCCCATCGGGCCCATCACCTCCGGCATCCTGCGCGGCATCGAGGACGGCTGGTTCACCGGCGAGATCGCCGAGTCCGCCTTCCGCTACCAGCAGTCCCTGGAGAAGGGCGACAAGCGGGTCGTCGGCGTCAACGTCCACCACGGGTCCGTGACCGGGGACCTGGAGATCCTGCGCGTCAGCCACGAGGTGGAGCGGGAGCAGGTGCGTGTCCTCGCGGACCGCAAGGGGCTCCGGGACGACGCGAAGGTGCGGGCCTCCTTGGACGCGATGATCGCTGCCGCGCGGGACGGGTCCAACATGATCGGGCCCATGCTGGACGCGGTGCGGGCCGAGGCCACGCTTGGGGAGATCTGCGGGGTCCTCCGGGAGGAGTGGGGGGTGTATACGGAGCCTGCGGGCTTCTGACCCTCGCGGGTGGCGCCCCAGGCCCGCCCCTTCCCGATTCCTGGGGGCTCCGCCCCCAGACCCCCGCTCCTCAAACGCCGGAGGGGCTACTTGTAGCCCGTCCGGCGTTTGAGGACGAGGCGCGGAGCGCCGACAAACGGGGGCACGGGGGCGCAGCCCCCGGATCGGGAAGGGGCGGGTCTGGGGCGCACCGCGAGGGCTACGGCCACGTCAGGCGGAAGAGGGCGCCTCCGCCAGGGGCCGCTTCCGCGTGGAGGTCGGCTCCGTGGGCGTGGGCGATCTGGCGGGCCATGGCCAGGCCGAGGCCGGAGCCGGGGAGGGCGCGGGCCTTCTCGGCGCGGTAGAAGCGGTCGAAGACGTGGGGGAGGTCCTCCGGAGCGATGCCGGGACCGTGGTCGCGGACGGCCAGTTCGGTGGGGGAGAGGGAGACCTCGACGGCCGCCCCGGGCGGGCTGAACTTCGCCGCGTTGTCCAGGAGGTTGGTGACCAGGCGGGCGAGCCGGGAGGGGACTCCGGGCAGGGTGAGGGCGGCCGCGCCGGGAGCGGTGTCGTACGTGAAGACGATCGCGGGCCAGTGCTCGCGCGCCGCGCTCACGACATGCTCGACCAGGGGCGCGATCCGCACCTCCTCCAGGAGCGGCCGCGGCTCCTCGTCCCGGGCCAGCTCGATGAGGTCGTTGACGAGCCCGGTCACCTCGCGCAGCTGACGGGCGAGCGCGCCCGAGGCCCGGTCCCGCTGGGCCGCGTTCAACAGATCGGCCCGGGCGAGCAGTTCGGCGTTCGTGCGCAGCGCGGTGAGCGGGGTGCGCAGCTCGTGCGAGGCGTCGGCGACGAGGCGGCGGCGGGCCGCGACGGACTCCTCCAGCTCGGCGAGCATCGTGTTGAACGTGGCGGCCAGGCGCGTCACCTCGTCCTCGCGGCCCGGCGGCCCCGGCGGCAGCTCGATGCGGTGCCGGGCGTCCCGGGTCGCCGCGATGCGCTCGGCGGTCGCGGTGAGCCGGGCGACCGGCGCGAGGCCGGTCCGCGAGACCCAGTAGCCGCCGAGCGCGGAGAGCAGGACGCCCGCGCCGCCCACCGCGGACAGGATCGCGGCGGTCTGCCGCACCCCGCGCTCGGCGATGTCGGCGCGCAGGGCGACCTGCACGGCGGTGCCCTTGCCGTGCGGGGTGGTGAGCATCCGCCCCGGCTTGCCGCCTGGGAGGGTGAAGTTCGAGTAGTACGCGGGAAGTTGGCCTGCCGCGACCCGGCGCGTGGAGCGGTTCACGGGGAGCAGGTACGGCTTCTTCGGGTCGTCGGCCTGGGCGGCGGGGACGACCTGGGCGCAGGCCGGAGCGCCCAGGTAGCGGCACTCGCCCGCGAGGACGCCGTAGTTGCGGTCCTCGGCGCGGTGCTGCTGCGCGGCCAGGGTCGCGGACTGGGCCAGGTTCTGGTCGAGCTGCTGGTACAGCTTGTAGCGGAGTACGAAGAACGACGCGGTGCACACGCAGATCGCGACCAGCGCCACCGCGGCGGACGCGGCCACCGCGAGCCGGGTGCGCAGCGGACGGCGCCGCCGCCAGCGGGCCCCGAGGGCACGGCGGGCGCGCCGGGCCGCGCTCACGGCGAGCCGAGCCGGTAGCCGACGCCGTGCACGGTGTGCACGAGACGGGTCTCGCCGCCGCACTCCAGCTTGCGGCGCAGATAGCCGACGTACACCGCGAGGGAGTTGGAGTCGGGCCCGAAGTCGCGCCCCCACACCGCCTCGTGGATCAGCTCGCGCGGCAGGACCTGGCCCGCGTTGCGCAGCAGGAGTTCGAGGAGCGTGGCCTCCGTGCGGCTGAACTCGACGCGGCGCCCGCCGCGCAGGCCGGTGCGGGTGCGCGGGTCCAGGGTCAGGTCCCCGTACGTCAGCTCGTCCCCGGCGCCGCCGGGATCGCCCGCCTCCGCCGCCGCGCGGCGAAGGAGCGCGCGCACCCGGGCCGCCAGCTCGTCCAGGGCGAAGGGCTTGACCAGGTAGTCGTCGGCGCCCGCGTCGAGCCCGTCGACCCGGTCGCTCACCGCGTCCAGGGCGGTCAGGACAAGGACCGGGGTGCGGTCGCCCGCCGCCCGCAGCTGACGGCAGACGGCGAGCCCGTCCATGACGGGCATCATCACGTCGAGCACCACCAGACCCGGCTCCCACCGGGCCACGGCGGCCAGCGCCTGCTGGCCGTCCCCGGCCCCGCGGACCCGATAGCCCTCGACGGTGAGCGCGTCCTCCACGGCGGCCCGCACCTCGGGGTCGTCGTCGACGACGAGCACCTTGGCGGCCGGTCCGCGCGGCGCGGCCCCCGGGCGCCCCGCCTCCGCTCTCTGCCTGATCTCGTTCATGCACCCAAGGTGCCAAACACGGCTCTTAAAACCCTCTTAGAGCGGGCGTGGACGGTGAGTCGGCATGAAGCCAACCGTCACCTCCGCCACCGTGCCAAGGCCGCCCGGGCCCCTGTCCGTCGTGATCGGCGCGGGCGGCACCGGCGGGCACATCTACCCCGGCCTCGCCCTCGCCGACGCCCTGCGCCGGGCCGTGCCGGACGCCGTGGTCTCGTTCGTGGGCACCGAGCGGGGCCTGGAGACCCGGCTCATCCCCGAGGCCGGATACCGCCTGCACACCGTCGACATGATCCCCTTCGACCCCGCGCTCGGAGCCAAGCGCTACCTGCTGCCCGCGGCCCTCCTGAAGTCCGGCGCCCAGTGCCGGGCCATCCTGCGCGAGCAGGGCGCCCACGTCGCCGTCGGCATGGGCGGCTACCCGAGCGCCCCCGTCGTCGTCGGCGCCCGGATGGCGGGCCTGCCCAGCCTCATCCACGAGTCCAACGCCGTCCCCGGCCGCGCCAACCGCTTCGCCGCGCGCCTCACCCCGCACATCGCCGTCGCCTTCGACCGCAGCCGCGCCCACCTGCCCGGCGGCCACCGCGCCCACACCACCGGCATGCCCATCGCCGCCGCCCTGGCCCGCCTGGACCGGGCCGCGCTGCGCGCCGACGCCCGCCGCGCGCTCGGGGTGCCGGACGGGGCGCGGCTGCTCCTCTTCAACGGCGGCAGCCTGGGCGCGGCCCGCCTCACCGGGGCCGCGCTCGCGCTCGCCGCGCGCTGGCGCCACCGCGCCGACGTCCAGCTGCTGATCAAGACCGGGCCCGCCGCGCTCGACGAGGCGCGGGCGCGGCTCGCGTACGACGGTGGCGACGCCGTCGCCCGCGCCGTGCCCTATCTGGACCGGATGGACCTCGCGTACGCCGCCGCCGACCTGGTGGTGTGCCGCGCGGGTTCGGCGACCGTCGCCGAACTGGCCAGCACCGGGGTGCCCGCCGTCCTCGTGCCCTATCCGCACGCGCCCGGCGACCACCAGACCCACAACGCCCGGGTCCTGTCCGACGCGGGCGCGGGCCTCCTCCTGCCCGACGCGGAGGTGACCGCCGACCGGCTCGCCGACCTCACCGGGCCGCTCCTCGACGACCCGGCCCGGCTCGCCGCGATGAGCGAAGCCGCCGACCCGGGGCCGCACGCCCGCGCCGCCGACCTGCTCGCGGCGCGCGTCCTCGACCTCGCCCACCGGGCGGACCCCTCCGCCCACCGCCCCTCCACCCACTGGGAGAACGCCGCATGACCTCCTTCGACTGGCATGACCGCACCGTCCTCGTCACCGGCGCCGAGGGCTTCATCGGCTCCACCCTCGTCGACCTGCTCCTGGAGCGCGGCGCGCGCGTCCGCGCCTTCGTGCACTACAAGCCGTACGGGGAGAAGGGGAACCTGGCCCATCTGCTCGGCGACCCGAGGGTCGAGTTCCTCGCCGGTGACGTCCGCGACCCCGGGCGCGTGTCCGACGCCGTCGCCGGCTGCGACACCGTCTTCCACCTCGCGGCCCTCATCGGCATCCCGTACTCGTACGACTCTCCGGGCGCGTACGTGCAGACGAACGTCGTCGGCACCGAGAACGTCGCGGAGGCCTGCCGCAGGCACGCGGTGCGGCGGCTCGTCCACACGTCCACGAGCGAGGTGTACGGGACCGCGCGGGCGGTGCCGATCAGCGAGAGCCACCCGCTGCAGCCGCAGTCCCCGTACTCCGCCTCGAAGATCGGCGCCGACATGGCGGTGCTCTCGCACTGGCACGCCTTCGAGCTGCCGGTGGCGGTCGTGCGGCCCTTCAACACGTACGGGCCGCGGCAGTCCGCGCGGGCCGTGATCCCCACGATCCTCGCGCAGCTGCACTCCGGGGCGCGGGAGATCAAGCTCGGCTCCCTCACGCCGACGCGGGACTTCACGTACGTGACCGACACCGCGCGCGGGTTCCTCGCCGTGGCCGAGAGCGAGCGGGCGCTCGGGCACGTGGTGAACCTCGGGGTCGGGCGGGAGATATCCATCGGGGAGCTGGCGGACGCGCTGGTCGCCGCGAGCGGGCGGGTGGCTCGGGTCGTGGTCGATCCCGCGCGGCTTCGGCCCGCCGGGAGCGAGGTGGAGCGGCTCGTCTCCGACAACTCCCGGGCCCGGGAGTGGGTCGGCTGGACGCCGGAGGTCTCCCTCAAGGAGGGCCTCCGCCACACCTCAGCCTGGGTCGAGGCCAACCTCGCCCTCTTCGCCCCATCCCGCTACCAGGTCTGACCCCGGGCTCCGCCGCTGCCGCGGCGGGTCTGTACCCACCCACTCCCCCCGTACCTGCCCCAGCGACCTGGCCGGGCCCCGACCTAGCGGCTCTCACGCCGTCGTTCGTCATTTTGGAGCCCGTCCGGCGTTTGAGGACGAGCGCGGTAGCGCGGTCCTTTGAGTGGGGGAGCCAGGGCCGGGCCGCGGCTAGGGCGTGTCAGGCCCCCGGCCAGACGTCGCGGAGAGGCCGCCCAGGAGGAGGAGGGTGAAGCGGTGGGCCCAGGCCGTATCGACCGGCTCGGCGCTGACGAGCGCCCGGTGCACCACGGCCCCGGCGATGACGTCGAAGATGAGATCGGCGGTGCGGGCGGCAGCCATCGCGTCGGGCTCGACGGGCAACTCGCCCCGGGCCTGCGCCCGCTGCCTCCCCTCGAGCACGAGCCGCTTCTGCCGCTCGACGATGGAGCCCCGGACCCGTTCCCGCAACGGGGCGTCCGTCGTGGACTCCGCGACCACCGCCATCAGGGCCGTCTTCGTCTCGGGCCGCCCGAGCAGCGCCGCGAACTGCAGGACCACGCTCTCGATGTCCGTGGCGAGGCTGCCGCTGTCCGGCAGTTCGAGCTCGTCGAAGAGCTCCGCCACCGCGTCCACGACCAGCTCGCTCTTGCCCGCCCAGCGCCGGTAGAGGGTCGTCTTGGCGACCCCGGCCCGCGTCGCCACGTCCCCGAGGGTCAGCTTCGTCCAGCCGAGGTCGATCAGGGCCTCACGGGTCGCTTCGAGGATGGCGGCGTCCGCCTCGGCGCTGCGCGGGCGGCCTCCGGAGCGTGCGGACGGTGTACTGCGGCTCTGCATGCCCGCGACCATACCGGCCAGTACGACCACGGCGGCCAGCCGGGAGTGAGGGAGATCACTCGGGGCCCCGTGCCGGGCCGGACCGGATGCAGTTACGCTACGACCCGTAGCGAAAGCCGCGCACGGAGGCCGTACGGCCACGTCCGGCGGCGAGGCGCTGCGAGCGAACCTCTACCGCCCCAGGGCGGCAACCACGAGCACGGGGTGGGGACCCCGCGCGACACACGGTACGAACGGTCCTCCTCGGGACCCGCGCCCGGGTCCGTCCGGTCGGCCCCGCAATCCGGCGGGGGACCGCGAGCGGATGAGGGAGCGAAGCGACTTCCCTGGAAGCGCGGTGGCGGAAGACGGGCGGGCGCGGTTCCCGCACGGCTTGGGGGAGGATGTACTCATGCAGCCACGGAACATGTCCATGAGCGGAGTCGTCGACCTCGCCGCGGTGAAGGCGGCCCAGGAGGCCAAGGCGAAGGCGGAGCAGGCGCGCGCCGAAGCGGCGCGGCAGGGCGGCGGCGGGGCCGTCACCCCCGCGAGTCTCGTCATCGACGTCGACGAGGCGGGTTTCGAGCGCGAGGTACTGCAGCGGTCCACCGAAGTGCCCGTCGTCATCGACTTCTGGGCCGAGTGGTGCGAGCCGTGCAAGCAGCTCAGCCCGCTCCTGGAGCGGCTGACGCAGGAGTACAACGGCCGCTTCCTGCTCGCGAAGATCGACGTCGACGCGAACCAGATGCTGATGCAGCAGTTCGGCGTGCAGGGCATCCCCGCGGTGTTCGCGGTGGTCGCGGGCCAGGCCCTGCCGCTGTTCCAGGGCGCGGCCCCCGAGGCGCAGATCCGCCAGACCCTGGACCAGCTGGTGCAGGTCGCGGAGGAGCGCTTCGGGCTCACCGGCCTGACCGTCGACGCGGACGCCTCCGAAGACGCGCGGCCCGCGCCCGTGCCCGCGGGGCCGCACGACGCCGCGCTCGCGGCCGCCGTCCAGGCCCTGGACGCGGGCGACCTGGGCGGAGCCGTCCGGGCGTACGAGAACGTGCTGAGCGACGACCCCGCCAACACCGAGGCCAAGCTCGGCCTCGCCCAGGCCCAACTCCTGCTCCGCGTCCAGGACATGGACCCGGCGGCCGTCCGCAAGGACGCCGCCGAGAAGCCGGGCGACGCCCGCGCGCAGATCGCGGCGGCCGACCTCGACCTGGTCGGCGGGCACGTCGAGGACGCCTTCGGGCGGCTCGTCGAGACGGTCCGGCGCACGGCGGGCGAGGAGCGGGACGCCGCCCGGGTGCGGCTGCTCGAACTCTTCGAGGTGGTGGGCGCGGACGACCCGCGCGTGACGGCGGCGCGCACGGCGCTCGCCCGCGTGCTCTTCTGAGCCGCGCTCCGGGCGCGGAGGTGCCCGGAGTCCGGTATTCCGCCGGATTTGCCCCGGCCTGCCCGGCGATCCGTCCGCTGACCGGTCACCTCGGGCCGGGGCTCGTGGTGTCCAAGTGAAAAGTCAGTCCCCGTCGTGCCGCAGTGGCCGCGTTTTGCCAAATCTTGGCAAACGCGGCCACTGTTACTTGGAGTAAGTCCGAGGTGGAATTCTGTCCACTTCTGTTCGTCAATATCCGGATCATTCCGGTCTGTTGAAACCACCGTGTGTCGTTGATCGACGCCAGGCCGTCAGGCTTCGGTTATCCGACCGTTACCGGCGAGTAATGAACCCCCTTGTGCGGGCGCCGAGAATGCACCACGATCGGCCACGCTCGGTCCATTGCCCGCAGCCCGACGGCCAGTCGGGAGACGGGTTTTCTGGGTCCCCACCGAGTAGGCCGGCGGCGCCGTCGCCGGTCTGGGACAGGGGGGTCTCTGCCCTTGGCTGCGGCAGGGCCTGTCCCGGCAGGGTTGTGCGTGATGAGTCAGGCGCGACCAGTGGTTGTCGCTCGGGGGCGATCGCCGGTGCCCCAGGCGCGCTGCGTGCCTGGCGACACGGGCGCTCTCCTGACCGAGGACGTAGCACTTCTCCCATCCCCGCTCCGCTGAACCGACCCCTCGGGACCAGTGGGACGGAGATGTACGTCCGAGAAGGAGGAAAGTCATGGAGTCCGTGGCTCGTGGCGGAACCAGATGGAAGCGGTTCGCCGTGGTCATGGTGCCGAGCGTCGCGGCGACCGCCGCGATAGGCGTGGCCCTCTCACAGGGTGCGCTCGCGGCATCGTTCAGTGTGTCCGGTCAGCAGTTCAAGGTGACCGCCAAGGACCTCAGGGGCAAGGGATTCGTCCAGTACGGGGCGATGGACGTCGGCAACTCGGGCAAGCACCCGGTCGCCGTCGTGGGCATGGAATCGGCGAAGATCACCAATCTCTGCCAGTCCGTCGTCGTCCCGGTCCCGCTCTTCGGCAACGTGTCGATGACGCTCAAGGCCGGTGGCGAGGGCAGTGACCCCGTCCGGGCCAAGAACCTCTTCATCGACGCCGACGACCTGCACGCCAACGCGACGTTCACCAACGTCGACATCGGTGTCTCGGTCGACCGCACGACGAAGGGTCCCGGCCCGAACCCGCAGGACAAGCCGGGCAAGCAGTACGTCCCGGACTCGTTCGCGCAGCAGGCCGAGAAGGTGCGCTTCACCGATGTGAAGCAGCGCGCGTGGGCCACCAGCGCCGGTACCTTCAAGCTCTCCGGCCTGCACATGTCGGTCAAGAAGGGCAAGCACGAGTGCTACTGAGGCGGTTGCCGCCTCGGTCTCCCCAGCCTCACTCTTCCGCTTCGCTTCACCGAGCCGCAGTTGAGGCCACTGCCGAGGCACGTGCCGTCTGAGTCGCACTCGTCGCCCCGAACCGCCGGGCGCGGGGGCGCCGCACCTCTTCGAGCTGCGGTCCCCGTGCCCGCATCCGACACACAGAACCAAACGCCATACCCGAGGAGCTGTACGACATGAGCGCCGAAGCGCAAGTGGGCCTTGGTAGCAAGCTTGGCCGGATGCGCCGGGGTTTCCGAGGGTGGCGCGGTCAGCGCCCGTTCTGGGGTGGCCTGCTGACGCTGCTCGGCGGCATCCCGATCATGTACTTCCCGTACGCGAACCTCACGCTCGGCACACTGACCATCCGGATGGCGACCACCGCCGGGGCCGGATCGCTGATCATCGGCGTGCTGTTGGTCGTGCTCGGCCTGACCATGTGGTTCCAGCCGCAGTCCCGCGTGTTCGCGGGCGTCGCGGCGATCCTGCTCGCCCTGGTCTCCCTGGTGGTGTCCAACTTCGGCGGCTTCGTCATGGGCTTCATGCTCGCCCTCGTCGGCGGCGCGCTCGGCGTGGCCTGGGTGCACGAGAAGCCACAGAAGCCCGTGAGACGGCGCGCGAAGGCGCCGGGCACCGGGAACTTCGCCGGTGGCGTCCCTCAGGCGGCGGCGGGGGCCGCGCACGAGGCGGCGCCCGGGGCGGGCGGCACGACCGATGACTTGTCAGGAACGAGCCCGAGCAACGGGACGAACGGGAGGCACCGTGCCGACTGACGAGGTGCGCCGCGGGACCGATGCGGTCACGTCCCGTGTGAGAACGGGGCCGCGCCACGCGGCCCCCAAGAAGCCGCTGTTGACTCGTGTACCCGTCGGCAAGGCGATCGCCCTCGCGGCCATGCCCACCGCCGTCCTCATGGGGATGGGGCTGACGCCGCAGCTTGCACAGGCGAAGCCCGGCGTGCCCGAGAACCCCTTCCAGGACGGGCCGTGCGTGACGGTCCCCGACGAGCCGTCCAAGGACGCCGAGAAGGCCGAGAAGGACGCCGGGGACAAGGCCGCTGCCGACAAGGCCGCTGCCGACAAGGCCGCTGCCGACAAGGCCGCCGCGGAGAAGGCCGAGCGTGAGGCCGCGCGCAAGAAGCAGGTCGAGGACGCGCGGAAGCGGGCCGAGGACGCGAAGAAGAAGGGCGAGGAGAAGGGTGACGTGGACAAGCCGTCGCCTTCGCCGTCCGCGGAGACTCCCGAGCGGGGGGAGCCGTCACCGTCCGCCGGTACGGACAAGCGCGACGAGGCCGACACCAAGGCCCCCGAGTCGGAGCCGTCCAAGCCCACCAACCCCCTGGACCCGCTGGGCGTCGGCGACGCCCTCAAGGACCTTCTGACCCCGGACGAGCCGGAGAAGGAGTCCCCGCAGAGCGAGGACGACAAGGACGGCGCCGACGACAAGGTCGCCCAGGAGGTCAAGGGCGACGGCAGCCGCGACGGCAGGGCCACCAAGCCCGTCGAGGACACCGTCGACAAGGCCAAGGACGAGGCCGGGAACGAGGCAGACGACAAGGCCGACGGCAAGGCCGACGACAAGGCCAAGGACAAGGCCGACGACGGCGCCGACGGCAAGAAGGACGAAGCCGACCCGGAGGAGTCGAAGGACCCCATGGCTCCCGACGAGAACGGCAAGAAGCCGTTCCCGTGCGTCGTGGAGAAGAAGGTGGACGGCGACGACGAGCAGTCGCCCGCGCCGATTCCGAACCAGCCGTGGCACCTTGAGGCCAGTTCCCTGCTGCTCAAGGGGGCCGACTACAAGGGCGTCGTGAACCTGAAGATGCCCAACGGCGAGACCAAGCAGGCGCTGAAGTACATCATCAGCGGCGGCACGGACATCGGAGACCTGCACCAGATCGTCGACGGCCCGGGCGGCAAGAAGTACCACGTCCAGGCCGCCAAGGGCTCCATGTCCACGATCCGCAACGGCGACACGACGATGTACACCGAACGCATCTCGGGCAATCTGTTCGGCCTGATCCCGGTCACCTTCGACCCGGAGCACCCGCCGCCCCTGAACCTGCCGCTGATCTATTTCACCGACGTGAAGGTCCAGCAGGCGGGCCAGTTCGGCGGCGACCTCACCATCCCCGGCCTGCACCAGTCGATCACCGACTGAACCGCCCGGAACGCGAGGAGGGCGCCCCCGGCCGGGGGCGCCCTCCTCGTACGGTCGAAACGACGTCAGTCGCGGCAGCCGTTGCCCAGGTGGTGCACCCGGACCATGTTCGTGGTGCCGGGGACGCCGGGGGGCGAGCCCGCGGTGATGACCATGGTGTCGCCCTCGTTGTAGCGCTTGAGCTTGAGCAGCTCGGCGTCCACGAGCTCGACCATCGCGTCCGTGTTGTCGACGTGCGGGACGACGAAGGACTCCACGCCCCAGCTCAGCGCGAGCTGGTTGCGGGTCTCCTGGTCCGTGGTGAAGGCCAGGATCGGCTGGGCCGCGCGGTAGCGGGACAGACGGCGGGCGGTGTCACCGGACTTGGTGAAGGCCACCAGCGCCTTGCCGTTGAGGAAGTCCGCGATCTCGCAGGCGGCACGGGCCACCGAACCGCCCTGCGTCCGCGGCTTCTTGCCGGGCACCAGCGGCTGCAGGCCCTTGGAGAGGAGCTCCTCCTCCGCCGCCGCGACGATCTTCGACATGGTCTTGACCGTCTCGATCGGGTACGCGCCCACGCTGGACTCGGCCGACAGCATGACCGCGTCCGCGCCGTCCAGGATCGCGTTGGCGACGTCGGACGCCTCGGCGCGCGTGGGGCGGGAGTTGGTGATCATCGACTCCATCATCTGGGTCGCGACGATCACCGGCTTGGCGTTGCGGCGGCACATCTCCACGAGGCGCTTCTGCACCATCGGGACCTTCTCCAGCGGGTACTCGACGGCCAGGTCGCCGCGCGCGACCATGACGCCGTCGAACGCCGCCACGACGTCCGCCATGTTCTCGACGGCCTGCGGCTTCTCCACCTTGGCGATGACGGGGACCCGGCGGCCCTCCTCGTCCATCACCTTGTGGACGTCCTTCACGTCGTTCGCGTCGCGCACGAAGGACAGGGCGACCATGTCGCAGCCCATCTTCAGGGCGAAGCGCAGGTCGTCGATGTCCTTCTCGGAGAGCGCGGGGACGTTCACGGCCGCGCCGGGCAGGTTGATGCCCTTGTGGTCCGAGATGACACCGCCCTCGACGACGATCGTCTTGACGCGCGGGCCGTCGATCTCGACGACCTTCAGCTCGACGTTGCCGTCGTTGATGAGGATCTGGTCGCCCTTGGCGACGTCGCCGGGCAGGCCCTTGTACGTCGTCCCGCAGATCGACTTGTCGCCGGGCACGTCCTCGGCGGTGATGGTGAACTCGTCACCGCGCACCAGCTCGACGGGGCCCTCGGCGAAGGTCTCCAGGCGGATCTTCGGGCCCTGGAGGTCGGCGAGGACGCCGATGGCGCGACCGGTGCGCTCCGCCGCGGCCCGGACGCGGTCGTACCGCCCCTGGTGCTCGGCGTGCGTGCCGTGGCTGAAGTTGAAGCGGGCCACGTTCATGCCGGCCTCGATCAGCGAGACGAGCTGGTCCTCGGAGTCGACGGCGGGACCCAGGGTGCAGACGATTTTGGAACGGCGCATGAGGGCGATCCTATCGGTTTGTTTCGCTGCGGAATATTCCGTCTGGCGGAAGATACAAATGGGCGCGGGGGTGCTCAGCTGTTCTTTCCTGCCAGTGCATAAGTCTGCGTGGCGATTTCCAGTTCTTCGTCGGTCGGTACGACCGCGACCTTCACCCGGGCGTACTCGGGGGAGATCAGCCGGGGCTCGTCGCCGCGCACCGCGTTGAGGTCGCCGTCCACGGCGAGGCCCAGTTCCTCCAGGCCCGCCACGGCGGCCTCGCGCACCGGCGCCGCGTTCTCGCCGACACCCGCCGTGAAGGCGATGGCGTCCACCGTGCCGAGAACCGCGTAATACGCGCCGATGTACTTCTTCAGACGGTGAATGTAGATGTCGAAGGCGAGCCGCGCCTCTTCGTCGCCCTCGTCGATCCGGCGGCGGATCTCCCGCATGTCGTTGTCGCCGCACAGGCCGATAAGGCCGCTCTTCTTGTTGAGGAGCGTGTCGATTTCGTCGATGGAAAGGCCGCCGACCCGCGCCAGATGGAAGATCACGGCGGGATCCATGTCCCCGGAGCGCGTACCCATCACGAGCCCCTCCAAAGGCGTCAGACCCATGGAGGTGTCCACGCACCGGCCGCCGCGCACGGCGGACGCCGAGGCGCCGTTGCCGAGGTGCAGCACGATGACGTTGACGTCCTCGGGGGCCTTGCCGAGCAGCTTCGCGGTCGCCCGCGACACATACGCGTGCGAGGTGCCGTGGAAGCCGTACCGGCGCACGCGGTGCGCGTCCGCCGTGGCCACGTCCATCGCGTAGCGGGCGGCCGACTCCGGCATCGTCGTGTGGAAGGCGGTGTCGAAGACCGCGACCTGGGGCAGGTCGGGGCGCAGCGCCTGGGCCGTGCGGATGCCGGTGATGTTGGCGGGGTTGTGCAGCGGGGCCACCGGCACCAGGCGCTCGATCTCGGCGAGCACCGCGTCGTCGATGACCGTGGGCTCGGTGAACTTCAGCCCGCCGTGCACGACCCGGTGGCCGATCGCGGCCAGCTCGGGCGAGTCCAGGCCGAGCCCGTCCGCCGCCAGCTCCTCGGCGACGGCCTTCAGCGCGGCCTCGTGGTCGGCGATCGGCCCGGTGTGCTCGCGCTCACCGCCGCCGGTCAGCGGGGTGTGCTTGAGCCGCGAGGTCTCCTCGCCGATGCGCTCGACGAGGCCCATGGCCAGGCGCGTTGAGTCCGCCATGTCGAGCAGCTGGTACTTGACCGACGACGAGCCGGAGTTGAGGACGAGGACGCGGGTGGCGCTCACTGGGGGGCCTTCTCGGTGGGGGACTGGGTGGGGGTCTGGGCCTGGATCGCCGTGATGGCGACGGTGTTCACGATGTCCTGGACGAGCGCGCCGCGGGACAGGTCGTTGACCGGCTTGCGCAGGCCCTGGAGCACCGGGCCGACGGCGATCGCGCCGGCCGAGCGCTGCACGGCCTTGTAGGTGTTGTTGCCGGTGTTCAGGTCGGGGAAGACCAGGACGCTGGCCTGGCCCGCGACGTCGGAGCCGGGCAGCTTGGTGGCGGCCACCGACGGCTCGACGGCGGCGTCGTACTGGATCGGACCCTCGATCTTCAGGTCCGGGCGCTGGCCGCGGACCAGCTCGGTGGCCTCGCGGACCTTGTCGACGTCGGCGCCCGAGCCGGAGGTGCCGGTGGAGTACGACAGCATCGCGATGCGCGGCTCGACGCCGAACTGCGCGGCCGTGCCCGCCGACTGGACGGCGATGTCCGCGAGCTGCGTGGCGTTCGGGTCGGGGTTGACGGCGCAGTCGCCGTACACGAGGACCTTGTCGGCCAGGCACATGAAGAACACCGACGACACGATCGACGCGTCCGGCTTGGTCTTGATGATCTCGAAAGCGGGGCGGATGGTCGCGGCCGTGGAGTGCACGGAGCCGGACACCATGCCGTCGGCGAGGCCGCCCTGCACCATCAGCGTGCCGAAGTAGTTCACGTCGGCCACGACGTCGTACGCCAGCTCCACGGTCACGCCCTTGTGGGCGCGCAGGCGCGCGTACTCCTCGGCGAAGCCCTGGCGCAGCTCGGAGGTCTGCGGGTCGACGAGCTGGGAGTCCGCGAGGTCCACGCCGAGGTCGGCGGCCTTCTTGCGGATGGTCTCCGCGGGGCCGAGCAGCGTCAGGTCGCACACGCCGCGGCGCAGCAGGACGTCGGCGGCGCGCAGCACGCGTTCCTCGGTGCCCTCGGGCAGGACGACGCGGCGGCGGTCGGCGCGGGCCCGCTCCAGGAGCTTGTGCTCGAACATCATCGGCGTGACGCGGTCGCTGCCGGACACCGACAGGCGGGCCAGGAGCTCGGCGGTGTCGATGTGCCGCTCGAAGACGCCGAGGGCGGTCTCCGCCTTGCGCGGCGTGGCCGCGTTGAGCTTGCCCTCCAGGGCGAACAGCTCGCCCGCCGTCGGGAAGGAGCCCCCGGCGACGGCGATCACGGGCGTGCCGGGCGCGAGCCGGTCGGCCAGGCGCAGGATCTCCGGGCCCGGCTGCTCGTTCAGGGTGAGCAGGACGCCCGCTATCGGCGGGGTGCCCGCGCTGTGCGCCGCGAGCGCGCCGACGACCAGGTCGGCGCGGTCGCCGGGGGTGACGACCATGCAGCCCGGGGTCAGGGCGTTCAGGAAGGTCGGCAGCATCGCGCCGCCGAAGACGAAGTCGAGGGCGTCCCGGGCCAGGCCCGAGTCGTCGCCGAGGAGGACCCGGCCGCCGAGCGCGTGGGTGATCTGCGCGACGGTCGGCGCGGCCAGGGCGGGCTCGTCGGGCAGCACGTAGCAGGGCACCGGCAGGCTCGCGGCGAGGCGCTCCTGGATCTCGGCGCGGTCGGCGGGGGCCACGCGGTTGGTGACCATCGCGAGGACGTCGCAGCCCAGGGCCTCGTAGGCGCGGTAGGCGTTGCGGGTCTCGGCGCGCACCGACTCGGCGGTCTGGTTCTTGCCGCCGACGACTGCGAGGACGGAGGCGCCGAACTCGTTCGCGAGCCGGGCGTTGAGCGACAGCTCGTCGGGCAGCTGGGTGGCCGCGAAGTCGGTGCCGAGGACCAGGACCACGTCGTACGCGCGCGCGACCTCGTGGAAGCGGTCGACGAGCTGGGAGACCAGCTCGTCGGTGCCCTTCTCGGCCTGGAGCGCGGACGCCTCGTGGTAGTCCATGCCGTACACGGACGCCGGGTCCTGCGAGAGCCGGTAGCGGGCGCGCAGGAGCTCGAACAGCCGGTCCGGTCCGTCGTGGACGAGCGGGCGGAAGACGCCCACGCGGTCCACCTGGCGGGTCAGGAGCTCCATGACTCCCAGCTCGACGACCTGACGGCCGTCGCCCCGGTCGATCCCGGTCACGTACACGCTGCGCGTCACGCGTGCTCTCCGTTTCTTCTCGGTCTTCCCTGGTGAGGAGGGGGAGGGCAGCTCCGGCAGCGCCGGAAAAACACCCGATATTGTTGGTCGTGCCCTCTTGACAATACCTCTGGGGCTGGCTAAGTCGCAGGCTGGCCGAGCGCCGTGGAACAATCGGACCGGCTCACACGAAGCAACAGCGAGCAGGAGACTCAGCGCGATGCGTATCGGAATTCTCACCGCGGGCGGCGACTGCCCGGGCCTGAACGCAGTGATCCGGTCGGTCGTGCACCGAGCGGTCACCAACTACGGCGACGAGGTCATCGGCTTCGAGGACGGCTACGCGGGTCTGCTCGACGGGCGTTACCGGACACTGGACCTCAACGCGGTGAGCGGCATCCTCTCCCGCGGCGGAACGATCCTCGGCTCCTCCCGTCTGGAGCGCGCCCGCTTCCGCGCCGCCTGCGACAACGCCAAGGACCTGATCGAGAAGAGCGGCTTCGACGCGCTCATCCCGATCGGCGGCGAGGGCACGCTGACCGCGGCGAAGATGCTCCACGAAGCCGGGGTGCCGGTCGTCGGCGTGCCCAAGACCATCGACAACGACATCTCCTCCACGGACCGCACCTTCGGCTTCGACACGGCCGTCGGCGTGGCCACCGAGGCCATGGACCGGCTGAAGACCACCGCCGAGTCCCACCAGCGCGTGATGGTCGTCGAGGTCATGGGGCGGCACGCGGGCTGGATCGCCCTGGAGTCCGGCATGGCGGGCGGCGCCCACGGCATCTGCCTGCCCGAGCGGCCCTTCGACCCGGCCGACCTGGTCAAGATGGTCGAGGAGCGGTTCGCGCGCGGCAAGAAGTTCGCGGTGATCTGCGTCGCCGAGGGCGCGCACCCCGCCGACGGCACCATGGACTACGGCAAGGGCGCCATCGACCAGTTCGGCCACGAGCGCTTCCAGGGCATCGGCACGGCCCTCGCCTACGAGCTGGAGAAGCGGCTCGGCAAGGAGGCCAAGCCGGTCATCCTCGGCCACGTCCAGCGCGGCGGCACGCCCACCGCGTACGACCGCGTCCTCGCCACCCGCTTCGGCTGGCACGCCGTCGAGGCCGTGCACCGCGGCGACTACGGCCGCATGACCGCGCTGCGCGGCACGGACATCGAGATGGTGCCGCTCGCCGAGGCCGTGACGGAGCTCAAGACGGTCCCGAAGGACCGGATGGACGAGGCGGAGTCCGTCTTCTAGGGCTTCCGGGTCTCCGGGTATCTATCTCTCGACTTTCTAGAACGTTCTATCCAGAGCGGAAACAGATAACGGCGCAGGCCTCGGGCCGGGTCCCGGGCCGTCTCAGGACGGGCCCGGGACCAGGGGCCAGAAGTGGTCGAGGACCCGGTCCAGGAAGTCGCGGCCCGCGTGGCCCGAGGCGTCCGCGCCCGTGCCGCCGCCCCAGCTCAGCGTGCGGACCATCCGCGACTGGTACTCCTCGTGCAGCCGCCGCAGCGGGCCCTCCACGGTGCGCTTGTCGAGGGCCAGGAGCTTGCTGACCGGGCGTACGTACCCCTGCCAGCGGGTCGTCACCGCGCTGCGCAGCAGCTCCGCGAGCTGCTCGGAGCGGCCGGTGACCGCGATGAAGTCCGGCAGCGAGAGCCGGAGCGTGTGCGCGAGGGCGGCGGACTGCCGTTCGCTGCCGCGCCACTGGTCGGTCTCCTCCATCCGCAGGTAGGCCTGGAGCTCCACGCCCGCGCCGCGCGCCACGTCCTCCGGGGCGAGGGCGCGCGCCAGGCGGTGCTCCCGCAACGTCCGCGCGGCGCCCATCAGTTCGCCGGGCGAGCACCACAAGGTGGCCGCGAGCGCGGCGAGTTCGGCGGCGTTCGGCGTGGCGAGGCCCCGCTCCCACGCGCTGACGGTGTCCGCGGTGACATGGGCGAGGCCGTAGCTGGCCCGCATGTCGTGGGCGACGTGCCCGGGCGCCATGCCCAGCGCCTCGCGCAGCCGGCGCGCGGCGGGGAAGTCGAAGAGCGGTGGGGGCTGCCTTGCTTGCACGGGGCACACGGTAGGGGCACCGGAGTCGGACGACTACGGTGCGTTCCTACGAGGCTGGGGCTCGGACGAAGCCACATCCGACGGGGGCGCCCGTGGCGGGCTCCCGCGCGCCGGGCGCGGGGCTCAGCCCTTCACCGCGCCGCCCAGGGCGAAACCTCCCCCCAGACGCCGGGCGATCAGGACGTACAGCAGGATCACCGGCGTGGAGTAGATGAGCGAGAACGCCGCGAGCTGGCCGTAGACGATGGCGCCCTTGCTGCCGAAGAAGTCGTTGATGCTGACCGCCGCGGGCATCTGGTCGGGGGAGAGCAACAGCATGAAGGGGACGAAGAAGTTGCCCCACATCAGGACGAAGGAGAAGACGGTCACGACGGCGACGCCCGGCCCCATCAGGGGCAGCACGACGCGGATGAGGGACTGCAGCGGCGAGGCGCCGTCCGTCCAGGCGGCCTCCTCCAGCTCCTTGGGTACGCCGTCCATGAAGTTCTTCATCAGCCAGATGGCGAACGGCAGTTGGGACGCGGCGAAGAAGAAGATCGTGCCCTGGAGGGTGTCGATGAGGTCGACGCGGACGAACAGCGCGTACACCGGAACCATGATGGCGGTGATGGGCAGGCTCGTCGCGAACAGGATGGTCAGCATGAAGGGCCGGTTGAGGCGGGAGGAGTAGCGCGACAGCGGGTAGGCCGCGAGGGCGGCGCTCACCACCGTCAGGAGCGTGCCGCCGCCGCACAGCAGCAGGCTGTTCAGCATCGGCGTGAAGGTGATCTCGTCGGTGAGGACGGCGTCGAAGTGGTCGAGGGTGAAGCCGTCCGGGCTCTTCACGCCCACGTCGGCCTTGGGGTCGACGGCGGAGAGCAGTACCCAGGCGAGCGGCACGGCGAAGGCCGCGGCCACCGTCAGCAGGCCGATGTCGGCGGCGAGGCGGCGGCTGCGGGCGCGGCGTGCGGACATCAGACCTCCGTGCGCAGCAGGCGCAGGTAGACCAGGGAGAACAGGGACCCGACGAGGAGCAGCAGCAGGGCCACCGCCGTGCCGTAGCCGATCATGCTCTTCTGGAAGGCCTGCTCGTACATGAACAGCGGCAGCGTCTGGCTGCGGTTGCCGGGGCCGCCGCGCGTCATCACCCAGATCAGCCCGAAGACGGACAGCGTCTGGAGGGTGTTGAGCATCAGGTTCGTGCCGATGGAGCGACGGATCATCGGCAGCGTGATGTGCCACATCCGGCGCCAGCCGCCCGCGCCGTCGACCTCCGCGGCCTCGGTGACCTCCCGGGGGATCTCGCTCAGCGCCGCCGAGTAGACGAGCATCGAGAAGGCCGTGCCGCGCCACATGTTGGCGAACGACACCGCCAGGATCGGCAGGGTGAACAGCCAGTTCTGGGGCGGCAGATGGAGGACGTCGAGGACCGCGTTGAGGGTGCCGTCGCGGCGGAAGAAGGCGTACAGGAGGAAGCCCGCGACGACCTCGGGCAGCACCCACGCCGTGACGACGACGGCCCCCGTGACGGTGCGCACCGGCTTGGAGGCCCGCCGCATCAGGACGGCGAGCGCCAGGCCGAGCGTGTTCTGCCCGAGGACCGAGGACAGGAACGTGAAGACGAGCGTCAGCCACACCGCGTTGAGGAAGTCCTCGTCGCCGAAGGCCGTGCGGAAGTTCTCGAAGCCGACGAAGCTCTCGTGCGCCTGGCCGGTCAGCTGGAGGTCGGTGAAGGCGATGTACGCGCAGTAGCCGATGGGGCCCGCGAGGAACAGCGCCATCAGGACGACGGCGGGCGAGACCGGCAGGGCGCGGCCCAGGGAGCGGACGAGGCGCCGACGGCGCGGCGGGGCCTCGCGCGGGGCCGTCGCCAGGGCCCTCACCTCTCGATCACCTTGCCGTCCGTGGCCGACCTGACCTCGTCGTCGTAGCCGCTCGCCGCGTCGTCCACGGAGTCGTCACCGGTGGTGACCTTCTCCATGGCCTCCTGCATCGCCGTGGAGACCTTCGGGTACGCGGGGTAGGCGGGCCGGTAGTGGGTGGCGGCGACCAGGTCGGTGAAGAAGCGGATGCCGGGCTGCGCCTTCACGTACTCGGGGTCCTTGGCGACGTCCTCGCGTACGGAGATCCCGGAGTTGGCGATGTACCACCGCTTGGCGTTCTTGGGCGTCTGCATCGTCTTGATGAACTCGAAGGCGAGGTCGGGGTTGTCCGCCTTCGCCGGGACGGCCCAGGTCCAGCCGCCGGACATGCTGACCTTGCCGGGTGCCTGACCGGACTGCGTGGGCATGGCGGCGAGGCCCAACTCCTTGGACCACTCGGGCCATTCGTGCCCGGAGCCCTTCAGCCAGTCCTGCGGCAGCCAGGAGCCGTCGAGGTTGATGGCGAGCTTGCCCTTGGGGAGGAACTCGCCGCGCACGCGCGTGGCCATGTTCGGGTCGAGCGCGTCCTCGACGTCCGGACCGAGCTTCTCCTTGTACACGGTCTCGACGAACCTGAGGGCGTCCTTGAAGCCCTTGCTGCCCACGACCCACTTCTTCGCCTTCGGGTCGTACACCGGGTCCTTGCCCGTCCCGTACAGGAGCATTTCGAGACCCTGCATGGAGGAGGTCTCGCCGCCGGGCTTGCCGGTGTACACGTTCAGCGGCACGACACCGGGCACCTTCTCCTTGACGGTGCGGGCCGCGTCCAGGACCTCGTCCCAGTTCCTCGGCCGCCAGTCCTGCGGCAGGCCCGCCTTCTTGAAGATGTCCCTGCTGAACCACAGCCCGCGCGTGTCCGTCCCGTCCGGCACGCCGTACGTCTTGCCGTCCTCCGCCCGCGCCGCCGCCTTGGCCGTGTCGATGAACTTCGGCCACTCCTTCCACTTCTCCAGATACGGGTCGAGGGGCCTCAAGTACCCGCTGGTGATGTCGGAGTTGATGAGGAAGGTGTCCTCGTAGACGAGGTCGGGCGCGGTCTTCGGGGAGCGCAGCATCTGCTGCACCTTCGTGTAGTACTCGGCGTCCGGCGCCTTGATCGGCACCAGCTTCACCTTCTTGCCCGGGTGCGCCTTCTCGAACTGCTTCTTCATGGCCTCCAGGTAGTTGTCCATCACCCGGATCTGGTTGTCCATGGACTGCTTGTACGCCACCTTCACGGTGTCCGGGTCGTCACCGGAGCCGCCGCCGCACGCGGTGAGGGAACCGGCGGCCAGGACGGTCGCGAGGAGGAGAGGAACGGAAGCGGTGGGGCGCACGGGCACGACCTCCTACGGTCCGGCGCGGCCGCACTGCCTGCCGCGCACGGCCGCCGCCCGGTGAACGTAAGCGCTTGCTGGAAGCAAGGTCAATGCCCGTGCAGCGGCGTGCCGGGCCCGTGTGGGGCGCCTGGGTCGCTCAGGACGGCGGCAGCCAGCGGTAGACCAGTTCCGGGCGGCCCACCTGGCCGTACTGGGGGTTGCGGGCCGCGCGGCCCGTGTCGACCAGGTGCTCCAGGTAGCGGCGGGCCGTGATGCGGGACAGGCCCGTGAGGTCGGCGGCGGTCGCGGCGGTCAGGCCCTCGGGCGGGGCGTCGCGCAGGGTGCGGGTGACGCGCTCCAGGGTGGGGCCGCTGAGGCCCTTGGGCAGGGTGGCGGGCGCCGGGGCGCGCAGCGTCGCGAGGGCGCGGTCGACCTCGTCCTGCCCGGTGGCCTCGCCCGCCGCGCTGCGGAACTCGGCATAGCGCGTGAGCCGGTCGCGCAGGGTGGCGAAGGTGAAGGGCTTCAGGACGTACTGGACGACGCCGAGGGAGACGCCTTCGCGGACGACGGCGAGGTCGCGGGCGGAGGTGACGGCGATGACGTCCGCCTTGTGCCCGGCGGCGCGCAGGCTGCGGGCCAGGGACAGGCCGTGCCCGTCGGGGAGGTTCAGGTCGAGGAGGATCAGGTCGACGGGCCCCCGGTCGAGCGCGCGGCGCGCCTCGGCGGCGGTGTGGGCGGTCGCGGTGGCCTCGAAGCCCGGCACCCGGTTGACGTACAGGACGTGGGCGTCGGCGGCGACGGGGTCGTCCTCGACGACGAGGACGCGGATGGGGGCGGGCGCGGGCTCGGTCATCTCTGGGCCCCTTCTCGACGCGCGGCGGCAGGGGGTGTCGCCGCGGTGGTGAGCGGCAGCACGGCCGTGAACTCCGCGCCGCCCGCGGGGGATTCCGCCACCGCCAGCGTCCCGCCGTTGCGCGTGGCCGCCTGGTGGGCCAGGGAGAGGCCGAGGCCCCGGCCGTCGGGCGACTTGGTGGACCAGCCCCGGGTGAAGACCGCCTCGCGGTGGGCCTCGGGGATGCCGGGGCCGGTGTCCGCGACGCGGAGCAGCAGGGTGTCGGGCCGGGCGCGGACGGTCACCGTGACGCGGGCGGACGGGGAGCCTTGCGCCGCGTCGACGGCGTTGTCGATGAGGTTGCCGAGGATGGTGACGAGGTCGCGCGCGGCGGGCGTGCGCGGCAGCTCGCCGTCGTCGACGCTGGTGTCGTCCGAGATGACCAGCTCGACGCCGCGCTCGTTGGCCTGGGCGGCCTTGCCGAGGAGCAGGGCCGCGAGCACCGGCTCGTTGACGGCCGCGACGACCTGGTCGGTGAGGGCCTGGGCCAGCTCAAGCTCGGCCGTGGCGAACTCCACCGCCTCGTCGGCGCGGCCCAGTTCGATCAGGGACACCACGGTGTGCAGCCGGTTCGCGGCCTCGTGGGCCTGGGAGCGCAGCGCGCGGGTGAAGCCGCGCTCGGAGGTCAGCTCGCCGGTGAGGGCCTGGAGCTCGGTGTGGTCGCGGAGGGTGACCACGGTGCCCTTGCGGTCGCCGCCGGAGACCGGCGAGGTGTTCACGACGAGGACGCGGTCCGCCGTCAGATGCACCTCGTCCACGCGCGGCGCGGCGTCGAGCAGCGCGCCGGTGAGCGGCGCGGGCAGGCCCAGGTCGGTGACGTAGGCGCCGACGACGCCCTCGTCCGCGCCGAGCAGGTCGCGCGCGGCGTCGTTGATGAGCGCCACGCGCCGCCGCCCGTCGAGCATGAGCAGCCCCTCGCGCACGGCGTGCAGGGCGGCCTCGTGGTAGTCGTGCATGCGGCTCAGCTCGGCCGCGTTCATCCCGTGGGTGCTGCGGCGCAGCCGCGCGTTGATGACGTACGTACCGACGGCGCCGAGCACCAGGGCCGCGGCCGCGACGCCGAGGAGCGCCACGAGCTGGCCGCGCGCCTTCGCGGTGATCTCGTCGATGGTGATGCCCGCGCTGACCAGGCCGACGATCCGGCCGCCGTCGTGGATGGGCGTGACCACGCGCACGGAGGCCCCGAGGGTGCCGGTGTACGTCTCGGTGAAGGTCTGCCCGCGCAGCGCCTCCGCCGTGTGGCCGAGGAAGCGCTGCCCGATGCGGGCCGGGTCGGGGTGGGTCCAGCGGATGCCGCGCCGGTCCATGATCGTCACGAAGGCGACACCGGTGTCCCGCTGGACCTTCGACGCGTACGGCTGGAGCGCGCGGGACGGGTCCTGCCCGCGGATCGCCTCGCGCACGGACGGGGCGTCCGCGACCGCGCGCGCCGCCGCCGTGGCCTGGCGCCGGGCCGCCTCCTCCGCCTGGTGCCGGTCACTGAGGTACGTGAACAGGGCGCAGCCCGCGACCACCACCGCCACCAGGACCACCTGCATGGCGAAGAGCTGACCGGCGAGGCTGCGCGGGGCGCGCGGTCGGCGGGGCGGTCGGGAGGCCTGGGGCATGGTGCAAGTCTGCCTCGCCGCACGCGCCTGACCTAAAGGAACGTCGGCGGTGGTCCACGGCGCGAACTCAATGAACGCAAGGGTGACCGCCCTCACACTCCGGGAGATAGTCACCCGGAATCGCCAGGACGTGAGCCGCACGACTCGCGAGGACACAGTGGTCGTAGTCGCCCAAGGAGGCAACCGTGGCAGAGGACAGGACGGCGGCGGGCGCCGCCGGGACCGGAGCGGTACCGCCCGCGGCGGGGACGGGCACCCCGCCCGCGCCCCGCGCGAAGCGGGATCGCACCCACTACCTCTACATCGCCGTCATCGCGGCCGTGCTCATCGGCATCGCGGTCGGTTTCGCCGCGCCGGACTTCGCCAAGGAGCTCAAGCCCCTCGGCACCGGCTTCGTGAACCTGATCAAGATGATGATCTCGCCGATCATCTTCTGCACGATCGTGCTCGGCGTGGGCTCGGTCCGGCAGGCCGCGAAGGTCGGCAAGGTCGGCGGGCTCGCGCTCGCCTACTTCGTCGCCATGTCCGTGGTCGCCCTGGCCATCGGCCTGGTTGTCGGCAACATCCTGCACCCCGGCTCCGGCATGGACCTGACCTCGTCGGACAAGGCCGCGGGCCACGACGCGGCCGACGAGGCGGACAAGGGCCTCGTCGACTTCGCGCTCGGCATCATCCCGAAGACGATGGTCTCCGCCTTCACCCAGGGCGAGGTCCTCCAGACCCTGCTGATCGCGCTCCTCGTCGGCTTCGCCCTCCAGGCCATGGGCCGCACCGGCGAGCCGATCCTCCGCGGCGTGGGGCACATCCAGAAGCTGGTCTTCCGCATCCTCGGCATGATCATGTGGGCCGCGCCCATCGGCGCGTTCGGCGCGATGGCCGCCGTCATCGGCGAGACCGGCACGGACGCGCTCAAGGCCCTGGCCACCATCATGATCGGCTTCTACGTCACCTGCGCGCTCTTCATCGTGCTCGTCCTCGGCACGCTGCTGCGCCTGGCCACCGGGGTCAACCTCTTCAAGCTGCTCAGGTATCTGGGCCGGGAGTTCCTGCTCATCCTCTCCACGTCGTCCTCGGAGTCCGCGCTGCCGCGGCTCATCGCGAAGATGGAGCACCTGGGCGTGAGCCGCCCCGTCGTCGGCATCACCGTGCCGACCGGGTACTCCTTCAACCTCGACGGCACCATGATCTATCTGACCATGGCCTCCCTCTTCATCGCCGACGCCATGGACCAGCCGCTGGGCGTCGGCGAGCAGATCTCCCTCCTCCTCTTCATGATGATCGCCTCCAAGGGCGCCGCGGGCGTCTCCGGCTCCGGCATCGCCGTCCTCGCCAGCGGCCTGCAGTCCCACAAGCCCGGCCTCGTCGACGGCGTCGGCCTCATCATCGGCGTCGACCGCTTCATGAGCGAGGCCCGCGCCCTCACCAACTTCGCGGGCAACGCGGTGGCCACGCTCCTCATCGGTACGTGGACCAAGGAGGTCGACCGGGAGCGGGTCGCCCTCGTCCTCGACGGCAAGCTGCCCTTCGACGAGCGGACACTCGTCGACGACGAGCACGGGGCGCCTCCGGCGGCGGAGGCCGTGCCCGAGCAGGTGCCGCTGGAGAAGGCGCCCGCCTAGGCCCGCACGGGCGGTGCCCCCGGCGACGCGCGGCAGCCCCCGACCGCGGTCCGGGGCTGCCGATACGACTTCAGAGGAGCTGACCACCCTCATGCGTACTGCTCTCCCCGACCGAGTGCTCGGCGTCTGCGGCCACTGGACCACCGCCCCGATACCCGTGGGCGAGGTCCGCTGCCGGGGCGGCAGCTGGTGCACGCAGTACGTGTGCCCGGACTGCGTCCACACCTCCGGCTACCGCCTGGGGCCGCAGTGGGACGACCTGCCGCCCCACCTGCACCGCCCGCGGTCACCCCGCGCTGGGGGCGAGCCCCGCTAGAAACGCCTTCCAGGCGGGGAGCCCGAGCAGCAGGGCGGGCCCTGCGGGGTCCTTGGAGTCACGTATGCCGACCCCCGCGCTGCCGCGGGCTTGGCGGGTGAGGTCGGCGACCTCTAGGCAGCTGCTGGGCGTGCCGTCGCTGTACGACGACTTGAACCAGCCCCCTTCGGGGGCGAGGTCCGGTGCGTTGAAGCAAGCGTTCATGGGGTCACAGCTCTCGCTCTAGTCGGTGCAGAAAGTCGGCGGTGTCCTCGGGGGGCAGTGCCGAGGCGACCATCGCGTCGAACCGCCGTGTGAAGCGGGCGACTTCGCGGGGCTTGTCCGAGGTGGAGACGGCGTTCCAGGCGCTGTCGATCTGCACCCGGGGCGGGATGCGGTCGCCCAGATCGAGGATCGCGAAGTCGTTGGTGGTGCGGTATCCCCACCGGAACGGCAGGACCTGGAGCGTCACGTGTTCCAGAGCCGACACCTCCACCAGCTTCGCGTACTGCTCGCGCATCGCGTCAGCGCCCCCGACCGGATATCGCAGGGCGGCTTCGCCGAGGATGGCGTGCAACTTGACCGGGTTCTCGCGGGTGAGGATCTCCTGGCGTTTCATACGCAGTTCCACGCTACTTCGGATGAGGTCCGACGGCGTCTCCTCGACGGGCTTCTGCACCTCGTGCAGCGCGGTGGCGTACCGCTCGGTTTGGAGGAGCCCGTGCACCAGCGTGGGGTGATACGCCTTCATGCTGCGCGACTCCGGCTCGAGGCCGACGAAGGCAGGCAACTCGGGCGGCATGGGGCCCCGGTACTGCGTAAGCCAATCCTGCGTGGATGACTCCCGGTTGAGGTTGATGAGGGAGTTGATGACCTCCTCGTCGGTGACGCCGTACTTGGTCAGCAGCCTGCGCAAGTCGCCCACGTTCCGGAAGTTGAGGGCGCCCGTCTCGATCCGTTGCAGTGAGGTCTCGGAGATCTTCAAGCCCTGGACGGCTTGCTTCCGGGTGAGTCCGCCGCCACTCTCGCTCTGCCCGCAGCTCTCGCGCAACTGCCTTAGCTGTAGGCCCAATTCCAGGCGCTGACTGGTGCGCCCGCGCTTCGCCGCCATGCTGCTCGCTCTCGTCGCGCTGTGTGTGCCAGTGGTTGCCGTGCGGCGAGTGTGGCACTCGCTGTCGCGCCCGCGCAGGCGCTTGCGCGGATCCAGGCATAGTCCAATGTTCCTCCGCTGGATATTCATTGGGCTTTCGATTGCAGTCGAACGCGGCGGGGCGCAACCGTAATCGGCATGACCAACCCCACGGCACCTCCCTCCTCGCACCCACCATCCGCGCACCCGCTCCACACCTGGTCCACGAGCTACCCCATGACCCCCACAGCCGCAGCCCTCGCCCGAAAGGGCACGCGGGGGTGGCTCGCTGCATGGGGATGGGGCGGGGACGTCGACGACGCCGTGCTCGTCGTGTCCGAGCTGGTCGCCAACGCCGCCCGGCACGGGCACGTCACGGGTCACCACCTGTGGCTGCGGCTCGCCGTGACGGCGAACGGCGGGCTGGTCGTCGACGTGTCCGACCCGGTGGGGGAGTTCCCCGGCTTCGAGTCGGCGGCCCCGCAGGGGGAGGGCGGTCGGGGGCTGCTCGTCGTACGCCAACTGGCCGAGGAACTGGGCTGGTTCCCCCGCCAAAACCACGGCAAGACGGTCCGCGCGCTGCTGCTCCGCAGGGGCTAGGAGAGGTCCGAGGCCAGCTCGTTCACCAGGGCCGTGGCCTCCTCGTGGGGTAGGCCCGCTGCTGTCAGGAACGTGATGGGGGCCGCGCGGCCCGCCTCGGTTGAGTCGATCGCGCCGTCGTTCACCGCCTCCATCAGGCCGAAGACGATGCTCTCCAGGACGTAGACCAGGGCGCGCGGCGGCACCGTGGTGGTGAACCGGCCCTCGTCCAGGGCGCGTTGGAACATCGCGACGCCCGCCGCGTGCATGGGGGCCAGCCGTTCGCGGATGCCGTCCATGGTCACCGCGCGCTGGGCCAGCGAGAGCAGCAGGCGGTAGCGGTCGGTGACGCGCCAGACGCCGAGCATCGCGGCGGCGACGGCGCGGGCCGGGTCGTCGGCGTCCGCGTAGGCGGCCGAGTGCGCGGCCATCACCGCTTCGACGGCCTCGTCGAGGAGGGCGGTGACCAGCGCCTCGCGGCTCGGGAAGTGGCCGTAGACCGTGCGGCGCACCACCCCGGCGCCCCGGGCGATCTGGTCCATGGACGCGTCCGGGTCCCGGGTCAGCTCGGTGTGGGCGACGTCGAGGATGCGGCGGCGGTTGGCGTCGGCGCGGGCCGTGGCGGCGGTCACGGTGCCCGTGGCGGCGGGCCCGGCGGCCCCGGTGCGCGGCGGCGTCGGCTTCGTACGGCTCATGGCGCCATTGTGCCGCCGTTTCATCGAACTGCACACCGCTGTGCAAGAAGGCTGCTCATGGGCTACATTGCACAGCGACGTGCAATTACACAGTGGTGTGCAAGTTCCTGTGCCCGACGTACCCCGAGGGGTGACCCCGATGCCCTTGTTGATCAATGAGCCGGTGGAGCGGATGGACCGGCCCTACGCCCGCCGCTGGTGGGCGCTGCTCGTGCTGTGTCTGAGCCTGCTGATCGCCGTCATGGCGAACACCGCCCTGACGGTGGCGGCGCCCGACATGACCCGCGACCTCGACCTCAGCAGCTCCGACCTGCAATGGGTCATCGACGCGTACACCGTTCCGTACGCCGCCCTGATGCTGCTCTTCGGCGCCATCGGCGACAAGTACAGCCGGCGCGGCGCGCTCGTGCTCGGGCTGTTCGTGCTCAGCGCGGGCGCGGCGGCGGGCGCGCTCGCCGACAGCTCGACGGCCGTCATCGTCGCGCGCGGCGCGATGGGCGTGGGCGCGGCGATGATCATGCCCGCGACGCTCTCGCTGCTCGCCTCGACGTTCCCGCGCGAGGAGCGGGCCAAGGCGATCACGCTGTGGGCGGCCACCTCCGGCATCGCCATCGCGGCGGGCCCGCTGATCGCGGGCGTGCTCCTGCGGCACTACGGCTGGGCGTCGACCTTCCTCATCGACGTCCCCGTGGCGGCCGTCGCGATCGCCGGAGCCTTCGTCCTCGTACCGCCGTCGAAGTCCTCGGCGGTGGGACGCATTGACTACGTGGGCGGGCTGCTGTCCGTCGTCTGGATCGGCGCGCTCATCTACATGATCATCGAGGGGCCCGGCTTCGGCTGGGGCGCCGGTGCCGTCACCGCGGCCGTGGTCGCCGCCGTCGGGCTCGTCGTCTTCGTCGCCTGGGAGCTGCGCCACCCGCGCCCCGTCCTGGACGTCCGCAAGTTCGCCCGGCGCGGCTTCTCCGGCTCCAACCTCGCCGTGGGCCTGTTCTTCGTGGCCGCCTTCGGCGCCTTCTACTTCCTCACCCAGCACCTCCAGTTCGTCCTGGAGTACGACCCGCTGGAGACGGGCGTGCGCATGCTGCCGCTCGCGGGCGCGGTCTTCGTCGGCTCCGCGCTCACCGGCTTCCTCACGCCGAGGCTCGGCGCGAAGGTGATGGTCACCACGGGCATGGTCGGCGGCACCACGGCCATGGCCCTGCTCACGGCCACCGACGCGGCCTCCACGTACGGGGACTTCGTGCTGCCCCTCGTGGTGCTCGGCCTGTCGATGGGGCTCGCGGTCTCGCCCTGCACGGACGCCATCATGGGCGCCTTCCCCGAGGCGGAGCTCGGCGTCGGCGGCGCCGTCAACGACACCTCGCTCGAACTGGGCGGCTCCCTCGGCATCGCCGTCCTCGGCTCGGTCCTCGGCACCTCGTACGCCGACGGCCTCGCCGACGAGACGGCGGGCAGCAAGCTCCCGGCGTCCGCCCTGGCGCAGGCCCAGGACTCCGTCGGCGCGGGCGGCGGCGTCGCCCAGGCGATCGGGCAGCAGGCGCGGCGCCTCGCCGAGCAGGCCGCGGGCACCAGCTCCCCGCGGAAGGCCGCCGAACTGAAGGCCCAGGCCGCCGAACTCGCCCAAGGGGCCGAGCAGATGAAGCACGCCGTGGGCACCTCGTTCTCCGACGCGGTGGCCCACACCAGCCTCGTCGGCGCGGTCGTCCTCGGCGTCGGCACGCTGATCGTGGCGGTGCTCCTGCCGGGGAAGCGGCGCACGCCCGCGGAGCCCGTGCCCGCGCCCGACCCCGCGAAGGAACCCGTGTCACAGGCCTGACACCGGGGCCGCGCGACCTCGTCGAACCGGTGGCCCGGCGATCAGCGCCTTGCCATGATGCTGACCCATGGAAACGGGAAGGCCCGGTCCCGCGGGCATCCGCCTGCTGCTCGGCGGCGGCGTCGTGGTCCTGCTCGCGGGCTGCGTCTGGGCGGGCTTGTCCGTGGCCCGCGGCGGGCTCCAACCCCAGGACGTCTCCGGGGTGTTGGGGCTTCCCGTCGGCATCCTGGGCATCCTCGTCGGCGCGGCCGTCAGCCTCAGCGCGCTCCGCCTCCAGCAGGCGACGGACGCCCGGGCCGCCGCGCTCGACTCCCTCGCCGCGGCGGTGCGCGAGATCGAGGTCGCCGAGCGCGCGCACATGCTCGGCGGCGGCGCCCACCTGATCGACCTGCGCGTCGAGGTGACACCCCGGCAGGGCGGCGCCGAACCGCCGGGGCCGCAGCGGCTCTCCGACGTGGCGGCCTGGTACTGCGCCGCGCCGGGCCGCCTGGTCGTCACCGGGGCGCCCGGCGCGGGGAAGACGGTCTTCGCCGTGCACCTCGTGGTCCGGCTGCTCGCCGCGCGCGGGCCCGCCGACGCGGTGCCCGTGCGCCTTGCCATCGGGGACCTGCCCGCACCGCGCACCCACCGGCGCTGGTGGGGCCGCTGGCGGACCGTGGGCGGCTTCGAACGCTGGCTGACGGACAGCCTGGTGAAGGTGTACGGCCTGCGCGAGCGCACCGCCGCCGACCTCGTCGCGCGCCGCCTCGTCATCCCCGTACTCGACGGGCTCGACGAGATGGACGCGGACGTCACCGGGCCGGAGCCGGGCCGCGCGCAGCGGGCCCTGGAGGAGCTGAACGCCTACGAGTCCGTGGACGGCAGCGCGCCCGTCGTACTGACCTGCCGCGCCCAGCGGTACACGGAGCTGTCCGAGCGCTACGCCTGGCTGCGGCAGTCGGCGCTGCTGCGCATCGCGGGCGTCGACGTCGACGAGGCCCGCTCCTACGTCGAGAAGCGGTCCGACGGCCGGGGCTCGCCGCTGGACGCGCTGCTCGACGGCGCGGGCGAGGCCGTGGCCCAGGCGCTCAGCTCGCCCTTCTACCTGGGGCTCGCGTACGCCGTGTACGGGGAGGCCGCCCAGGGCCAGGCGCAGCCCCTTGCGCACCTCGCGACGGCGGACGAGGTCCGCGAGCACCTCCTGGCCCACTACATCCCGGCGGCCACGCGGGCCGCGAACACGGCGGCGCGCCAGGCCCGGCAGCGGGTCGTCGCGACGGAGTCGCCCTGGGGCCGTCAGGCGGAGTACGAGCCCGCCCGCGTGCACCAGTGGCTGCACCACATGGCCGGGGAGGAAGGGAAGCTCTCGTCGATCGGCGAGGCGCTCGGGGTGGCGCGGGCGCGGGTGCTCGGAGGCGTGGTCATGACGCTGGCGCTCGGGTCGGCGCTCGTGTGGGGGCGGTTGACGGAAGGGCTCTTCCCCGCCCGCTGGTGGGACCACCCACACGGCGTCGTGGTGTCCACGGTGGTCGCCGGGGTGGTGGGAGCGCTCGCCGGAGCCCTGTTCGTGGCGGCGGTGACCGACGCGCTGATCTTCACTCCGCCGGAGCGGGTGCGCGGCGCGCACCTGGGCCTGGGCAGACGCCTTTGGCAGTTCACCGCGCTGTGGGGAGAGATAGCGTCCTGGACCCTCCTGCTGCCGGTCCTGCTCGTCGTCGGCGCCGCGAGCCCGGTCGCGGGCTGGCTGGCGTGGGCCCCCGAGCCCACGTCGTACGTGGCGGGTGCCGTCGTCTGCTTCGGCTCCTGCGTGGCCCTCGCGGGGAGCGAGAACACGGTCGCCCACACGGACGTCCGGAGCCTCGCCGGATGCGTGCTGCTGCCCCTGGTCGGCTGGTCGATGGGGTTCGTGTCGGAGGAGGTCCAGGACCCGCCGGTGCTCATCGCCTCCCTCATCGGCATCTGGATCGTCGGGGCCTTCCTGTGGGACTCGACCGGCACCACGGGCTTCGCCCTCACGGCGGGGTTCGGCATGTACCTGGTGGCGACGGTGCCCGAGAGCATCGGGCCCGGCGGCGGGCCGTGGGGCGGCGCCGCGGTGGGGTTTATCGCCTACTGCGTCCTCGGCTGTCTGTTCCTCGGGTCGGGCTCCGCGGGGCGGATCTGGCGCGGGGTGCGGCGCGTCGGGCGCGTGCTGCGGCTGCCCGGGTGGCTCGCCATGGTGGTCGTCCCGTACGCCGTGGGCGTGGCGGGGGAGGGTCTCCTCGGGTTCGCCGGTGTCGTCGGCGTGGCCGTGATCTGGGTGGCGGCGAGCGCGGGCACGCTGCTCGACGTCCTTCTGGTGTGGCTCGCCGCCGCGCTCCTGGGGCGCATCCCGCCGCGCACCGACGCCTTCACCACCTGGGCCTACCACGCCGGTCTCCTGCGCATCGTCGGCGGCGACTACCAGTTCCGCCACAGCGAGCTGCACGCGTGGCTGGTACGCAACCCCCGCGCCCCCCGCCCCTGAAATCGCGTTGACGGCGGCGAGCGGGCGCGGCCACGCTGAGCGTCACCGGGCCGCCCGACCAGCGGCCGTGGCGCGACGGGGGAGTGCACCCATGACCACACGGATCGTCTCCAGCGGCCCCGGCGACGAGGGCGCGCCGGGGAGGGAACAGGCCGAACTGGAGCGGGTCGGCGAGCTGTTCACGCAGTTCGTCGAGGCGGTGGCGCGGCGCCCGCGCGACGCGCGCGGCGGCGAGCGCGACCTCACCGCGCGCCTGCGCGCCCACCTCGGCGTCGAGCCGGGCCAGACCCCGGTCGTGAAGGCCGCCTACGCGCCCTACGACCATCCGAACGTGCACCTCGCCCTGGAGCGCTGGTTCGCCGCCGAGTCGCGCGCGTACGAACTGATCGGCATGACCGGCGCCGACCAGCGCGGTCACTACACGCTCTCCGAGATCCTCGAATCCGCGAGCCGCTACGACAGGTTCGTGATCGGCGCCGTCGACTACGCGCACCTGCCCGTCTCCCCGGACGCCGAACTCGCCTGTGTGTCCTTCGGGTTCTACCTCGGCACCGAGCGCACCGAGGACGGCCGCGAGGAGCGCTGCGTCGTGCTCCTGCGCGGCCCGAGCGACGAGTACGGCAACGAGAAGGTCCAGCTCGAAGTCCTCGCGGAGGACCGCGACACCGCCAAGCGGCTGCTCGCCGGGATCGACGACCTGGTGCGCGAGCTCAACGTGCTGCGGGGCCAGGTCCTGTCCTTCGAAGGCGGTGACTTCAGCGACGGCCTCGGCCCGTTCCGCTTCCACCGGCGCCCGGACCTGGACCGCGAGGGCATCGTCCTGCCCGACGGGCTCCTCGACCGCGTCGAGCGGCACGTCGTGGGCGTGGCCCGGCAGCGCGAGCGGCTGCTCGCCGCGGGCCAGCACCTGCGGCGCGGTCTACTCCTGTACGGGCCGCCGGGGACGGGCAAGACCCACACCGTCCGGTATCTGCTCTCCGGCATGCCCGACTTCACCGTCGTCCTGCTCTCCGGCGTCACGATCAGGGCGATCGGCCCGGCCTGCGCGCTCGCCCGCATGCTCCAGCCCGCCCTCGTCGTCCTGGAGGACTGCGACCTGATCGCCGAGGCCCGGGACTACGGGGACGGCGAACAGCCCCTGCTCTTCCAGGTCCTGAACGAGATGGACGGCCTCGGCGACGACGCCGACGTGGCCTTCCTGCTCACCACCAACCGCGCCGACCTCCTGGAGCCCGCGCTCGTGCAGCGCCCGGGCCGCGTCGACCTCGCGGTGGAGATCCCGCTGCCCGACGCGGAGGGCCGCCGCAGGCTCCTCGCGCTGTACGGCGGCGGGCTCGGCCTGGACGACGCGGTCACCGAGGAGATCGTCGAGCGCATGGCGGGCACCACGGCGTCCTTCACCAAGGAGCTCGTCCGGCGGGCGGTCCTCATCGCCGCCGAGCGCGACGCGCCGCGCACGGAGGTGGACGACGTCCGCACCGCCCTGGACGAACTCCTCTCGGACCGCGACCTGTTGACGCGCCGCCTGCTCGGCGTACCGGGCGACGACGAGGACGACGACGAGGACGATGGGTACGACGACGGGTACGGGGGCGACGACGATGACGACGACGATGACGACGGCGGCCCCGGTCTCAGCGCCAGGGACCTGCCCGACCGCCTCCCCGGCCCGGGGCGCCTCGGCGACAACGGCGGCGCCTTCTTCACCAGGGCGTCGTACCGCCCGCTGCGCTGACACGCCCTCCATGCTTACCAGTTGGTGAGTACCGCACGAAATAGTCAGTACTTGTGGTGCCCTCCGTACTCACCAAGCATGGAGGCATGCAGAACGACACCCACCCCAAGACCCCCGTCACCGTCATCGGCCTCGGCGCCATGGGCCGGGCCCTCGCCGGTGCCTTCCTCGACGCCGGTCACCCGACGACCGTCTGGAACCGCTCCGCGGGCAAGGGCGAGGACCTCGTGGCCCGGGGCGCGGTGCGCGCGGCGAGCGCCGCCGACGCCGTGCGCGCGAGCGACCTGGTCGTCGTGTGCGTCGTCGACTACGACGCCTCGGCGGCCGTCCTCGAACCCCTCGCCGCCGAGCTCGCCGGGCGCACCCTGGTGAACCTCACCTCCGACACTCCGGAGCGTGCCCGCGCCACCGCGGCCTGGGCCGCCGCGGCGGGCATCGACTATCTGGACGGCGCGGTCATGGTGCCCACGCCCGTCATCGGCACGCCGGACGCGCTGCTCTTCCACGCGGGCCCGCGCGCCACGTACGACAAGCACGAGGCGGCGCTCAAGGCGCTCGGCGGGCACACGACGTACGTCGGCGATGACCACGGCCTCGCCGCCGTCTACGACCTGTCGCTGCTCGACTACTTCTGGACCACGATGTCCGGCGCCGTGCACGCCTTCGCGCTGGCGGCGGCGGACGGCGTCCCGGCCGCCGCGATCGCCCCCTTCATCAAGGCCAACGCCGGTCTCGTCACGTCCCTCGTGGACGACATGGCGGAGCAGATCGACTCGGGCAGCTATCCGGGCGCGGAGGCGAACCTCGCGATGGAGGTGGCGGGCATCGACCACATCGTGCACGCCGCCGAGCGCCGCGGCCTCGACGTCTCGGTGCTGCGCGCCGTGAACGGGGTGGCCCGGCGCGGCGTCGACCTCGGCCACGGCGCCGACAACTGGACGGCCACGGTGGAGGCGGTCCGCAAGCCCTGAGGTCCGGCCACCAGGGCTGGCCTTGACCCCGACGTCAAGGGTTACGGTCGCGGCATGCGCATCGGCGAACTGGCGTCCCGCGTGGGAACGACCACGCGGACCCTGCGGTACTACGAGTCGCGCGGGCTGCTGCCCGCGCGGCGCGACGGCCACGGCCACCGCACCTACGACGAGGCCGACGTCCGGCTCCTGGAGCAGATCAGGACGCTCCAGGACTTCGGCTTCGACCTGGAGGAGACCCGGCCGTTCGTGGAGTGCCTGCGGTCCGGGCACCCGGCGGGGGACTCCTGTCCGGCGTCGGTCGCGGTGTACCGCAGCAAGCTGGCCGAACTCGACGCCCTGATCGGGGAGTTGGGCGCGGTGCGCGCGCAGGTCGGCGCGCAGCTGGCGCGGGCCGAGCGCGCGCTGGCGGAGCTGGCCGCCGACGCAAAGGCTCCGGGCGGTCCGGAGCCGCGGTGCGAACTGAGCGACGTGAGGGGTGGACGGACATGAGCGGTGTGCGGGCCGAAGGCGTGGCCGAGGTGACGGACGGAGATTTCGGATTCGAGGTGCTGAGCGGTGAGCGGCCGGTGCTCGTGCAGTTCACGGCCGAGTGGTGCGGGCCGTGCCGGCAGCTGACGCCGGTGCTCGGCGCGCTGGCCGCGGAGGAGGCGGAGCGTCTGAAGGTGGTGCAGATCGATGTGGACCGCAATCCGGAGACGACGGTCGCTTATGGCGTGCTGTCCACGCCGACGCTGATGGTGTTCCGCGACGGCGAGCCGGTGTGGCAGTCCGTCGGGGCCCGGGCGAAGCGGAAGCTGGTGGCGGAGCTGGCGGGGGCGGGCGTGCTCTGAGCCCTGCGGCGGCCGGACGCGGCCGACCTGCCGGAGTCGGTGCCTGAACAGGAGAAAAGCCCCGGGCGTCATTGACGTCCGGGGCTTTTCTCTGCGTATAGTGGATTCTTTCGCATTGCCCTGCGCATTTGGACGCACGAGTACTGCGGGAATCTTTATAACGGCACTGTATCTGGCGAGGGGCTGAATTGTCAACCGAGGAATTGCGGGAAGAGCAGCAATTCGTCTCCGGGCTGTACGCGCGCCTCGACGCGCTGCGCGCGGAGGCCGAGTCCGCCGTGAGCGCGTCGCTCCAACAGGTCGGCAACGGCCTCCAGGCGCGCCTGGAGCGCGACGTCCTGGTGGCCGAGCGGTCCGGGCTGCTCGCCGCGCTCGACTCCAGCGAGAACGGGCTGTGCTTCGGGCGGCTCGCGTTCCGCGACGGCCGCGACCACCACATCGGGCGGATCGGCATCCGCGCCTCCGACACGGAGCGCACGCCGCTCGTCATCGACTGGCGCGCGGACGTCGCGCGCCCCTTCTACCTCGCCACCGGGCACACCCCGATGGGGCTGCGCAGACGGCGGCACATCACCACCCGGGGCCGCGAGGTCACCGACCTGCACGACGAGATCCTCGACCTCGACGACACCACGCGCACCGGGCACGAGAGCGCCGACGCCGACGAGGTGCTGCTCGCCGCGCTCAGCTCCGCGCGCACCGGCCGCATGCAGGACATCGTGCAGACCATCCAGGCGGAGCAGGACCGCGTCATCCGCGCCCCGCACCGGGGTGTCCTGGTCGTCGAGGGCGGCCCCGGCACCGGCAAGACCGTCGTCGCGCTGCACCGCGCCGCGTACCTGCTGTACGCGCACCGGGAGCTGCTCGCCAAGCGGGCCGTCCTGATCGTCGGGCCCAACCCGGCCTTCCTCGGCTACATCAGCGACGTGCTGCCCGCGCTCGGCGAGACCGGGGTGCTGCTCGCCTCGCTCGGCGAGCTGTTCCCCGGGGTGACGGCGACCGGCACGGACACGCCCGCCGCGGCCGAGGTCAAGGGCCGCGCCGCCATGGCCGACGTGCTCAAGCGGGCCCTGGAGGACCGCCAGCGGCTGCCCGAGCCCGGGGCGCCGCTGATCATCGAGCACGACGACGGCGACCTCGTCCTGGACTGGGAGATCGCCTACGAGGCGCGCGCGGCGGCCCGCGAGGCCGACCTGCCGCACAACCTCGCGCGGCCCACGTTCGCCTTCCACATCATCGACGCGCTCACCGCGCAGCTCGCCGAGCGCATCGGCCACGACCCGTACGGCGGGCCCAACTTCCTCGGGCCCGACGACATCGCCCAGCTCGGCAAGGGCATCGCGGCCAGCGCCGAGGTGCACGCGGCGATCGAGGAGCTGTGGCCCGCGCTCACCCCGCAGCGGTTCGTCACCGACTATCTGGAGGAGCCCGTCCACCTGTCCGACGCGGACGCCGCCGCCGTGCGCCGGGCCCCCGGCGCGGCCTGGACGCCCGCCGACGTGCCGCTGCTCGACGAGGCCGCCGAGCTGCTCGGCAAGGACGACAGCGCGGCCCTGGCCCGCGCGGAGGCGGAGCGGCAGCGGCAGGTCGCCTACGCGCAGGGCGTGCTCGACGTGTCGTACGCGTCCCGTACGTACGAGTTCGAGGACAAGGACGAGGAGGACGCCGAGGTCCTGCTCGCGCACGACATCATCGACGCCGAGCGGATGGCCGAGCGGCACGAGGAGGCCGACCACCGCAGCGCGGCCGAGCGGGCCGCCGCCGACCGGACCTGGGCCTTCGGGCACATCATCGTCGACGAGGCGCAGGAGCTGTCGGCGATGGCCTGGCGGCTGCTCATGCGGCGCTGCCCGACGCGGTCCATGACGCTCGTCGGCGACCCCGCGCAGACGGCGGAGGCCGGGGGAGTCGGCTCCTGGGCGGACATCCTCGCGCCCTACGTCGAGGACCGGTGGGAGTTCACGCGCCTCGGCGTCAACTACCGCACGCCCGCGGAGATCATGGCCCTCGCGGCGGAGGTCCCCCGCAGGGCCGGGCGGTCCGGCTTCGAGCCGCCCCGGTCCGTCCGGGCCACCGGCGTGGAGCCCTGGGCGCGGCGCGTGCCCGACGGCGAGCTCGCGGCCGCCGTCGCCCAGGCCGTCGCAGCGGCCCCCGCCGAGGGACGGCTCGCGGTCATCGCCCCCCGTGACCTCCACGAGGAGCTCGCCCTGAAGCTGCCCGGCGTGACCGCGGGGGAGGCCCCTGACCTCACCCGGCCCCTCGTCCTCCTCGACCCGAGGCAGGCCAAGGGCCTGGAGTTCGACACGGTGTTCGTGGTCGAGCCGTCCCGCTTCGACGCCAGCGACCTGTACGTGGCCCTGACCCGCCCCACCCAGCGCCTGGCCCTGCTCCACACGACCGACCTGCCGGACACCCTGCCCCCGGGCCTGGCCACGGGCTGACGGCCGTCGTCAGGCCGGGCGCAGCCAGATCGTGGACAGGGGCGGGAGGGTGAGGAGCAGGGAGGCGGGGTGGCCGTGGGCCGGGTCGGGGGTGGGTTTCAGGGGGTCGGGGTTGAGGGTGTGGGAGCCTCCGTACGCCTCCGCGTCGGTGTTCAGGACCTCCACCCACGCGGTGACGTCCTCCGGCACCCCGATCCGGTACGCGTGCCGGACCACGGGGGAGAAGTGGGAGACGGACAGCAGGGGCGAGGTGCCCTCGGCCCCGTGCCTCAGGAAGGCGAAGACGTTGTCCTCGGCGGCGTCGCCGAGGACCCAGGCGAAGCCGCCCGGCTCGGTGTCCCGCTGCCACAGGGCGGGCTCGGCCCGGTAGCGGGTGTTGAGGTCGCGGACCAGGTCCCGTACGCCCCGGTGGTCCGCCTCCGCCCCGTACGCGGGATCGAGCAGCCACCAGTCGGGGCCGTGGCTCTCCGACCACTCCGCGCCCTGGGCGAACTCCTGCCCCATGAAGAGGAGCTGCTTGCCGGGGTGGGCCCACATGAAGCCCAGGTACGCCCGGTGGTTCGCCCGCTGCCGCCACCAGTCGCCCGGCATCTTCGACACCAGGGACCGCTTGCCGTGCACGACCTCGTCGTGCGAGATGGGCAGCACGTAGTTCTCGCTGTACGCGTACACCATCGAGAACGTCATCTCGTGGTGGTGGTGCTTGCGGTGGACGGGGTCCTTCGCCATGTAGCCCAGCGAGTCGTGCATCCAGCCCATGTTCCACTTCAGGCCGAAGCCGAGGCCGCCGAAGCCGCCGGGGCCGACGTGGTGGGTCGCGCGGGTCACGCCGTCCCACGCCGTGGACTCCTCGGCGATGGTGACCACGCCGGGCGAGCGGCGGTAGACGGTGGCGTTCATCTCCTGGAGGAAGGCCACCGCGTCCAGGTTCTCGCGGCCGCCGTGCACGTTCGGCGTCCACTGGCCGTGCTCGCGCGAGTAGTCGAGATAGAGCATGGAGGCGACGGCGTCCACGCGCAGGCCGTCGATGTGGAACTCCTCGCACCAGTAACTGGCGTTGGCCACCAGGAAGTTGCGCACCTCCGCCCGGCCGTAGTCGAATTCGAGGGTGCCCCAGTCGGGGTGGGCGGCCCGCGCCGGGTCCTCGTGCTCGTACAGCGGCCGCCCGTCGAACTCCGCGAGCGCCCAGTCGTCGCGCGGGAAGTGGGCGGGCACCCAGTCCATGAGCACGCCGATCCCGGCCCGGTGCAACGCGTCCACCAGGTACTTGAAGTCGTCGGGGGTGCCGAGCCGGGCCGTCGGCGCGTAGAAGCCGGTGACCTGGTAGCCCCAGGACCCGCCGAAGGGGTGCTCGGCGACCGGCATCAGCTCCACGTGCGTGAAGCCCAGGTCGCTGACGTAGGCGGGGAGCTGCTCGGCCAGCTGGCGGTAGGTGAGGCCCGGGCGCCAGGACGGCAGGTGCACCTCGTACACGGAGAACGGCGCCCGGTGCGCCGGTGTCTCCTGGCGGCGGCGCAGCCACTCCTCGTCCCGCCACACGTGGTGCGAGGTGTGCACGACGGAGGAGTTCGCCGGGGGCGCCTCCGTGCGGCGGGCCAGCGGGTCGGCGCGGAAGGTCATGCTGCCGTCGGGCCGGGTGATCTGGAACTTGTACAGCTCGCCCTCGCCGACCGAGGGCACGAACAGCTCCCACACGCCGCTGCCGCCGAGCGAGCGCATGGGGAAGCCGGTGCCGTCCCAGTAGTTGAAGTTCCCGACGACGCGCACGCCGAGCGCGTTCGGCGCCCACACCGTGAAGCGGGTGCCGATGACGCCCTGGTGCGTCATCGGGTGCGCCCCGAGCGCCTCCCACAGCTGCTCGTGCCGCCCCTCGCCGATCAGGTGCAGGTCGAACTCGCCGAGCGCGGGCAGGAACCGGTACGCGTCGTGGGTGTCCCACTCGCTCTCGTCGTACGTGATGTGCAGGCGGTACTCCTCGGGGACCTCGCGCAGCGGGAGCACGGCCGAGAAGAAGCCGTCGCCGTCGTCGAGCAGTTCGGCGCGCAGGTCCCCGACCACGGCGGTCACGGCGCGCGCGTACGGCCGCAGGGCGCGGAACGCCACCCCGCCGGGCACGGCGTGCGCGCCGAGCACCCCGTGCGGGTCGTGGTGCGTGCCGGTCAGGAGCCGGACGCGGTCGGCATCGGGCACGGGGGAGGGGGCCGGTGGGTCCGCGGGGGCCGGGGGCTTTGGTGCCCGCGAGGGCTGCTCCGGGGGCCGCGCCACGGCCTTCGCCGACGGCTTCGCCGGGGCCTTCGTCTTCGCGGCGGCCGTCTTCTTCGGCCGGGCGGGTTTCGCCGCCTGCGGCGTCTTCGACGGCTTGGCCCGCTTGGCGGCCTGCTTGCGCGGGGGTGTGACCTCCGGCTCGGGTTCGTTCTGCGGGGCGGAGGAGCGGGGACGGCGGGTCACGGAGGCGGCCTCCTGTCCGAAGGGCGGGCGAAGGGCGTGGTGATCGGGGGTCAGCGGACGTCGCCGGAGCGGCGCGGGCCCGCGGCGTCCGCGGCGAGCTGGTCGAGGGCGGCAAGGGGGACCGGCAGCCAGTCGGGGCGGTGGCGGGCCTCGTACACCGCCTCGTAGACCGCCTTGTCGGTCTCGTGGGCGCGCAGGAGCACCGGCTCGGTGCGCGGGTCACGCCCGCAGACGTCGGCGTAGCCGGTGCAGTACGCGGCCCGGCAGGCGTCCGCCCAGCGGGGGGACCACGGACGGTGGGAGCGGGCGGCGTAGTCGAAGGAGCGCAGCATGCCCGCGACGTCGCGGGCGGTGGGCTGCGGCATGCGGCGCTCGGCGAGCGGCCGCGCGGGCTCGCCCTCGAAGTCGATGAGGGACCAGGCGCCGGACGGCGCCCGCAGGCACTGGCCGAGGTGCAGGTCGCCGTGGACGCGCTGGGCCGTCCACGCGGTGCCGCCGTGCGTGCCGAGGTCGGCGAGCGCCTGGTACGCGGTGCGCAGCGCGGGCTCGTACGGGCGCAGGGCGGGCACCGCGCGGGCGGCCGCCTCCAGGCGCTCCGTCATGCCCCGGGCGAGCGACTCCACCTGGGCGCGGCCGAGCGAGACGGTGGGCAGGGCCGCGGCGAGGGCCGCGTGCACCTCGGCGGTGGCGCGGCCGAGCGCCCGGGCCTCGGCGCCGAAGTCCTCACCCTTGGCGAGGGCCTTCAGGGCCAGCTCCCAGCCGTCGCCCGCGCCGCGCACATAGGGCTGGAGGACGCCGAGCACCAGCGGCTCGTCGGCGCCCTCGGCCGTCAGCCAGGCGGCGGGCGCGGGCACGCGGGCGCAGCCCTGCCGGGCCAGGGCGAGCGGCAGCTCCAGGTCGGGGTTGACGCCGGGCACCACCCGGCGGAACAGCTTCAGGATGAACGCGTCGCCGTACACGAGCGAGGAGTTGGACTGCTCGACGCGGCACGTGCGCGGGGCGAGCCCGGGCGGTATGTCGCTGTGCTCGGCGCGCGCGAAGCGCAGCACGCCGAGCCGCCCCGGCATCCGCAGGCGCTCCAGGAGCAGCCCGGTCAGGCGCGGGTCGAGCAGCGCCTCGTACACGGTCAGGCCCGCGAGGGCGCCCTCGGTGACGTGGCCGATGAGCGCGGGCGCGAGCGGCGGCGGCAGCTCGGCCCGCACTCCTATCAGGAGCTGGTAGCAGTCGGCGGGCAGTTCGTGCTCGACCGCCGCGTCCGGGCCCGCGAGCAGTGGTTGGCGCACCCGGATCAGCAGGTGGAGGAGGCCGATGTCCGCCCCCGGCGGCAGGAGTTCCACCGCCGACACGAGCTCGAAGCCGGTGACGGGGCGGCCCTTGCCCGCGAACCACCGCTGGCGCGGCAGCCAGCCGCGCAGCAGCGGGTCGAGCGACGCGATCAGCGCGCCGGCGTGGGCACTGGGGCGGGTGGCGGCTTCCGACATGGCGTCGTGTCCTTTCCGCGCCCTCGACGGGGGGTGTCAAGGGGAGGTGCCGGGGGTGCCGGGCAAGGGCGTGCCGTGGGCGAGTGCCCGGTACGGCGTGCCTCACGCCTGCCGCGGGCGGGTTCACAGCACTGTCACGGCGACCTTACGCCGGGTCCTCGCGCAGCCGGAACCAGTAGAAGCCGTGCCCCGCCAGGGTGAGCAGGTACGGCAGTTCGCCGATGGCCGGAAAGCGCACTCCGCCGATCAGCTCGACCGGATGGCGGCCGTTGAAGACCCGCAGGTCGAGCTCGGTCGGCTGGGCGAAGCGGGAGAAGTTGTGCACGCACAGGACGAGGTCGTCGCCGTCGCCGCCGTCCGCGCCGGTGGACGGCGCCTCCCGCAGGAAGGCGAGAACGGCCGGATTCGACGAGGGCAGTTCGGTGTACGAGCCGAGGCCGAAGGCCGGGTTCTGCTTGCGGATCTCGATCATCCGGCGGGTCCAGTGCAGGAGCGAGGACGGCGAGGACATGGACGCCTCGACGTTCGTGACCTGGTAGCCGTAGACCGGATCCATGATCGTGGGCAGATAGAGGCGGCCGGGGTCGCAGGAGGAGAAGCCCGCGTTGCGGTCGGGCGTCCACTGCATGGGGGTGCGCACGGCGTCGCGGTCGCCGAGCCAGATGTTGTCGCCCATGCCGATCTCGTCGCCGTAGTAGAGGATCGGCGAGCCGGGCAGGGAGAGCAGCAGCGCGGTGAACAGCTCGATCTGGTTGCGGTCGTTGTCGAGGAGGGGCGCGAGGCGGCGGCGGATGCCGATGTTGGCGCGCATGCGCGGGTCCTTGGCGTACTCCGCGTACATGTAGTCGCGCTCCTCGTCGGTGACCATCTCCAGGGTCAGCTCGTCGTGGTTGCGCAGGAAGATGCCCCACTGACAGCCCGAGGGGATGCGCGGGGTCTTGGCGAGGATCTCCGAGACGGGGTAGCGCGACTCGCGGCGGACGGCCATGAAGATGCGCGGCATCACCGGGAAGTGGAACGCCATGTGGCACTCGTCGCCGCCGTGCTCGAAGTCGCCGAAGTAGTCCACGACGTCCTCGGGCCACTGGTTGGCCTCGGCGAGGAGCACGGTGTCCGGGTAGTGGGCGTCGATCTCGGCGCGCACCCGCTTGAGGAGGTGGTGGGTGCGGGGGAGGTTCTCGCAGTTGGTGCCCTCCTCCGCGTACAGGTACGGCACCGCGTCGAGCCGGAAGCCGTCGATGCCGAGGTCGAGCCAGAACCGCAGGGCGGAGATGATCTCCTCCTGCACGGCCGGGTTCTCGAAGTTGAGGTCCGGCTGGTGGGAGAAGAAGCGGTGCCAGTAGTACTGCTTGCGCACCGGGTCGAAGGTCCAGTTGGAGGCCTCGGTGTCGACGAAGATGATCCGGGCGTCCTGGTACTGCTTGTCGTCGTCCGCCCAGACGTAGTAGTCGCCGTAGGGGCCCTCGGGGTCGTTGCGCGAGGCCTGGAACCACGGGTGCTGGTCGCTGGTGTGGTTCATGACGAAGTCGATGATCACGCGCATGCCCCGCTGGTGGGCGCAGTCCACGAACTCCACGAAGTCCGCGAGGTCGCCGAACTCGGGCAGGACCGCCGTGTAGTCCGAGACGTCGTAACCGCCGTCGCGCAGGGGCGATTTGAAGAACGGCGGCAGCCACAGGCAGTCCACGCCCAGCCACTGGAGGTAGTCGAGTTTGGCGGTGAGGCCCTTGAGGTCCCCGATGCCGTCGCCGTTGCTGTCCTGGAAGGAGCGGACCAGGACCTCGTAGAAGACGGCGCGCTTGAACCACTCCGGATCGCGGTCCTTCGCGGGGGTGTCCTCGAAGGTGTCCGGGACGGGCTCGTTGACGATCATGTGTGGGTGACCCTCCGATCAGCGGTAGGACGGTCGCAGGACGAGTACGTGCGCGGGCGTGACGCCCGGATCCAGGCGCACGTAGTTGGCCCTGCCCCAGTGGTAGGTCTCGCCGGTGAGCTCGTCGCGCACCGGCACGGACTCGTGCCAGTCGAGGCCGAGCTGTGGCATGTTCAACGACACCGTGGCTTCCTGGGTGTGGTGGGGGTCGAGGTTCACGACCACCAGAACCGTGTTCGAGCCGCCGGGGTGCCGCACGGTCTTGGAGTACGCGAGCACCGCGTCGTTGTCCGCCTCGTGGAAGTGCAGGCCGCGCAGCCGGGCGAGGGCCGCGTTGGCGCGCCGTGCCGCGTTGAGCCGGGTGATGAGGGGCGCGAGGGTGCGGCCCTCGCGCTCGGCCGCGGCCCAGTCGCGCGGGCGCAGCTCGTACTTCTCCGAGTGCAGGTACTCCTCGCTGCCGGGGCGCAGCGGAGTGTTCTCGTACAGCTCGAAGCCGCTGTACACGCCCCAGGTGGGGGACAGCGTGGCGGCGAGCACGGCGCGCACCGCGAAGGCGGGCGGCCCGCCGTGCTGGAGGTAGGCGTGCAGGATGTCCGGCGTGTTCACGAAGAAGTTGGGCCGCAGGTAGTGCGCGGTCTCGGTGGACAGCTCGGTGAGGTAGTCGGTCAGCTCCCGCTTGTCGTTGCGCCAGGTGAAGTACGTGTACGACTGGTGGAAGCCGATCGCGGCGAGGGTCCGCAGCATCGCGGGCCGCGTGAACGCCTCGGCGAGGAAGAGGACGTCCGGATCCGTGCGGTGGATGTCGGCGAGGACCTCCTCCCAGAACGCGACGGGCTTGGTGTGCGGATTGTCCACGCGGAAGACACGCACGCCGTGCCCCATCCAGAAGCGCAGCAGCCGGATCGTCTCCGCGGTGATGCCCGCCCGGTCCCGGTCGAAGTGGAGGGGGTAGATGTCCTGGTACTTCTTCGGCGGGTTCTCCGCGTACGCGATGGAGCCGTCCGCGCGGTGGGCGAACCACTCGGGGTGCTTCTCCACCCACGGGTGGTCGGGCGAGCACTGGAGGGCGAAGTCCAGGGCGACCTCAAGCCCGAGGCGGCCCGCCTCGCGCACGAACGCGTCGAAGTCGTCGAGCGTGCCCAGGTCCGGGTGCACGGCGTCGTGGCCCCCCGCGGGGGAGCCGATGCCCCAGGGCACGCCGACGTCGTGCGGCCCGGCCGACAGGGAGTTGTTGGCGCCCTTGCGGAAGGTCGTGCCGATGGGGTGGATGGGCGGCAGATAGACGATGTCGAAGCCCATGTCCGCGATCGCCGGGAGCCGCCGCGCGGCCGTGCGGAACGTCCCGGACACGGGCGGCTGGCCCGGGCGCACCACCGCGCCCTCCGAGCGGGGGAAGAACTCGTACCAGGAGCCGAAGAGCGCGCGCTCGCGGTCCACCCGCAGGGGGAACTCCGCGCTGGTGGTGATGAGTTCGCGCAGCGGGTGGGCGGCGAGCACGGCGTCCGCCTGGGGGGTCAGCGCCCCGGCGAGGCGGGCGGAGGGCGCGCGCGTGGTGTCGCGCAGCGCCTCGACGGCGGCTAGCAGGGGTGCGCGCAGCTCGGGGGGCGCCCCGGCGGCGGCGCGCTCGTAGAGCAGGGCGCCCTCCAGGAGGACCAGGCCGGTGTCGATGCCCGCGGGTATCTTGATCTCCGCGTGGTGCCGCCAGGTCGCCAGGGGGTCGCTCCACGCCTGCACGGCGAACGTCCAGTCGCCGGGCGCGTCGGGCGTGACGTCGGCGCCCCAGCGGTCGGTGCCCGGCGCCAGCTCGCGCATCGGGGTCCAGGGGCCCGCGCGCCCTGCCGGGTCCCGCAGCACCACGTTCGCGGCGACCGCGTCGTGGCCTTCGCGGAAGACGGTGGCGCTGACCTGGAACGTCTCGCCGACGACGGCCTTGGCGGGGCGTCGGCCGCCGAGCACCACGGGCTCGACGGCGAGGATGGGGATCCTTCCGGTGACCGGCACGGAGGTGAACTCCTCTACGTCCTTGCGGGGTTCGGGCATGACCGCTCCTGTTCCGCGTGCGCGTGGGCGGATTCCGGCTGTGGAGGGGTTCCGCGGGTGCGCGCGGGCGTCCGCTGCGGCGGACGCGTGCACGCGCGTACCGGTGGAGCCTTCCCACGCTTCTCGGGTGGGCAATCCGGCGCCTTGTTAACTACTCGCGCGTAACGGCATCCACAAGACCGGTCACGGGGGGACCGGGCGACCCGGCCGCCCCACCGCGGCAACGACGGACCCCCGGCAGGCGGGTGCGCCTGCCGGGGGCCACGGTGCGGCGGTGTGCGCCGCCGACTACCCGGCGGTCACGACTTGACCTGGAGCAGTCGGTTGGGCGAGCCGGGGCCCACGTTGATGAGCCGGTTCTTCGCGGTGCGGTTGACGAGCATCCGCATCACCTCGGACGGCGCCGCGCCGCGCCGGTCGGCGAGGTACAGGGCCGCGGCCCCCGCGACGTGCGGTGCCGCCATCGACGTGCCGGAGAGCGTCGCGGTGGCGTTGTCGTTGAGGTTGGACGCCGACGTGATGCCCACGCCGGGCGCGAACATGTCCACGCTCAGGCCGTAGTTGGAGAACGCGGGCCGGGTGTCGCCGCGGTCGGTGGCCCCGATCGTGAGCGCCTCGGCGACGCGCGCGGGCGAGGTGCCGCTCGCGGGCTGGCCCGAGTTCCCGGCCGCCACGGAGTAGGTGACGCCGGACGCGATGGAGTTGCGCACGGCCTGGTCGAGCTGGGCGTTGGCGGAGCCGCCGAGGCTCATGTTCGCCACGGCGGGCTTGCGGGCGTTGCGGGTCACGAAGTCGATGCCCGCGATGACGCCGGACAGCGTGCCCGAGCCCTGGTTGTTGAGCACGCGCACGCCCACGACCCGGGCCTTCTTGGCGACGCCGTACCTCGTGCCCGCGATGGTCCCGGCCACGTGCGTGCCGTGGCCGTTGCCGTCCTCGGCGATCGGGTCGTTGTCGACGAAGTCGAAGCCGGAGCGGGCGCGCCCGCCGAACTCGCGGTGCGTGGTGCGTACGCCGGTGTCGATGACGTAGACGGTGACGCCCGCGCCCGCCGAGTTCGGGTAGCGGAACGTCCGGTCGAGCGGCAGCTTGGGCTGGTCGATGCGGTCCTCGCCCCAGGACGGCGGGTTGATCTGGCGCGCGTCCGTGTGGAGCGTGATGTCCGGGCTGACCGCGCTGACCGACGGGTCGGCGGCGAGCCGCTGGGCCTCGGCGGCGCTGGCCTTGACGGCGAAGCCGTTGAGCGCCGAGCGGTAGGTGCGGCTGATCTTCACGCCGTACTCGTCCGCGATGTCCCTGCCCTCCGCGGACGCCGCGCGGGTGTCCGACTTCAGGGTCACGACGTAGCCGTGCTCGGCGGTGTCGGGCGCGGCCTGCGACGACGGGGCGACGGCGGCGAAGCCGCCGACGAGAGCGACGACCGTGACGGCCGAGACCCGCCGTATACGACGCGTGTGTGACGACTGCATGTGCTGGTTCCCTCCCCTTGGACGCGACCTTCCCTCCCCTGGGCGGCGGCCACGTGTCCGGGCCGCGTCAGGTCGCGAGTCCCTGAAGCGTGGACTGTCCGGGTGAAGCACAACAAGCCTGTACGAGCAGGGGGATGTCTCGGTTCGGGTACACGCCGAGCCCTGCCGTAGGCGTACACGTGCAACTTGAGCGGAACCCTGGAGGGGCGGCCAAGGGCCAAGGGGCGGCTTGGGTGCCGGGTCGCGCAGAGTGACGACCCCGACCCCCGGCAGGGGGTGAGGATTCCTGCCGGGGGCCGCCGGTCGGGGCTACTTAACTTGGAGCAGTCGGTTCGGCGAGCCCCCGCCGATGCCCGACAGCTTGTTCTTGGCCGAGCGGTCGGTGAGCCACTTGCCGACCTTGGCGGGCTTGGCCGTGCGGTGGTCGGCGAGGTACAGCGCGGCCGCTCCGGCGACGTGCGGCGCCGCCATCGACGTGCCGGAGTACGTCGCCGTGGCCGTGTTGCTCGCGTTGGACGCGGACTTGATCGCCACGCCCGGGGCGAACAGGTCGAGGCGCGAGCCGTAGTTGGAGAACGAGGGCCGCTTGTCGCGCCGGTCGGACGCCCCGACCGTCAGGGCCTCCTTGACCCGGGCGGGCGAGGAGCGCGTCGCGGACTCGCTCTCGTTGCCCGCCGCCACCGAGTAGGTGACGCCGGACGCGATGGACTTGCGCACCGCCGCGTCCAGCGGGGCGAAGGCCGGGGTGCCGATGCTCATGTTGGCGACGGCGGGCTTGCGCGCGTTCCTGGTCACCCAGTCGACGCCCGCGATGATGCCGCCGAGGGTGCCGCCGCCCTCCGCGTCGAGCACGCGCACGGCCACGATCTTGGCCTTCTTGGCGACGCCGTACTTCGTGCCCGCGACGGTTCCGGCCACGTGCGTGCCGTGCCCGTGGGCGTCCTGGGCGACGGGGTCGTTGCCGATGAAGTCCCAGCCGGAGCGGGCCCGTCCGCCGAAGTCCTTGTGCGCGGTGCGCACGCCGGTGTCGATGACGTAGACGGTGACGCCCGCGCCCTTCGACCGCGGCGCGGTGTAGGACTTGTCGAGCGGCAGGCTCTTCTGGTCGATGCGGTCCAGGCCCCACGACGGCGGGTTCGGCTGCCGGGCCGCGGCCCGCGCCCCCAGGTCCACGTGGACCTTCCGGTCGGCGACGACACCGGTGACCGACGGGTCGGCCGCGAGCTTGCGCGCCTCGGCGGCGGTGGCGCGCACGGCGTAGCCGTTGAGCGCCGCGCTGTAGGTGTGCTGGATGCGCGCGTCGTACTTCTCGGCGAGGCTCTTGCCCGCGCCGGACGTGGACTTCGTGCCGGGCTCGAGCGTCACGATGTACGTGCTGCTCCGGCTCCCGCCCCCGGTGTCCGAAGCGGCGTGCGACGGCGGGGTCGCGGCGGCCAGCAGGCCCACCGCGGCGACGGCCGCGACGGCCCCCGCCCTGCGCCGGGGTCTGGCGTGATGCATGTCCATGTGGTGCGTTCCCTCCCCTGGAAACGGCTGATGACGACGCCCTGTGCGCGCTGCGTCGGGCGCAGGCGTGCTGGGAGCGTCTCGTGTGCGGCTGATCCGCTACAAGCCGGAGAGCGGGGCGGAATCGGTCATATCGCCCGTGATGTGGCTGGTTACGGCTCAACCCAAGCTGAGTCTTGGGTGCATGGTAGTAAATCCGAGGATTGACTTGGGTTTTTCGTCTCCCCGATGATCAGTGAGGGCCCAGGGCGGCAACCCGCCCCGCCCTGGCCGGAGTCCGGAATCCGGCCAGGGCGGGCGGGTGCCGACCCACCCATGGGCGCGTGGGCCCCCCGCGCTGAGGCGCGGGTGCCTCGGGCTTGGCTGAGGTGCGGGTGCCTCGGAACCGGCCGAGGTGCGTGGGCGACGTACCCGGCCGGGAGGCGTCTTCGAGGTGCCTGGTCGAGGTGCGTGTGGGAGGTGCCTGGCCGGGAGGCGTGTCCGAGGCGCTTGGCCGAGGGGCGTGTCCGAGGTGCCTGGCTGAGGCGCGTGGGCGACGTACTCGGTCGCGAGGCGTGTGCGAGGTGCGCGGTCGGGAGGCGTCTCCGAGGTGCCTGGCCGAGGTGCCCTGGTCGAGGTGCGTGTCCGGGGACCGCCAGCGTGCGGCGCGGCCGCGGGGCACCCTCGCCCCATGACCACCACGCCACCCACCACGCCCGCCGCCGCGGCACCCGCCGACGCCCGCTCCGTACTGACCGCCATGTACGCCGCCGAGACCCGCTATCTGGCCGCGGGCGGCCCCGGCCGCGCCTCCTTCGCACCGCTCGCACCCCACTTCGCGCCCGACGTCGTCCTGCACCAGGCCGACGGCCTGCCGTACGGCGGCACCTGGCGGGGGCACGAGGGCCTGGAGCGGTTCTTCCTCGCGATGGCCGACACCTGGGCGGAGTTCGCCCTCGTGCGGCAGGAGTTCCTCGCGGAAGGCGGCACCGGAGCGCACCGGACGGTCTGCGTGCACAGCGACATCCGCGCCCGCGCCCGGGCCACCGGCCGCGCCGTCGCCTTCCCGATCCTCCAGGCCATCACCGTGGAGGAGGGCAGGATCCGCGAGGTGCGGCCGTTCTACTGGGACACGGCGGCGATCGCGGCGGCCTGCCGCTGAGCGCGCGGACGCCTGCCGCGCACACCGGTCCAGCGTTGACAGGGCGCGGGACCGGTGTCTGTAATGGTGCGCGTGCCGCGTGGCCTGGGCCGAAGAGCAGTGGGCGGGCCCTGGACCGGGCGAGCACCTGCACCAAGGGACATGACCTTGCGTTCACTTCGTATCGCGTCGCCGCGCTGCGGCTGACGTAGCCGCGCGGCGCCGTATCCGAGAGAAGCGGCGTACCCGGCACGGCATCCGACGTAGTCGCGACCGCGTACCCGCGCCCGTTGCCCGGGCCCCGGTGCGCCCGCGCGCCCCCTTCCCCCTTCTTCTCTTCACCGCGTCCGTCAGCTGCGTCAGTTCCGTCACGCACGCGCGGACGCGCCACCCTGTCTGGAGATCACTTCCGCATGTCCACGTCCACGCCCACCGGCGCCCCGCGCCCCCGCGAGGTCCGCACCCTCGCCGACAAGCTTCTCGAGGTCCACGACTGGCTGCGCGAGCAGCTCGGCCACCTCCGGGCCGAGGCCGCGGCGCACCTCGCCGCCCGCGCCGCCCACCAGGGCCCCGGCACACCGCCCGTGCCCGGCCTCGGCCTGCAGATCCGTCAGCGCTGCCTGGAGTTCTGCGACGCGCTCACCTTCCACCACACCGCCGAGGACGAGCACGTCTTCCCCGGGGTCCTCGAACACCATCCCGACCTGCGCGAACCCCTCGCCCGGCTCGGTGCCGAACACCGCGAGATCGCCCGCCTCAAGGAACGCCTCCTCGCGCTGCTCGACGACGTGACGACCGCGGAGCCCGAGGCGTTCCTCGCGGAGTTCGACACCCTGGCGCGGCTCCTCACCGCCCACCTGGACCACGAGGAGAGCTGGGTCGTGCCGGTCCTCGCGGACGTGCCGTTCCCGCCCGGTCCGCCCTCCTGACTGCCGGTGCCCCGGTGAACCGAGTAATCTGCCGGGGCGTTTCGTGAGGTGACGGCGGTGCGACCGCCCGTGCCGAGCGCGGACGCGACAGCGACCGGGCAACAGGGGCACAGGGGGACGGGGCGGAATGATCGGTCAGTTGAGGGACACCTCCCCGCGCCGGACGGGTCCGTACGAGATCGTCGCCCGGCTCGGCGCGGGCGGCATGGGCGAGGTGTTCCTGGGCGCGCCGCAGGACGCCCCCGGGGCCGCGGACTCCGCCGCGGTCCCGGACTCCGCCGCGGTCCCGGATTCCGCCGCCCCGGGCGGCCCCCGCGCCCCCTACGACCCGGACCAGCTCGTCGCCGTCAAGGCCGTCCGGCGGGACCTCGCGGAGGAGCCCGCCTTCCGGGCCCGCTTCCGGCGCGAGATCGCGGTCGCCCGCTCCGTCACCAGCCCGTACGTCGCCCGGCTCGTCGACGGCGACGCCGACGCCGAACAGCCCTGGCTCGCCACCGAGTACGTGGCCGGGCCGACCCTCGCCGAGGCGGTGCGGCGGCACGGCCCGCTGCCCGTGCCCGCCGTCGCCGCGCTCGGCACCGCCATGGCCCGGGCCCTTTCCGCCGTGCACGCCGCCGGGGCGCTGCACCGCGACCTGAAGCCCGCCAACGTCGTCATCGGCCCGGACGGGCCGAAGCTCATCGACTTCGGCGTCGCCCGCACCCCCGGCGCGACCACGATGACCGCCACCGGGCTGCTCGTCGGCACCCCCGGCTTCATGTCGCCCGAACACGTCGCGGGCGGGCGGCACGTGGTGGCCGCGTCCGACGTCTTCTGCCTCGCCTCCGTCCTCGTGTACGCGGCCGTGGGGCGCGACCCGTTCGGCGACGGGCCCGTGGCTGCCGTCCTGTACCGGGTGTCGCGCGCCGAGGCCGAACTCGACGCCGTGCCCGAGGAGTTGCGTGCCGCCCTCGCCGCCTGCCTGGTCGTGGACGCGGCCGCGCGGCCGGGCCCCGAGGAGCTCGCCGGGCGCCTCGCGGGCCTCGCCGGGGCGGACGGCCCCGGCTTCGCGTGGCCCGCGCCCGTGGCGGCGGCCATCGCGGAGGCGCGGCGCGACGTCGAGCAACTCTGCGCCACCGGGCGGCCGCTGCTGCCCCTGCCCGCCCCGCCGGACGCCCCACCCGCCGCCCCGCCCGGCGGGGAGCCCACGCCCACGTGGACGCCCACTGCCCTGAACACCCCGGCGAACACCCCGGCCGGGCCCGGCGCCCCGGCCGCCCACGAGCTGCCCACCATGGGCGCCGCCGCGCCCTCGGCGCCTACCGCGCCGGGCGTGCCCCGGCGGCGCGGCCGCCGTACCGCGTTCGCCGTCATCGCGGCCGTCGCCGTGGCCGGGGGCGCCGCCGGGGCCCTGCTCGCCCTGTTCGGCCCCGACTCCGGCGGCGACGGCGACGGCGGCGCGAAGGGCGGCGCGGCCCGCCCCGGCGCCGCCCCGTCCAGCACCCTGCCGCCCGCCCGGCTGATCGCCGCAGCGGGCGTGGACCAGAAGGGCACCGACGACCGCAGCGGCCTGGTCCCGCAGTACCCGCAGCAGCGCCCCAAGGGCTGGAAGCCGTGGCGCGGCTCCTTCTCGCACGCGCCGATGAACTGCGCCGCCGACACCCGCGCCGTCGTCTGCCTGCTCACCGACGGTACGTACGAAGCCGTCGGCGCGGCGAACGGCAAGCGCCTGTGGACCTCCGACGGCCGTGCGGGGAGCGCGGGAGACGCCGGGGGCGAGGCCTATCTGAGCCCGTCCGGGAAGCTGTTCATGCAGGGCGACCGCCTGGCGCCCGTCGTGCGCGGCGGGACCTCCGTCATCGCCCGTAAGGGACGCCTCCAGGTGCGCGACTCCGCGTCCGGAGCCGTGCGCTGGTCCGCGCGCCCGCCGGAGGGCAGGCACTTCACCCGCGCCCTGCTCGGCGACGGCCTGCTCCTGGTCACCGCCGAGGCCAAGCCGTACGCCGACGGCGGCCCCGAGGGCGCGACGCTCCTCGCGTACCCGCTGGGCGGCGGCGCGCCCCGGTGGACCGCGCCGCTCAGCACCGAAGAGCTGTCCGGCGCCGAGCAGAACGGCATGTACGGCGCGGAGGTCGCCCGACACGGCCGGGTCTACGCCTCGGCCGCACAGGGTCTGGTCGCCCTCGACGCGAGGACGGGCGCCCGCCGGGGCAAGGCCTACGACGGCTCGTGCCGCGGCGTGATGGCCGTGGGCGAGCAGATCCTGTGCCCGGCCGTGGTGACCGGCAGCTCCGACTTCGCCGACGCCACCGAGGAGACGGGCACCCGCGTGACCCGGCTCGACGCCGAAACCCTGGCCACCGAGGGCGCGTTCGCCTTCAAGGCCCCGAAGGTGCGGCCGGACGGAACGGTGCCGCCGGACGTCGTCGTCACCGCCGTCGGGCCCGGCAGCGCCCTCGCGTACGACACGGAAGGGGCGAAGCTCCTCGTCGCCGAGACGGCCAAGGGCCGGGTCACCCGCAAGGAGTCCCTGACCGTCGCCGAGGACCGGATCACACGGATGATCTCCTCGGCGCCGCTGCTCCTCGGCGACCGCGCGCTCGTCGCCGACAACACCACCCTGCGCACGGTGCCGCTCACCGCGTCCGGAGCGGTACGGACCCTGCGGGTGCCGGGCGCGCCGGGCGACCGCGCGCCGAAGCGGAGCAGCGACCTCGGCACGGTCATCGCCGACCAGCTGCGGGCGCCGACGGTCCTGCCGCTCGGCGGGGTCGCGACCATCGTGTACGACCAGGGCACGGTCGTCTCCGTGCGCATCCCGTCCTGAGCACCCGCCTGCCACCGGGACCCGCTAGGGCCGCCCCCGTCCCCCAGACCTGACCCCGAGGAGACCCCGTGCTCGCACCGCTGACCGGGCCGCCGCGCCACGTCGGCCCGTACCGGCTGCTCGCCCGCGTCGGCGCGGGCGGCATGGGGGAGGTCTTCCTCGCGCGGTCCCGGCCGGGCACGCCGCTCGTCGCCGTGAAGACCGTGCGCTCCGACCTCGACATCGACCACGAGTTCCGGGTCCGCTTCCGCCGGGAGATGGCCGCCGCCCGGGCCGTGTCCGGACCCGGCACCGCCGCGCTCCTGGACGGCGACGCGGACGCCGAAGTGCCCTGGCTCGCCACGGAGTACGTGGCCGGGCCCGCCCTCGGGCAGGCCGTGCGGCGCTGCGGCCCGCTGCCCGTCGGCGCGGTGCGCGCGCTCGGCACCCGGCTCGCGCAGGCCCTGGGCGCCGTGCACCTCGCGCAGGTCCTGCACCGCGACCTCAAGCCCGGCAACGTCCTGCTCGCCCCGGACGGGCCGCGGCTCATCGACTTCGGCATCGCGCAGGCCTTCGACGCGACGGCGCTCACCACCGCGGGCGTGATCGTGGGCACGCCCGGCTATCTGGCGCCCGAACAGCTCCTGGGCAGCCACGCGGTGGTGCCCGCGTCCGACGTGTTCGCCCTCGGGGCCGTCCTCGCGTACGCGGCGAGCGGGCGCGGCCCCTTCGACGACCAGGAGATCGCCTCCGTCATCTTCCGCATCACCCAGGGCGACGCCGACCTGTCCGGGGTGCCCGAGGTCGACGGCCTCCGGGAGACCGTGGCGGCCTGTCTGGCACCCGCGCCCGAGGACCGCCCGACCGCCGCGGAGCTCGCGGCCCGCCTCGCGGTGCCGTCGGCGGCGGTGCCCTGGCCCGCCGAGGTCCTGTCCCTGTTCGCCGAGCACCGCGAGGCCGTGGAGCGGTGCGAACGAGCCGCGGCGGAGGGGGAGTTCGCGGCGGCCGACACGGTGACCGGAGGCGGCGCGGGGGCGGGCCGCGCGCCCGCGCCGCAGGCCCCGCCGGTCGCTCCCGCGCGCCTCCCCGGCCCCCCGGCGCCCGGGCCCGCGCGCCGCCGGGGGGTGTGGATCGCCGCCGCCGCGCTGACCGTGTCCGCCGTGACGCTCGCCGCCGTACTCCTGCCGGGAGGCGGTGGCGACGGCGGCCGCGAAGCCGGTGCCTCCGGCTCCCCGGCCGGTCCGTCCGGGGGCGGCAAGCGGGGCCCGGTCGTCGTGTCCGAGTACGGCAACGCGCACCGCACCGGCGACCACGACCCCGGCGGCCTGCGCGCCGCCGCCCGGCCCCAGGGCTGGAAGCCCTGGTCCGTGGCGCGCCCCGCGGGCCTGGACGACCGGGGCGACGGCTGCGTCCTGGCCGACGCGACCCTGGTGTGCCGCGACGGCAAGGGCGCGGCCGCGGGCTTCGACGCGGCGAACGGGCACCACCGGTGGACGACGCGCGGCTTCCCCGGCCGCGCCGACGAGCTGACCGGCGTCCAGGCGGTGCCGCCCGAGGCCGACCCCACCGGCCGCGCCGTCTACGTACCGAGCGAACTCGGCGTCACCAAGGTCGACGTGGCGTCCGGCACGGAACGCTGGCGCAAGGCGGCGCCCACGGGCTCGGGGATCCTCGGGCTCGCGTACGCGAAGGACGTCGTCTACGCCGTCGAGTTCCGCCTCGGCGGCGGCGCTCCGGGCGACGCGCCCGGCACCGGCGTCGTCCGGGCCCGTGCCGCGTCCGACGGCCGCGAGCTGTGGCGGTCGAAGCCGCTGCCCAAGACGGCGGGGCCGCTGGTCGTCGACGGCGGGCGGGTGTTCACGGCCCTGGAGAAGGGCGGCGTCGTCCGCCTGGACGCGCGGACCGGCGCCACGGCCCGCACCGCGTCCGTGCCCTGCGACGACCTGATGCTGCGCGACCGGTCGTCGCTGGTGTGCTGGAGCCAGGGGCGCGCGGGCGTGCGCGAGCTCGACCCCGCGACCCTGCGCACCCGACGCGTCCTCGCGCCCGGCGTGCGCCCCTCCGGTCCGCGCCCGGTGCTCGGCCCCGCGGGCGTGCTCGTCGTGGCGAGCGACAACCCCGAACCGGACGCCGTCATCGAGCACGAGCTGAGCGCCTACGACTGGCGCACCGGCCAGCGCCGCTGGCGGTACGGCGCCCCGAACGACCTGGTCACACTGGCGCTCGCGGGCGACCGGGTGCTGTCCGTGGGCGCGTACGAGATCCGCGGCCTGCGCCTCGACGGCGACGTCGACACCCTGCGCACCAAGGAGATCCCGAAGGCGGGGCCCACGGGAGGGACGAGCCCCTTCGCCACGTTCCGGCATCCGCTGTACGCGGGCGGCGCCGTCTTCGCCACGACCGCGGAGGGGAAGGTCGTCTCCGGGAACGCGCCCTGACCCCCGCACCCCCGGGGCGGCCACAACTTGCCTTTGTCCCAGGCAAGTTCACGGCCCCGTGGTGGCGGGGCGGCCCGACCCCCTACCGTCGATGGGTCACGTACGTCCTCCGACAGAGGTGCCGCCGTGAAAGCCATCCGTCGCATCACCGTACGTCCCGTCCTGCCCGCCGCCCTCGCCCCGCTCAGCGAACTCGCCCGCAATCTGCGCTGGTCCTGGCACACCGGGACCCGTGACCTCTTCCGTGACGTCGACCCGGCCCTGTGGGACGCCTCGGGCGGCGACCCGGTGCGCCTGCTCGGCTCCGTGCCCGCGACCCGCCTCGCCGAGCTCGCCGCCGACGAGGACTTCCTGCGCCGCCTCGGCGAGAGCGCCGAGGACCTGCGCGAGTACGTCACCGGCCGCCGCTGGTACCAGGAGCGGCAGGCCGAGCCGCCCGGCCCGCCCGGATCCGAGCTGCCCGCCGCCGTCGCCTACTTCTCGCCGGAGTTCGGCGTCACGGCCGCGCTCCCGCAGTACTCCGGAGGCCTAGGCATCCTCGCGGGCGACCACCTGAAGGCGGCCAGCGACCTCGGCGTGCCCCTCATCGGCGTCGGACTGCTCTACCGGCACGGCTACTTCCGGCAGTCCCTCACCCGCGACGGCTGGCAGCAGGAGCACTACCCCCTGCTCGACCCGAACGAGATGCCCCTGACCCTGCTGCGCGAGCCCGACGGCACCCCCGCCCTGGTGCGCCTCGCGCTGCCCGGCGGCCGGGCCCTGCGCGCCCACGTCTGGCAGGCGCAGATCGGCCGCGTGCCGCTGCTGATGCTGGACTCCGACGTCGAGGAGAACGACCCCGGCGCCCGCGAGGTCACCGACCGGCTCTACGGCGGCGGCAGCGAGCACCGGCTGCTCCAGGAGATGCTGCTCGGCATCGGCGGCGTCCGGGCGGTGCGCACCTACTGCCGCCTCACCGGGCACCCCGCGCCCGAGGTCTTCCACACCAACGAGGGCCACGCGGGCTTCCTGGGCCTGGAGCGCGTCCACGAACTGGTTCAGGGCGGGCTCGCCTTCGAGGGCGCCCTGGAGTCGGTGCGCGGCGGCACCGTCTTCACCACCCACACGCCGGTGCCCGCCGGGATCGACCGCTTCGACCGCGAGCTGGTCGCCCACCACTTCGGGCCCGACGCCGAACTGCCGGGCATCGACGTCGAGTTGATACTGCGCCTGGGCATGGAGACCTATCCGGGCGGCGACGCCAACGTGTTCAACATGGCCGTGATGGGGCTGCGCCTGGCCCGCGGCGCCAACGGCGTCTCCACGCTGCACGGCAAGGTCAGCCGGGAGATGTTCCAGGGCCTGTGGCCCGGCTTCGACCCCGAGGAGGTGCCGATCACCTCCGTCACCAACGGCGTGCACGCGCCCACCTGGGTGGCCCCCGAGGTGCTCAGGCTCGGCGCCCGGCAGATCGGCGCGCGCCGCACCGACCACGCCCTGTCCGTCGGCGGCTCCGAGCGCTGGGACGCCGTCGCCGACATCCAGGACGCCGACATCTGGCAGCTGCGCCGCGCCCTGCGCGCCCAGCTCGTGGACGAGGTGCGCCGCCGACTGCACGTGTCCTGGCGGCAGCGCGGCGCCGCCACCGCCGAGCTCGGCTGGATCGACGAGGTCCTCGACCCCGACGTCCTCACCATCGGCTTCGCCCGGCGCGTCCCCTCGTACAAGCGGCTGACGCTGATGCTGCGCGACCAGGACCGGCTCCTGGAACTGCTCAGGCACCCCGAGCGGCCCGTGCAGATCGTCGTCGCGGGCAAGGCGCACCCGGCCGACGACGGCGGCAAGCGGCTCATCCAGGACCTGGTGCGCTTCACCGACGACCCGCGGGTGCGCCACCGCGTCGTCTTCCTGCCCGACTACGGCATGGCGATGGCGCAGAAGCTGTACGCGGGCTGCGACGTGTGGCTGAACAACCCGCTGCGCCCCCTGGAGGCCTGCGGCACCTCCGGCATGAAGGCCGCGCTCAACGGCTGCCTCAACCTGTCGGTCCTGGACGGCTGGTGGGACGAATGGTTCGAGCCCGACTTCGGCTGGGCGATCCCCACCGCCGACGGCGCGGCCACCGACGACCACCGCCGCGACGACCTGGAGGCGGCCGCCCTGTACGACCTCCTGGAGCGGCGGATCACCCCCCGCTTCTACGAGCACGGGCCCGAAGGACTGCCCGACCGCTGGATCGAGATGGTGCGGCGGACCCTGACCCGGCTCGGCCCGAAGGTCCTCGCCGGGCGCATGGTGCGCGAGTACGTGGAGCGCCTGTACGTGCCCGCCGCGCGCGCTCACCGCGTGCTCGACGCGGACGCCGCCACCGGGTTCGCCGCGTGGAAGAACCGCGTCCGCGCGGCCTGGCCGGGCGTCGCCGTCGACCACGTCGAGGCCACGGCCGTGGGCACCACCGCGGAGCTCGGCGCGACCCTCGCGCTGCGGGTGCGCGTCCGGCTCGGCGAGCTGTCCTGCGACGACGTCGAGGTGCAGGCCCTCGCGGGCCGCGTCGACCCCGAGGACCACATCGCCGACGCCACCCCGGTACCACTGAAGCCCACCGGCACCCCCGACGCCGAGGGCCGTCTGCTGTACGAGGGCCCCCTGGCCCTGGACCGCACCGGCCCCTTCGGCTACACGGTCCGCATCCTCCCCTCCCACCCCCTCCTGGCGAACGGCGCGGAACTCGGCCTGGTGGCGGTCCCGTCGGAGGCGACGGGGGAGGCGGCGGGCGTCTTGATGCGCTAGCGCGAAAATGGTACGGGCGGCACCCAGGGGGTCTCCCCGAGTGCCGCCCGGCTCAGAGGGTTACTTGACGTTCACACCGGCCCAGGCGGCAGCAACGGCCTTCGCCTCGGCAGAGGTGGCGCCATAGAGGTCACCCGCGGCCTTCAGGGTGTCCTTACGGGCCTGCGCGTAGTCCGTCGTGGACGTGAAGTACGTCGTCAGGGCCTTGAACCAGATCTTCTCGGCCTTGTCACGCCCGATGCCCGTGACCTTGGAGCCGTCCTTGGTCGGGCTGTCGTACGCCACACCGTTGATCGTCTTCTGGCCGCTGCCCTCGCTCAGCAGGTAGAAGAAGTGGTTGGCGATGCCGGAGGAGTAGTGGACGTCCACGTTCCCGGCGTTGCTGCTCCAGTAGTCGAGCGACGAGCCGTCCTTGGAGGGCTTGTCCATGTAGCGCAGCGGGGTGCCGTCGCCGTTGATGTCGATCTTCTCGCCGACGAGGTAGTCGCCCTTGTCCAGGCTGTTGTTGGCCTTGAACTCGACGGCGGCGGCGAAGATATCGCTGGTGGCCTCGTTCAGGCCGCCGGACTCGCCGCTGTACTCCATGTTGCCGGTCGAGGAGGTGACGCCGTGGGTCATCTCGTGGGCGGCCACGTCGATGGAGGTGAGGGGCTTGGCGTTGCCCTCGCCGTCGCCGTAGGTCATGCAGAAGCAGGAGTCCTGCCAGAACGCGTTGACGTAGGCGTTGCCGTAGTGCACGCGGGACGTGGCGCCCTTGCCGTCGCCCTTGATGCCGCTGCGGCCGTGCACGTTCTTGTAGTAGTCCCAGGTGAGGCCCGCGCCGTAGGCGGCGTCGACGGCGGCGGTCTGGGTGTTGGAGGGCTTGCCGGTGCCCCAGACGTCGTCGGCGTCGGTGTAGAGCTTGCCGCCGCTGGAGCCGTGGTTCAGGTCGTACGTCTTGTGGCTGCCCCGCCCGGAGTCGGTCAGCTGGAAGGTGCTGCCGCTCTTGACGGAGCCGACCGTGACCTTGCCGCTGTACTGGCTGTTGCCGGTGCCGGTCTCGATGGCCTGGTGCTGGTACAGCTTCTTGCCGGTGACCGCGTCGGTGATGACGTGCAGCTCGCTCGGCGTGCCGTCCTTCTGCACGCCGGTGACGACCGTCTCGTAGGCGAGCGTGGGCGTGCCCTCGGCGGCCCAGATGACCTTGCGCGGCGCGCGCGGGTCGGCCTTCGCGGTGTCGCCGGTCTTGGAGGCCGTCGACTTGGCGGCGGCGGCCACGGACTTCGGGGCCAGCTTCGCGTCGGTGGACGCGACCTTGATGGTGGCCTTGGTCGCCTTGCTGACGCCCTTGACCGAGCCGTCCTTCGCGGTGTGGACGACGAGGTCGCCGCCGAGGACGGGCAGTCCGGCGTAGGTGCGCTCGTAGCGGGTGTGCGTGGTGCCGTCGCGGTCCTTGACGACGTCGCGGACGACCAGCTTCTCCTTCGCCCCGAGGCCGATGCGGTCGGCGGTGGCCGCGGCCTTGTCCTCGGCGCCCTGGAGCAGGTCGGCGCGGGCGGTGGCGGAGAGCGCGGCGGGCGCGGCGGCGGGGGCCGGGGCGGCGGCTCTTGCGGTGTCGGGCTGTGCGGAGGCGCCGGTGGTCATTCCGGCGGTGAGCAGCGCTCCGGCGGCGACGGCGGTGGCGATGGCCAGAGTGGAACGCTTCGTTATGTGGGGGGTCACGCATGCTCCTTGTGTGAAGGCCCGGATGGCATGGGGGACCACCCGGGCCGAACTGGTGCTGTGCGGATGAACTGGTGTGCCGTGCGTGAGCAGCGTGCCATTTGAGCCAGGTACATGTCATGACCTTGACTGAATGTTGGCCAGATCGTGTCCGTTGGCCGATGGTCAAGGTCCGTCATGCGAACACCGCGTGAACGGACCGCCGGTGCCGATCACGCGGTGAACTGCGGCGCCGCTCCGGAGGGTTGGTGGTTCCGGGCTCCCCGGAGCGGCGCCGACCGCGTCGGCTAGGGGCGTGCGCCGACGTTGACGGCCGCCCAGGCGTTGGCGACCGCGGTGTACTCGGCGCTCGACGTGCCGTAGAGCTCACCGGCGGCGGCCAGCGTGCCGGTGCGCGCCGCCGCGTAGTTGGTGGTCGTGGTGAACTTCGTGGTGAGTGCCCTGAACCAGATCTTGGCGGCCTTGTCGATGCCAATTCCGGTCACGGGCTTGTTGTCATACGTCGGCGAGTTGTACGAGACGCCGTTGATGACCTTCGCGCCGCTGCCCTCGCTCAGCAGGTAGAAGAAGTGGTTGGCGATGCCGGAGGAGTAGTGGACGTCCACGTTCCCGGCGGTGCTGCGCCAGTAGTCCAGCGACGAGCCGTCCTTGGAGGGCTTGTCCATGTAGCGCAGCGGGGTGCCGTTGCCGCGGATGTCGATCTTCTCGCCAACCAGGTAGTCGCCGACGTCCGAGGCGTTCTTGGCGTTGAACTCGACGGCGGCCGCGAAGATATCGCTGGTCGCCTCGTTCAGACCGCCGGGCTCACGGCTGTACGTCATGTTGCCGGTCGCGGAGGTGACGCCGTGGGTCATCTCGTGGGCGGCCACGTCGATGGACGTGAGCGGCTTGGCGTTGCCCGAGCCGTCGCCGTACGTCATGCAGAAGCAGGAGTCCTGCCAGAACGCGTTGACGTAGTTGTTGCCGTAGTGCACGCGTGAGGTGGCACCGCGGCCGTCGTTCTTGATGCCGTTGCGGCCGTGCACGTTCTTGTAGTAGTCCCAGGTCAGGGCCGCGCCGTAGTGGGCGTCCGCGCCCGCGGTCTCGGCGTTGGATGCCTGGCCGTTGCCCCAGATGTCGTCGGGCCCGGAGAACAGGGTGCCGGTGCCGGACGTACCGCGGTTGAGGTTGGTCGTCTTGTGGTTGCCGCGCGCGGTGTCGGTGAGCGTGTACTGCGAGCCCGACTGCTGCGTGGTGAGCTGGACCTGGCCGCTGTACTGCGTGTTGCCGGTGCCCTCGTGGACGCCCTGCCACTCGCCGAGCTTCTTGCCGGTCCTGGCGTCGGTCACCACGTGCAGCTCGTTCGGCGTGCCGTCCTTCTGGAAGCCGCCGACCACCGTCTCGTAGGCGAGCTTCGGGGCGCCGCCCTTGGGGTCCGCGAGCCAGATGACCTTGCGCGGCTTCTGGGACGCCTTGAGCTTGGTGGAGCCGTCCGCCTTCGAGGCGCCGAGGGCTTGCTTCTCGGCGCTCGCCGCCTTGACGTCGGCGTTCGTGCGAAGGCCCGTGAGGCGGGCCTTCGAGGCGCGGTTGACGTCCTTGACCGCGCCCGACTTGGCGGTGGCGACGACGAGGTCGCCGCCGAGCACGGGGAGTCCGGCGTAGGTCCGCTCGTAGCGGGTGTGCGTGGTGCCGTCGCGGTCCTTGATGACGTCGCGGACGACCAGCTTCTCCTTCGCGCCGAGGCCGATGCGCTCGGCGGTGGCGGCGGTCGAGGCGTCCGCCGCGCGGATCAGCTCGGCCCGCTGCGACGGGGAGAGCTGCTGCGGCGCGGCACCGGCGTTGGCCTTGGTGCCGGACGCCTGGTCGGCCGACGCGGTGGTGGCCTGGACGGTCACGCCGAGCAGGGCGGCGGCGGCGACGAACGCGCCGATGGCGGTGGCGCGCCGGTGGGAGGGGGTTCTGCGGGATGTGGGGGATGTGCTCAACACGGACTCCTTCTGCGCGGCCACGGGGGTGCGTGGCCTAAGGCGACCCGGCGGCGGGTGACCGGCCGGGCAGAGCAGGGCAGTACGTGGTGCCTGGCGCGCGCCGCGCCGCTTGGGGGGACGCGTCGCGCGCGGGAGCCGCCGGGGCGTGAGCGCCTGTGCGACTGGTGAGGGGAAGAGTGCCATTCGAGACAGGTACATGTCATTCAGTTGGCGTACTTTGGCTGGAATACGTCCGGTGCGGGGGTTCGGGCGTCCGTTATGCGGCGCATCGGGGGGTTGCCCTTGGCCGTTCGCTGCCGGTTCTTTGTGGCTGGGCGCGCAGTTCCCCGCGCCCCTTCGGGGCGCGCCTGTGCCGGGCGCGCCCACGCGGCGGAGCCGCACATCGGCACGGCCCCGTGCCCCTTTGGGGCGCTTCAGCCCACCACGCTCTCTCGCCAGGCCTTGTGGAGTTGGGCGAAGGGGCCCGTGGACGCGATGAGTTCGGTGGGGGTGCCGTCCTCGACTACGCGGCCGTGTTCCATGACCAGGACGCGGTCGGCGATCTCCACCGTGGACAGGCGGTGGGCGATCACGACCGCCGTGCGGCCGCGCAGGACCGTGTCCATCGCCCGCTGCACGGCCCGCTCACCGGGGATGTCCAGGGAGCTGGTGGCCTCGTCGAGGATCAGGACCGCCGGGTCCGCGAGCAGCGCGCGGGCGAACGCCACGAGCTGGCGCTGCCCGGCCGAGATGCGGCCGCCCCGCTTGCGCACGTCCGTGTCGTAGCCGTCGGGCAGGGCCGCGATGAAGTCGTGGGCGCCGATCGCCTTCGCGGCGCGTTCGACCTCCTCGCGGGTGGCCTCCGGGCGGCCGATCGCGATGTTCTCCGCGACCGTGCCGGAGAACAGGAACGCCTCCTGGGTGACCATCACGACACCGCGTCTGAGGTCGGCCGTCGCCAGCTCGCGCAGGTCGACGCCGTCGAGCAGGACCTGGCCCTCGGTGGGGTCGTAGAACCGGGCGAGGAGCTTGGCGAGCGTCGACTTGCCCGCGCCCGTGGAGCCGACGACGGCGACGGTCTGCCCGGCGGGCAGCGTGAGGTCGAAGCGCGGCAGGACCTCGCCGCCCGTCCGGTACGCGAACCGCACGCCGTCGAACACGACCGTGCGGCCCGGGTGCGCGGAGGCGAGCTCGGGCAGCGGGCGCGCGGCCGACTGCTCCGGCTCCGGCACGGTCGGCGCCTGCGCGAGCAGCCCCGCGATCTTCTCCAGGGACGCCGCGGCCGACTGGTAGGAGTTGAGGAACATCCCGAGCCGGTCGATCGGGTCGTACAGGCGCCGCAGATACAGCACGGCCGCCGCGAGGACACCGAGGGCGAGGGTGCCCTCGGCGACGCGGTAGGCGCCCCACAGGACGATTCCGGCCACCGAGGTGTTGGCGACGAGCCGCGAGCCCACCACGTACCGGGCCATCTCCAGGATCGCGTCGCCGTTCACGCGCTCGTGCTCACGGTTCAGGGCGGCGAACCGCTCGTCGTTGGCCCGCTCGCGCCGGAAGGCCCGTACCGGCCGGATGCCGTTCATCGTCTCCGTGAACTTCACGATCACGGCGGCGATCGCCGTGGAGCGGACCCGGTACACCTTGGCCGCGCGGTGCTGGAAGAGCCGGATCAGCAGGTACAGCGGCACGAACGAGGCCACCGCGACCGCGCCGAGGCCGAGGTCGAGCCAGAGCAGCAGCGCCGCGATGTAGACGAAGGACAGGACGACCGTGAGCAGCTCCTGGAGGCCCTCGCTGAGCAGTTCGCGCAGCGACTCGACGTCCGTCGTGGACCGGGAGATCAGCCGCCCGGACGTGTACCGCTCGTGGAAGTCCACGCTGAGGGCCTGCGCGTGCCGGAAGATCCGCCCGCGCAGATCGAGCAGCACGTCCTGGTTCACCCGCGCCGAGGCCAGGATGAAGGCGTACTGGAGGGCGCCGGAGAGCGCCGCGGACAGGCCGTAGCCGACGCCGACGGCGATCAGCGGGCCGTAGTCGTCCTCGCGCACGGCGGGCACCGCCGAGTCGATGGCGTACGCCACGAGCAGCGGGCCCGCCTGGACGGCGGCCTGCTGGAGGAGGAGCAACACCGCGGCCAGCGCGACCCGGCCGCGCCGCGGCGCGAGCAGCGACCGCAGCAGCCGCCCGGTCGCGCCGGGCGGCGCGGGCAGCGTGTCCTGGTCGAAGTCGTCCGGTCCTTGCGCACTCACTGGGATCCCCCCGACATCAGCCACGCGTACTCGGCGTTGTCCCGCAGCAGTTCCTGATGGGTGCCCACGGCGGCTATGCGGCCGCCGGAGAGCAGGGCGACGCGGTCCGCGAGCAGCACCGTCGACGGGCGGTGGGCCACCACCAGGGCGGTGGTGTCCTTCAGAACGCGCCGCAGCGCCGCCTCGACCAGCGCCTCGGTGTGGACGTCGAGCGCCGACAGCGGGTCGTCGAGGACCAGGAACCTCGGCCGCCCCACGACCGCGCGGGCCAGCGCGAGCCGCTGCCGCTGGCCGCCGGACAGGCTCAGGCCCTGCTCGCCGACCTGGGTGTCGGCGCCCTGCGGCAGCTCGTGCACGAAGTCGGCCTGCGCGACCGACAGGGCGTGCCCGAGGTCGCGCTCCCCGGCGCCCGGACCGGCCCCCATGAGGACGTTCTCGCCGACGGACGCCGAGAACAGGGTGGGCTCCTCGAAGGCCACCGACACCAGCTCCCGCACCCGCTGCCGGGGGAGGGCCGCGATGTCCTCGCCGTCGAGCGTGATGCGGCCGCCGCTGACGTCGTGCAGCCGGGGCACGAGGGCGGTGAGCGTGGTCTTGCCGCTGCCGGTGGCGCCCACCAGGGCCATCGTCTCGCCCGTACGGACGTGCAGGTCGATGTGGGACAGGACCGGCGGGGTGTCGTCGTCCGCGTCCGGATAGCGGAAGGAGACCCCTTCGAAGCGCATCCCGTCGGCGGCCTGTGGCGCGCTCCCGGCGACGGCGCCCGCGTCGGACTCAGGCTCCGCGTCGGACTCAGGCTCCGCGTCGGACTCAGGCTCCGCGCCGGACTCAGGCTCCGCGTCGGACTCAGGCTCCGCGTCGAGCACTTCGAAGTAGCGCTCCGTGGCCGTCGCCGCCTCCTGGCTCATCGCGAGCAGGAAGCCCATCGACTCCACCGGCCAGCGCAGCGCGAGCGCCGTGGACAGGAACGCCACCAGGGTGCCCGCCGACAGGTCGCCGTCGGCGACCCGCACGGAGCCGAGCACGAGCGCCGCCCCGATGGCCAGCTCCGGCAGCGTCGTGATGACGCCCCAGATCGCGGCGAGCAGCCGGGCCTTGGCCAGCTCCGTGCCGCGCAGGGTCCGCGACAGGTCGCGGAACGCCCGCGCCTGGCTGCGGTGGCGCCCGAAGCCCTTGATGATGCGGATGCCGAGCACGCTCTCCTCGACGACCGTCGTCAGATCGCCCACCTGGTCCTGCGCGCGCCGCGCCACGTCGGCGAACCGCGCCTCGAAGTACGACACGACGACCACCAGCGGCACCACCGGGGCGAGCAGCACCAGGCCGAGCGTCCAGTCCTGGGCGAGGAGGAGGACCACGCCGACCAGGATCGTCGCGCCGTTCACCACCATGAAGGTCAGGGGGAAGGCGAGGAAGAGGCGGATCAGCATCAGGTCCGTCGTGCCGCGCGAGAGCAGCTGGCCCGAGGCCCAGCGGTCGTGGAAGGCCACTGGCATCCGCTGGAGGTGCTGGAACAGGTCCGCCCGCATCGACGCCTCGACCCCCGCGAGCGGCCGCGCCACCAGCCACCGCCGGAAGCCGAAGAGCAGCGCCTCCGCGACGCCGAGGCCGAGCAGGAGCAGCGCCCCGAGCCAGACCCCCGCGGTGTCCCCGTCGGCCACCGGGCCGTCCACCATCCACTTCAGGACGAGCGGGAAGACCAGGCTCATACAGGACGCCACGACGGCGACAAGAGCGGCCCAGGACAGGCGCTTTCGGACAGGTCGGACGTACGGCCACAGGCGCGTGAGCGTCCGGACGGCCGACCGGCCGCCTCCGGCGGATTCGAGTGAGGTGGACATCAGGGGTGAGCCTACGTTTCACCACTGACAGCGCCCACTGGGTTTCGTCCCGTACGCCGTCGTCCGCTGGTCCTAGGTCCCGCCCGGGGGGTTACGCGCGCGTGCCCCCGGCGACGAGCCGCCGCGCTCCCGCGAACGGGAAGCGCTCGTACTCGTCACCGGGGGCACAAGACCCATCTCACCCATGCGTACGGCAAGTTGGACGTCAGGACCGGGCCGCGGCCGTATCGGAGGCGTACCGCCGCGGCGTCCTCGGCCGACCCCCCGTGGCGCGGTGGTCCAGCCGAGACCGGAATCCGGCCCTCGCGGACCGCGCACCCCCCGGGGCGCGGCCCGCTCAGCCCTGGGTCCTTACCCGCGCTCCCACAACGCGGGGGTGTTGGGGGGCTCCCAGCCCTCCTGTGCCTGGTGCGGCTGGAGGCAGCGGAAGGTCTCGCCGCCGTACGTGACCGTGTCACCGGCCGCGTAGACGGAGCCCGCCGCCCAGGTGCCGCTCGGGTCACCGGGGCCGGGCCCTGGCCCCGGGTCCTCGCCGCCCGTGGTCTTCAGCGTCAGCTGGAACTGCTGGAGGAGCGGATTGATCGGCTGGTAGAACGTCGTGCCGCCGGAGCTGCAGTTGCCCGAGCCGCCCGAGGTGACGCCCTGCGCCTGGCTGCCGGAGATGTACGAGCCGCCGGAGTCGCCGGGCTCGGCGCACACCGTCGTGCGGGTCACGCCGTTGATGGTGCCCTCGGGGTAGGTGACGCTGGTGTTGTGCTGCGAGATCGTGCCGCAGTGCCATCCGGTGGTCGACCCGGAGCGGCAGATGGAGGCACCCACCGGCGACTGCGTCGAGCCCGCGACACCCACGCGCGTGCCGCCCTGGCCCTTGACGTACGGGGTCGACGTCCACTGTGAGTTCGCAGCCACCCACGCCATGTCGCGGCCCGGGAAGATCGAGCCGCGGAAGGTGCCCTGGGCGACCCGGTTGTAGCCCTGCGTGGCCGTGCCCACGCGGCCGCAGTGGCCCGCCGTGGCGAAGCCCTGCGTGGCCCCCTGCGTGATCGGGAACCCGACGGAGCAGCGGCCGCCCATGTAGTACGCGTCGCCGCCGACGAGGTCGTACAGCGGCCGCGGCCGGTCCTTGGTCCGCACCACGCGCACCAGGTCGCGGTCCACGCCCGCGGCGGCCACGAGCCGGTGGGCGGCGGCGGTCCGCACGGCGCCCACGACGACCGCGTTGGCCTTGACGTCGACGTACCAGACCGGGGCGTCCAGCGTCTTCGTCTTCTTCGCGGCCCGGTCGAGCGCCGCCTTGGCCGCGTCGAGCCGGGCCACGGTGTGCTCGACGACCCGGGCCTGCGCGCCCTTGACCGTGATGGCGGGGACGTCCTTGGGGTCGGTGGTCGCGACCGTGAGCGTGCCCGAGGTGGCGCCCTGGACCCAGGCGCCCGCGAAGTCACGGCCGAGCGCGTTGCGCAGCGAGCCCGCGACGGCGCCCGCCTCCGCCTCGTTGACGAGGCGCGCCTCGGCCTGCGTGGGGGTGAGGCCGAGGTCGCGCTGCATGGCCTTGAGCACCGCGGGCGACGTCTTGGCCACGGCGGCGGTGTCGGCGGGGGACGGGGAGTCGGCGTGGGCGGAGCCGGGGATCGAGGCGAAGACGAGGGCACCGGCGGCCACGAACGCGGCGCCGGCCGCGGCGAGGCCGCGGCGGTCGGTACATTTCCTGAGGAACGGGGAGGCATCTCTGGACTGCATGGGGGTCTCCTCGGTGTGTCATCGGGGAGGGGGGGATCCGCAGAGCGGGGAAGCGGGGATCCGCCCTCTCTCCGGTCGCCCATACCGTAGAAGCCTCAACAGCCGCTCAGTAGATGCCAGTTACCCCCCTGGTCCCGTGTTATGGCCCCCGCCACCGGCCGTTCATCCGCGCCGACCCCTCGCCCCTCGCACAAGCACTAGCCCACGTCCGCCCCCGGCGACGCCAGCCACGCCGAGTAGCTCTCGCTGCGGGCGGCCGCCTCCGCGTGCGCGGCCCGCGCGTGCGCGAACACCCCCGCCGCGGTGTCGTGCGCGTACGTCTCGGGGTGCCACCCCAGCAGATGCCGCCAGTACAGGGGCGTGCCCGCGAGCGGCCGGGTCACGATCCCGCCCGTCGGCGGAAACGTCGCGCGGCACAGCCCCACCGCCCGCCCCACCTGCACCAGATGCACGCACGACGCGGTGTCGGTCTCGTACACGGACGACGGCGTGAACCCCGCCCGCGCGCACGCGGCGGTGAAGCAGTCCCCGAAGCACCCGTCGCCCGGCACGTCCGTCCACGCCTCGGCCGCGAGGTCCCCGAGCTCGATCTGCGGCTCCCCGGCGAGCCGGTGCCCCGTGGCGAGCATGACGAACACCGGGTCCCGCGCCACCTCGCGCCACACGAGCCGCTCGCGCTCCGGCGGCGCGGCCGCCCCGCACGTGCCGACGAGCGCGAAGTCGAGCCGCCCGTCGGCGACCTGCGCCGCGATCTCCCGCTCCGACCAGGAGGTGTACGTGGACACGGACTGCTCGGGATGCGCGGCGGCGAGCCGGTCGACCAGGCCGCCGAGCAGCGGCCCGTGGGTGCCGCCGAGCCGGAAGCCGCGCCGGTCCTGCCAGCCGCGCGTGAACCGCTCGGCCTCCTCCTGGAGTTCGCTGACGGCGGGCAGCACGATCCGGGCGCGGGCGAGCACGAACTCGCCCAGCGGAGTGGGCCGCACCCCGGACCTGCCGCGCTCGAACAGCTGGCCCCCCAGGACCCGTTCGATCCGCTTCAGCTGGGCGCTGAGCGCGGGCTGAGCGAGGCCGAGCGCCGTGGCCGCCTTCGTCAGGCTGCCCGCGTCGGCGATCGCCCGGATCGTCTTCAGGTGCCGCAACTCCAGGTCCATGCCGTGAGCTTCGTCGGCCTCCGGGCCTGGGGCAATACCTTGGTACGGACCTGAATCACCGGCGCGGCGCCTCGCCCCCGGGAACCCCGGGGGCCCCGGGCGCGGGCACCGCCCTGAGCAGCAGCGCCGACCGTGCCTCCACGGTCACCTCCGCCCCCGCGGCGAGCAGCGTCCCCGGAGCCTCCCCCTGCTCCTCGCCCGCGGTGTCGACCACGACCTCGTACGCGTCGGCCCACGGCGGCCCCGGCAGCGTGAAGCCCACCGCCCGGTCGGCGCCGTGCAGGACCGCAAGGAAGCTGTCGTCGGTCACCTGCGCGCCGCGCGCGTCCCGGCCCGGTATGTCGCGCCCCGACAGATACATGCCGAGCGTCGCGGCGGGCGCGTACCAGTCGGCCTCCGTCATCTCCGTGCCGCGCGCGGTGAACCACGCCAGGTCCCGCAGGCCGTCCGCCGAGTGGGCGCGCCCGGAGAAGAAGGCGCGGCGCCGCAGCACCGGGTGCCGGTGGCGCAGCGCGATCAGCCGCCGGGCGAGCGCGAGCAGCCCGCCCCAGCCGGGGTCGTCGCGCAGGCCCCAGTCCACCCAGCTGATCTCGTTGTCCTGGCAGTACGCGTTGTTGTTGCCGCCCTGCGTGCGGCCCATCTCGTCGCCCGCGACCAGCATCGGCACCCCGGTGGAGAGCAGCAGCGTGGTCAGCAGGTTGCGCAGCTGGCGCCGGCGCAGCGCATTCACCTCGGGGTCGTCGGTCTCGCCCTCGGCGCCGCAGTTCCAGGCGCGGTTGTCGTCCGCGCCGTCCCGGTTGCCCTCGCCGTTGGCCTCGTTGTGCTTGCGCTCGTAGCTCACCAGGTCCCGGAGCGTGAAGCCGTCGTGGGCGGTCACGAAGTTCACCGACGCGTACGGGCGCCGCCCGCCCCACGCGTACAGGTCGCTCGACCCGGACAGGCGGTAGCCCAGGTCCCGCACGTCCGGCAGGGCGCCCCGCCAGAAGTCCCGCACCGCGTCGCGGTAGCGGTCGTTCCACTCGGTCCACAGCGGGGGGAACGCCCCCACCTGGTAGCCGCCCGAGCCCACGTCCCACGGCTCGGCGATCAGCTTCACGCGCCGCAGCACCGGGTCCTGCGCGATCACCGCGAGGAACGGCGAGAGCATGTCGACGTCGTGGAAGGAGCGCGCGAGGGCCGCCGCCAGGTCGAAGCGGAAGCCGTCCACGCCCATCTCGCTCACCCAGTAGCGCAGCGAGTCCGTGATGAGCCTGAGGACCTGCGGGCGCACCACGTGCAGGGTGTTGCCGCAGCCCGTGTAGTCGGCGTACCGCCGGGCGTCCTGCTGGAGGTGGTAGTAGGCGTGGTTGTCGACGCCCTTCAACGACAGCGTCGGGCCCAGCTCCCCGGCCTCCGCCGTGTGGTTGTAGACGACGTCGAGGATCACCTCGATCCCGGCCGCGTGCAGCGCCCGCACCATCCGCCGGAACTCCCCGACCTGCTGCCCGGTGGTGCCGGACGCCGCGTACGCCGCGTGCGGCGCGAAGTAGCCGATCGAGTTGTACCCCCAGTAGTTGCGCAGGCCCCGCCGCAGCAGATGGTCCTCGTGCGCGAACTGGTGCACCGGGAGCAGCTCGACCGCCGTCACCCCGAGGCGTACGAGGTGGTCTATGGCGGCCGGGTGCGCGAGCCCCGCGTACGTGCCGCGCAGCGGCTCGGGCACGTCCGGGTGGCGCATGGTGAAGCCGCGCACGTGCAGTTCGTAGATGACGGAGTCGGCCCACGGGGTCTTGGGGCGGCGGTCGTCGGCCCACTCGTCGTCCGGCGCGTCGTCGTGCACGACGACGCCCTTCGGCACGAAGGGCGCCGAGTCCCGGTCGTCGCGCACGGTGTCCGCCACGTGCTGCTGCGGCCAGTCCCGCACGTGGCCGTACACCTCCGGCGGCAGCGAGCCGTAGTCCCGCCCGGGCCCCGCGTCGACCGCGCGCGCGTACGGGTCAAGGAGCAGCTTCGCCGGGTTGAAGCGGGCGCCGGTCCAGGGGTCCCAGCGGCCGTGCACGCGGTAGCCGTAGCGCTGCCCGGGGAGCACGCCGGGCACGAAGCCGTGCCAGATCTCGTGCGTCAGCTCGGTCAGCGGGCAGCGCGTCTCCGTGCCGTCCGCCTCGAACAGGCACAGGTCCACGGCCTCGGCGCCGCCCGCCCACAGCGCGAAGTTCGTGCCCGCCACCCCGTCCGGGCCCACCCGGAAGCGGGCGCCGAGCGGCGTCGGCGCCCCCGGCCACACCGGGCGCGTGCGGGCGGGGCGGACCGTGCCGCCGCGCCCGCCGTTGCGCTCGGCCGCCGTGCCGCCGGGCCCGACCCGGTCCACGGCACGCGCCCCCTTGACCGCCCCCTGCTCGGGTGCACTCGACACCTGTCAGCCTCCCGCGGCTCGGCCCCGTCGGCGTGCGGTCGGGGCATGCGGCGTCCCGGCCGCGGCTGCCCGCCCGACGTCCTTCCCCCTGTTCTGCCCAGCGGGCGCGTCGCACTCACGTTTCCCGGGGCGGGGCAGCCTCGTTGGGCCCGACGTGAGACAGGCAACGAGGCGCGCTCGGCGCGCACGGACCGCGCTGAGGCTCGCGGTGGCATGGACGGGACTGGTGCTCGCGGCGTCGGGCTGCTCCGGTACGGCGCTCGACGGGGTGCTCGGCCGCCCCCGCTCGCCCGCCGACGCGATCCGGGTCACGCCCGGCGACGGCCAGAAGGGCGTGCGGCCCGAGCGGCGGCTGAGGGTGGAGGTGCCGGACGGACGCCTGGAGTCGGTGCGCGTCGTCCGGTCCCAGGACGCCCAGGAGACCGAGGTGAAGGGACGCGTGTCCGCCGACGGCATGAGCTGGCGCCCCCTGGCGCGGGGCGGGCAGGAGAAGCTGGCGCTCGCCGCCAAGTACACCGTGGACGCGGTCGCGCTCGACGGCCACGGCCGCCGCTCCGCGCGCCACACCACGTTCACCACGTACGTCCCCGAGGAGCGCTTCATCGGGTACGTCACGCCGGAGCACCGCGCCACGGTCGGCACCGGCATGATCGTCTCCCTTGAGTTCAACCGCGAGATCACCGACCGGGCCGCCGTGCAGCGCGCCATCCGCGTCACGGCCGAGCCCGCCGTGGAGATCCGCCCGCACTGGTTCGGCAGCACCCGCGTCGACTTCCGCCCCGAGCACTACTGGAAGCCCGGCACCAAGGTCACCGTGGACCTGCGGCTGCGCGACGTGGAGGCCGCGCCCGGCGTCTACGGCCTCCAGGAGAAGTCCTTCTCCTTCACCGTCGGCCGCAGCCAGGTCAGCCTCGTCGACGCCGCCGCGCACACCATGCGGGTGCGCCGCGACGGGGAGCCGGACACCACCGTCCCGATCACCGCGGGCGCCCCGAAGACGACGACGTACAACGGCAAGATGGTGATCACCGAGATGCTGGAGGTGACCCGCATGAACAGCCGCACGGTCGGCTTCGGCGGGGAGTACGACATCCCGGACGTGCCGCACGCCATGCGCCTGACCACCTCGGGGACCTTCCTGCACGGCAACTACTGGGCGCCGGACGCGCCGGGGAACAGCAATGTCAGCCACGGCTGCGTGGGCCTGCGCGATGTGAAGGGCGGCAGCTCCAAGACCCCGGCGGGCTGGTTCTTCGACCGCAGCCTCATCGGTGACGTCGTCGAGGTCGTCAACAGCCATGACAAGAAAGTGGCTCCTGACAACGGCCTCGGGGGCTGGAACATGGATTGGGAGGAGTGGCGGACCGGGAAGAAGTCAGGACAGGCACATAAGTCCACCAAGGGGGACAAGAAGGAGCGCTCCAGCCGCTGATGCCACCACCGGCCCGCACGAAGGTCGCAGTTGGAACGGAACGGTGACATTTGGCGGGGAGTCATCGGTGCGGGCCGTGTGGTTATCTAGCGCAGTGCGCGAGACGGATGGTCATTCCCGGTCGCGCGGCGACGGATGAGTGCGGGCCTGTCGGGGCCGTGCGAGGGGAGAAGCATCGTGAACGGGCGACCGATATCGGGGGCGTCGGCCCATGCGCGAAAGCGCGCGGGGCGGCGGGGCGCCAGGGGACTGACCGCGGTGGTGTCGGGGGCGACGCTGCTGCTCGTGGCCGCGTGCGGGGGCGGCTCGGACTCGGGGGACGGGGGTGGCGGCAAGGACAAGGTGGACCCGGACAAGCCGTCCCGGGCCGTGGTGACCATCGCCCCCAAGGACGGCGCGAACGCCGTGGCGACCGACGGGGCGCTGCGGATATCGGCCGCCAAGGGCAAGCTGACCGAGGTCACGGTCAAGGACTCCAAGGGCAAGCCGGTGCCCGGGAAGATCGTCGCGGATGGCGCGAAATGGTCCCCCGAGCGGCACCTCGCCTCCGGCACCAAGTACAAGGTCCACGCGATCGCCAAGGACTCCGACGGCCGCGTCGCGGCCAGGGACTCGTCGTTCACGACGCTCGTGCCGAAGAACACCTTCGTCGGCCAGTTCGCGCCGGAGGACGGCACGAAGGTCGGCGTCGGCATGCCGTTCTCGGTGCGCTTCACGCGGGGCATCACCGCGCCGGACGCCGTCGAGAAGGCGATCGACATCACGACCGAGCCGTCGGTGCCGGTCGAGGGCCACTGGTTCGGCAACGACCGCCTGGACTTCCGCCCGGAGAAGTACTGGAAGCCGGGCACCAAGGTCACCGTCCGGATGAACCTGGACGGCGTCGAGGGCCGCCCGGGCGTCTACGGCAAGCAGGTCAAGACGCTCCGCTTCGAGATCGGCCGCAGCCAGGTCTCCGTCGTCGACGTCAAGACCAAGCAGATGACCGTCAAGCGTGACGGCAAGGTCATCAAGAAGATCCCCGTCACCACCGGCAAGCCCGGGTACGAGACGTGGAACGGCCAGATGGTCATCAGCGAGCGCCTCAAGGTCACGCGCATGAACGGCGAGACCGTCGGCTACGGCGGCGAGTACGACATCAAGGACGTGCCGCACGCCCAGCGCCTGTCCACCTCCGGCACCTTCATCCACGGCAACTACTGGGGCGGCGGCGCCTTCGGCAACTACAACGCCTCGCACGGCTGCATCGGCCTGCGCGACGTGCGCGGCGGCTACGACAAGAACGTCTCCGCGGCCTGGTTCTTCGACCGCTCGATGGTCGGCGACGTGGTGGTCGTCAAGAACTCCAACGACAAGGTCATCGCCCCGGACAACGGCTACAACGGCTGGAACATGTCCTGGGAGAAGTGGAAGGCGTAGCGCCCCCGCGATACTCCTCGAAGGGCCCGGCGCACAGTGTGACCAAGTGCACCGGGCCCTTCCGCGCTAACGGCCGCTAACGTGCCCGTCATGACATCTGTGCATCTCGAAGTCGCCGAGGGCGTCGGTACGCTCCGCCTCGACCGCCCGCCCATGAACGCCCTGGACATCGCGCTCCAGGACCGCCTGAAGGACCTCGCGGCGGAGGCCACCGACCGCGACGACGTGCGGGCCGTCGTGATCTACGGCGGCGAGAAGGTGTTCGCGGCGGGCGCGGACATCAAGGAGATGCAGAACATGGACCACCGGGACATGGTGCTGCGCTCCCGGGCCCTGCAGGACGCCTTCACCGCGGTCGCCCGCATCCCCAAGCCCGTCGTCGCCGCCGTCACCGGCTACGCCCTCGGCGGCGGCTGCGAGCTCGCGCTCTGCGCGGACTTCCGCATCGCGGGCGACAACGCCAAGCTCGGCCAGCCGGAGATCCTGCTCGGCCTGATCCCGGGCGCCGGCGGCACCCAGCGCCTGCCGCGCCTGATCGGCCCGTCCAAGGCCAAGGACCTCATCTTCACCGGCCGCCAGGTCAAGGCCGACGAGGCCCTCGCCATCGGCCTGGTGGACCGGGTGGTGCCCGCCGCCGACGTGTACACCGAGGCCCACGCGTGGGCGGCGCGGCTCGCCCGCGGCCCGGCGCTCGCGCTGCGCGCCGCGAAGGAGGCCGTCGACCAGGGCCTGGAGGCGGACATCGACACCGGGCTCGCCGTGGAGCGCACCTGGTTCGCGGGCCTCTTCGCGACCGAGGACCGCGAGCGCGGCATGCGCAGCTTCGTGGAGGACGGGCCAGGCAAGGCTAAGTTCCTCTGAGATCCGGCCAGTTGAGGTCCCGTCAGCCAAAGTTTCCCCCGAAGGGGCGGATTGTCACAGGCTTAAGAGAGCCTTAAGCCCGGCGCGTTCAAGGCGCTCTGCGATCTCCGGTGAGCGAGCGGTCATCGCAGGTCAGGATGGCTGTGCCGGACCTCTAACTGCCCATGGCATATGACGTGCCCGCCCCCTGGAACGGAAGCTTCCGGGGGGCTCATTCCGCCGGAACGGCCCCAATGCGGGCCGTGGGCGGCCATGATGGGGGGCATGGCGGGGCAGGAGGGCTTTGAACAGTCGCGGCGGCGCGCGGGCGCCACCGCGGCGCGCTGGTCTCCGGCGGTGGAGGACGAACACGCCCTGAAGGCACTGGAGTTGTTCGGCAACCCCACCGACGCCGAGGTCCAGCTCCCGTCCCGCCCCGAGTCCGCCGCCATCGCCCGCCGCCTCGCCCAGGTCGTCGTCCTGCGCCACTGGGGCCTGTCGCCCAAGGTCACCGAGGACGTCGTGCTCCTCGTCTCGGAGCTCGTCGGCAACGCCGTGCGGCACACCGGCGCCCGCGTCTTCGGCCTGCGCACCCACCGGCGGCGCGGCTGGATCCGGGTCGAGGTCCGCGACCCCTCGCGCGGCCTGCCGTGTCTGATGCCCGTCCACGAGCTCGACATCAGCGGCCGCGGCCTGTTCCTCGTCGACAAGCTCGCCGACCGCTGGGGCGTGGACCTGCTGCCGCGCGGCAAGATGACGTGGTTCGAGGTGCGCGTCACCGACCGCTAAGCGCTTCGCTGGAATTGCCGCGATGGGCCGTCGATCGCCTGCGGGTCCGTCGTGGCTGGTCGGGCCCCCAAGTTCTCGGCTTCGCTCGAACAGGGGGGACCCCCTTCGCGGCGGAGCCGCATATCGGCACAGCCCCGCGCCCCTTTGGGGCGCTGCCGAACCTCACCGCACTTCCATAAGACCGCGCGCGTCCGGGTGCGCGAAAGCCCCCGGGGCCGTGGGTGGCGGCGCTGTCGGGGGCCTTCGAGCGGGGCCGGGACCGGTGTGGGTGTGGTCCGCGGCCCGTAAGGCGACGTAGCTCGGGTCAATGAGGGTCGCTTCGTCGACTATGGCAGACGGGGGCCTCTGATCCAAAAGTCCCTATTCGGTCATTCATGGACATAACATGACAGTTTAGAGGTGAATCCTTGGTGAGATAGAGCACGCACCTTGTAAACGATGGCTAAACAGCTCCTGTGAGGGGTTATCGCGAGCCTCAGCGGAACCTCTTGGTCCGGACCGTTCCTCATGTCGATCAGCGGCTTTCGGGGCCCGCCGCCCTATAAATGGGTCGCGTGACTTCGACCGACCGGCGCGGCGCGCTGCGCATCGGCACTGGGCTCGCCCTCACCCCCCTCGCGGGCTGCGCCACGGCGCCAGGCCGCGAGCCGCGCCCCGCGCGCACGCCGCACCGCGGGCCCGCGCCGGGCCCCCGCGCCTTCCCCGGCCTGCCGGTGCAGATCGCGCGCAGCCCGCGCGGGCGGCGCGAGGTCGCGCTCACCTTCCACGGCCAGGGCGACCCGGCCACCGCCCGCGCGCTGCTCGGCGAGGCCGAGCGGGCGGGCGCCCGCGTCACCGTCCTCGCCGTCGGCACCTGGCTCGACGAGCACCCCGCCCTGGCCCGGCGCGTCCTCGACGGGGGCCACGACCTGGGCAACCACACCCTGAACCACCGCGCCGTCAACAGCCTCCCCGAAGCCGAGGCCTACGCCGAGATCACCGGCTGCGCGGACCGGCTGCGCCGCCTCACCGGCGGCATCGGCAGCTGGTTCCGCCCCTCGCGGGCCGAGCGCGCGACGCCGCTCGTCGCCCGCCTGGCCCGGCGCGCGGGCTATCCGCACGTCCTCTCCTACGACGTCGACTCCCTCGACTTCACCTCGCCCGGCGCCCCGGCCGTCACCCGCAAGGTCGCCGCCGAGGTCCGTGCGGGCTCCGTGGTGAGCCTGCACTTCGGGTACGCGGACACGGTCGCCGCGCTCCCCGCCGTCCTGGACGACCTCCACCGCCGCGGCCTGCGCGCCGTCACGACCACGGAGCTGCTCACCTGATGCGCAACCTGACCCTGGCCACGCGCGCCGCCGCCCTGCTCGCAAGCGCGGCCGTCCTCACCGCCCTCGCGGGCTGCGGCACCGAGCGCGGGGACCGCGAGAACAAGGCCCTCGCGACCAAGGCGCCCGTCAAGCCCGCCGAGCCGAAGCAGGTCAAGGGCCTGCCCGGGATGCCGCCCGTCCTCGACCGCAAGGACGTCTACGCCGCCGACCGCCCGAACAAGCTCTCCCCGGTGGTCAAGGACTTCCCGTCCCGCGTGTACGTCCCCAACACCAACTCCAACACGGTCTCCGTCATCGACCCGGCGACGTACAAGGTCATCGACACGATCCCCGTCGGCGTCCAGCCCCAGCACGTCGTCCCGTCCTGGGACATGAAGACGCTCTGGGTCAACAACAACCGTGGCCACACCCTCACGCCCATCGACCCGAAGACCGGCCGCGCGGGCAAGCCGGTCGAGGTCCACGACCCGTACAACCTGTACTTCACGCCCAACGGCAAGTACGCCGTCGTCATGGCGTCCCTCGACCGCGAGCTGGTCTTCCGCGACCCGCACACCATGGAGCGGAAGAAGACCGTCCCGGTCAGCTGCTACGGCGTCAACCACGCCGACTTCTCCCTCGACGGCCGCTACTTCATCGTCTCCTGCGAGTTCAGCGGCGAGCTGTTGAAGGTCGACACCGAGCGGATGAAGGTCGTCGGCCAGCAGAAGCTGCCGTTCAAGGGCGCCATGCCGCAGGACGTGAAGGTGTCCCCCGACGGCAAGAAGTTCTACGTCGCCGACATGATGGCCGACGGCATGTGGGTCCTCGACGGCGACACCTTCGGCAAGCCGAGGCTCCTGCCCACCGGCAAGGGCTGCCACGGCCTGTACGTCAGCCGCGACTCCCGCGAGATGTACGTGTCGAACCGGGGCGAGGGCACGGTCTCCGTCTTCGACTTCCACCGGGACGGGCTCACCAAGAAGTGGCGCCTGCCGGACGGCGGGAGCCCGGACATGGGCGGCGTCTCGGCCGACGGCCACACGCTGTGGCTCTCCGGCCGGTACGACTCGGAGGTCTACGCCATCGACACCCGCACCGGCGTCCAGGTGGCCCGCGTCCCCGTCGGCGGCGGCCCCCACGGCCTGGCGGTGTACCCACAGCCGGGCCGCTACTCCCTGGGCCACACCGGCATCTTCCGCTAGGGCCTGTCGACCAGGCGCCCCAGCGTCACCTCCAGCTCCGCCCGGGCCAGGCGCTCCGCGGCCGCCGCGTCCCCGTCCACGACCGCCCGCACGAGCGCGGCATGCGCCTCGTCCCCGTGGTCGGCCTCCTCCCGGCGCACGTCGATGAGGTCGAGCAGGTCGATGAGCCCCTGCCGCAGCGCGGGCACGAACTGGGCGAACAGGTCGGTGAGGACGGGGTTGTGCGCGGCCCCCACCACGGCGGCGTGCAGCGCGATGTCGGCGTCGACGAACGCGGCGTCGCCGCCGCCCGCCGCCGCCCGCCGCGCCGCGAGCGCGGCCCGCAGCGCCGTGACGTCCTCGGGCGTGCGGCGGGCGGCCGCGAGCCGGGCGGCCTGCACCTCGACGAGCGCCCGCACCTCGTACACGTCGCCGATCGCGGCCGCCCGCAGCCGCGTCGGCCAGTCCTCGACCGGCTCGGTGGCGGTGACGAAGACCCCGGCGCCCTGCCGCGCCTGGACGAGCCCCGCCCCGGCCAGCGCGCGCAGCGCCTCGCGGACCGTGGAGCGGCCGACCCCCAGCTCCTTGGCGAGGGTCGTCTCCCCGGGCAGCTTCGTGCCGACCGGCCAGCCGCCCCCGGTGATCTGGTCGCGCAGCCGCTCCGTGGCCTGTTCGACGAGGGGGCTGGGGCGGAGGGCGCCGAGGGCCGGGCGCGGCATGCGAGAGGTCACCTCGCGAGTGTACGTGTCTGAGGAGTGCATGTCTGAGGAGTACTTGTCTGAGGACCTGAGGTCTGCCTAGGGTGGCGGCGTGATCTCGTACCCCTGGAATCCGCAGCGCCCCAGCCCCATGCCCGCGCACCGCTATCTCCCGTACGAAGACCGGGTCGACGTCCCGCGCCCGCAGGACCGGAGCTGGCCCGCGGCCAGGCTCACCCGCGCCCCCCTCTGGGTCCCCGTCGACCTGCGCGACGGCAACCAGGCCCTGGCCGAGCCGATGGACACCGCGCGCAAGCGCCGCTTCTTCGACCTGCTCGTGTCCCTGGGGTTCAAGGAGATCGAGGTCGGCTATCCGTCGGCGAGCCGGGCGGACTTCGACTTCGTCCGGCACCTGGTGGAGCTCGTGCGCTCCGGAGCCGTGCCGGACGACGTCACGCCCGTCGTCTTCACCCCGGCCCGCCCCGAGCTCATCGACCGCACCTTCGAGGCCGTCGAGGGGCTGCCGCGGGCCGTGGTCCACCTGTACATCGCCACCTCGCCGGTGTGGCGCGAGGTCGTGCTCGGCCGGGACCGCGCCGCCGTCTCGGCCACCGCCCTGGCGGCCGCCACCCGCATGGCCCGCCTCGCCGAGGCGTGCCCCGGGGCCGACATCCGCTTCCAGTTCGCGCCGGAGACCTTCAACCTCACCGAGCCCGACTACGTCCTTCAGCTGTGCGACTCCCTCACCGAGCTGTGGGACGCGAGCCCGGACCGGCCCGTCACCCACAACCTCCCGGCGACCGTCGAGATAGCCACGCCGAACGTGTACGCCGACCAGATCGAGTACATGCACCGCCACCTGGCCCGGCGCGACAGCGTCATCCTGTCCGTGCACCCGCACAACGACCGCGGCACCGGCGTCGCCTGCGCCGAACTCGCGCTGCTCGCCGGGGCACAGCGCGTCGAGGGCTGCCTGTTCGGCAACGGCGAGCGCACCGGCAACGTCGACCTGGTGACGCTCGCGCTCAACCTCTACGCGCAGGGCGTCGACCCCATGCTGGACCTGTCCGACATCGACGCCGTCCGCGAGGTCGCCGAGCACTGCAACCGCCTGCCCGTGCACCCGCGCCACCCGTACGCGGGCGACCTCGTGCACACCGCGTTCTCCGGCACCCACCAGGACGCCATCGCCAAGGGCCTGGCCCACCACGCCAAGCGGGCCGCGGAGCTCGGCGTCGAGCCGGGCGACGCGCCCTGGCGCGTGCCGTACCTGCCGATCGACCCGGCCGACGTGGGGCGTTCGTACGAGGCCGTGATCCGGGTCAACTCCCAGTCGGGCAAGGGCGGCACCGCGTATCTGCTGCGGACGCACCACGGGCTCGACCTGCCCGCGGGCATGCGGCCCGACATGGCCCGCGTCGTGCAGGAGACGACCGACGGCAGCGGCCGGGAGGCAGGCCCGGACGAGCTGTACGAGCTGTTCCGCACCACGTACCTCGCCCCGGGCCGGGCGGGCTCCGGCGGCCCGGTCGCGGTCCTGGCCTGGGCCGCGGACACCACCCCCGACGGCCTGCACCGCTGCGTGTGCACCCTCGACGTGCACGGCCGCCCCGGGGACTTCGAGGGCGTCGGCAACGGCCCGCTGTCGGCCTTCGTCGCCGCCCTCGGTGCGGCGGGCCTCGCCGTCGACGTCCTCGACTACAGCGAACACGCCCTCGCCGCGGGCGGCACCAGCGAGGCGGCGGCCTACGCGCGCTGCCGCGTCGGCGGCGCCGACGTCTGGGGCGCGGGCGTGGACACCTCGCTGCTCACCGCGTCGGTGCAGGCCGTGGTGGCGGCGGTGAACCGCGGCCTGGAGCCCCGGCCGCCGCAGCACCCCGCGGCGGCGACGGCATGACGGCGACGGGCCGGGGCACGCTCGCCGCCCCGGGCGCCGCCCCGGTGGCGGACGGCCCCGTTCCGCTCCTGCGCGCCGCGGCTGTCGCCGTCGTCCGCGACGGCCGCCGCATCCTCGACGACGTCTCGCTTACCGTCGGGGCGGGGGAGCACTGGGCCCTGCTCGGCGCCAACGGCGCGGGCAAGTCCACCCTCCTGAGCCTGCTCGGCGCCCTGACGCACCCCACGCACGGCACGGTGGACGTCCTCGGCCGCCGCCTCGGCACCGTCGACCTGCGGGAGCTGCGCACCTACCTGGGGCACGTCGACCCCCGTCACCCGCTGCGCTCCCCGCTGCCCGTGCGCGAGGTCGTGCTCACCGGCCTGACCAACAGCGTGGCCCGCGTGCCGCACCGGCAGCCGTCGCGGGCCCAGCGCGAGCGGGCCGAGCGGCTGATCGAGGCCTTGGGCCTGGCCGCCCGCGCCGACGCCCCCTGGCCCACCCTGTCGCAGGGCGAGCGCGGCCGGGCCCTGATCGCCCGCGCGCTCATGCCGGACCCGCGGCTCCTGCTCCTCGACGAGCCCGCCACCGGGCTCGACCTGCCGGGGCGCGAGCGGCTCCTCGACAGCCTCGACGCGCTGCGGGCCGCGCACCCCCGGCTGGCCACGGTCCTGGTCACCCACCACCTGGAGGAGCTGCCCGCCGGTACCACCCACGCGGTGCTGCTGCGGGAGGGGCGGGTGTTCGCCTCGGGTGCCGTACCGGACGTGGTGACGACGGAGCTGGTCAGCGCGTGCTTCGACCACCCGGTGCGGGTGGAGCGGCGCGCGGGGCGGTGGTCCGTGCGCGGCGGTGGGCGCGGGGTGTGAAACGTCGGACGGGCCAGGGGAGTCCTGGCCCGTCCAGGGGTGCGAGGTCTGCTCAGGCCTTGTTCAGGCTGGCCCAGAACTCGTCGAAGGAGAGCAGCTTGTCGCCGTTCTGGTCCTTGGACTTGATGATGGCCTCGGCCACCGACTCGGTGACGTTCCAGTCCCCCATCTGTGCCATGGCGGTCTTGTACTCCGCCGCCGTGATGTAGCCGTCGCCGTCCGCGTCGAACCGGTCGAACTGCTTGCGTGCTTCCTCGATGTCCGCCACCGGGTCCGCCCCTTCTTCGTGTCCTACTGACGGGGGTTAGGGTAACGGCCGGTCCGGGTGACGATTGCAAGGAGTACGGCCATGGCCAGCGCACCGGCGTCGCTCGACGCCGTTCTCACCGCCGCCGCGCGCGGGGAGTTCCCCGCCCCCGACGGCTCCACCACCGTCGTGCCGCAGCCGTCGCCGCGCGACGCCGGGGTCATGTCGTTCACGGCCCACACCGTCGTCTTCACCGACGAGGACCCGGAGTGGGTGCGCGCCACCGTGGCGGGCACCGGCTGCGACCCGCTGGCCGCGACGATGAACCCGGGCTTCCTCACCGCCTTCGGGCAGCGGACCGGCCTCGCGGTCGACACCATCGACCTGGTCACCGTGGCGTCCGCCGTGCCCGGACCACCGGACCCGGCCCTCGGCCTGCGGGCCCTCGACGACCCCGACCACCCCCGCGTGGCCCGGGCCCTCAAGCGGCGCGACGACGTACGGGTGTGGACGTCCGGCGCGGGCGGCGTCGTCGTCCTCGGGCGCGGGGTCGCGGGGCGCTGGGAGGTGTCCGTGGAGGTCGACGAGTCGGCACGCCACCGGGGGCTCGGGCGGGCGCTCGCCTCGGCGGCCCGGGCCCTCGTGCCGGGCGGCGCCACGCTGTGGGCCCAGCAGGCCCCGGGCAACGCCCGCAGCGTCCGGGCCTTCCAGGCGGCGGGGTTCCGTCCCGTGGGCGCGGAGGCCCTGTTCTTCGCCCGGTAGCGGGGCACCCCGGGCAGCCGGGCGGGCCGACACCCGCCCTCCGGGACGGGCCGCGCGGCGCTACCCCGTCGCGCCCAGCCTCCGGTAGCGCCCCGGCGCCACGCCGAACTCGCGTTTGAAGGCCTTGGCGAAGGCGAACTCCGAGGTGTACCCGGCCTGCTGCGCGACCACGCGCAGGGGCGCGTCGCCCGCGCGCAGGGCCCGCCCCGCGACCGTCATGCGCCACCACGTCAGATACGCCAGCGGCGGCACCCCCACCGACCCCGCGAACCGCCGCGCGAACGCCGCCCGGGAGAGCCCGCCGAGCGCCCCGAGCTCCGCCACGGTCCAGGCCCGCGCGGGGTCCGCGTGCAGCGCGCGGAGCGCCGCCGCGACCCCGGGGTCGGCGAGCGCCGCAGCCCACCCCGTCGGATGCTCCGTACCGTGCCGCTCGCCCAGCCACCAGGCGCGCAGCAGATACAGGAGCATCGTGTCCAAGAGCGCGGGGACGATGGTGTCGGAGCCGGGCTGCGGTTCCTGAAGCTCGGCGCCCAGCAGCTCCACGGTGGTGCGCAGGGAGCGGTGGGCGCCCACCCGTGCGGGCAGGTGCACCACGTCGGGCAGCTCGGAGAGCAGCGGATGGGCCCGCGCCCGGTCCACCTGGTAGGCCCCGCACAGGAGCACCGCGGACGGCGCCGGGCCGGACTCCGCGCGCGGCACCCGCGGCGGCGGCGCGGGCCAGCTCCCGTCCGGGTTCAGCTCGAACCGCTCCAGGGGCGCGCCGGGCGCACTGGCGAGCGCGTGCCCGCAGCCGTGCGCGAGGAAGACGATGTCGCCGGGCGCGAGCGCGAGCGGCGCCGCGTCCGCGCCGCCGGGAAGCAGCCAGGCCGAGCCCTGCAACAGCACGTGGAACCCGGCGCCGCCGTGCGTCCCGAAGTGGACGCCCCACGCCCCGTACTTGTCCCAGATCGCCGAGTGCGGCCGCCCGAGCCGCATGGCGGCCACCGCGTCACTGAGTACGTCCATGTCCGAACGGTAGCGTGCGCCGCAGTCATGAGACGCACAGATATACAAGGAAGATCCACAGGCATAGTTCGTATCGGTGTGCCCCGCATAGCGTTTCGGGCATGACGACATCAACCACCGCCCGCACCGTGCTCTTCGACGAGATCGGCGGGCCCGAGGTCCTGCGCGTACAGGACCTGGAACTGCCCGCTCCGGGGCCGGGCGAGATCCAGCTGAAGGTCGAGGCGCTCGGCCTCAACCGGGCCGAGGCCCTGCTGCGTTCCGGCGCGTACTACTACCAGCCGACCCTGCCCGCCTCCCGCAACGGCTACGAGGCCGCGGGCGTCGTCGAGGCCGTCGGCGAGGGCGTCACGGACCTCGCGCCCGGCGACCCCGTCCTGGTGGCCGCCGACTTCCACCTGAGCGCCCACGGCGTGTACGCGGACCGCGTGGTGCTGCCCGAGGCCATGGTCGTGCCCCGCCCCGCCGAGGTGGACGCGGTCACGGCGGCCGCCGCGTGGGTCACGTACACCACCGCCCACGGAGCCCTCGACCTGGTCGCGGGGATGCGGCCCGGCGACCACGTCCTGATCACCGGCGCGTCCAGCGGCGTGGGCACGGCGGCGATCCAGGTGGTGCGCCGCGCGGGCGCCGTCCCGATCGCCACCACCCGCACCGAGGCCAAGCGGCAGCGGCTGCTCGACCTCGGCGCCGCGCACGTCGTCGTGACGGACTCCGAGAAGGACGTGGCGGGGGAGACCAGGCGCCTGACGTCCGGACGCGGCGCCGAGATCGTCCTGGACGCGATCGGCGGCCCCGGCTTCAAGGACCTCGGCGCGGCCGCCGCCCCGGGCGGCACCCTGGTCAGCTACGGCTGGCTCGACGGCCGCCCCACGGTCCTGCCGACGAACTGGCCCCTGACCGTCCACGGCTACGCCAACATGGCGGTCTTCGCGACACCGGAGGCCCGCCGCCGCGCCGCGGCCTATCTGGCCTCGGGCCTGCTCGACGGCACCCTCCGGCCCGAGGTCGCCGAGGTCTTCGACGGCCTGGACCGGATGCCGCAGGCCCACCGCCTGATGGAGTCCACCACCCACACCGGCAAGATCGTGGTGCGGCCCTAGCGCGGGGCGCGCGGGACCGGGCTACGGCGTGGCCCAGTCCCGCATCGCGTCCTTGTCGGGGAAGTCCGCCACGTTCTTGTCCAGGGGCGTCGACGTGTACTGGTGGATGCGCCACTCGGCCCGGATGCGGGGCTTGCCCGCCGTCACGTAGTCGGCGATCCACAGGCCGTCGCCCGCGTACGACGTCGTGTCCCGGTTCAGCCAGAAGTCGCGGTTGGTGTACAGGAGCGTCCGCAGGTTCGGGCGGAGCCGCTTCACCTCCTTGATGAAGCGGTCCTTCTCCGCGTTCGTCGCCGCCGTGTGGTCGCCCGTCCACTCCCAGTCGACGGCCAGGAAGTCGCCCGCCCGCTCCGGGGCCTTCGCCACGAAGTACTCCGCCTGGGCGGTGATGTTGCCGGGCCACAGGAAGTGGTAGAAGCCCAGGACGCAGTCGGCGTCGCGGGCCCGTTCCGTCTGGGCCGACAGGCGTGGATTGATGTAGGAGCGGCCCTCGGTGGCCTTGACGATGACGAAGGAGACGCCGTCGGTCGAGAAGGACGACTGGTGGGAACTGACGTCGATGCCGCGCAGCATGGATGGCCTCCGGAGGTGGGGGGGGAGGGAAGCGGATCGCGGCCGGGGAACGGGGGGTGGGGGGTTCGCCCCGGCGGTCGGTGAAACGTGAACTGCTGACTGTGGATTGACCGTTCCCCACGACAGGCGTTCCCATCCATACTGAGGGCCCTTCCCACGCCCCCCACCCCCACAGGAACCCACATGGCCCTCAGCCGTCGCACCTTCCTCGCCGCCGCCGGTGCCACCGCGTCCGCCGCCCTCGTCGGTACGTCAGCGACCCGGGCCGTCGCCCGCCCCCTCGACGGCCGTGGCTGGCTGGCGGGGATCGACTCCTCGACTCCCCTCCAGCGCCTCACGATTCCCGGTACGCACGACTCCGGGGCCCGCTTCGGCGGCTGGTGGGTGGAGTGCCAGAACACCACGCTCGGGCAGCAACTGGCCTCCGGCATACGGTTCCTGGACATCCGGTGCCGGGCCTTCGAGGGCTCCTTCACCATCCACCACGCGGCGTTCTACCAGAACCTGAACTTCGACGACGTGCTCGGCGCCTGCCGGGACCTGCTGGCCGCGAGGCCGTCGGAGACCGTCCTCATGCGGGTCAAGCAGGAGTACTCGCAGGAGGGTGACAGCGCGTTCGGCGCGATCTTCGACGACTATCTGGACCGGCGCGGATGGCGGTCCCTCTTCCACATCGGGCAGGCCTGGCCGCGCCTCGGCGACGTGCGCGGCCGCGTCGTCCTCATCGCCGACAACGGCGGCCTGCCGGGCGGCATCCGGTGGGGCGACAGCGCGACCTTCGACCTCCAGGACGACTGGAACGCCGCCCCGGGGGCGAAGTACCCGAAGGTCGAGGCGCACTTCCGCAAGGCGGTGGCCCAGCCCGGCAAGCAGTACGTCAACTTCGTGAGCACGGCGGCCGGGCTGCCCCCGCGCTGGAACTCCGACGACCTGAACCCCCGGGTGCACGCCCTGATCGACGGCACCGAGGGCCGGGCCTGGCGCGGGCTCGGGATCGTCCCGATGGACTACCCGAACACGCGGTCAGGCCTTGTGCAGTCGTTGATCGCGCACAACTGAGCGGGCAGCGGGGGAGCGCCCCGAAGCGGCGCGGGGCTGTGCTCAAATGCGGCTCCGCCGCGCGGGCGCGACCAGCCACCCACGGCCCGCAGATTTCCGCGCGACGCGGTCAGCACTCGATGATGTTGACGGCAAGACCCCCGCGCGCCGTCTCCTTGTACTTCACGCTCATGTCGGCGCCGGTCTCCTTCATGGTCTTGATGACCTTGTCGAGGGACACCTTGTGGGAGCCGTCGCCGCGCATGGCCATGCGGGCGGCGGTGACGGCCTTCACCGCGGCCATGCCGTTGCGCTCGATGCACGGGATCTGCACGAGGCCGCCGACCGGGTCGCAGGTCAGGCCGAGGTTGTGCTCCATGCCGATCTCGGCGGCGTTCTCCACCTGCTCCGGGGAGCCGCCGAGGACCTCGGCGAGGGCGCCCGCCGCCATCGAGCAGGCGGAGCCGACCTCGCCCTGGCAGCCGACCTCGGCGCCGGAGATCGACGCGTTCTCCTTGAAGAGCATGCCGATGGCGCCGGCGGCCAGGAGGAAGCGGACCACGCCCTCCTCGTCGGCGCCGGGCACGAAGTTCATGTAGTAGTGCAGGACGGCCGGGATGATGCCCGCGGCGCCGTTCGTCGGGGCGGTCACGACGCGGCCGCCCGCGGCGTTCTCCTCGTTCACCGCCATCGCGTACAGCGTGATCCACTCCATCGCGCGGGCCTGCGGGTCGCCCTCGGCGCGCAGCTGGCGGGCGGAGTGGGCGGCGCGGCGGCGGACCTTCAGGCCGCCGGGCAGGATGCCCTCGCGGGACATGCCGCGCGAGACGCAGGCCTGCATGACGCGCCAGATGTCGAGCAGGCCCTCGCGGATCTCCTCCTCGGTGCGCCAGGCCTTCTCGTTCTCCAGCATCATCGCGGAGATGGACAGGCCCGTCTCGGCGGAGAGGCGGAGCAGCTCGTCACCGGTGCGGAAGGGGTACTTCAGGACCGTGTCGTCGGGCACGATCGGGCTCTGGCCCTCGACGGCCGCCTCGTCGACGACGAAGCCGCCGCCTACCGAGTAGTAGGTCTTCTCCAGGACGAGGGCGCCCTCGCGGTCGTACGCGAAGATCGTCATGCCGTTCGCGTGGTACGGCAGCGCCTTGCGGCGGTGCAGGACCAGGTCCTCGTCGAAGTCGAAGTCGATCTCGTGCATGCCGAGGACGTTCAGCCTGCCGGAGGTCTTGATCTCCTCGACGCGGTCGTCGGCCGTCTCCACGTTCACCGTGCGCGGGGACTCGCCCTCCAGGCCGAGGAGGACGGCCTTGGGCGTGCCGTGGCCGTGGCCGGTGGCGCCGAGGGAGCCGTACAGCTCGGCGCGTAGGGCCGTGGTGTGGGCCAGCAGGCCCTCGTTCTTGAGGCGGCGGGCGAACATGCGCGCCGCGCGCATCGGGCCGACCGTGTGGGAGCTGGACGGGCCGATGCCGATCGAGAACAGGTCGAAGACCGAGATGGCCACGAGAGAACTCCAATGGTGGGTGGTAGACGCCGTTGTCTGCCGGTCGTGCGAGGGCGGTGCTGCGCGGGCTCGGCGGGCTTACACGGGCTTGCGGGTCTGCTGGTCGGGCACGCGGTGCGGGGCACCGCGCACACCGTCCTCAGGTCCAGTGTGCGCGGTGCCCCGGAAGTCCGTACCAATAAAAGCGTACGAAACTACTTCAGGCCGGGGTACAGCGGGTGCTTCGCGGCCAGAGCGGACACCCGGCCCCGCAGGGACTCGGCGTCGAAGCCGGGCTTCAGCGCCTCAGCGATGATGTCGGCGACCTCGCGGAAGTCCTCGGCGTCGAAGCCGCGGGTGGCCAGGGCCGGGGTGCCGATGCGCAGGCCCGAGGTGACCATCGGCGGGCGCGGGTCGTTCGGGACGGCGTTGCGGTTGACCGTGATGCCGACCTCGTGGAGGCGGTCCTCGGCCTGCTGGCCGTCCAGCTCGCTGTTGCGCAGGTCGACCAGGACCAGGTGCACGTCCGTGCCGCCCGAGAGGACGTCCACGCCGACGGCCTTGGCGTCGTCCTGGACCAGGCGCTCGGCCAGGATGCGGGCGCCGTCCAGGGTGCGCTGCTGGCGCTCCTTGAACTCCTCGGACGCCGCGACCTTGAAGGAGACGGCCTTCGCCGCGATCACGTGCTCCAGGGGGCCGCCCTGGAAGCCGGGGAAGACCGCGGAGTTCAGCTTCTTCGCGAAGTCCTTGTTACGGGCCAGGATGATGCCGCCGCGCGGGCCGCCGAGCGTCTTGTGCGTGGTGGAGGTCACCACGTCCGCGAACGGCACCGGGTTCGGGTGCAGGCCCGCGGCGACGAGACCGGCGAAGTGCGCCATGTCGACCCACAGGTACGCGCCGACCTCGTCGGCGATCCGGCGGAACTCGGCGAAGTCGAGCTGGCGCGGGTAGGCGGACCAGCCCGCGATGATCACCTTCGGCCTGTTCTCCTTGGCCAGGCGCTCGACCTCGGCCATGTCGACCAGACCGGCCTCGTCCACGTGGTACGGGACCACGTTGAACTGCTTGCCGGAGAAGTTCAGGCGCATGCCGTGGGTGAGGTGGCCGCCGTGCGCCAGGTCCAGGCCGAGGATCGTGTCGCCGGGCTTGGCGATGGCGAAGAGGGCGGCCTGGTTGGCGGAGGCGCCGGAGTGCGGCTGGACGTTGGCGTACTCGGCGCCGAACAGCTCCTTGACCCGGTCGATCGCGATCTGCTCGGCCACGTCGACGTGCTCGCAGCCGCCGTAGTAGCGGCGACCGGGGTAGCCCTCGGCGTACTTGTTGGTGAGGACCGTGCCCTGGGCCTCCATGACGGCGACCGGAGCGAAGTTCTCCGAGGCGATCATTTCCAGGGTGGACTGCTGGCGGTTCAGCTCGGCGTCGACGGCCGCGGCGACGTCCGGGTCGAGCTCGTGGAGAGGGGTGTTCAGAAGCGACATCGGAAGATCAGTCCTTACGCCGTGGTCAGCTGCCTGCGAACTCGGTGTACTCGTCGGCGGAGAGCAGGTCGCCCGGCTCCTCGGCGACGCGCACCTTGAACAGCCAGCCGCCCTCGAAGGGGGCCGAGTTCACCAGGGACGGGTCGTCCACAACGTCCTGGTTGGCCTCGACGACCTCACCGGAAACCGGGGAGTACAGGTCGCTGACCGACTTCGTCGACTCCAGCTCGCCGCAGGTCTCACCCGCGGTGACCGTGTCGCCGACCGCCGGGAGCTGGGCGAAGACGACGTCACCGAGCGCGTTGGCCGCGAACTCGGTGATGCCGACCGTCGCCACACCGTCCTCGGTGGCCGACAGCCACTCGTGCTCCTTGCTGTAACGCAGCTGCTGGGGGTTGCTCATGGCGTGAATTCTCCTGTACGCGGGCGTGTGCTGATGCACGTGAGAAGGGCCGTCTTGCGGAATGAGACGGTTTGTACCGTTGCTTGTACGGTGCCGATGTGCTGCTGGCGTCACTTCTGGCGCTTGTAGAACGGGAGCGCCACGACCTCGTAGGGCTCGTGGGTGCCGCGGATGTCCACGGCGACGCCGGGGGTGCCGGGCTCGGCGTGGGCGGCGTCGACGTAGGCCATGGCGATCGGCTTGCCGAGGGTGGGCGAGGGGGCGCCGGAGGTGACCTGGCCCACGACCTGGCCGTCCGCGACAACGTCCATGCCCGAGCGGGGCACCCGGCGGCCCTCGGCGACCAGGCCGACGAGCTTGCGGGGCGGCGCGGACTCGGCGCGCTCGGCGGCGGCCCTGAGGGCGTCGTGGCCCACGAAGTCCTCCGCGTGCGAGGTCTTCTCGAACTTCACGACCCGGCCGAGGCCCGCGTCGAACGGGGTGAGACCGGTGGTCAGCTCGTTGCCGTACAGCGGCATGCCCGCCTCCAGGCGGAGCGTGTCGCGGCAGGAGAGACCGCACGGCACGAGGCCGACGGGGGCGCCCGCCTCCGTCAGCGCCCGCCACAGCGTCTCGGCGTGCTCCGGCGCCACGAACAGCTCGAAGCCGTCCTCGCCCGTGTAGCCGGTGCGCGCGATCAGGGCGGGCACGCCCGCGACCGTGCCGGGCAGGCCCGCGTAGTACTTCAGGCCGTCCAGGTCGGCGTCCGTCACTGCCTTGAGGATGCCGGGGGACTCGGGGCCCTGGACGGCGACCAGCGCGTACGCGTTCCGGTCGTCGCGCACCTGGGCGTCGAACCCGGCGGCCCGCTCGGTGAGGGCGTCCAGGACGACCTGGGCGTTCCCCGCGTTGGCGACGACCATGTACTCGGTCTCGCCGAGGCGGTAGACGATCAGGTCGTCGACGATGCCGCCGTCGGCCTGGCAGATCATGGTGTAGCGGGCGCGGCCGACGCCGACGGAGCCGATGTTGCCGACGAGCGCGTAGTTCAGCAGGTCGACGGCCCCGGCGCCGGTGACCGTGATCTCGCCCATGTGGGAGAGGTCGAAGAGGCCGGCCTTGGTGCGCACGGCGTTGTGCTCGTCGCGCTCACTGCCGTACCGCAGCGGCATGTCCCAGCCCGCGAAGTCGGTCATGGTGGCGCCCAGCGAGCGATGCAGGGCGTCGAGGGCGGTCTTGCGCGGGGTAGGGCTCATGAGTAGTGGCTCCCAGGCATGGCATGACGGGCGAGGTCGTCCCTCCCCATCTGTCATCAAACCTGAGAGGTTCACCAGGCCCACGCGTACCACGGGGCATGACTTGCACCTTGGGTGGAGCCACCGGGGCGGCTCGCTTTTCAGATGTGCCTCGCCCGCGCGGTACGGGGCCTGAGAGATTCAAGGGAGGAACTTGCTCCTTCGGCGCCCCACGACGCTCCTGCGTCACCGGGGACTCTCCCGCGCGGATTCAAGCGGCCGGTATGGAGTTGGCGCGCACATCATTGCACGCGCCCCCGTCGCACAACAGTCGCAACCAGGGAGTCCCCGGTTGTCGTCTTCGTAGGGCATTACCTTCTCTTTACATACCACGGAGAAGTACTGGGGATGAGTGACGTGACGAGCATGGGGAGGCCGATCACGGTGCGCAGGAGCAGTGCTTACGCGACGACCACGGGTGTCTCGCTGCCCAGGGCGGGGGCGGTGCTGCCCGGCGCGGGCGTCGCCCTGCCCCCGCAGCCGGGCGCCCCCGCGCCGCCCGCGCGGGAGGCCGTCGCCGGTTCCCGCCGGGCCGTCGTGCGCGACCTCAGGGGCCGCTCCGGCCATGGCCCGCGCCGCCTGGTGTTCGCCGCCGGGGACGTCGTGGTGGTCTCCGGGCTGCCCGGCAGCGGCAAGTCCACGCTGATGCGGCGCGCCGTGGCGGGCCCGCGCGTGGACTCCCAGGACACCCGCGACCGCTGGGCGGCCCGGGTGCCGCGCCGGATCCCGTACGCGCTCTACCGCCCCCTCGTCCGCCTCGCGCACTACGCCCACCTGCGCCGGACGCTGCGCGCGGGCACCGGCGTCGTTGTCCACGACTGCGGCACCCAGCCGTGGGTGCGCCGCTGGCTCGCCCGCGCGGCGGCCCGGCGCGGGGCCACGCTGCACCTGCTGCTGCTCGACGTGCCCGCCCCCGTCGCCCTCGACGGCCAGCGCGCCCGGGGGCGCGGCGTCTCCCGGTACGCCTTCGCGCGCCACCGCAGGACGGTCGGCCGCCTGGTCCGGGCCGCCGAGAGCGGGAGCCTGCCGCGCGGCTGCGGCTCGGCGGTGCTGCTCGACCGGGAGGCGGCGGGGGCGCTGCGCGCGCTGGGCTTCGAGGGCCAGGGCGGGTAGGGCGGGGCGCGCGGGACCGGCGGCGTTAGGGTCGGGCCGCAGACAGCACGCAGAGCAGAGGTCGAGACAAATGGACTTTCCGGGGGACGTACCGGCACAGGCGCACGCCCATCCCTACGGCGGCTGGCCCGCCAACGAACTGGAGGAGGTGCTCGCCGCCTCGCTCGGCGCGCCGCCGTCCGAGGAGACGGGCGCCCGCCTGGTCGAGGTCCTTGGCCGCAGCAGGCTGTGGATCCCGCTGCCGAACGGGGGTGGGCCCGAGAGCGGCACGCTCGACCTGCCGACGCTGGAGCTCCACGGGCAGGCGTACGTGCCCGTCTTCACCTCGGAGCAGGAGTTCCAGCAGGCCACCGGGGGGCGGATGAGCTGCACGGTGGCGCCCGCGGTGGAGTTCGCGCGCGGGCTGGCGCCGGAGCTCGGCATCGCGCTCAACCCGGAGGGCACGGTGGCGGTGCCGCTGCCGCCCGCCGCGGTGGCCGCGCTGTGCCGGGTGGGGCGCACGGAGCTGGACGGGCCCGCGAGCGGCGGCCGGGTGCGGCTCTACGAGCCGGACTGGCAGGACGACCCGGTGGACTTCCTGTCCGCCGCGGCGCGGGAGTTCGAGGCGACGGGCGCGGTGCTCAGCGCGCGGCGCTGTCTCGCCACGGTCGAGGACGAGGCCCCCACCCTGTTCATCGGCGTCGAGCTGTCCTCCTGGGAGGGCGACGCCCGGGACCTGCCCATGGCGGCCCTGGGCCGGGCCCTAGGCCACACCCCCCCGCCGTGGCCGGTCAACCTGGTCCTCCTGGACGTGGCCCAGGACCCGGTAGGCGACTGGATGAAAACCAGACTCCGCCCCTTCTTCACCACGCGATAGAAGGGCGCCCCGGGGGCAGCGCCCCAAAGTAGCCAGCGCCCCGGGGACCAGCGCCCCAAAGGGGCGCGGGGAACTGCGCGCCCAGCCACGGACGCCCCGCAGACACCGCACGACACAACAAGGCACAGCACGGCCCACCTGTTCAAGCGCTAAGTAGCCACGCCCCGCTTAAGCTGGTGCCCGGTGACGCGGTCGGCGCAACGACCGCGCAGGGCACGTCGCGAAGGGGCGGTTAGGGTGAGCGCGTCGGGCACCGCTGCGGCCGGACAGGTCGAGCACATGCTGCGCCAGGTGACGCCGGGGCGCTATGACGCGTACGAGGCGCTCCTGCACGCCCTCGCCGACGGCAAGGTGTGGATGCTGCTCTGGCACGGCCAGGCCGGATCCCCCGACGCCCAGTACGGCAACATGGAGGTGGAGGGGTACGGCTACGCGCCGTGCGTGACCTCCGCCCAGGAGCTCTCCGCCAGCGGCTGGAACCGCGGCTACGAAGTCGTCGGCGGCCTCGACGTGGCCCGCGCGCTGTACCCGGACCACTACGGCCTGTGGCTCAATCCGCACGCCCCGGGCGGCGGCGTCGGCGTCCCCTGGCTCGATCTGCGGCGCATCGCGGGCGGCCTCGCCACCCAGCCCGCGGGCCCGCTGCGGCTGACCGACCCGACCATCGAACTCCCGCAGTTCTACGCGCTGTTGACCCAGAACGCCCACCGCACCCCGGCCGTCCGCGCGCTGCGCCGCGCCTGGGTGCAGCCGGTGCTCGGCGCGCCCTATCTGGCCATCGGCCTGGACGTGTACGACACCTCGCCCGCGTCCGTCGACGCGGTGCGCGCGATGATGCAGCAGTCCATCGGCGCCGTCCCCGAGGGCCTGCCCGTGTCGACCGTCGCGATGGCCGACCCGCACGACCCGGTGGCGCTGTGGCTGCGCGCCAACGCCCGGCCGTTCTACGACCGCGACGCGCAGGGGGCTCCCGCTCCCGCCGCGGGCGGATACGGCTATCCCGCACAGTACTGAGACATCTCGTACGAAAGACGGAGCAACCCCACCGTGCGCCCCTCGCGGCGAACCGGACGGTGGCTGGATTCCGTCTGCCGTCGGTGAGCTGATCAGCGTCGACGTGCGCGATGTCCCCTTGTGGGGCAGGAGTGCGCGTATGGACGTGTGTGGCTCCTGTGCCCCCAACTGCCCCGTGTTCGCCCGGCGTTCAGTGACGTCCGGATAACGGAACACCTCGATCAGCATCACGGTTGCGCATCCATTCCCCGACAAGTCTGGTAACAGATCACGACCCCGTTGAAGACTCCCGCTCCAAGGGGCCTTCGCCCCTGTGTACGACGGACTGATCACGTCGCTACAGCGGCAAGTGCGGGCCGGTCACCGCCGGTTGAGAGGGGTCCCTGCCACGATGACGGCGCCATTGCATGACACACCTGCGGACGCGAAACCCACGGAGGAAGTCGCCCCCGCAGCTGGTGCAGGGGGGAAGAAGGTCGAGGGGCGGTCCCTCACCCAGATCGCCTGGAACCGGCTGAAGCGCGACAAGGTCGCCCTCGCGGGCGGCATCACGGTGGTCCTCCTGGTCCTCGTGGCGGTGTTCGCGCCCCTGATCGTCGGCCTGCTCGGACACCCGCCGAACGACTTCCACCAGGAGAAGCTGGACCCGCTGACGAACCTGCCCACGGGCTCGTTCGGCGGCGTGAGCAGCGACTACCTCTTCGGAGTCGAGCCCAACAAGGGCCGCGACGTGTTCAGCCGGATCGTCTACGGAGCACGCATCTCGCTGCTCGTGGCCTTCCTCGCCGCGATCGTCGCCGTGGTCCTCGGCACCCTCTTCGGGATCATCGCGGGCTACTTCGGCGGCTGGATCGACGCCCTGATCAGCCGCGTGATGGACGTGCTGCTCTCCTTCCCGCAGCTGCTCTTCATCATCTCCCTGGTCTCGGTCCTTCCCGACGACTTCCTGGGACTTGAAGGGACGAGCGTGCGCGTCTCGATCCTCGTCCTGGTCATCGGCTTCTTCGGCTGGCCGTACATCGGGCGCATCGTGCGCGGCCAGACGCTCTCGCTCAGGGAGCGCGAGTACGTGGAGGCCGCCAAGAGCCTCGGCGGCGGCCGGCGCCACATCCTGTTCCGCGAACTCCTGCCGAACCTCGTGGCCCCCATCACCGTCTACGCGACGCTGATGATCCCCACGAACATCCTCACGGAGGCCGCCCTCAGCTTCCTGGGCGCGGGTGTCAAGCCGCCGACCGCCTCCTGGGGAGGCATGCTGCGCGACGCCCTCGAAACGTACGAGCACGACCCCATGTTCATGGTCTTCCCGGGTGTGACGATCTTCATCACGGTGCTCGCCTTCAACCTCTTCGGGGACGGTCTGCGCGACGCGCTCGACCCCAAGGGAACCCGTTAGCAGACCCGACCGACTTGCCCCTGCCGCTGGTCAGGTGGCTCTTTCCATGGTTCTTCGGCAGCGATAAGCCAGGGACCGCGAATCTGGAAGGTTGCGAGAAAATGCCCACACTCCCCCCGAAAAGGCGGCTCGCCGCGGGCGCGGCCCTCGTCGTCGCGGCCCTGGTGACCACCACGGCCTGCGGCAGCGGCGACGGTGACGGCGACGGCGACGGCAAGGGAGCCGGCTACAACGCCGCTCTGAACAAGGTCGCCAAGGCGTCCAAGAAGACCGGCGGCACCCTGCGCATGGTCGGCAAGCAGGACCTCGACTCCGCCGACCCGCAGCGCGCGTACTACGGCATGTCCTGGGACTTCATGCGCTTCTACACGCGCCAGCTGGTGTCGTACGACACCAAGCCGGGCAAGGCGGGCACGAAGCTGGTGCCGGACCTCGCCAAGTCCACGGCGAAGATCTCGGCCGACGGCAAGACCTACACGTACGAGCTGCGTGACGGCCTGACCTGGGAGGACGGCTCGCCGCTGACCTCCAAGGACATCAAGTACGGGATCGAGCGCATCTGGGCCAAGGACACCATCACCGGTGGCCCCGGCTATCTGCGCCAGGCGCTCGACCCCAAGGGCGAGTACCCGGGTCCGTACAAGGACAAGTCGGCGGACAAGCTCGGTCTGAAGGCGATCCAGACGCCGAACGACAAGACCATCATCTTCAAGCTGCCCAAGCGCAACGGTGACTTCGAGCAGTTCCTCGCGATGCCCTCTGGCTCCCCGGTGAAGGCCGCGAAGGACACCAAGGCGAAGTACACCTCGCGGCCGTTCTCCTCGGGCCCGTACAAGTTCGACACGTACAAGCCCGGCAAGAAGATCGTGCTCGTGCGCAACGACAAGTGGAAGAAGGCCTCGGACCCGATCCGCCCGGCGCTCCCGGACAAGATCGACGTCACCATCTCCGCCAACCTGGAGGAGAACGACAAGCGCCTGATGGCGGGCGACTACGACGTCGACCTCAACGGCACCGGCATGACCCAGTCGGGCCGCGTCACCGCCGTCCAGAAGCACCGCGACAGCGTCGACAACATGCACACGTCCTTCGTGCGCTACGTCGCCCTGATCCACACGGCGAAGCCGTTCGACAACGTCCACTGCCGCAAGGCCGTCTTCTACGCCACGGACTTCGCGAGCCTGCAGCAGACCCGCGGTGGCAAGCTGGCCGCCGGTGACATCGCCAACAGCACCTTCCCCAAGGCGATCCCGGGCTACAGCGACTACGACCCGTACGGCGTGCTCGAGCGCAAGGGCAAGCCGGACCTGGCCAAGGCCAAGGACGAGCTCAAGCAGTGCGACAAGCCGAACGGCTTCAGCGCCAAGCTGACCGCCCGCAACAACAACCCGGGTGAGGTCGACGCCGCCGAGGCGCTCCAGGCCCAGCTGAAGAAGGCCAACATCAACGTCGACGTCGAGTCCCTCGACGGCGCCGACTCCGCGAGCATCACCGGTTCGCCCTCCGTGGTGAAGAAGCGCGGCTACAGCATGCAGATGTCCGGCTGGGGCCCCGACTTCCCGTCCGGCCAGGGCTACGCGCAGCCGCTGTTCGACTCCCGCTTCCTGGTCGAGAACGGCAACTACAACGAGTCGCAGATCAAGGACAAGAAGATCGACGGGCTCTTCGACAAGGCGATCGCCGAGACCGACCCGGTCAAGGCCGGTGAGATCTACAAGCAGCTCGACAAGCGCATCCTCGACCAGGCCGACTGGATGCCCTTCCTGTACGAGAAGAACATCACCTGGCGCGGACCGCGGCTGACCAACGCCTACATGTCCGACGCCTACAACGGCCGGTACGACTACGTCTCGCTCGGCGTCAGCAGCAAGTAGCGCCCCACCGCCACGGCGGGCGGCCCCCGCCGTGGCACCCGTAGTTGATCAACCGTCACAACGCCGCCGATATCCGCCAGTCCGAAGGGCAGGTGATGGCCCCGGGCGGTGGTCCCGCACCCCTCACGAGGGGGCCGCGGAACCACCGCCGGGCCGCGCACAGTGCTTGCTTACCTCATCCGGCGCCTGATCGCCGTCATCATCATGGTGCTGGTCGTACTGCTCGCGACCTTCACCGTCTTCTTCATGCTGCCCAAGTGGGCTGGACAGGACATCGCCGTCCTCTTCGCCGGCAAGCAGGCCGGAGCCGAGCAGCTCGCCGGCATCCGGACCAAGCTGGGTCTCGACGACCCGCTGATCGTCCAGTTCTGGGACTTCATCAAGGGCATCCCGATGGGCCGGGACTACGCCAACGGCAGCGACGTCACGCACTGCCCGGCGCCCTGCTTCGGCTACTCCTTCCGCACCGAGGCGCCCGTCTGGGAGACCCTCAAGGACGCCCTGCCCGTGACCGGCGCGCTCGCCGCCGGCGCCTGTGTGCTGTGGCTCGCCGCCGGTGTCGCCACCGGTGTGGTCTCCGCGCTCAAGCGGGGCACCATCTGGGACCGCGCCGCGATGACCACCGCCCTCGGCGGCGTCTCGCTGCCCGTCTTCTTCACCGGCATGGTCGCGATGGGCATCTTCGTCCACAACCTGGGCTGGGTGAAGATCGCCGACAGCCTCTCGACGGAGGACAGCATCGACGTCTGGTTCCAGACGCTGATCCTGCCGTGGATCGTGCTCGCCTTCCTCAACGCCGCGATGTACGCGCGCCTCACCCGCGCCACCATGATGGAAGTCCTCGGCGAGGACTACATCCGCACCGCGCGGGCCAAGGGCCTCGGCGAGTCCGTCGTCATCCGCAGACACGCCCTGCGCTCCGCGATGACGCCGATCCTCACCGTCTTCGGACTCGACCTCGGCGTCCTCATGGGCGGCGCCGTGCTCACCGAGTCCACCTTCAACCTTCCGGGCCTCGGCCTCGAAGCGGTCAGGGCCATCAGCAGCAAGGACCTGCCCGTGATCCTCGGCGTCACCCTGTGCGCGGCCCTCGCCATCGCCGTCGCCAACCTCGTCGTGGACCTTCTGTACGCCGTCATTGACCCGCGAGTGAGGCTGGGATGACCGAACTGAGCAAGAGCGGCGCCGCGGTGGGCGAGCCCACCACCGGCTCCGCGGCCCCCACCGCCTTCCTCGAGGTCCGCGACCTCAAGGTGCACTTCCCCACCGACGACGGCCTGGTGAAGTCCGTCGACGGCCTTACCTTCTCCCTGGAGAAGGGCCGCACCCTCGGCATCGTCGGCGAGTCCGGGTCCGGCAAGTCCGTGACCTCGCTCGGCATCCTCGGGCTGCACACGGCCGGGCAGTACGGCCGCCGCAAGCCGCAGCTGTCCGGCGAGATCTGGCTGAACGGCACCGAGCTGCTCAGCGCGCCCCCGGACCAGGTGCGCAAGCTGCGCGGCCGCGAGATGGCGATGATCTTCCAGGACCCGCTGTCCGCGCTGCACCCGTACTACTCCATCGGCAAGCAGATCACCGAGGCGTACCGGGTCCACCACGACGTCGACAAGAAGGTCGCCCGCAAGCGCGCCATCGAGATGCTCGACCGCGTCGGCATCCCGCAGCCGGACAAGCGGGTGGACTCCTACCCGCACGAGTTCTCCGGCGGCATGCGCCAGCGCGCCATGATCGCGATGGCCCTGGTCAACAACCCGGAGCTGCTGATCGCCGACGAGCCCACGACGGCGCTCGACGTGACGGTCCAGGCCCAGATCCTGGACCTGATCCGCGACCTGCAGAAGGAGTTCGGCTCCGCGGTCATCATGATCACCCACGACCTGGGCGTCGTGGCGGAGATGGCCGACGAACTCCTCGTGATGTACGGCGGCCGCTGCGTCGAGCGCGGCTCGGCCCAGGAGGTCTTCTACGAGCCCCAGCACCCCTACACCTGGGGCCTGCTCGGCTCGATGCCGCGCATCGACCGCGAGGAGACCGAGCGCCTCATCCCGGTCAAGGGCTCCCCGCCCAGCCTCATCAACCTGCCGAGCGGCTGCGCCTTCAACCCGCGGTGCCCCTACGCCGACGTGCCCAAGGACAACATCACGCGGACGGAGCGCCCCGAACTGACCGAGGTCGGCTCCGGCCACTTCTCGGCCTGCCACATGTCGCGCGAGGAGCGCACCCGGATCTGGACCGAAGAGATTGCGCCGAAGCTGTGACCGAGAAACGTGACGCGGCGCGGGACGACGCCGCAGTGCCGGAGAAAGCCGAACAGATGACGATCCCGGAGCAGACGAAGAAGTCGTCGACGGCGAAGTCCGCGGAGGCGCTGCTCAAGGTCGAGGGCCTGGTCAAGCACTTCCCCATCAAGAAGGGGCTGCTCCAGCGCCAGGTCGCGGCCGTGCAGGCCGTGGACGGCCTCACCTTCGACGTGCGGTCCGGCGAAACCCTCGGCGTCGTGGGCGAGTCCGGTTGCGGCAAGTCGACCATGGGGCGGCTCATCACCCGGCTGCTCGAACCGACCAGCGGGCGGGTGGAGTTCGAGGGCGTGGACATCACGCACCTGGGCACCGCGCGGATGCGCCCGCTGCGCCGCGACGTCCAGATGATCTTCCAGGACCCGTACTCCTCGCTGAACCCGCGCCACACCATCGGCACGATCGTGGGCGCTCCGTTCAAGCTCCAGGGCGTCAAGCCCGAGGGCGGCATCAAGAAGACCGTCCAGGAGATGCTGGAGCGCGTCGGCCTGAACCCGGAGCACTACAACCGCTATCCGCACGAGTTCTCCGGCGGCCAGCGCCAGCGCATCGGCATCGCCCGCGCGCTCGCGCTCAAGCCGAAGCTGGTGGTGGCCGACGAGCCCGTCTCCGCGCTCGACGTCTCCATCCAGGCGCAGGTCGTCAACCTCCTCGACGACCTCCAGGACGAGCTCGGGCTCACCTATGTGATCATCGCGCACGACCTGTCGGTCATCCGGCACGTGTCCGACCGGATCGCGGTGATGTACCTCGGCAAGATGGTCGAGCTCGCGGACCGCAAGGACCTCTACGCCAAGCCGATGCACCCGTACACCAAGGCGCTGCTCTCCGCGGTGCCGGTGCCGGACCCCAAGCGGCGCGGTGCCAAGAGCGAGCGCATCCTGCTCCGCGGCGACGTGCCCTCGCCGATCGACCCGCCCACCGGCTGCCGCTTCCACACGCGCTGCTGGAAGGCGACGGAGATCTGCGCGGTCAAGGAGCCGCCGCTGCTCTCCCTGGAGCCCGGCCACCAGGTGGCCTGCCACCACCCGGAGAACGCGGACGACCAGGCGCCCGAGGACACGAAGCTCCTCTCGGTGGCCCGGGAGGCGATCGACGTGGTGACGGTCACGACGGCCGCGGACGAGGCCGCGCCTTCGCAGGAAGCAGAGCCCGCGCCTTCGCAGAAGGCCGACGCCGCGACAAAGGCCCCCGCGCCCGAGAAGGCAGCGGACCCGGAGTGATCCACCGCGCTGGGTTCCCCCGCCCGTCCGCCCCCGCACGGGGCGGGCGGGCGTCGCCTTGGAGGGGAGCGACGGCGGCAGTTCGAGCCCGTCCGGCGATTGAGGACGAGCGCGCAGCGCGACGGGGGCGCGGCGAAGCGGGCCGAGCGGGCAGCGGGAGCCCGGGCGCGGCCGGGTGAGAGGAGCTCACCCGACGGGTGAGAATGGCTCGTGCTTCACGATTTGTTCAGCCCCTCCGTCCAGCACGCCCTGGACATCGCCGGGATCTTCGTCTTCGCGATCTCCGGCGCGCTCCTCGCCGTCCGCAAGAACTTCGACGTCTTCGGCATCGCCGTCCTCGCCGAGGTCACCGCGCTCGGCGGCGGGCTCTTCAGGGACCTGGTGATCGGCGCGGTGCCGCCCGCCGCGTTCACGGACCTCGGCTACTTCCTCACCCCGCTGCTCGCCGCGCTGCTCGTGTTCTTCCTGCACCCGGAGGTCGAACGCACCCAGCTCGCCGTGAACGTCTTCGACGCGGCGGGCCTCGGCCTGTTCTGCGTCACCGGAACGGCCAAGGCGTACGACTACGGCCTCGGCCTCACCGCGTCCGCGGCCCTCGGCCTCGCCACCGCGGTGGGCGGCGGCGTCCTGCGCGACATCGTCGCCAACGAGGTGCCGTCCTTGGTGCGCTGGGACCGCGACCTGTACGCGGTGCCCGCGATCGTGGGCGCGGCGATCGTCGCCCTGTGCCTGCGCTACGACGCCCTGAACGGCTTCACGACCGGGCTCGCGATCGTCACGGCGTTCGTCCTTCGGCTGCTCGCGATGCGCTACCACTGGCGGGCGCCGCGGGCCTGGAACCGGCGGTCCTCGGCGGCGGAGGACGGCGCCTGAGGGCGGCGCCCGGGCCCGCGTCCGCGCGCGGCGCGGGGAAACATCAAAAAGCTACCGCTTAGTAGTTTCGTGTTGTACGTTGTCGGCATGGCGGAAACAGCTGCGGCGCCCGCGCCGCGCGCGACGATCGGCAACAGCGAGTTCGACCGCGACACCGAGGTCTTCGCGCGCGCACCCGGCGTCTACGACACCGAGCTCTCGGCGGGCTGGACCATCATCAGCGCCGTCAACGGCGGCTACCTCCTCGCGCTCGTCGGCCGCGCGCTCGCGCACGCGCTGCCGCACTCCGACCCGTTCACGGTCTCGGCGCACTATCTGACGGCGTCCGAGCCGGGGCCCGCGATCGTCCGTACGCAGGTCGTGCGCGCCGGGCGCGGCCTGTCCACCGGGCAGGCCTCCCTCTACCAGGAGGAGGGCGGGCGCGAGGTCGAGCGGCTGCGCGTCGTCGCCTCGTACGGCGACCTCGACGCGCTCCCCGACGACGTGCGCACCTCCGCGCTGCCGCCGGACCTGCCGCCCGTCGAGCAGTGCTTCGGGCCCGACGACGCGCCGGACCGCGGGGCGCTGCCCGGCAGCTCCGCGATCGCGGACCGGCTCTGGCTGAAGCTCGACCCGGCGACGCTCGGGTGGGCGCTGGGCGCGCCCTCCGGCAAGGGCGAGATGCGCGGCTGGTTCGGCCTCGCGGACGGGCGCGACCCGGATCCGCTGTCGCTGCTCCTCGCGGTGGACGCGCTGCCGCCGACGGCGTTCGAGCTGGGGCTCTCCGGCTGGGTGCCGACCATCGAGCTGACCGCGCACATCCGGGCCAGGCCCGCGCCGGGGCCGCTGCGGGTCGCCATCACCACGCGCAACCTGGCCGGGGGCTTCCTGGAGGAGGACGCCGAGGTCTGGGACACGGCAGACCGCCTGGTAGCCCAGTCCCGCCAACTGGCCAGGGCCCGGCTCTGAGGGGTTCCTGCCCCCCCCGGGGAGGCAGGGCCCGGTCAAGGGCTCAAGCCGTCAGGCACACCCCCGCGTAGGAGACCCCGGCCACCACCACCCACGCGCACAACCCCACCAGGGCCACCCGGCCCCCCGTACGGGCCAGCGACCGCAGGTCCACCGCGCTGCCGAGCCCGAAGAGCGCCGCCCCCAGCAGGAGCTCCTGGCCGAGCCCGGCCGCGTCGAGGGCGGACCCGGACAGCAGGTCCGTACTGCGCAGGCCCACCATCAGCAGGAACCCGGCGACGAAGAGCGGCACCACCGCGGGCCGCCGCTCGCCGGGCGCGGCCGCGCCCCGGGCCCGTACGGAGACCGCGACCGCCGCGACGAGCGGCGCGAGCACGGCCACCCGCATCAGCTTGACGAGCACGCCCTCGCCGAGCGCGTCACCCCCCGCGGTCTGCGCGGTCGCCACCACCTGCCCCACGTCGTGCACGCTGGCCCCGACCCACCGCCCGAACTCCGCGTCGGTGAGCCCCAAGGGCCCCTGGAGCAGCGGGAGCACGGCGATCGCGAGCGTGCCGCACAGCGTGACGACGGCCACGGACACGGCGGTGTCCCGCTCCTCGCTCTTGGACACGTCGCCGACCGCGCCGATCGCGGAGGCACCGCAGATCGAGTAGCCGGTGGCGATCAGCAGGGGCTGGTCGCCGGGGAGCCCGAGCCTGCGGCCGAGCCACCACGTGCCGAAGAACGTGGCCGCCACCGTCACGAGCACCATCACCACGGTCTGCCAGCCCACGCCGAGCACGTCGTCGAGGCTGAGCTTCAGGCCGAGGAGCACCACGCCCACCCGCATCAGGCGCTTCGCCGCGAAGGTGAGCCCGGCCTTGGCGGGCCCGCGCACCCACGTCCGCGTACCGGGCACGTGCGCGGCGACCAGACCGAGCACGATGGCGACGGTCAGCATCGGCACGCCGGGCAGCAGCCGGTGCGTCAGCCAGGCGAGCGCCACCGCGGCCGCGGCGAGGGCGAGCCCCGGCCAGGGACCGGGCCCGGCCGCGGGCCCGGCGGCGGGGGGCGCGGTCTTCGCCGGGCGCTGTCCGAGCAGCGCCATCAGCGGTCGGCCGGGAGGTCGTAGACCCGCCGCACGCTGGTGCCGAGCCGGGAGATGTCCGCGCCGTAGACGTGCAGGGATATCGCGCGCCCCGTGCCCGCGTTCCACACCCGGTGGATGTCGCCGGGGGGCGCGAAGCCGCACACCGCGCCGGTGGGGTTGACGACGTCCTCGGTGGCGATGAGCCGCGCGGAGGTGCCGGGCCCGGCCGCGGGCACGAGCCGGTAGCGCCGCTCGTGCTCCTCGCCCTCGTGCACCCCGGTCACGCACCAGGAGACGTGGTCGTGCACGGAGGTGCGCTGGCCGGGCAGCCAGACGAGCGCGACGACGGAGAAGCTGCCGTCGGCCTCGGCGTGCAGGAGGTGCTGCCGGTAGCGGTCGGGGTCGCCCTCGCACTGCTCGTCGGTGAGCAGGTCGTCCGCGCCGAGGTGCGGCGCGAGCCGCTCGCCGACGAGGTAGGCGGTCAGGTCCGGCGGCAGACCGCGGCCGACGGCCTCGCGGATGTCGGCGACGAGCGCGTCGGTCCGCTCGGTCGTGCGGGCGGGCGGAGCGTGGTGCGCGGTGGGGGTGGTCATACTCGCAGCGTCGACCCGCACCATCCATCACGTCCAACGACAGTTTCTTCGCGTTGGGTTAAAAACCACTTATGGATGGCGGGGCCGGTGGCTGGATTCCGGGGTCAGCAGCCCACCCGGTTCGCCGCGACCGCCTTCAGCTCGTCCAGGACGAGCGCCGTCGCGGGGATCCTCAGGTGCTCGCGCAGGACGTACGCGGACACCTGCCGCCGCGACGCCGGGTCCAGGGGGCGGCCCGTGACGGAGCGGTGGCACAGGAAGTTGAGGACGAGCCCCGGCATCATCGCGATGCCGAGCCCCTCGGAGACGAGGCTCTGGATGACGAGGTTGTCGTCGGTGGTGAAGGCGATGTCGGGCGCGAAGCCCTGCTCGGCGCACTCGTGCAGGAAGTTGGCCCGGCAGCGCAGGCACCCGGCGATCCAGCGCTCCTCGGACAGGTCGGCCAGGCGCACCGAGCGGCGCCTGGCCAGCGGGTGCCCGGTCGGCAGCAGGACCGTCAGCTGGTCCTCCATCAGCGGTACTTCGACGACCTCGTCCGGCACGTCCTCGCGCAGGCCGGGGTAGGTGAAGGCCAGCGTGATGTCGGCGTCGCCGTGCACGAGGCGCTGGAGCGACTCCGGCGGCTCGTACTCCTGGAGCTCGACGCGGATGCCGCGGTGGCCGCGGGCGAGCCGGGCGAGGGCCTCCGGTATCAGCGTGGCGGTGGCGCTCGGGAACGCGCAGAGCCGGACGCGGCCGGTGCGCAGGCGCGTGATCGCGTTCATCTGCTGCTGGGCGGCGTCGATGTTGCCGAGGATGACTCCCGCGTGCCGGGACAGCGCCTCGCCCGCCTCGGTCAGGCGCATGCGGCGGCCGACGCGGGTGAACAGGACCGTGCCCACGGACCGTTCGAGCGCTTTCATCTGCTGGGTGATCGCGGGCTGCGTATAGCCGAGCGAGCGGGCCGCCGCCGAGTACGAGCCGGTGCGGACCACTTCGTGGAAGGACCTGATGTGCCGGGAGTCGAACACTCCCGAATCATAAGCAGAATTTGGGAAGAGCTGAGGACTGCTTCTCGTCGCTTCTGGATCCGGCGCGCGGAACCGGGTGGGGCGCGCGGCGGACCGAGGGCACGCGGGGCGTGCGGCCCGGGGGGCAGGGGCGCCGTGGACGCGGGGCCGCGCGCGGGGTCCCGGCGGGGGCTGCGCGATCCTTGTGCCCGTGAAGTCCGACCGGCTCCTGTCGATCCTGCTGCTGCTCCAGACCCGGGGGCGGGTGTCCGCGCCCGAGCTCGCCGAGCGCCTGGAGGTGTCCGTCCGCACCATCTACCGCGACGTCGAGGCGCTGTCCGCCTCCGGCGTCCCGGTGTACGCCGAGCGCGGGCGGCACGGCGGCATCGCCCTGCTGCCCGGCTACCGCACGGACGTCACGGGGCTGACCGCCGACGAGTCCCGCGCGCTGTTCCTGCTCGCCGCGGGGGGCGCGCACGCGGCGCTCGGCCTGGACGCCGCGCTCGGCTCGGCCCTGCGCAAGGTGATGGCGGCGCTGCCCGAACCGCACCGGCCCGCCGCCGAGCTGACGAGCCGCCGCATCCTGGTGGACGCCGAGCGCTGGACGCGCGGTCCGGGCGCGGGCCTGCCCGTGGACCACCTGGGGGTGCTCCAGGACGCCGTCCTCGCGGACCGGCGGCTGCGGGTGCGCTACCGGCACAGCGGCGCGAGCGAGCCGCGGACGTACACCCTCGATCCGTACGGCCTGGTGTCCAAGGCGGGCGTCTGGTACCTGGTGGCCGACCGGGGCGGCAGGCCGCGGCTGTTCCGCGCCGACCGGGTGCGCGCGGCGCGGCTGACGGACGAGCCGGTCAGGCGCCGGGCGGGCGTGGAGCTCGCGCAGGTGTGGGAGGAGCTGAAGCGGCGGGTGGAGCGGCGCGCGGGCGGCATCGAGGTGACCGTGCGGGTGCGCCGCGAGCGCTACGAGCAGTTCCTGCGGATGCAGGTCGGCGCGCTCACGCGGGTGGCCGAGGACGACGGCGCGGGGGAGTGGGTCACCGTCGTGCTCACGCTGGAGGCGGTGGGCGCGGCCCGCATGCTGCTGCCCTTCGCCGCCTCCGTGGAGGTCGTGTCACCCCCGGAGGTGCGCGAGGACTTGGCGCGGGCCGCCGCGGCCGTCACTGACCTCTACCGTCAGTGAGCTCCGGAGAGGCCCGCACCCAGGAAACGACCGAGCTCCCCGGTGAGTTCCGCCGGAGCGTCCTCCTGTACGAGATGCCCCGCGCCCTCGATGAGGCGCAGCTCGGCGCCCGGCATGAGCCCGGCGAGCCCGTGCCCGCGCGCCACCGGGATCCAGGTGTCCTCGGTGCCCCAGCAGATGAGCACGGGCGGCTCCACCTCGCCGTACCGGCCCTGGATCTCGTCGGTGAAGCGCTGGTCGTTCTGCTCGATCTGCCGGTAGAACGCGGGCCTGCCCGCCTCGGTGCACCAGGGCGCGACGAGCCGGTCCAGGACGGCCGGGTGCAGCCCGCGGTGGCTCGCGGAGCCGACGTACTCCCGCACAAGGGCCTCGTGCAGCGCGGGCGGCAGCTGCCCGAACACCTCGGCGTGCGCGCCGAGCAGCCGGTACGTGGGCGAGCCCCAGGGCGCGAGCGCCACCGGGTCGACGAGGGCGAGCCGGGCGTAGCGGGCGCCGTGCAGGAGGTGGGCGCGCAGCGCGACGCAGCCGCCGAAGTCGTGGGCGACGACGGCCGGGCGCCGCTCGCCGTCCAGGCCCCAGTGGGCGAGCAGTTCGGTGAGGACGCGGCCCTGCGCGGCGAGCGACACGTCCTGCCCCGCGCGCATCTGGGAGGCGCCGTACCCGGGCAGGTCCCACACGTACACGCGGTGGTCGCGCGCGAGGGCCCGGGCGACGCCCCGCCACACGTACGAGGAGAAGGGCGTGCCGTGGACGAGGACGACGGGGCTCGCGCCCTCGGGCCCGAGCGCGGCCCAGCGGACGGCGCCGGACGAGGAGGCGAAGGTCCGGTCGAGGGCCCAGTCGGCGTGCGTGTGCGTCATGGGTGTTGAGGCTAGTTGCCCCTTACCGGTGTGTCGAGGCGTGAGGGGTGGGAGAGGCGTACGAGGCGTGTGGGGTGTGAGGGGCATGCGATGAATGAGAGGCGCACGAGGCGTGTGGGGTGTGCGAGGTGTGAGGGGCGTGCGCGGCGTGCGCGGCGTGCGCCCGGCTCAGGCGCCCTCCGCCGGTGCGTCGAGCCAGTGGCGGCGGCCGAGGCCCACCAGGCGCAGCTGGCTGCGGGCCGTGGCGGTGACCTCGCCCTCGTCCTCGGTCTCCAGGAGCGCGGAGGCCGTCATCACCATGTGGTCCACGTACATCCGCGCGAGCATCAGGAGGTCGTCCCCGCTCCAGCCCGCCGCCTCCGGCTCGCGGGCGAACTGCGCCGCCACCTCCCGCGCGAACAGCGCGAGCTGGCCCCCGATGGCCTCCCGCACGGCCCGTACGCCGCCGTGCCGCTCGCGCGCGATGAAGCGCACGTGCGCGGGGTACGCGCGGACGTAGGAGGCGATCAACTCGACGGCGCCCGCGATGCGTTCCTCGCCGTCGCCGGTGGCCGCGAGCATCGCCGCGAGCGTCGTGTGCAGGCTGCCGAGGGCCTCCTCGACGAGCGCCACGCCCAGGTCGGCGGTGTCGCGGAAGTGCCGGTAGAAGGCGGTGGGCGCCACGCCCACGGCGCGTGTGACCTCGCGCAGGCCCAGGCTGGACAGGCTCTGCTCCTCCAGCAGGCGCAGGGCGGCGTCCAGGAGGGCCTGCCGGGTCTTCTGCTTCTGCGCCTGCCGGATGCCGACGGGGTGGTCGCCGGGGATGTGAGCCATGCCATGCAGTTAACAACTGTTCTCCCAGTTTCGGAAGCCGGGAGGCGAGTAGACTCAGGAGTCAGTGAACAGTTGTAACCACAAGCGTTCACCGAAGGGAGGCGTTCCTCATGCTGTTCCTCGTCGCCGCACTGCTGCTGCTCGGCGTCGCCATGGGCACCGTGGCGCACGTCCCGCTGTCCGTCACGCTCGTCCTGGCCGCGGTCATCGGGCTGTGGCTCGTGGTCTTCGCGGTGCGCGAGCGCCGCGCGCGCCCGCGCTGACGCGGTGCGCGCCCCGGCCCCCGGCCCCGTCCTCTGCCCCGTACGACATCCGCCTCACTCTGAGGAGTCGCACACCATGCACCTCACCGCGCTGAAGCCGTCCGCGAAGCCGTACGAGGAGCCCGCGGCGGACCCGTCCGACGACGCCTTCGCGGCGGCGGCCGCTGAGCCGTCCGGCACGCGGCCCGTCGGGCGCCGGGACACCGACGGCATGGCCGTCGCCTCCTTCGTCCTCGGGCTGCTCGGGCTGCTCGTGTTGAACATCGTGCTCGGCCCCGTCGCGATCGCGCTCGCCTGCGTCGCGCTGTGGCGGGGCACCGCCCGGCGCGGCCGCGCTCTGCTCGGACTCGGGCTCGGCGTCGCCGACCTCGTGGTTCTCGCCGCGCTCGTCTCCCTGGACGGCACCGTCTCCTGGAGCCTGGCGGGCTGACCCGGCCTGAGCGCGGCGGATCCCGGCCGGGCAGGGGCCACCGGGGTCCGGGCGCCCGGGCGCGGCTCGTAGAATCGTGCCCACCATGGCCTACCTCGACCACGCCGCGACCACGCCCATGCTTCCGGAGGCGATCGCGGCGCTGACCGCGCAGCTCGCCGTCACCGGTAACGCCTCCTCGCTGCACGCGGCCGGCCGCCGGGCGCGGCGCACCGTCGAGGAGTCCCGCGAGACCCTCGCCGACGCGCTCGGCGCCCGCCCCAGCGAGGTGGTGTTCACCTCCGGCGGCACGGAGGCCGACAACCTCGCGGTGAAGGGCCTGTACTGGGCGCGCCGCGCCGCCGACCCGGCCCGCACCCGCGTCCTCGCCAGCCCCGTCGAGCACCACGCCGTCCTCGACGCCGTCGACTGGCTCGGGGAGCACGAGGGCGCCACCGTCGAGTACCTCCCCGTCGACGCGCACGGGCGCGTGCACCCCGAAGCGCTCCGCGAGGCCATCGCCCGCGACCCCGGCAGCGTCGCCCTCGCCACCGTCATGTGGGCCAACAACGAGATCGGCACCCTCCAGCCGGTGCGCGAACTGGCCGACGTCTGCGCCGACTTCGACGTGCCGCTGCACGCCGACGCCGTCCAGGCCTTCGGCCAGGTGCCCGTCGACTTCGGCGCCTCCGGGCTCGCCGCGATGACCGTCTCCGGCCACAAGATCGGCGGCCCCTACGGCATCGGCGCGCTGCTGCTCGGGCGCGCCTACAGCCCCGTGCCCGTGCTGCACGGCGGCGGCCAGGAGCGGCACGTGCGCTCCGGCACGCTCGACGTGCCCGCCGTCGCCGCCTTCGCCGTGGCCGGGCGGCTCGCCGCCGAGCGCCGCGAGTGGTTCGCCCGCGAGGTCGGGGCGCTCCGCGACGACCTGGTCGACGCCGTCCGCGCCGCCGTGCCCGACGCCGTCCTCGGCGGGGACCCGGACCCCGCGGGCCGACTGCCCGCCAACGCCCACTTCACCTTCCCCGGCTGCGAGGGCGACTCGCTCCTGCTGCTCCTAGACGCGCAGGGCATCGAGTGCTCGACCGGCTCGGCCTGCACCGCGGGCGTCGCCCAGCCCAGCCACGTCCTGCTCGCCACCGGCACCGACCCCGACCTCGCGCGCGGGACGCTGCGCTTCTCGCTCGGCCACACGTCGACGAAGGCGGACGTGGACGCGGTGGCGGCGGCGATCGGCCCGGCGGTGCGGCGGGCGCGGTCGGCGGGCCTGAGCTAGGGCCTGAGCTCCTGAGCCAGGGCCTGGGCTAGGGCCTGTCCGACGGGCTCTGCGTCCGGTCTGTCCCCGGCCGTCTTCGCGGGGCGTCGCGGGCCGCGCGCACCAGGCGCAGATACCGGTCCCAGTCCCAGTGCGGGCCCGGGTCGGTGTGGTCCGTGCCCTCGACCTCCACGTGGCCGATGATGTGCTTCCGGTCCACCGGGATGTCGTACCGCTCGCAGATTCCGGCGGTGAGCCGCGCCGAGGACGCGTACATGGCGGCGGTGAACGACGCCTTCTGGTCGACGAAGCCCTCGTGCTCGATGCCCACGCTGCGCTCGTTCATGTCCCTGTTGCCCGCGTGGTAGGCCACGTCGAGCTCGCGGATCATCTGGGCGACGTGGCCGTCCTTGCGGATCACGTAGTGCGCGGCGGCGCCGTGGCCGGGGTCCTTGAAGACCCTCAGCGCCGAGGCGTACCCGCCCTGCACCACGTGGATCACCACGCGGTCGATCGTGTAGTCCGAGGGGCGGTCGGCGCGCCGCCAGTTCGCACTGGAGGCCGCTATCCACTGCGCGCCGGGCGCGTCCACCTCGCCCTCCCTGCGCTTCTTCACGACCCCGGGCAGGCGCCACCACAGGCGGCCGAGCTCGTCGCGGGCCAGGAAGGCCGCGCCGATGCCCACCGCGGCGCCGCCGATGAGCAGCGCGCGCCGGGGCGATCCGCGCCCGGGCTCCGACGACGGCTCCGCAGTCCCGCTCTCGTCCTTCTCGCTCACGTCCCCCATGTGATCGTGAACGGATACGCACGGGCGAGAGGTTCCCGCCGCCCCGTACCCTGTTAGGGCTATGACTTCGCAGACCCCGCAGCGCACCAGCCGCCCGCTCCGCGTCCTCGCCGCCATGTCCGGCGGCGTGGACTCCGCCGTCGCCGCCGCCCGCGCCGCCGAAGCCGGGCACGACGTGACCGGAGTGCACCTGGCGCTCTCGGCGAACCCGCAGTCGTTCCGGACCGGCGCGCGCGGGTGCTGCACCATCGAGGACTCCCGCGACGCGCGCCGCGCCGCGGACGTCATCGGCATCCCGTTCTACGTGTGGGACCTCGCCGAGCGGTTCCGCGAGGACGTGGTCGAGGACTTCATCGCCGAGTACGAGGCGGGCCGCACGCCCAACCCGTGCCTGCGCTGCAACGAGAAGATCAAGTTCGCCGCGCTCCTGGACAAGGCGCTCGCCCTCGGCTTCGACGCGGTCTGCACCGGCCACTACGCGCAGGTGATCGTGCGCGAGGACGGCACCCGCGAGCTGCACCGCGCCTCCGACATGGCCAAGGACCAGTCGTACGTCCTCGGCGTCCTGGACGACCGGCAGCTCGCGCACGCCCTGTTCCCGCTCGGCGACACGGTCACCACCAAGGACGAGATCCGCGCGGAGGCCGAGCGCCGGGGCCTCGCGGTCGCCAAGAAGCCGGACTCCCACGACATCTGCTTCATCGCCGACGGCGACACCCAGGGCTTCCTCGCGAGCCGCCTCGGCAAGGCGGAGGGCGACATCGTCGACGAGTCCGGCGCCGTCCTCGGCACCCACGAGGGCGCGTACGGCTTCACCATCGGCCAGCGCAAGGGCCTCAGGATCGGCACCCCCGCCCCCGACGGCAAGCCGCGCTACGTCCTGGACATCTCGCCCGTGAACAACACGGTGACGGTCGGCCCCGCCGCCGCCCTCGACGTGACCGCCCTCACGGCCCTCAAGCCCCGCTGGTGCGGCACGGCCCCCACCGGAGCGGGGGCGTACACCGCCCAGCTGCGCGCCCACGGCGACGAGACGCCGGTCACGGCGGAGCTGACGCCCGACGGCGAGCTGCGGGTCTCCTTCACCGAGCCGGTCCGCGGCGTCGCCCCTGGCCAGGCGATCGTCCTGTACGACGGCACGCGCGTGGTCGGCTCGGCGACGATCGCCACGACGGACCGGGCGGCGGCGGCCGTCTGACCCACCCTGGGGGCGGCGGCTGTCTGACCCCCTGGCGGCCGCGGTGGCCGTCTGACCCCTGAGGGCCGCGTTTATCGCGCGTTGACCGGCCGTGGATCCCTATGCGGTGACATGACCGCATGATCTTCAGCAGAACCTCGGCGGGTGCCGCCGGGCGCGCAGCGTCCCTGTTCGCCGCGGCCCTCGCCGCCACCATCGCCTTCGGCCCGCTGGCGACCGGCGCCGCGGCCGCCCCGCGCCCGGACGCCGCGTCGCCGTCCGCGCCCAGGCCGCCCCACCCGGGCCCTCCCCAGTCCGTCCAGCCGAAGAAGGGCAGCAAGGTCCCCACGCTGCCGTCGGCACCCCTGAAGGGGCTCCCCACCCTCCAGGAGGCCAAGAAGAAGGGCCTCGTCTCGGGGCCGGTGCGCTCCAAGGGCGGGGTGAAGCCGCTGGCCTTCCCCGACGCGAACTGCTCCGAACCGCCGCAGGGCTGGGGCTACCACGACTACCTCAAGCCCGGTGAGTGCCTGACCCAGGGCAAGTTCATCGCCGCCTACATCCACACCCTGATGTGGTACGAGCTGTGGGTCCAGGAGGACGGCAACGTCGTGCTCTACAAGAACGACTCGGGCTACCGGCCGGTCTGGCAGACCAGGACCCGCGGCTGGAACGTGTCGCTGTGGATGCAGCGGGACGGCAACGTCGTCGTCTACGACGGCCAGGGCAACCCCCTGTGGTCCCTGGGGACGCACGGATGCGGCGACTGGGGAGCGTGGCTGCGGGTCCAGGCGGACGCCAACCTCGTCCTCTACGACCGCAACTGGGGCCCCCTCTGGGCGCGCTTCGACGGCCCCTCCACCCGCCCGTGCTGACGAAAGCCGACATCCCCATGAACCGCCGCACCACCCTGATCACCACGGCCCTCGCCGCCGTCCTCGCCCTGGGGACCCTGGCTCCCGCCGCCACGGCCCAGCCGCACCCCGACGCCACCCGGGCGAGCGCGCCCACGGCGCCCCGTCCGATTCCGCCGAAGTCCGTCCGCCCGAAGAAGGGCGACAAGGTCCCCACGCTGCCGTCGGCACCCCTGAAGGGGCTCCCCACCCTCCAGGAGGCCAGGAAGAAGGGGCTCCTCTCGGGACCGGTGCGCCCCAAGGGCGCGGTGAAGCCGCTCGCCTTCCCTGACTCCGGCTGCGCCACGCCGCCGCAGGGCTGGGGCTACCACGACTACCTCAAGCCCGGTGAGTGCCTGACCCAGAACAAGTACATCGCCGTCCACGTCACGAAGAACGTCGGGCACTGGTACGAGCTGTGGGCCCAGGACGACGGCAACGTCGTCCTCTACAGCCACTCCCTCGGCCTGTACACCCCGATCTGGGAGACCGACACCCGCGGCTGGAACGTGTCGCTGTGGATGCAGCGGGACGGCAACGTCGTCGTCTACGACGGCCAGGGCAACCCCCTGTGGTCCCTGGGGACGCACGGGTGCGGCAGCCGGGGCGCCTGGCTGCGCATCCAGGAAGACAGCAACATGGTCCTGTACGACCGCGACTGGCGGGCGCTCTGGGCGCGCTACGACGGCCCCTCGTCGCGCCCCTGCTGAGCCGCTGAGCGCCGCCTGAAGGGGGGCGCGGCCGGTCAGGTCACCTGGAGCACGATCTTGCCCTGGGTGCGGCCGCGCTCCCCGTAGGCGTGGGCCTCGGCCGCGTCCTTCAGGGGCAGGACCTTCGCGATCTCCGCGCGCAGCTTGCCCTGCTCCACCAGGCGGGCGATCTCCAGCATGCCGTGGCGGTCGGGCTCGACGACCGTCCAGCCGGTGTGCACGCCCAGGGCCTCGGCCCGCGCGGCGTCGGGGAGCCCGCCCGGGTCGGGGAGGGTGACCAGGTGGCCGCCCCTGCGCAGCACCGGCAGCGACCGGGGGCCGTACTCGCCGCCGACGCCGTCCAGGACGACGTCCACGTCCCGCACCGCCGCCGCGAAGTCCGTCGTCGTGTAGTCGATCAGCTCGTCCGCGCCCAGGCCCCGCAGGAAGTCGTGCTTGTCGGCCCGCGCCGTGCCGATGACGTACGCGCCGTGCGCCTTGGCGATCTGCACGGCCAGGTGGCCCACGCCGCCCGCGGCCGCGTGGATCAGGACCCGCTGCCCGGCGCGCAGGCCCGCCGTCTCCACCAGGCCCTGCCAGGCGGTCAGCGCGGCCAGCGGCAGGGCGGCCGCCTGGACGTGGTCGACGGCGGCGGGCTTGCGCGTGAAGCGGCGCGCGGGCGCGCTCACGTACTCGGCGTAGCCGCCCGCCTGCTCCGGGAAGCGCGGCATGCCGAACACCTCGTCGCCGGGCGCGAAGAGGGTCACCCCGGGGCCCACGGCCTCGACGGTCCCCGAGACGTCGTAGCCGAGGATCGGCGTGTCGCCCCAGGTGCCGAACTCGCCCGCGGCCCGCGTCTTCCAGTCGACGGGGTTCACCCCGGCCGCGTGCACCTTGACCAGGATCTCGGTCAGGCCGGGCACGGGGCGGTCCACCTCCACGGGGACCAGGACGTCGGGGGCGCCCCACGCGCGCGGGCTGACGGCGCGCATGGTCGGGCGGGTCGGGCGGTCGCTGGGCGAGCTCATTGAACGTGTCCTTCGCGGTGAACGGACGCCGGAGTTCCGGCGGATGCCCACCAGCGTGCGGCCCCGCGGCCCGCCGCAGTGCTGGCAGTCTGGCCATCATGTGACAGGATCTGGCCATGAGCGCGTTCTCCGCACCCGACCGCCCCCACCGCGTCGCCGTCCTCGCCCTGGACGGCGTCTACGCCTTCGAGCTGGGCATTCCCTCACGCGTCTTCGGCAACGCGGAGGACGCGTCGGGACGGCCGCTGTACGAGGTCGTGGTGTGCACGGTGGACGGGCACCCGGTGCGGACCGACGCGGGCTTCTCCGTGGTCGTCGAGCACGGCCCCGAGGTGCTCGACGACGCCGACACCGTGGTGATCCCGCCCATCCCCCCGCGCGAGGGGGCGTCGGCCACCGGCGGCCTCTCCGCGCCGCTGGCCGCCGCGCTCGACCGGGTGCGCCCGGGCACGCGCCTGGTGTCGTTCTGCAGCGCCTCGTTCGTCCTCGCGGCCGCCGGTCTCCTGGACGGGCGGCCCGCGACCACGCACTGGCAGGTCGCCGAGCAGTTCCGGCGCGCGTTCCCGCGCGTGCGGCTCGACGAGGACGTGCTCTTCGTGGACGACGGCGACATCCTCACCTCCGCGGGCGTCGCCGCCGGGGTGGACCTCTGCCTGCACCTGGTGCGCCGCGACCACGGCAGCGCCGTCGCCAACCACGTGGCCCGGCGCTGCGTGGTCCCGCCGTGGCGCGACGGCGGACAGGCGCAGTACATCGAACGGCCCGTCCCGGAGCCCACGGTCGCCACCACGGCGCCCACGCGCGCGTGGGTGCTCGAACGCCTCCAGGAGCCGCTGACGCTCGGCGAGATGGCGGACCACGCCCGCATGAGCCTGCGCACGTTCACGCGCCGGTTCCGCGACGAGGTGGGCACCACACCGGGCCGCTGGCTCACGGCCCAGCGCATCGAGGTGGCCCGCCACCTCCTGGAGAGCAGCGACCTGTCCATCGACCTGGTGGCCCACCGCGCGGGCTTCGGCACCGCCAACTCCCTGCGCCAGCACATGCGGTCCGTGCTCGGCGTGTCACCGGCGGCGTACCGCAGGACGTTCGCGGCCGTCCCTCAGGAGGCCTTCGCCACCTCCTCGGTCGCGTAGAAGCACAGGTGGTCCTTGATCTCGGCCACCTCGGCCTTGGGCTCCGGATACGCCCACACCTGGTCCTCGCCGCCGGGCAGCGACCAGTAGGAGGCCGTGCCCTTGAACGGGCAGTACGTGTGCGTGCCTGACGGCGTGAGCAGATCGGTGCGCACGTCCTCCGGGGGCAGGTAGTAGCGCACCGGACAGCCCGTCTCGCGCAGCACCAGGGGGCGCTTGCTCTCCGCCACGACCTGTCCGTCGTGCTCCACGCGCACGTGCTGGGTGCCCTGCTCGATGGTGATGCGATGTCCTGCGGTCACGGTCATCCCTTTCGCCGGGGTCGCCTCGTCTGTGCCGGGGTCGCCTCGTACAGCACGCGGGGCGGCGGACTTCTTCCGCCGCCCCCGGGGTGTCCGTGGCGGAACGTACGGTAGGGCGCATGAACATCTGCGTCTTCCTCTCCGCCGCCGACCTGTCCGAGACCTACACCCGACCGGCCCGCGAGTTCGCCGAACTGCTCGGCAAGGGCGGCCACACCCTGGTGTGGGGCGGCTCCGACACGGGCCTGATGAAGGTCGTGGCGGACGGCGTGCACGAGACGGGCGGCCGCCTCACCGGCGTGTCGGTGGACTTCCTCGCCGCCAAGGTCAGGCCCGGCGTCGACGACATGGTCATAGCCAAGGACCTCGCCGAGCGGAAGGCGCTGCTCCTGGAGCGGGCCGACGCGGTCGTGATCATGGTCGGCGGCACCGGCACCCTCGACGAGGCCACGGAGATCCTGGAGCTGAAGAAGCACGGCCGCACCACCAAGCCGGTCGTCCTGCTCAACACGGCGGGGTTCTACGACGGATTGAAGGAGCAGTTCCGTCGAATGGAGGACGAGGGCTTCCTGCCGGTGCCGCTGACCGACCTGGTCTTCTTCGCGGAGGAGCCGGTGGGCGCCCTGGCGTACCTGGAGGAGTCGCTGGGAGTGCGCTGAGGCGCCGGGGGCCCCGGGGCGGCGCGGACGGCGCACACGGGCACGCGGGCCCGGCGGGAGCGGCCCGCTGCCACCGGCTCGCTCCCGGCCGCCCGCCGCGCCCCGCCGCCGGGCGCCCCGCCCCGGCTCGCATCCGGGAGCGCGCGGCCGGAATGCGACCATAAGCGCATGGCAACTCATGTGATCACCGGGGCGGGCTCCGGCATCGGGGCCGCAGTGGCCCGCCGTCTCCACGCGCGCGGGGACGCCCTCGTCCTGCACGCGCGCGACGCGGGCCGCGCCAAGGAGCTCGCCGCCGAGTACCCGGGCGCGAGCACCCTCGTCGGCGACCTGAACGACCCGGACAAGCTCTCCTGGGCCTTCTCCCACCAGACGCTCCCCGACCGCGTGGACTCCCTGCTCCACATCGCGGGCGTCGTCGACCTCGGCCCGGTCGGCGACCTCACCCCCAAGGCCTGGCGCCACCAGCTGAACGTGAACCTGATCGCGCCCGCCGAGCTGACCCGGCACTTCCTGCCCCAACTCCGCGTCTCCCAGGGCCACGTGCTCTTCGTGAACTCCGGCGCGGGCCTGCACGCGGGCGCCGAGTGGTCCGCGTACGCCGCCTCCAAGCACGGCCTGAAGGCCCTCGCGGACTCCCTGCGCCAGGAGGAGCACGGCAACGGCGTCCGCGTCACCTCCGTGTACCCCGGCCGCACCGCGAGCCCGATGCAGGTCAAGGTGCACCAGCAGGAGGGCAAGGAGTACGACGCCGCGCGGTGGATCGACCCCGAGTCCGTGGCGACGACGATCCTGATGGCCCTCGACCTGCCGCGCGACGCGGAGGTCAACGACCTGACGGTGCGGCCCGGACGGTGAGCACGGCGGTGAGCACCGAGGACACCTGGACCCTGGGCCCGGCCACCGGCGTCGGCTCGATGCCCGGCGGCGACGCCCGGGAGGCCGCGAAGACCGTCACCGGCACCTTCGAGACCCCCGAGCAGGGCATCCCGCACCTGCCGGAGCTGCCCGCGCGCGGCCCCGGCGCCGACATGATCGGCCGCACCGCGGGGCTGCTCGTCGAGCTCTACGCGCGCGTGGAGCCCAGCGGCTGGCGGGTCGGCGACCGGCCGGGCCGGGACACGCGGCGCGCGGTGTCCTGGCTGGGTGAGGACCTCGACGCCCTGGAGGAGTTCACCCAGGGCTACGAAGGCCCCCTGAAGGTCCAGGCGGTCGGCCCGTGGACGCTCGCCGCCGCCCTGGAGCTGAGGAACGGCGAGGCGATGGTCTCCGACCCTGGCGCCTGCCGGGACCTGGCCGGGTCCCTCGCCGAGGGGCTGCGCGCCCACCTCGCGCAGGTGCGCAAGCGGGTGCCGGGCGCCCGGCTCGTGCTCCAGCTCGACGAGCCGTCGCTGACCGCCGTGCTGCGCGGCCGGATCAAGACCGCCAGCGAGTACCGCACCCACCGCGCCGTGGACCGCCAGGTCGTGGAGAGCGCCCTGCGCGAGGTCATGGCCGTGCACGACGGCCCGGTCGTCGTGCACTCCTGCGCGCCGGACGTTCCCTTCGCGCTGCTGCGCAGGGCGGGCGCGCACGGCCTGTCGTTCGACTTCTCGCTTCTCACCGAGCGTGACGACGAGGTCCTGGGCGAGGCCGTCGAGGCCGGGACGAAGCTGTTCGCCGGTGTCGTGCCGGGCACGGAAGGACCATTGTCAGACCCTGCCGGTAGCGTCATGGGTGTCAGGACGCTCTGGCGCAGGCTGGGGCTGAATCCGGGGTCGCTCGCGGAGTCGGTCACGGTCACGCCGTCGTGCGGTCTCGCGGGTGCTTCGCCCGCATATGCCCGGGCGGCGCTCGCGCACTGCGTCCGGGCGGCGAGATCACTCGCGGACAACCCTGAGTAACTGGGTCTGAAGGTAACGGGAGGACGAGACGGTGGCTGTCGAACAGGAAGGCGCGGTGCCCGCGAAGGCGCGCGAGCAGCATGCCCAGCTGGCCGAGCGGATCGAGGAGCACCGCTTCCGGTACTACGTGAAGGACCAGCCGGTCATCAGCGACGCCGAGTTCGACAAGCTCCTGCGCTCGCTGGAAGCCTTGGAGGAGCAGCACCCGGAGCTGCGCACCCCGGACTCGCCGACCCAGAAGGTCGCCGGTGCGTACGAGACGGACTTCGCCTCCGTCGAGCACCGTGAGCGCATGCTCTCCCTGGACAACGCCTTCGACGACGAGGAGCTGGCCGCCTGGGCCGACCGCGTGGCCAAGGACGTCGGCTCCCCGGACTACCACCTGCTGTGCGAGCTGAAGGTCGACGGCCTCGCGGTCAACCTGACGTACGAGCAGGGCAGGCTCACCCGCGCCGCCACCCGCGGCGACGGCCGCACCGGCGAGGACATCACGCCGAACGTGCGCACCATCGCCGACATCCCCGACCGCCTCCAGGGAGACCGCGTCCCGGCCCTCGTGGAGATCCGCGGCGAGGTCTTCTTCCCCATGGAGAAGTTCCAGGAGCTCAACGCCCGCCTGGTCGCGGCGGGCGACAAGCCCTTCGCCAACCCGCGCAACGCGGCGGCGGGTTCGCTGCGCCAGAAGGACCCCCGCGTCACCGCCACGCGCCCGCTGCACATGGTGGTGCACGGCATCGGCGCCCGCGAGGGCCTCGACATCGACCGCCTCTCGCAGGCGTACGACCTGCTGCGCGAGTGGGGCCTGCCCACCGCCCGGCACAACAAGGTCGTCGAAGGCCTCGACGGCGTGCGCGAGTTCATCACGTACTTCGGGGAGAACCGCCACTCCGTGGAGCACGAGATCGACGGCGTCGTCGTCAAGCTCGACGAGATCCCGCTCCAGGGCCGCCTCGGCTCCACCTCGCGCGCCCCGCGCTGGGCCATCGCGTGGAAGTACGCGCCGGAGGAGGTCAACACCAAGCTGATCGACATCAGGGTCGGCGTCGGCCGCACGGGCCGCGTCACGCCCTACGCCCAGGTCGAGCCCGTCACCGTCGCGGGCTCGGAGGTCGAGTTCGCCACGCTGCACAACCAGGACGTGGTCAAGGCCAAGGGCGTCCTCATCGGCGACACGGTCGTGATCCGCAAGGCGGGCGACGTCATCCCGGAGATCCTCGGCCCCGTCGTCGACCTGCGCGACGGCAGCGAGCGCGAGTTCGTCATGCCCGCCGAGTGCCCCGAGTGCGGCACGGCCCTGCGGGCCATGAAGGAGGGCGACATCGACCTCCGCTGCCCGAACGGCCAGACCTGCCCCGCCCAGCTGCGCGAGCGCCTCTTCTACCTCGCGGGCCGCAAGTGCCTGGACATCGAGAACTTCGGCTATGTGGCCGCCGCCGCGCTCACCCGCCCCCTGGAGCCCGCGACGCCCCCGATCCTCGACGAGGGCGACATCTTCGACCTGAAGGTCGAGGAGCTGCTCCCCATCAAGTCGCACGTCCTCGACCAGGACTCGGGCCTGCCCAAGCGGGACCCGAAGACCGGCGAGGAGAAGGTCGTGACCTTCTTCGCCAACCAGAAGGGCGAGCCGAAGAAGAACACCCTCGCCATGCTGGAGAACATCCAGGCCGCCAAGGAGCGTCCGCTGGCCCGGATCCTCACCGGCCTGTCCATCCGCCACGTGGGCCCCGTCGCCGCCGAGGCGCTCGCCCGCGAGTTCCGCTCCATCGACCGCATCGAGCAGGCCACGGAGGAGGAGCTGGCCGCCGTCGAGGGAGTCGGCCCGACCATCGCCGCCTCGCTCAAGGAGTGGTTCGCCGAGGACTGGCACCAGGAGATCATTCGCAAGTGGCGGGCCGCGGGCGTCCGCATGGAGGAGGAGGGCGGCGGCGAGGACGAGGGCCCGCGCCCCCTCGAAGGCCTCACCGTCGTCGTCACCGGAACGCTGCGGAACTACACACGGGATGGCGCGAAAGAGGCGCTCCAGAGCCGCGGAGCCAAAGTCACCGGTTCCGTTTCAAAGAAGACCGGATTCGTCGTGGTGGGGGACAACCCCGGCTCGAAGTACGACAAGGCCATGCAAGTGAAGGTTCCCGTCCTCGATGAGGACGGCTTCGCGGTCCTGCTGGAACAAGGGGCGGACGCCGCCCGGGAAGCCGCGCTTCCGACCGAAGAATAGCGGTTGAAGGCCACCCGTTCAGCGCATACCAGATGCATACGGGTGGCCGGGTCGCATTCGGGCAACCGTAGACGACCGCTGCCCGTGGAAGCCTTCTGCGGCCTACTGTTGAGGTGTGCGCCTGCCGTGCCCCGCATGCGGACGGGGTGTTCCCCTGCTCGTGTCGTGGAGAGCCGGGGGAAGGGTTTTCGGACGCGGCTGTCAGGACGTGAGTCCGCGTGGCGTGGGCACCGCCGGCTGTGAGAGGGACGGGAATGGAACCGACCGAGAGCGTCGCCCCGGACTCATGGCTGCGGTCGCGCCTGCGGCGCGGGCTCGGCGGGTGGCGGGGCCGCCGCGCCGCCCGGTCGGCCGCGGGCGCCCACGCCGACACCGACGAGCGGGCCGAACGGCCCGCCCAGGCCCCCGAGATCCGCCCCAGGGACCGGGCGTGGACCCACGGCGGCACCCTCCTCGACGACGGCGCTCCAGCGGCCTGGGGGTCGTCTCCCGGCTGCGGAACGGGCTTTTCCGGCCCAGCTGGTGCCGTACAGGGGGGAGTAACGGGCATTCGGGGTACGGCAGTTGGTGAGGGACCGGAAGCAGGCGGGCGGGACGCGCCCGGGCGGGGCGGCGGAGGTCGAGGAACGTCAGGCCCGGCGGAGGCTGGTGTGACGGCGAGTGCCGAAGACGCGCGGCGGAGTGCGGCCGGTGGCGCCGCGGGCCCTTCCCCCGCGCGGGACGTGGCGGGTGGCACGAACGGCGCCCCCGCCGTGCGCGGTGCGACGGGTGCGGGCGCCCCGGGAGCGCGGACCGCGGCAGGCGGGCCCGCCGCCGGTCCTTCCGGGGTGCGGGGCGCGGTGAGCGCGGCCGCGGGCGGGTCCGGCGCCGCGCGAGGGAGCACGGCCGGACGGCGCGGCCGGTGGCGCGGCGGGCGCGGCGCGCACGAGCGGGCCGCCGACCAGCCGGACGGCCTGGACGGCATCGACGGCCTCGACGGCATGGAGCACGACGGCCGCGGCTGGCAGCTGCTGCCCATGGCCGTCGTCGCGGCCGCCGCGATCGTCCTCGGCACCGGCTTCTTCCACGCCTTCACCGGCGGCCACCCGCTGTTCCCCTCCGGCACGGTCGGCTGGTCGCTCGCCGTCCTCACCGGCCTCATCGTCGGCCACCTCGTCGCGCTCGGCCGCGACCGCTGGTGGGGCGGCACCGGCTCCGGCGGCGCGCTCACCGTCGCGGTCCTGCTGCTGTACGGCTGGATGCCCGCGGGCATGGTCAGCCTCACCGTCGTCGTCCTCGTCGGGGTCGCGCGCCGCCACCGCTGGCGCCAGGGGGTGCTGCACGGCGCCGTCGACATCCTGGGCATCGGCGCGGGCGCCCTCACGCTGGCCGCCTTCGGCACCGCACCGGCCGCCGACACGCCCTGGAATCCCGAGAGTTGGGACCTGTACACGGCCCCCGAGGTGGGCCTCGTCGCCGTCGCGTACCTGGCCGTCACCCGCGTCCTGCTCTGGTACGTGCACGCCCCGCGCACCGGCGCGCTGCCCACCGTCACCCGCACCGCGCTGGTCCGCCAGGGCCTGCTCGGCGTGGCCCTGCTCGGCATCGCCCCGCTGATCTGCGTCGTCGCGATGTCCCTTCCGCTGCTCCTGCCGCTGTTCACGATCCCGCTCGTCGCGCTCGACTCCACGCTGTGGATCGCCCGCGCCAGAGCGGAGGAGCAGCTGCGCGACCCGCTCACCGGCCTTCCCAACCGGCAGTGGCTCCTGGAGCGGACCTGGACGGCCCTGGACGACGCCGAGCGCATCGGTGCCCGCGCCGCCCTGGTGCTGATCGACATGGACCGCTTCCGCTCGGTCAACGACACCCTCGGGCACCTCGCGGGCGACCGACTGCTGCTCCAGATCGCCGACCGCCTCCGGCTCGCGCTGCCGCGCGGCGCGGAGGCGGCCCGGCTCGGCGGCGACGAGTTCGCGGTGCTGCTGCCCGTCGCCGACTCCACCACGTCCGCGCAGCGCGTCGCCCGCCAGCTCGTCGGCGCGCTCGGCTCCCCGCTGGACCTCGACGGCCTCACCCTGGTCCTGGAGGCCAGCGCCGGACTCGCCGTCTTCCCCGACCACGCGCTCGACGCGGAGGGCCTGCTGCGCCGCGCGGACGTCGCGATGTACCAGGCCAAGCGGGACCGTACGGGCGTGGAGGTGTACGAGTCCAAGCGCGACTCCAACACCCCTGACCGCCTGGGCCTGTTGGGCGATCTGCGCCGCGCCCTCGACGCGGGCGACGTGGAGCTGCACTACCAGCCGAAGGTCCGCTTCGACGGCGAGGTGGCGGGCCTGGAGGCGCTGGTGCGCTGGGTGCACCCCGAGCGCGGCAAGGTGCCGCCGGACGAGTTCATCGCCATCGCCGAGTCGTCGGGCCTCATGCCGCACCTGACCGAGTACGTCCTGGAGTCGGCCCTCGCCCAGGTCGCCCGCTGGCGCTCCCAGGGCCTGAACGTGCCCGTCGCGGTGAACGTGTCCCCGCGCGACGTGCACACCCCCGGCTTCGCGGGCGCCGTCGCCGCGCGCCTGGCCCGCCACGGGGTGCCCGCGGGCGCGCTCCAGCTGGAGATAACGGAACACGTGCTCCTGGAGGACCCGCAGCGCGCCGCGGACACCCTCGCCGGGCTCACCGGGCACGGCGTGAAGATGTCCCTCGACGACTTCGGCACCGGGTACTCCTCCCTCGTGCACCTGCGCCGCCTGCCGGTGAGCGAGCTGAAGATCGACCGCTCCTTCGTGGCGCGGCTCGCCGTCGACACCGAGGACGCCGAGATCGTGCGCTGCACCGTCGACCTCGCCCACTCGCTGGGGCTGCTCGTCGTCGCCGAGGGCGTCGAGGACGACGAGACCTGGGAGCGCCTGCGGGACCTCGGCTGCGACGCGGTGCAGGGGTGGCTCGTCGCCGCGGCGATGCCGCCCAGCGAGACCACGGCCTGGCTGCGCGCCCGCGGCGAGGGCGCCACGCACCGGCCCGTCGACCCGGCACCCGGGCCCGCCGCGCCCGACCCGGCGCCGCCCTCGCCCAGCCGCGCGGTGCAGTGACCCGGCGGGCGCGGGCCGCGTTCAGCGCGCCGCGCGCTCGTCCTCAAGGACCGGGCCCGCTGGGGCCGCCACCGCTTCGCGGCTCGTCCGTCCGCCCGGGACCGGCCGGACCGACCGCAGCCGGAACGCCACGGCGGCCCACACCACGAAGCCGACACCCAGCCACACGTACGCGTTGCCCACGACCACGTGGAAGGGATCCCACTGGAGCTCGCGCTGCCAGTGCGGCACGTACCAGAGCAGGCCGTACGGCAGGAGCGGGCGGGACGGATCCCAGGTGCCGAAGCCATCGATACGGATCGGCCACGCCGCGAACAGCGCGAACAGGCCAGCCGTCCACAGCCACGCCGACGCCGTGCGCCGCCGCAGCGCCGCGTCCGCCGCCAGGACGAACCCGGGCACGATCCACACCCAGTGATGGGTCCACGACAGCGGCGAGCAGACCAGCGTCAGGGCGCCCACCACGCACACCGCGACCAGCTCCCGGCCCCGCCGCGAGGCCCGCGCCGCCGCGCCGAGGCCCGCCACGGCGAGTACCCCGCACACCGCTCCCCACACGGGCCCGCCGACGCCGTCGGCGCCGAGGCCGAAGCGGACGAAGAGCCCGTTCAGGGACTGGTTCGCCAGATACTCGCGGCCGCCCGCGCTGCCCGCGAACGCGCCGCCCCAGAAGTCCGCCGACGCCTGGGGCAGCGCCCACCAGCCCGCCGCGACCGTCCCGGCGAAGACGGCCGTGGCCACGCCCGCGGCCCGGTACCGGCGGGTGAGCAGCAGATACACCACGAACAGGCCCGGGGTGAGCTTCAGGCCCGCCGCGACGCCGATGCCCACGCCCTTCCACGGGCGGCGGTCGGGCGTGGCCAGATCGGTGAGGACGAGGGCGAGCAGGACCAGGTTGACCTGCCCGAAGTCCAGGTTCTGCAGCACCGGCTCGGTCCACAGCGCGAGGCCGCACACCGCGAGCGCGCACCCGGCGGTGGCCGGGCCCGGGCGCCGCCCCGCCATGCGGGCCGCGGCCCAGGCGGAGAGCGCCATCGCCGCGAGGGAGAGGCCCGCCATCAGCCGGGCTGCGACGGTCAGGTCCAGCTCGCTCAGGGCGCGGAAGGGGAGCAGGGCGACGGGCGGATAGAGGTACGGCAGGGAGTGGACGCCGAACCTGCCGCCGTACAGCTCGTGCTCCGGGGCGGTTGCCGCGTCCAGGTAGACGCTGAGGTCGGCGGGGGTGCGGTGCGCCGCGTACGTCGGGTCGTTGATCAGGGTCCACCACGCGGTGAGCGACAGGGCCAGGGCGAGGGCCCCGGCTCCCAGTGCCACCGGGCCTGGCCAGGGGCCTTTCGCCCCGGGGAAGTGCATGCGCATGCCGCGCATGCTGCGCTGCCGCGGGGCCGGTGCTGGGGCAGCGCACCGGGGCCGGGCAATTGTCGTACCGCGACATCCCTCGCGGGGCGCCCCAGACCCGCCCCTTCCCGAACCGGGGGCTGCCCGCCCCCGGGCCCCCGCCCTCATCGGCGCTCCGCGCCTCGTCCTCAAACGCCGGACGGGCTGAAAGTCCCCGGTGCGGGCCGGATCCCGTCTGCGGGTGGCAGCCGAGACGCGATCCGCAGACGGGATCCGGCCCGCACCGGCAACCATCCAGCCCGTCCGGCGTTTGAGGACAAGCGCGTCAGCGCGGTGGAAGGGGCGGGCGGGTGGGAAAAACCCTGCGGAGCGACGCCCGGTCCGGGGCGGTAGTCCCGGGCCTTATCCGTCGAGCGCGCCCCCGCGAGAGGAAAGCGTTTCGCGGTCAGCTGTGCGCGCCCCATAGGATTGGGTCCAAATCCATCACGCTCACCCCAGAGGATCGCTGCATGCCTGGCATCACGCGCGAGGAGGTCGCTCACCTCGCCCGCCTTGCACGTCTGGAGTTGAAGGACGAAGAGCTCGACCACTTCGCCGGACAGCTCGACGACATCATCGGCGCGGTCGCCCGCGTCTCGGAGGTCGCCGACCAAGACGTACCGCCGACCTCGCACCCGCTGCCGCTGACGAACGTCATGCGCGCGGACGAGGTCCGTCCGTCGCTCACCCCCGAGCAGGCGCTCTCGGGCGCCCCGGCCCAGGAGCAGCAGCGTTTCAAGGTGCCGCAGATCCTGGGGGAGGACTAACCGAACATGACGGACATCATCAAGCTCACCGCCGCCGAGATCGCCGCGAGGATCGCCTCCGGCGAGCTCACCGCGGTCGAGGTCACCGAGGCCCACCTGGCCCGCATCGAGGCCGTCGACGAGAAGGTGCACGCCTTCCTGCACGTCGACCGCGAGGGCGCGCTCGCGCAGGCCCGCGCCGTGGACGAGAAGCGCGCCAGGGGCGAGAAGCTCGGCCCGCTGGCCGGTGTGCCGCTCGCGCTCAAGGACATCTTCACCACCGAGGGCGTCCCGACGACCGTCGGCTCGAAGATCCTCGAAGGCTGGATCCCGCCGTACGACGCCACGGTGACGAGGCGCCTCAAGGAAGCCGGGGTCGTCATCCTCGGCAAGACCAACATGGACGAGTTCGCCATGGGGTCCTCCACCGAGAACAGCGCGTACGGACCGACCGGCAACCCGTGGGACCTGACCCGGATCCCCGGCGGCTCCGGCGGCGGCTCCAGCGCGGCCCTCGCCGCGTACGAGGCCCCGCTCGCCATCGGCACGGACACCGGCGGCTCCATCCGCCAGCCCGCGGCCGTCACCGGCACGGTCGGCGTCAAGCCGACGTACGGCGGCGTCTCGCGCTACGGCATGGTGGCCTTCTCCAGCTCCCTGGACCAGGGCGGCCCCTGCGCCCGCACCGTCCTCGACGCGGCGCTGCTGCACGAGGCCATCGCCGGGCACGACCCGCTCGACTCCACCTCCATCGACGCCCCGGTCCCCGCGGTCGTCGAGGCCGCGCGCAACGGCTCGGTGGCGGGCATGCGCGTCGGCGTCGTCAAGCAGTTCTCCGGCGAGGGCTACCAGGCCGGTGTCGTCCAGCGCTTCAACGAGTCCGTCGAGCTGCTGAAGTCGCTCGGCGCCACCGTCGTCGAGCTGGACTGCCCGTCCTTCGACCTGGGCCTGTCGGCGTACTACCTGATCGCGCCGTCCGAGTGCTCCTCGAACCTCGCGCGCTTCGACGCCATGCGCTACGGCCTGCGCGTCGGTGACGACGGCACGAAGTCCGCCGAGGAGGTCACCGCGCTGACCCGCGAGGCGGGCTTCGGCGACGAGGTCAAGCGCCGCGTCATGCTCGGCACGTACGCGCTCAGCTCCGGCTACTACGACGCGTACTACGGCTCCGCGCAGAAGGTCCGCACGCTGATCACGCGGGACTTCGAGAAGGCCTTCGAGCAGGTCGACGTCATCGTGTCGCCGACCACGCCGACCACCGCCTTCCCGATCGGCGAGCGCGCCGACGACCCGATGGCGATGTACCTGGCCGACCTGTGCACCATCCCGACCAACCTGGCGGGCAACGCCGCCATGTCGCTGCCCTGCGGCCTCGCGCCGGAGGACGGCCTTCCGGTCGGTCTGCAGATCATCGCTCCCGCCATGAAGGACGACCGCCTGTACAAGGTGGGGGCAGCCGTCGAGGCCGCCTTCGTGGAAAGGTGGGGCCACCCGCTGCTTGAGGAGGCACCGTCGCTGTGAGCAACAAGACGCTGGCCAAGGCCAAGGGCTTCAAGAAGTCCAGGACCGGCACGTATCTGTCCATCGGCACCACCGCCTTCGGCGCGATCAGCACGCTCAAGCAGGTCAAGAAGGCCCGTGCCGAGCACGACGCGCTGCAGCTCGTCGACGCCGTCGTCTCCGCGGCCGCCATCGTCACCGGCATCGCCATCCTGGTGCGCGAGCTCAAGCGCATCGGTGACGACGACGTTCTGCTCGGCTGAGAGGGAAGTTCCAACACCGTGACTGTCACGACCACCCCCGACCTGGTGCCGTACGAGGACGCGCTCGCGTCGTACGACCCCGTCATGGGCCTTGAGGTCCACGTCGAGCTCGGCACCAAGACGAAGATGTTCTGCGGCTGCTCCACCGAGCTCAAGCAGGACGCCAACTCGCAGACCTGCCCGACCTGCCTCGGCCTGCCCGGCGCGCTGCCCGTGGTCAACGCCGTCGGCGTCGAGTCCGCGATCAGGATCGGTCTGGCGCTGCACTGCGAGATCGCCGAGTGGTGCCGCTTCGCCCGGAAGAACTACTTCTATCCGGACATGCCGAAGAACTTCCAGACCTCCCAGTACGACGAGCCGATCGCCTTCAACGGCTATCTGGACGTCCAGCTGGAGGACGGCGAAATCTTCCGCGTGGAGATCGAGCGCGCCCACATGGAGGAGGACACCGGCAAGTCGACGCACGTCGGCGGCGCCACGGGCCGCATCCACGGCGCGTCCCACTCCCTGCTCGACTACAACCGCGCGGGCATCCCGCTCATCGAGATCGTCACCAAGCCGATCGTCGGTGCCGGGGCGCGCGCCCCCGAGGTCGCCAAGGCGTACGTCGCCGAGCTGCGCGAGCTCATCAAGGCGCTCGGCGTCTCCGAGGCGCGCATGGAGCAGGGCCAGATGCGCTGCGACGTGAACCTCTCGCTGCGCCCGCACGGCCGGGACAAGTTCGGCACCCGCTCCGAGACGAAGAACGTGAACTCGCTGCGGTCCGTGGAGCGCGCCGCGCGCTACGAGATCCAGCGGCACGCGGCCGTGCTCTCCTCCGGCGGCACGATCGTCCAGGAGACCCGGCACTTCCACGAGGACGACGGCTCCACCACCTCGGGCCGGGTGAAGGAGGAGGCGGAGGACTACCGCTACTTCCCGGAGCCCGACCTGGTACCGGTCGCCCCGTCCCGCGAGTGGGTCGAGGCGCTCCGCGCCGAGCTGCCGGAGCTTCCGCTGGCGCAGCGCAACCGGCTGCGCGAGGAGTGGGGCGTCTCCGCCCACGACATGCAGGCGATCCTCAACGCCGGTGCGATCGGCCCGATCGTCGCCACCATCAACGCGGGCGCGGACGCGGTGTCCGCCCGCAAGTGGTGGATGGGCGAGCTCGCGCGCAACGCGAACGAGCAGGGCGTCGAGCTCGGCGCCCTGCCCATCACGCCGGAGCAGGTCGCCCGGGTGAGCGAGCTGGTCGCCGCCGGTGACCTGAACGACAAGCTGGCCCGTCAGGTCATCGACGGCGTGCTCAAGGGCGAGGGCGACCCCGACCAGGTCGTCGAGAAGCGCGGCCTGAAGGTCGTCTCGGACGACGGCGCCCTGTCGGCGGCCGTCGAGGAGGCCATCGCGGGCAACCCGGGCGTCGCGGACAAGATCCGCGGCGGCAAGGTGGCCGCGGCCGGGGCGTTGGTCGGCGCGGTCATGAAGGCCACCCGTGGCCAGGCCGACGCGGCCCGCGTCAAGGAGCTCATCCTGGAGAAGCTGGGCGTCGAGGGCTGACGCCAGGGCTTTCGCGCAAGAGAGGGGCGCCGCATCCGGCAAGGGTGCGGCGCCCCTCTCTGCGTAGTGGTGTGGCGCCCCGCAAGGGGCGCGGGGAACCGCGCGCTCAGCCACAACGAAACCCGCAGACGACAGACGCGGGCAACGACGTTCACTGCAACTTAGGCCCGTGGCCTTCCCTCTGCCACCGGGAGTCACTACCGTCCCAGCTCAGCAGACCAATGGATCACCGGACAACCATTGGGTGTCGACTGGAGGTTGGGCGTGGCAGCGGAGATCTCGCGCAGACGGTTGATGGCAGTGGGCGGCGGCGCGCTCGGCGCCGCCACGGTCGGTTCCTTCCTGCCGCCGTCCCTTCAGGAGGCGCTCGCCAAGGAGCCGCCGAAGGGCGGGCTCGACGCCATCGAGCACGTGGTCATCCTGATGCAGGAGAACCGCTCCTTCGACCACTACTTCGGCTCCCTGCGCGGCGTCCGCGGCTTCGGCGACCGCAACGCCGTCCAACTGCCCAGCGGCAAGAGCGTGTTCGAGCAGCCCGGCGCCGGGCGGTCCGTGCTGCCGTTCCCGGTGCGCGAGGCCGCCGCCACGCAAGCGAAGGACCTCCAGTACATCGGCGCCCTCGACCACTCCTGGAGCGGCGGCGCCAAGGCCTGGCACGACGGCTGGATGGACGGCTGGGTGACGGCCAAGACCGCCGCCACGATGGCGTACTACACGCGCCAGGACATCCCGCTGCACTACGAACTCGCCGACACCTTCACGGTCTGCGACGCCTACCACTCGTCCATCCACACCTCCACCAGCCCCAACCGCAACCACCTGTGGAGCGGCAAGACGGGCTTCGAGGCGTCCGGCAAGCGGGCCGTCGACAACGACGCGTACGACGAGGGACGGCACCCGGGCTACGACTGGGGGACGTACGCCGAGCGCCTGGAGAAGGCGGGCGTGAGCTGGCAGACGTACACCGAGTGGGAGAACTTCACCGACAACCAGATCGAGTTCTTCACCACCTTCAAGGCCATCGCCCGCAAGGCGCTCGCCACGACCGGGTTCACCTTCATGGAGGCCTTCTACGCGAAGGTCCGCGACGCCGCGGACGAGACGGAGCGGGCCCGGCTGCTCGCCGCGCTCGACGAGGGCGTGGCGTCGCTGACCCGGCGCGAGCGGTCGCTCTTCGAGCGGGGCCTCAGGCGGGTGCCGACCGGCAAGCTCGCCGAGACCTTCGCGCGGGACGTCGCCCGGGGCAAGCTGGCGAAGGTCAGCTACCTGGTGCCGTCCGCCGTCGACTCCGAGCACCCTTCGGTCTCCTCGCCGATCCACAGCGCCACCATCGTCTACAAGGTCCTGGACGCGCTCGCCTCGCACCCTGAGGTGTGGCGGCGCACCGCCGTGTTCATCAACTACGACGAGAACGACGGCTTCTTCGACCACGTGCCGCCGCCCGTGCCCGCCGCCGACGACCCCGACGGCGCCGAGGAGCGCTGGCAGGGCCTGCCGACCGGGCTCGGCGCCCGCGTGCCGATGCTCGTCGTGTCGCCCTGGAGCGTCGGCGGGTACGTGTCCTCCGAGGTCTTCGACCACACCTCCGTGGTCCGCTTCCTGGAGCGCTGGACCGGGGTGCGCGAGCCCAACATCAGCGCCTGGCGCCGCCGGGTCACCGGCGATCTGACCGGCGCCTTCGACTTCGACCGCGGCCACCGGCAGCCGGAGGTGGCGCAGCCCGGCGCGATCCCGCCGTTCAGCGGCCGCTGGCAGCCGCAGCCGCCCGTCCAGCAGTCGATGCCCCGCCAGGAGCCGGGCGTGCGCCGGGCCCGCCCGCTGCCGTACCAGCCGGACGCCGACGCCCGGCTCGCCAAGGACGGCACGCTCGCGGTGCGGCTGCGCAACGGCGGCCGGCGCAGCGCGCACTTCGCGCTGTACCCGTACGCCGGGGAGTTCCCGATACCGCAGCACCAGGACGTGCGGCACGAGGGCCGCTGGTCCGTGCCGCTGCGCGGGGACGCCTACCGCTTCACGGTCACCGGGCCGAACGGCTTCCGCCGCGAGTTCGCGGGCGGCAAGGACGGCGCCGCCGCCCTCTCCTCGGCGATCACCCGGCGCGAGCTGCACCTCACCGTCGCCAACCGGGGCAGGGAGCCGCTGGTCTTCACCGTCAGGCCGCTCGGCTACGTGGACGCGGACGAGGTCCGGCGGCGCACCCGGACCGTGCGCGTGCGGCCGGGCAGCAGCCGCACCGTCGCCTGGCGGACGGCGGACGAGCGCGGCTGGTACGACGTCGAGGTGACGGCCGCGGGCGACAAGGCCTTCCGGCGGCGGCTGATGGGCCACATCGAGAACGGCCGCGCCAGCGTCTCGGGCTGACCGACGGGCCGGTGAGCGTGGTGCGGGGGCATACGGGTGTGGCCCGTGTGTCCCCGCGTGTCGGGTGCGCCGCCGGGCGCCCGGGCGGACTTCCCTGAGCCGCTGTGAGGCTGGACACGAAACGGACTAAGGATCTCCGGTGGCTGTCAGAGTGGCTCCCGCATGGCCCATCCCGGTCATGTCGCCGCACAAGCGGCCACATGATCTTCATCTGCCCATGCCGATCATGTAGTACTTCAAGCAAGTAGACGTGTTCTTTTCGGGTCAATTCCGATGCTTCCCGGCTGCCCCGACGAGGATCCACGAGTCACTCAGGGAGCCAGTCAGTGGCAGCACTCGCCCGGTGGTGCGTCCAGCACCGCCTCGTCGCCGTACTGCTCTGGCTCCTCGCACTCGGCGGCACGGCGACCGCTGCCGCCGCCGTCGGATCGGCGTACTCCAACGACTACGAGGTGCCCGGCACCGAGTCCAACCGCGCGAGCCAGCTCCTCAAGGACAGCTTCCCGAGCCTCGGCGGCGACAGCGACACCGTCGTCTGGCACACCGGCGGCGACCAGTCCGTGCGGGCCGCCGCCGTCGAGCAGACGATGACCGAGACGCTCGACGAGATCGCCGAGCTGCCGGGTGTGGCCTCCGTCACCAGCCCCTACACCGAGCGCGGCGCCACCCAGATCAGCGCGGACGGCCACACCGCGTACGCCACGGTCACCTTCCGCGACCAGCTCGAATCCGTCGCCCCCGGCGAGGCGCGCGCCGTCGTCGAGACCGCGGAGGCCGCCGCGACCAAGGGCCTGGACGTGGCCCTCGGCGGCGGCGCCGTCGGCCTCACGGAGGCCAAGAGCGCCAAGACCGCCGAGATCGTCGGCGTGGCCGTCGCCGCCGTCGTGCTGTTCCTCGCCTTCGGCTCGCTCGCCGCCTCGGCCCTGCCCATCGCCACGGCGGTCGTCTCCGTCGGCACGGCGTACGCGGGCATAGTGCTGCTCGGCCACGTCATGACGGTCGCCGACTTCGCACCCATGCTCGGCACCCTGATCGGGCTCGGCGTCGGCATCGACTACGCCCTGTTCATCGTCACGCGCCACCGCAAGGGCCTCAAACGCGGCCTGCCGGTCGCCGAGGCCGCCGAGCGGGCCGTCGCCACCACCGGCCGCGCCGTCGTCTTCGCGGGCGCCACCGTCTGCATCGCGCTGCTCGGCATGCTGATCCTGCGCCTGAGCTTCCTCAACGGCGTCGCCATCGCCGCCTCCCTGACCGTCGTCCTCACCGTCGCCGCGTCCGTGACGCTGCTGCCCGCGCTGCTCTCGTTCATAGGGCCGCGCGCCCTCAGCCGCCGCGAGCGGCGCAGGCTCGCCGAGCGCGGGCCCGAGCCGGAGGTGCCCACCGGGCTCGCCGCCCGCTGGTCGGCGTTCGTGGAGCGCCACCCCAAGCTGCTCGGCGCCCTCGCGGTCGTGGTCATCGCGGTGCTCGCCGTGCCGACGCTCTCGCTCCGCCTCGGCACCTCCGACCAGGGCAACAACCCCGCGACGGCCACCACGCGGCAGGCCTACGACCTGCTCGCCGACGGCTTCGGCCCCGGCGTGAACGGCCCGCTCACCCTCGTCACGGACGTCCGCGGCGCCCCCGACCGGCTCGCCCTCGACAACCTCGGCACGACCCTGGAGTCCACCCCGGGCGTCGCCTCCGTGAGCCCCGTCACCTACGCCGACGGCGGTGACGCGGCCTTCCTCACCGTCGTACCGGACTCCGCGCCCCAGTCGGAGGCCACCAGCGACCTCGTCGACCGGCTCCGCGGCGAGGTCCTGCCGCGCGCCGAGAGCGGCACCGCCCTCGACCTCCACGTCGGCGGCGTCACGGCGGGCTACGACGACTTCGCGGAGATCATCGTCGGCAAGCTGCCGCTGTTCGTGGGCGTCGTCATCGGCCTGGGCTGCGTCCTGCTGCTCCTCGCCTTCCGCTCGGTCGGCATACCGCTGAAGGCCGCCGTCATGAACGTCGCGGCGGTCGCGGCCGCCTTCGGCGTCGTGGTCGCGGTCTTCCAGTGGGGCTGGGGCAGCGAACTGATGGGCCTGGGACGCGCGGGCCCCATCGAGCCCTTCCTGCCGGTCATCATGGTCTCGGTCCTCTTCGGCCTCTCCATGGACTACCAGGTCTTCCTGGTCAGCCGGATGTACGAGGAGTGGCTGGAGACCGGCGACAACCGCGTGGCCGTCCGCGTCGGCCTCGCCGAGACCAGCCGCGTCATCAACTCCGCGGCCGTCATCATGATCTCGGTGTTCCTCGCCTTCGTACTCAGCGGGGACCGGGTGATCGCGATGTTCGGCATCGCCCTCGCGGCGGCCGTCGCGCTCGACGCGTTCGTGCTGCGCACGCTGCTCGTGCCCGCCCTCATGCACCTGCTCGGCGGGGCCAACTGGTGGCTGCCGCGCAGCCTGGACCGCTGGCTGCCGCGGATCAGTATTGAGGTGCCCGAACACCGCACACGTGCGAGGATCCCCGGACACCGCGCGCGCGACGAGATCGCGTACGCACCGCTGGAGAAGCGCTAGCCGCGCTGCCGCCGAGGGAGATCCGGATGTTCGCCATACCCGTGGGGGAGGGGGCCGAACTGCGGCCCCTGGAGCCGTGGAACGCCGAGGAGTTCCTGGAACACGTCGACCGGGCCCGGGAGTTCGCGGGCCCCTGGGTGCCGGCGACGGTCATCGCCAAGGACCTGGAGTCCGCCCGGGAGCTCCTGCAGCGGTACGTCGACAAACTGGCCTCGGACACCGGCCGCCTGTACGGCGTCTGGCTCGACGGAAAGCTCGTCGGCGGCGTCCTCTTCCGCGTCTTCGACACCGCGACCGAGACCTGCGAGGTCGGCGTCTGGCTCGAACCCTCCGCCACCGGGCGCGGCCTCATCACCAACGCCGCCCGCGTCCTCATCGACTGGGCCGTCGACCAGCGCGGCATGCACCGCGTGGAGTGGCTGGTGTCCTCCCGCAACGACCGCAGCAAGGCCCTCGCCGAACGCCTCGGCTTCGTCCGCGACGGCGTGCTGCGGGAGAGCTTCCCCTGGCAGGGCATCCGCCACGACATGGAGGTCTGGTCGGTGCTCGCGCCCGAGTGGCGAGCGGCCCGCACCGCGCGTTAAGGGCCTTCTCAGACTCCGTCCGTACGGTGCGGAGCATGGGAACGAAGACCGCCAACGAGACGGACGACACGGAAGCGACGGACGAGGCGCCTAAGGAGGCGCCTCAGACCCCGGAGCCGTCTAAGGCCCTTACCGAGGCCCACGAGCCCGAGGCAGACGACTCCGAGGACGAGGCCCCCGAGGACGTGCTCGTCGAGGGCGAACCCGCCGCCGCGCCGTCGGGCGTCGGCCAGGGGGCGGCCGCCCTCGTCGCCGCCGCGCTCGGCCTGATCGGCCTCTCCGGAGGGTGGCTCGGCACGGTCGCCTCGGCCCGCGAGTCCCTGATCGGCCAGCTCAACACCTCCCAGGGCGCGGGGGTGGCCCGCCAGGTCCAGGAGGTCTACGGCGACTCCTGGAAGACGACGGCCCTGGTGGCGGGCGCGTTCGCCCTCGCCGCCCTGGTGGTCGGCGCCGCCACCCTGCTGCGCCCGGCCTTCGGCGCCCCCGACCGCGTCCAGGCCCCCTGGATCAAGTCGGTCGCCTGGGCGGGCGTCGCCCTCGGCACCCTCGGCCTGATCCTGGCCGTGGCCAAGTACACGGACCTGCTCCTGGGCTTGCCGTCGACGAGCTAGGGCCAGCACCCCCGGTTTAGGGAAGGGGCGGGGTCGGGGATAAGGCACCCCCTCACACCTAAGGCCCCCCACCCCCGGAAGATGCGGAACCTTCCCGATGTGGCGGACCCCCCTGGGAAACGAAAGTGGAGTCATCGCAGAGAGCGAGACACCACCACCCAGGGGGAGAAGAAGATGTTCGACTACGAACTCCACCAGTTCCGCGCCGCCGAGCTCGCCCACCAGGCCGCCCACCACCGCCTCGTACGGGAGGCGCTCAAGGCCGTGAAGCCCCGCCGCCAGGTGCTCGGCCGGGAAGAGGCCGAAGCCCGGCTGACGGCCGAGCGCACCGGCACGGCCCGCAAGGCCGACCGCTTCGCCCGGGCCGCCTGACCGGGCTGCGGCCCACCCGCCCATGTCGCGCACAGCGAAACCCACTCCCACAAAACCGCAGCTCTGTGCGATGCTCACCGCTGTGGAGACCAAGTCCGTCAGCCCCGTCTTCGTCGGCCGAGCCGACGAACTGCGCGTCCTGAACGACGCGCTCGCCCGTGCCGCCGCACCCGCCGCGGGCGAGCCGCAGGCGCTGCTGCTCGGCGGCGAGGCGGGCGTCGGCAAGACCCGGCTCCTGGAGGAGTTCGAGGCCGCGGCCATCGCCGCGGGCGCGCTCGTGGCGGTCGGCGGCTGTGTGGAGATCGGCGCCGACGGACTGCCCTTCGCCCCCTTCTCCGCCGCCCTGCGCATCGTGCGCGAGCAGCTGCCCGCCGAGTTCGCGGCGGCCGCCGCGGGCCAGGAGGAGGAACTGGCGCGGCTGCTCCCGGAGTTGTGCGAAGGCGCCAAGGGCCCGCGGTCCTCCGGCGGCAGGGCAGGCGAGGAGGCCATGGCGCGGCTCTTCGAGATCACCGCGCGCCTCCTGGAGCACGTGGCCGCCGACCGGACCGTCGTCCTGGTCCTGGAGGACCTGCACTGGGCGGACGCCTCCACCCGCCACCTGCTCTCGTACCTCTTCCGCACGCTGCGCAGCGGCCGCCTCGTCGTCCTCGCCAGCTACCGCGCCGACGACATCCACCGCCGTCACCCGCTGCGCCCGCTGCTCGCCGAGCTGGACCGGCTCCGCACGGTCCGCCGCATCGAACTCGCCCGTTTCAGCCGGGACGAAGTGGCCCGGCAGATGGCCGGGATCCTCGCCGCCGAGCCCAGCCCCAAGCTGGTCGACGACGTCTTCGAGCGCTCCGACGGCAACGCCTTCTTCGTCGAGGAACTCGCCGTCGCCTCCCACGGCGGCACCTGCGCCGCCCTCACCGACTCGCTGCGCGACCTGCTCCTCGTCCGCGTCGAGGACCTGCCCGACGACGCCCAGAAGGTGGCGCGGATCGTCGCCGAGGGCGGCTCGACCGTCGAGTACGACCTGCTCGCCGCGGTCGCCGACCTCTCCGAGGACGACCTGATCGACGCGCTGCGAGCCGCCGTCGGCGCCAACATCCTGCTCGCCTCGCCCGGCGGCGACGGCTACCGCTTCCGGCACTCCCTGGTGCGCGAGGCCGTCGGCGACGACCTGCTGCCCGGCGAGCGCTCCCGCATCAACCGCCGCTTCGCCACCGTCCTGGAGGCCGACCCCTCCCTGGTCGCCGCCGACCAGCGCACCACCCGCCTCGCCAGCTACTGGTACCACGCCCACGACGCCGCGAAGGCGCTGCCCGCCGTCCTCAACGCCTCCGTCGAGGCCCGCCGACGGCACGCCTACGCCGAGCAACTGCGCCTCCTTGAGCGCGCGATGGAGCTGTGGGACGCGGCCCCCGACGACGTACGCGCGCTGCTGCGCCCCGTCGACTACACCGAGGTCTATCCGCCCTGCGGCTGCGACCCCGCCACCATGCCGCTGCGCTATCTGGACCTGATGGCCGAGGCGGCCGTCGCGGGCCGCCTGTGCGGCGAACGCGAACGCGCCCTGAAGATCACCAAGCGCGCCCTGCGCCTCCTGGAGGAGGAGCAGGACCCGCTGCGCTCCGCCTGGTTCTGGGTGCAGCGCTCCCGCCTCGTGCAGAGCCTCGCCCGCGGCGACGGCTGGAAGGAACTCGCCACCGCGCAGGAGCTCCTCAGCGGCCATCCGCCGTCGGAGGTGCACGCCGAGGTGTTCGCCCTGGTCGCGGGGTGGCAGATGCTGCACCAGCCGGGCCCCGACAGCCTCGCCGCCGCCGAGCGGGCCGTCGAGTACGCCCGCATGGTCGGCGCCCACGAGATCGAGCTGAACGCCCGGCTCACCCTGGGCGGCCTGATCGTCGACACCGGCGACATCGACGCCGGGCTCACCGAGATGTACGCCGTCAGGGACCGGGTCACCGCCGAGGAGATCGTCGGTGTGCTCTGCCGCTGCTACATCAACCTGCCCTCCGTCCTCGAAGGCATCGGCCGCCACCGCGAGTCCCTCGCCCTCCTCGACGAGGGCATCAAGCACGCCCAGCGGTACGGCCTGCGCGAGTCCGAGGCCTGGATGTGGGCCAACCGCTCCGAGTCCCTCTACTCGCTCGGCCGCTGGGACGAGGCCGTCGACTCGGCGAGCCGCGCCGTCCTGAGCGCCAAGCCGCGCGGCGGCGCCGGAGTGCGCCTCGCCCACTTCGCGCTCGCCCGCGGCGACATGGCCGAGGCCGCCCACCACCACGCCGAGGCCCGCCGCCACTTCGGCACGCACGACTCCATACCGCAGAACACCCTGCCCCTGGCCCGCATCGCCCTCGGCATCGCCGCGGGCGAGGGCCGCATCCTCGACGCCCGCGCCGAGCTCCGCCAGGCCGCCGCCGACGGCCTGCCGCCCGGCACCCAGCGGTACGGCTGGCCGCTGCTCCTCGCCGCCGCCACCGCCGAGGCGGACGCCCGCGGCCTCGCGATCGCCGCGCCGGGCCGCGACGAGCACCTGCACCTGATCCGCACCACCATGAAGTCCCTGGCCGCCCGCGTGCCCGTCTGGCAGGCGTACGAACGCTGGGTCCGCGCCGAACTCCTGCGCGCCGAGGGCCGCGCGAGCGCCGAGGACTGGCTGGAGGTCCTCACCGCGATCGCCCCGCTGGAGCGGCCCTACGACCTCGCCCGCGTCCGCCACCGCCTCGCGGAGGCGCTGCTCACGGCCGGGGCCCCGGGCGGCAGGACCTCCGCCACCGGCGACACCGACCGGGACCGGGCCGCCGAACTCCTGCGGCAGGCCGCCGCGGTGGCCGAGCACCTGAGCGCCCGCCCCCTCGTCGAGGCCGTCACGCACCTCGCCCAGCGGGCCCGGCTCTCCCTGACGGGGGCGGCGGCCACCACTCCGGCCGACCCCGCCGAGGAGCTCGGTCTGACCACCCGCGAGCGTGGCGTGCTCCGCCTGGTCGCCGCGGGCCGCAGCAACCGCCAGATCGCCGAGGAGCTCTTCATCTCCCCGAAGACGGCGAGCGTCCACGTCTCCAACATCCTCGCCAAGCTGGGCGTCGCGGGCCGCGGCGAGGCGGCGGCCCTCGCGCACCGGCTGCGCCTCTTCACCGCGGACGAGGAGCCCGTGGCCGCCGGGTGACCGGCCCCGGCCCGCTTCCCGGGCGCTCGCTTACCCTGGGGAACAGGACCGCCGTCAGCCCTCGGGAGGCACCGTGTTCAACGTGTTCGAGCAGCTCTTCGCTCCCGGGCGCAAGCACACCGACGACGAGAAGAAGCGCCTTGAGCTGTCGCGCGTCGACGTGGACGACGGGGACCCGGGCCGGGGGCCCATAGACCTGTCCTCCGGCAAGGTGGTCGTCCGCGTGCCCCAACAGAGCACGGAGGAGCCCCACCCGGCCCCCAATTCCAGCTCGCCCCCGGCTTCGGCTCCGGCCACAGCCCCCGATTCCAGCTCGACCCCGACCCCGACCTCGGCCCCGGCTCCGGCTCCGGACGAGGCCCCGCCCGCCGCCTGAGCCCGGCTCCGGTTCCGGTGCGGCTCGGCTCCGGCTCGGGCCCCGGTTCCGCTTGCCGCCCGGGCGTGCCTCCGGTTCTCCTCCGGTCCTGGCCGCGCCCTCCCCCGCTACTTCACCCGCACCTCCAGGATCTTGTCGTCCCCCTTCTCCGGGGTGCCCCGTGAATCCGTCTCGCTCGTCACCAGCCACAGCTTGTCGCCGCCCGCCGCGAGCACCGTGCGCAGCCTGCCGTGCTCCTCGGTGAGGAACGCCTCCGTCTTCGGCTCGCCGTCCACCCCGCGCACCGGGATGCGCCACAGCCGCTGGCCGCGCAGGCCCGCCATCCAGACCGAGCCCTCGGCATAGGCGACGCCGCTGGGGGAGGCCTCGGACGTCTTCCACTGGGCCACCGGGGCGTGGAAGCCCTCGGCGCCCTCGTCGTCTTCGTCGCCCTTGCCCTCCACCTCGGGCCAGCCGTAGTTGTCCCCCGCCTTGATCTCGTTCAGTTCGTCCCAGGTGTCCTGGCCGAACTCCGAGGCCCACAGGCGCTTGTGCTCGTCCCAGGCCAGCCCCTGCACGTTCCGGTGGCCGTACGAGTACACCGGGGAGTCCTCGAAGGGGTTGCCCGGGGCCGGATCGCCCTCCGGGGTCAGGCGGAGGATCTTGCCGCCGAGGGACTTCTTGTCCTGGGCGAGGCCGGTGTCGCCGGTCTCTCCCGTGCCCACGTACAGCAGTTTGTCGGGGCCGAAGGCGATCCGGCCGCCGTTGTGGATCGTGCCCTTGGGGATGCCCTTGAAGATCGTGTCGGGGGCTCCCAGGCGCTGGCCGGTGGGCTTCGCCTCGTCGTACAGCATCCGGGCCACGCGGTTGTCGGAGGCCGTCGTGAAGTACGCGTACACGAAGTGGTCCGAAGCGTACGTCGGGGACAGGGCGAGGCCCATCAGGCCGCCCTCGCCGCCGGGGTCCACGCCGGGCACCGTGCCGACCTCGGTCTTCTTGCCGGAGGTGGTGTCGACATGGGTGATCGTGCCCTCGTCGCGCGACGAGACGAGCAGGTCGCCGCCGGGGAGCGCGGCAAGGCCCCACGGGGACTTCAGGCCCGTGGCCAGGGTCTTGGTGACCTCGGCCGCGCCCTTCTCGGGGGGTGGTGTCGCGCCGTCGTGCGACCGGGTCGCGCTGGGGTCGGTGCGCTTGCCGCCGTCCGGGGTGCCGTCGTCCGACGAGCAGGCGGTGGCCAGGAGGAGGGTGGTGGCCAAGGTGGCTGTCACGGCGAAACGTTGAGGACTCGGCACGGTGGGATCCCTTCGGCGCGGCGCTTCTCCTGTTCATACACCGCCCGGGCCCCAGGGGTTCCCACGCCCCTGCCGGGGGCTCCCCAATCCCGCCCCTTCCCGAAACCATGGGCTGCCGCCCCTGGCCACCCCGCCTGATCGGCCTTCGGCCTCGTCCTCAAACGCCGGACGGGCTGGAAGGGTCCGTCGGACCGCAGCCGAGATCCTTGTAGCCCGTCCGGCGTTTGAGGACGAGCCGCGGAGCGGCGATACGGGGGTCCGGGGGCGGAGCCCCCGGTTTCGGGAAGGGGCGGGATTGGGGGAGAGCCCCCGGCAGGGGCCAGGTGGGCTCAGTCCCAGGAGCCCTGGGCCGGGGGGAGGGCTGCCAGGTCGGCCAGGTCCTGGGGGGAGAGGCGGAGCCGCGCGGCCCCGGCGTTCTCCCGCGCCCAGCGGTCCCGCTTCGCGCCGGGGATGGGCACCACCTGGGCACCCTGCGCGAGGACCCACGCGAGGGCCGCCTGCGCGGGCGTCGCGCCGTGGCGCGCCGCGACCCGGCGCAGGCCCACCACCAGGGGCTGGTTGGCGGCCATCATCTCGGCGGTGAAGCGCGGGTGCCGGGCCCGCAGGTCGTCCCGTTCGAAGCCCTGCCCCGGCGTCAGCGTGCCCGTGAGGAAGCCGTTGCCCAGCGGCATCGCGGCCAGGAAGCCCACGCCCCGCACCGCGCACCACGGGAGCAGCGCGTCGAGGGCCTCGGGCGACCACAGCGAGAGCTCGGCCTCCACCGCCGTCACGGGGAAGACCTGCTGGATCCGTTCGAGCTGGCGGATCGTGGTGTCGTGCATCCCCGCGCCGGACCGCCGCCGGGCCCGCGCCCCGACCGCGCACAGGCCGAGCGCCCGCACCTTCCCGGCCGTGACCAGGTCGGCCATCGCGCCCCAGGTCTCCTCGATCGGCACCTCGGGGTCGGCGCGGTGCAGCTGGTAGAGGTCGATGACGTCCGTCTGGAGCCGTCGCAGCGACGCGTCGCAGGCGCGCTTCACATAGCCGGGGCGGCCGTTGGCGACGATGTGCTGGTCGCCCACGAGCAGCCCGCACTTCGTCGACACGAAGGCCTCGCCGCGCCGCTCCTTGAGCACCCGGCCGACGAGCAGTTCGTTGGTGAACGGGCCGTACATGTCGGCGGTGTCGAGGAGCGTCGTGCCGTGGTCGAGCGCCGCGTGCACGGTCCGCATCGAGGCGTCACCGCGCTGTCGCGAGCCGGAGTACGCCCAGCTCATCGGCATGCAGCCGAGTCCGACGGCGCCCACCCCGAGCGCCCCGGCGCCGATCGTCCTGCGCTCCACCTGGTCGAACCCTCCCGCTGTCCCGTGATCCCTCGACTGTCCGTGATCTTCCGTCCGGGCGGCACCAAACGTAACCTCTGCGTCCCGGCACGCGGCGTGCGCCCTGTGCGCACTAGCCTCCTGACCATGACAACTGACGTATGGCTGCCGTTCGAAGAGACCGACGTCGAGGGTCTGCCCGCCGCGTCCGAGGCGGGTCTGACGTACCGCTACTGGGACGGCGGTCCGGACTACCCCGCCGATCCGGCCGACTGCGCGTTCTACGTAGTGCCGTACATGAAGAGCACCGACATCGTGGTGCCCCCGATGGCCGCCATGGCGTCGCTCCGGGTCGTACAGACGCTGACGGCGGGCATCGACGCCCTGGAGCCAGGGCTGAGGTTCCTGCGGCCCGGTGTCCAGCTGTGCAACGCGCGCGGCGTGCACGAGGCCAGCACGGCCGAGCTCGCGCTGACCCTGATCCTCGCCTCCCTGCGGGGTGTTCCACGGTTCGTGGAGGGGCAGCGGGTGCGGGAGTGGCGCTCGGGGTTCTATCCGGCGCTCGCCGACAAGTCCGTCCTCATCGTCGGCTACGGGTCGATCGGCGCCGCGATCGAGGACCGGCTCGCGCCGTTTGAGTGCGCGCGGGTGGCGCGCGTCGCGCGCACCGAGCGCACCACGGCGCGCGGTGTGGTGCACCCGCTCGACGAACTGCCCCGACTGCTTCCTGAAGCAGACGTCGTGGTGCTGTCCACGCCCCTCACGGAGGGCACCCGCGGCCTGGTGGACGCCGACTTCCTGGCGCGGATGAAGGACGGCGCGCTGCTCGTGAACGTGGCCCGCGGCCCGGTGGTCGACACCAAGGCCCTGCTCCCCGAGCTGGAGAGCGGCCGCCTCACCGCGGCCCTGGACGTCACCGACCCCGAGCCGCTGCCCGCCGGTCACCCGCTGTGGCGGAGCCCGGGGGTGCTGATCAGCCCGCACGTGGGCGGTTCGTCGTCCGCGTTCGCGCCGCGCGCCCGGCGCCTGTTGACCGCCCAGCTGCGGCGGTACGTCACCGGGGAGCCGCTGGCCAACGTCGTTCTGACGACCTCGTGACCCCGATGACCTCGTGAGCCCAAGGGTGTCGTAACCCGTCGCAATCCCAATATTCAGGGCTTTGGAGCGCACCCCTCCCGCCTGCGGCGGCTTCACAAGTCGGTCAGGATCGGTCGATATCCGGCGTGCCGTGACCGCCTGGAACCGGCGTTGCGCCTTCTCTGCACGCTCCGCACTCACTCGTGTGCGCCGCGTGTCCATATTGACGGGCGCAGTCACGCAGCGTAGAGCAGACCTGTCCCTGAGTGACGAGGCTGGTGTATCGTCCCGACAGGGGCTGCGCCGTGCACCGTTCGGCGCCGGGGATCGAGTACCGAGACTGCGAGGGGGGCGACGGGCGATGCACGGCCTATGGGCGAACGATCCGAAGCGGCGGGACCACCGCCCGCGACTCTCGCGTACACCGGCCCGCTGCCGTCGGCACCGCGCCCGGCGGCACCGGCACCCGCACCGCGCCGCCAGGCGCCGTCCACAGCGGTCGGAGGTCGGCGCATGGCAGCCATCAAGGCGGACGAGCGGCCGCCGGTCCACGGACCCGGCGCCCCCCGGCGGACAGCGACAGGGCCCCTGTACCCCGCCTGTCCCGTCGACGGGACCGGGGTGCTGCGCCCCGGCGCCGGGTGGAACCCGTGGTGCCACGAAGGGCCTCCCGCGCGCGGCGCGTGGGCGCGGCCCCCGTGGCCGTGGCACCGGCGCGCGCAGCGGGGTGGCCCGGTGAGCGGGCAGACGGCCTCCGCGTCCGTCCTGGAAGGCGGCCTCGGTGCCCCCATGGCCTCGCCGGGCGCGCCCATGGCCCGCCGCCCCGCGCCGAGCGGCGGCGGCACGGGCCTGCTTTCCCAGGTCTTCCTGCTGCTGATCTGCGGCGGCTATGCGACCGGGTCCGCCCTCGGCTGGGGCTCGGACCGGCTCGCGCTCATCATGGGCGACTTCGGCCTCAGCGCCGCCGCCGCGGCCGCCGCCGTCTCCTGCTTCTTCTACTCCCGCACCCGGCGCAGCCGCTTTCGACCCGCGTGGCTGCTGTTCGCGCTCTCCTCCGCGATGGCGGCCTGCGGAAACGCGGTGTGGGGATGGCACGAGGTCGTCCTGCGGCAGCCCGTGCCCGAGCGCGGCTTCGCGGACCTGTTCTTCCTCTGCTTCGCGCCGCCCGCCATCATCGGGCTGCTCGTGCTCGCCAAGCGCCCGGTCACCAAGGCCGGATGGGTGTGCCTCGGGCTCGACGCCTGGCTCATCGGCGGCTCGCTGCTCACGCTCTCCTGGAGCCTCGCCCTCGCGCACACCGCGCAGTTCGACGGGCCCGGCGTCGCGCACGCCGCGCTGTCGCTCGCGTATCCGCTCCTGGACATCGCCCTCGTCAGCATGGTCCTTGCGCTGCACTTCAGGCGCTCGTCGGCGAACCGCACCGCCGTGAACACCGCCATCGGGGCCCTCGCGCTGACCGTGATGTGCGACGCCCTGTTCACCTCGCCGCTGCTGCACGCCAGTTACCGTTCCGGCCAGCTGCTCGACGCGGGCTGGTTCGCGGGCTCCCTGCTCCTCGCGTACGCCCCGTGGGCGGCACCCCGGCAGGGACGCGTCGAACCGGACCCCCCGCGCGCGGTCCACCGCCCGTACGGCAGGACGCGCGTCGCGGGCGTGCACGACGTACGAGGAGCCCGCGACTTCCACGACGTGCGGGGCGCCCGCGGCTTCCACGACGTACGCGATCCACGGGACGTACGCGATCCACAGGGCGGGCTCGCTCCCCACGACGGGCGCGACCCCCGCGACCACGAGCGGGGCGACGACGGACGGTACGCGACGACGCGGCCCATCGCCGGTTCGCTCGCCGCCCTCACGCCGTACCTGGCCGCGGCGGTCTGCACGCTCGGCATCCTCTACAACGTCCTGAACGGGCGCAGCGTCGACGAGGTCGTGCTCTTCACCGCGGGCACCGTCGTGCTCGCGCTCGTCGTGCGCCAGGGCATCATGCTGCTCGACAACATCACGCTGACCCAGGAACTGGCCCAGAAGGAGAACCACTTCCGCTCCCTGGTCCAGGGGTCGAGCGACGTCATCATGATCGCCGCCCCGAGCGGCATCCTGCGCTACGTCAGCCCGGCCGCCGCCGGGGTCTACGGCCGCGAGGCCGACGACCTCGTCGGCTCGGAGCTGGCCACGCTCATGCACCCCGAGGACCTCGGCCGTGTGGTCCACGAGGTGCGCCGCTTCCTCGCCGCCAACCCCGTGGAGGAGCCCACGACGCGGATCGAATGCCGCTTCAAGTCCGGCAGCGGCGAGTGGCTGAACGTGGAGTCCACCGTCAACCGCCACCACGGCGGTCTCATCTTCAACAGCCGGGACGTGACCGAAAGGGTGCGCCTCCAGGCGCAGTTGCAGCACAACGCCGAGCACGATCCGCTCACCGACCTGCCCAACCGGGCACTCTTCACCCGCCGAGTCGCGCAAGCGCTCGGCGGTCGCAGAGTCACCGACCGAGGCACGGCCGTGCTCTTCATCGACCTCGACGGCTTCAAGGCCGTCAACGACACCATCGGCCACCAGGCGGGCGACGAACTCCTCGTGATGGCCGCCCAGCGCCTCCAGGAGGCCGTCCGCGCGTCGGACACCGCCTCGCGCCTCGGCGGCGACGAGTTCGCCGCCCTCATCGTCGGCGACGGCACCCGCGACCAGTCCGCCCGCGAGAAGCACATCATGGAGCTCGCCGACCGGCTGCGGCTCAGACTCTCGCAGCCCTACGACATCGGCGGCAACGATGTCCGGGTCGCCGCGTCCATCGGCGTCGCCTTCGCCGAGCCGGGCGTCGGCGCGGGCGAGCTGCTGCGCAACGCCGACCTGGCGATGTACCGCGCGAAGGCCGCGGGCAAGGGCCGCGTGGAGCTGTACGCCCCCCAGATGCAGGCCGACGTCGCCCGCAAGGCCGAGCTCGCCACGCGCCTGCGCAGCGCCCTGCACGAGGGCGAGTTCGTGCTCCTGCACCAGCCCGTGGTGGCCCTCGACAGCGGCCGGATCACCTCGGTCGCCGCCCAGGCGCGGTGGCGCTCGGCCCAGGGCATCCTGTTCACGCCCGCCGAGTTCCTGCGCACCGCCGAGGACGGCGACCGCACCGCCGAGCTGGGCCGCTGGCTGCTCCAGGAGGCCGTCGAGCAGGCCGCGGAGCGCGGCATCGCCGGGCACGCGATGCCCGTCTCCGTGCGGATCGGCGCGCGCCGCCTGGTCGACCGCTCCCTGCCGCTCGGCTCCCTGGAGGCCCTGCTCACCCGGCACGGTCTGCCCTCCGGCGCGCTCGTCATCGAGCTCACGGACAGCGACCCGCGGGTCCCCCTCGACGAGCTGGAGCGCCGCCTCACCTCCCTGCGCCGCCTCGGCGTCCGCGTGGCGCTCGACGGCTTCGGCAGCGGCTGCGCGGCGATCACGGCCCTGCGGCGCCTCCCCGTCGACGTGCTGAAGCTGGACCGCGGGCTCGTCGAGGGCGTCGTGGAGTCCGCCCGCCTGCACAAGATCACGGCCGGTCTCCTGCGCATCGCCACCGACCTCGGCCTGGACTCCGTCGCCGACGGCGTGGACCACCCCGAGCAGGTCGTGGCGCTGCGCGCGATGGGCTGCACCCACGGCCAGGGCATGGCGTTCTCCGGCCCGCTCGACGAGTACCGGCTGCGCCGGGCGCTCGCCATGGGGGAGTACCCGGTGCCGCGCGGCCCCGTGGAGCCGGTGTGCGTGGGCGGCCCCGCCGTGGCGCCCCCGGCCGCCTTCGGCGGCGCGGGCGCGGCCTACGCGGCCGGGACGGTGGCCGGGTCCACCCCGTTCAGCCGCTCACATGCTGAGACGCCCGTCCCACCTACTTGACAGGTGTGGCGCGCCGGGGGGAGGGTCAGTGCCATGCGCACCCGAATTCTCGTACTTGGAAAGCGCGTCGGCTGAAGCTGGGAAGTCCGGTTCCTGACACCGGAGAGACCCAGCGACCGCACCCGGCGCGCTCCCCTCGCTTGCCCCACGGCACGAGGGGTTTTTTGTTGCACCAGCACTGCCAAACCCAGGCAAAAACCCCGCTAAATCTCCGCCCGACGTCGGGGCGGAACCTCAGCGAAAACCCTCAGCATCGAGAAGAGAATGCCGATGACCGAGCAGGCCACCGGGGCCAGCCATCCGCAGCCGCGGCCCCGATCCTCTGGACAGCAGCAGTCCGCGCCCGTCGAGCACGTCACGGGTGCGCAGTCCCTGATCCGTTCGCTCGAGGAAGTCGGGGCCGACACCGTATTCGGCATTCCCGGAGGCGCGATCCTCCCGGCGTACGACCCGATGATGGACTCCACGCGCGTCCGTCACATCCTCGTCCGCCACGAGCAGGGCGCGGGTCACGCGGCCACCGGCTACGCCCAGGCCACCGGCAGGGTCGGCGTCTGCATGGCCACCTCGGGCCCCGGCGCCACCAATCTGGTCACGCCCATCGCCGACGCCCACATGGACTCGGTGCCGCTCGTCGCCATCACCGGGCAGGTCTCCTCCAAGGCCATCGGCACCGACGCCTTCCAGGAAGCGGACATCGTCGGCATCACCATGCCGATCACCAAGCACAACTTCCTGGTCACCAAGGCCGAGGACATCCCGCGCACGATCGCGGAGGCCTTCCACATCGCCTCCACGGGCCGCCCGGGCCCCGTCCTCGTCGACATCGCCAAGGACGCCCTCCAGGCGCGCACCACGTTCTCCTGGCCGCCGCAGCAGGAGCTGCCCGGCTACCGCCCGGTGACCAAGCCGCACGCCAAGCAGATCCGCGAGGCGGCCAAGCTCATCACCGCCGCGAAGCGCCCCGTCCTGTACGTCGGCGGCGGCGTCATCAAGGCCGGTGCCACCGCCGAGCTGAAGGTCCTGGCCGAGCTCACCGGCGCGCCCGTCACCACCACCCTGATGGCGCTCGGCGCGTTCCCCGACAGCCACCCGCTGCACGTGGGGATGCCGGGCATGCACGGTGCGGTCACCGCCGTCACCGCGCTGCAGAAGGCCGACCTGATCGTCGCCCTCGGCGCCCGCTTCGACGACCGCGTCACCGGCAAGCTGGACAGCTTCGCGCCGCACGCGAAGGTCGTGCACGCCGACATCGACCCGGCCGAGATCGGCAAGAACCGCGCCGCCGACGTGCCGATCGTCGGCGACGCCCGCGAGGTCATCGCCGACCTCGTCCAGGCCCTGCAGGCCGAGCACACCGCGGGCCACACCGGCGACTACACCGCCTGGTGGGCCGATCTGAACCGCTGGCGCGAGACCTACCCGCTCGGCTACGACCACCCCGACAACGGCCAGCTCTCGCCGCAGCAGGTCATCGAGCGCATCGGTCAACTGGCCCCCGAAGGCACGGTCTTCGCCGCGGGCGTCGGCCAGCACCAGATGTGGGCCGCGCACTTCATCCAGTACGAGCAGCCCGCGACCTGGCTCAACTCCGGCGGCGCCGGGACGATGGGCTACGCCGTCCCGGCCGCGATGGGCGCCAAGGCGGGCCGCCCCGACAACACCGTCTGGGCGATCGACGGCGACGGCTGCTTCCAGATGACCAACCAGGAACTCACCACCTGCGCCCTGAACAACATCCCGATCAAGGTCGCCATCATCAACAACGGCGCCCTCGGGATGGTCCGCCAGTGGCAGGCGCTGTTCTACAACCAGCGCTACTCCAACACAGTCCTGCACAGCGGCCCGGGCGCGGACGGCAAGCAGCCGAGCGCCGGCACCCGCGTCCCGGACTTCGTCAAGCTGTCCGAGGCGATGGGCTGCTACGCGATCCGCTGCGAGGACCCGGCCGACCTCGACAAGGCCATCGAAGAGGCCAACGCCATCAACGACCGGCCCGTCGTCATCGACTTCATCGTCCACGAGGACGCCCAGGTCTGGCCGATGGTCGCGGCGGGCACCTCGAACGACGAGGTCATGGCCGCCCGGGGCGTGCGCCCCGACTTCGGCGACGGCGAAGACGACTGAGAGCACCAGGAAGAGGTACGACCGCCATGACCGTCATGTCCAAGCACACGCTCTCGGTCCTCGTCGAGAACACCCCCGGCATCCTCGCCAGGATCGCCGCCCTTTTCTCCCGCCGCGGCTTCAACATCGACTCCCTGGCCGTCGGCGTCACCGAGCACCCCGACATCTCACGCATCACCATTGTCGTGAACGTCGAGGACCTGCCGCTCGAACAGGTCACGAAGCAGCTCAACAAGCTGGTGAACGTCCTGAAGATCGTCGAACTGGAGCCGGGCTCGGCCGTTCAGCGCGAACTCGTCCTCGTGAAGGTGCGCGCCGACAACGAGACCCGCTCCCAGATCGTCGAGATCGTCCAGCTGTTCCGCGCCAAGACCGTGGACGTCTCGCCCGAGGCCGTGACCATCGAGGCCACCGGGTCGAGCGACAAGCTGGAGGCCATGCTCAAGATGCTCGAACCCTTCGGCATCAAGGAGCTGGTGCAGTCCGGCACCATCGCGATCGGCCGCGGCTCGCGCTCGATCACGGACCGCAGCCTGCGTGCCCTTGACCGCACCGCCTGACGTTCCGCATGCCGGAACCGCCCGACCTTCCTGTCCGAGCCCGCCGTACGGTGGGACGCAACATCAGCACACAGAGGAGTTTCCCAGTGGCCGAGCTGTTCTACGACGCCGACGCCGACCTGTCCATCATCCAGGGCCGCAAGGTCGCGGTCATCGGCTACGGCAGCCAGGGACACGCCCACGCCCTTTCGCTGCGCGACTCCGGTGTGGACGTCCGGGTCGGTCTGCACGAGGGCTCCACGTCGAAGGCCAAGGCCGAGGAGCAGGGCCTGCGCGTGGTCACGCCCGCCGAGGCCTCCGAAGAGGCCGACGTCATCATGGTCCTGGTCCCGGACCCCATCCAGGCCCAGGTCTACGAGGAGTCCATCGCCCCGCACCTCAAGGAGGGCGACGCGCTGTTCTTCGGCCACGGCCTGAACATCCGCTTCGGCTTCATCAAGCCCCCGGCGGGCGTCGACGTCTGCATGGTCGCCCCCAAGGGCCCGGGCCACCTGGTGCGCCGTCAGTACGAGGAGGGCCGCGGCGTCCCGTGCATCGCGGCCGTCGAGCAGGACGCCACCGGCAAGGGCTTCGAGCTCGCCCTGTCGTACGCCAAGGGCATCGGCGGCACCCGCGCGGGCGTCATCAAGACGACCTTCACCGAGGAGACCGAGACCGACCTGTTCGGTGAGCAGGCCGTGCTCTGCGGCGGCACCGCCGCGCTGGTCAAGGCGGGCTTCGAGACCCTCGTCGAGGCGGGCTACCAGCCGGAGATCGCCTACTTCGAGTGCCTGCACGAGCTGAAGCTGATCGTCGACCTCATGTACGAGGGCGGCCTGGAGAAGATGCGCTGGTCGGTCTCCGAGACCGCCGAGTGGGGCGACTACGTCACGGGCCCGCGCATCATCACGGACGCCACCAAGGCCGAGATGACGAAGGTCCTCGCCGAGATCCAGGACGGCACGTTCGCCAAGAACTGGATGGACGAGTACCACGGCGGCCTGAAGAAGTACAACGAGTACAAGCAGCAGGACCAGGACCACCTCCTGGAGACCACCGGCAAGGAGCTGCGCAAGCTCATGTCTTGGGTCAACGACGACGAGTAGGGCGTATGCCTGCGGGGCCGGGGTGCATCGCCCCGGCCCCCCAGGCGTGAGGACACGGGGCTCCGCCCCGGACCCCGCTCCTCAAACGCCGGAGGGGCTGGATCTTCCCAGCCCCTCCGTGCTTGTCCGCGGTGTCCAGCCTCGTCCGGGTGATCCTTCCAGTCAGGCGCATATGGGCCCCGCGGGCGCCACTACACTGCAAACCACATTCGCGTCAGGCCCACAGCGTCGTGCGTCTTCCACGCGGCTAGCCACCTCCACCGCCTGCGGCCGTCGGGACGGCCGTCCGCATTGGACTTGTGAGGACTCACGTGAGCACTGCTGCCAACGGCAAACCGGTCGTACTCATCGCTGAAGAGCTGTCGCCCGCGACCGTCGAAGCCCTGGGCCCGGACTTCGAGATCCGGCGCTGCAACGGCGCGGACCGCGCGGAGCTGCTGCCCGCCATCGCCGACGTCGACGCCATCCTGGTCCGCTCCGCGACCAAGGTCGACGCCGAGGCCATCGCCGCCGCCCGCAAGCTGCGGGTCGTCGCCCGCGCGGGCGTCGGCCTCGACAACGTCGACGTCTCCGCCGCCACCAAGGCGGGCGTCATGGTGGTGAACGCGCCCACCTCGAACATCGTGACCGCCGCCGAGCTGGCCTGCGGTCTGATCCTCGCCACCGCCCGCAACATCCCGCAGGCCAACACGGCCCTGAAGAACGGCGAGTGGAAGCGCTCCAAGTACACCGGTGTCGAGCTGGCCGAGAAGACCCTCGGCGTCGTCGGCCTCGGCCGCATCGGCGCGCTCGTGGCGCAGCGGATGTCCGCGTTCGGCATGAAGGTCGTCGCCTACGACCCGTACGTGCAGCCCGCGCGCGCCGCGCAGATGGGCGTGAAGGTGCTCTCGCTCGACGAGCTGCTCGAAGTCTCCGACTTCATCACCGTGCACCTGCCGAAGACGCCCGAGACCGTGGGCCTCATCGGTGACGAGGCGCTGCACAAGGTCAAGCCCGCGGTGCGGATCGTGAACGCCGCCCGCGGCGGCATCGTCGACGAGGAGGCGCTGTACTCGGCGCTCAAGGAGGGCCGCGTCGCGGGCGCGGGCCTCGACGTGTACGCGAAGGAGCCGTGCACCGACTCCCCGCTCTTCGAGCTCGACCAGGTCGTGTGCACCCCGCACCTCGGCGCGTCCACCGACGAGGCCCAGGAGAAGGCGGGCATCTCCGTCGCCAAGTCCGTACGGCTGGCCCTCGCGGGCGAGTTGGTGCCGGACGCCGTGAACGTCCAGGGTGGCGTCATCGCCGAGGACGTCCGGCCCGGCCTGCCGCTCGCCGAGAAGCTCGGCCGGATCTTCACCGCCCTCGCGGGCGAGGTCGCGGTGCGGCTCGACGTCGAGGTGTACGGCGAGATCACCCAGCACGACGTGAAGGTGCTCGAACTGTCCGCCCTCAAGGGCGTGTTCGAGGACGTGGTCGACGAGACCGTCTCGTACGTGAACGCGCCGCTGTTCGCCCAGGAGCGCGGCGTCGAGGTGCGGCTCACCACCTCCTCCGAGTCGCCGGACCACCGGAACGTGGTCACCGTGCGCGGCACGCTCGGCGACGGCGAGGAGGTCGCGGTGTCCGGCACGCTCGCCGGTCCCAAGAACCACCAGAAGATCGTCGCGGTCGGCGAGTACGACGTGGACCTGGCGCTCGCCGACCACATGGCCGTGCTGCGGTACGCGGACCGGCCGGGCGTCGTGGGCACCGTCGGGCGCGTCCTCGGGGAGGCCGGGATCAACATCGCCGGGATGCAGGTCGCTCGCGCCGACGTGGGCGGGGAGGCGCTGGCCGTCCTCACCGTCGACGACACCGTGCCGCCCGCGGTGCTCGCGGAGGTCGCCGCCGAGATCGGCGCCACCTCGGCCCGCTCGGTGAACCTGGCGGACTAGGGCCTGTTCGGTGGGTCGGCGCGGGTGATCGGCCCGCTGCCTCGTCCTCGAACGCCGGACGGGCTGGAACTCCTCCAGCCCGTCCGGCGTTCGCCTGTGCTCCGCTCAGCGGAGCGCCTTCGCCGCCAGGGCCGCCGCCGCGAGCAGGACGAGGGCACCCGCCACGGCCGCGATGTGCATGCCGCTGGTGAAGGCGGCGCGGGCCGCCTCGGTCAGGGCGTCCGCCGCCGTGGGCGGCAGGTCTGAGGCGACCGCCACCGCGCCGCCCAGGGTCTCGCGGGCCGCGCCCGGAGCCGTGTCCGGCATGTCGTGGCGGAACACCGCCGAGCCGATGGAGCCCAGGACCGCCATCCCGAGGGCGCCGCCGAACTCCTGGCCCGTCTCCAGGAGGGAGGAGGCCGCGCCCGCCTTCTCCGCGGGGGCCGCGCCGAGCGCCAGGTCCGTCAGCTGGGAGCCCACGACCACCGCCCCGCAGGCGAGCACCCCGGCCCCGGCGAGCACCGTCCACATCGCGTCCGTACCGGCGAGGAACAGCAGGCCGTAGCCGCAGGCGGAGAGCACGAAGCCGCCCGCGACGACCCGGGCCCTGGCCACGCCCGCGCGCACCGCCGCCGTGGCGAGGGGCGCGGCGAAGCCGATGAGGACCGAGGGGAGCAGCGCCCACAGGGCGGCCTCCAGGGCGCTCTTGCCGAGCACCGACTGGAGGTACTGCGTCGTGAAGTACGCCGAGCCGAGCATCGCGAAGGACGAGATGAGGTTCAGCGCGACGGCGGCGCCGAAGCCCCGGCCGCCGCGGAACAGGGCGGGGGAGATCAGCGGTGAGGACGCCGTGAGCTGACGGCGTACGAAAAGCACGGCGAACAGGGCGCCGACCACGAGCGACGCGACGTACGGCCACCGCACGCCTTCGGACGGCATCTCCTTGAGGCCGTAGACGGCGGGCAGCACCGCGGCCATCGAGAGCGGCACGCTCAGCAGGTCGAAGCGGCCCGGGTGCGGGTCCTTGGACTCGGGGATGAGGGCGGGCGCGAGGAGCAGGAGCAGCACCATCGCGGGCAGGTTGACCAGGAACACCGAGCCCCACCAGAAGAACTCGACCAGGACGCCGCTGAGCACCGAGCCGAGCGCGACCCCGCCGACCATGACGCCGGACCAGATGCCGATCGCCTTGGCCCGCTGCTCGGGGTCGCGGAACAGCGTGCGGACCAGCGCCATCGTGGACGGCATCAGGGTCGCGCCGCCGATGCCGAGGACCGCGCGGGCGGCGATGAGCATGCCCGGACTGGTGGCGTAGGCGGCGGTGAGGGACGCCGCGCCGAAGGCGGCCGCGCCGAACAGCAGGAGCTTGCGGCGGCCGATGCGGTCGCCGAGCGAGCCCATGGTCATCAGCAGGCCCGCGAGCACGAACGCGTAGATGTCGAAGATCCACAGCTGCTGGGTGCCGCTGGGCTCCAGGTCGGCGTTTATCGCGGGGACCGCGAAGTAGAGGACCGACACGTCCATCGACACGAGCAGCAGCGGCAGCATCAGGACGGCCAGGGCGGTCCATTCCTTGCGGCCCGCGCGCTCGGTGGCGGGGGAGGACGGCTGTGTGGTTGTCGTGGTCATGGAGCAGGACTGTACGGGCGTATAAGACGCTTGTCTAGAACGATTGTGTAAGACGTTTGTCTTGTACGGCTGTCTGGGGCGGACGTAGGGTGCACGCATGGGACACCGTGAGGATCTGCTCGCAGGGGCCAGGCGCTGCCTGCTGGAGAAGGGCTTCGTGCGCACGACGGCCCGCGACGTCGTCAAGGAGTCGGGCACGAATCTCGCGTCGATCGGCTACCACTACGGCTCGAAGGACGCGCTGCTCGCCGAGGCCTACATCTCGCTCATCGAGGACATCGGCGACGGCTTCGGGGCGCCGCCGGAAGACGCCGGGGCGGGCGGCTCGATCGAACGGTTCGAGAAGGTGTGGGGGAACGTCGTCCGGTCGTTCCCGCAGGCGCGCGGGATCTGGCTGCTGACCCTTGAGTTCGTCACGCAGGGCGAGCGGCTCGCCGGGGTGCGGGACATCATGGTCAAGGCCCAGGAGCAGGGGCGCGCGGGCCTCGCCGCGCTCTTCCTCGACCTCGACGAGGCCGCCCTGCCGCAGGACGTCGTGGACACCGAGGGGCGGCTCTACACCACCCTGCTCAACGGCCTCATGGTCCAGTGGCTCTTCGACCCGGAATCGGCCACCACGGCCGCCCAGCTCACCGAGGGGCTGCGGCGGATCGCGGCGCGGGCCGCCGAGGCCGAGCGGCTACCGCAGCCGTGACGCCTTCAGGGTCATGTGCAGGAGCAGCCGGTCCTCGCCCTCGTCCAGGTCCAGCTTCGTGAGCTGCTCCACGCGCGAGAGGCGGTAGTACAGCGTCTGGCGGTGGATGCCCAGCTCCGCCGCCGCGCGGCCCGCCTGGCCCGCGCAGTCGAGGAACACCTCGGCGGTGCGGGCCAGTTCGCGGTGCGCGGGGGTCAGCAGCGCGCGGGCCACCGCGTCCTGCGCGGCCTCCGCGGGCAGCGCGGTGAGCAGGCGGTAGGGGCCGATGTCCGACCAGCGGGCGAGCGGGCCGAAGCGCGGCTCGGCGAGCGCCGCGCGGGCCGCCGCCGAGGCCTCCGCCCAGGCCGCGCCCAGGTCCTCCAGGCCGCGGCGGGCGCCCGCGACCCCGGCCGTCGCGCCGCCGCCCGCCGCCTCCGCGAGCCGGGAGGCCGTCGTGACCGCGGGGGTCAGGGCGTCCGCCGAGCGCAGCCGCACCAGCACCGCGAGCGACTGCCCCGCGGCGCCCGCCGTGCTCCACGGCACCGTGCACAGGGCCGTCGCCCCCGGCACGGTCCGCAGCGCGGGCGCGTCCTCGGGGCCCGCCGCGGGCCAGGGCGCCACGCACACCACCGCGTGCAGGCCCTCGCCGCGCGGCCCGAGCGCCGTGCGCAGCGCGGCCACCGCCATGTCCCGCTGCCAGCCCCGCTCCGCGGTCAGGACCGACCGGAACTCGCGGGTCAGGTCGGCGCCCGCCTGGGCCTCGTCGGCGAGCAGCGTGCCGATGCGGGCGGCCACCTCCATGGCGGCGCCCAGCCGCGCGTCCGAGGGGCCCGGCTCGTCGTCGAGCAGCCACACATAGCCGAGGGCGTACCCCCGGTGGCGTACCGGAAGGCAGATGCGGCCGCGGTGCACGCCCGCCTCCGGGGTCGGCGGGATGCGGACCGGCGCGGTGGCGCGCGTGATGCCGAAGCTCTCGAACCAGGTCCGGACCGCCGCCGTGGAGCGGCGGGTGAGGATCGAGCGGGTGCGGACCGGGTCGAGGTCGGCCGCCTCGAAGCCGTCGCCGCCGTCGTGCGCGCCGAAGGCGATCAGCTCGAAGTCGCGGTTCTCCAGGGTCGCGGGCGCGCCGAGGAGGGCCGAGATCTCGTCGACCAGTTCCTGATAGTCGCCCTTCACCCGTGCCCTTCCTTCGCTCCGTGCGGGCTGTCGCCCTTACCCGGATACCTCGTCGTCAATGCTTTCGAAAGCCATTCTCGCGCAGTCCCGGGCCGGGCTCAGACATCTGTCTGAGATCCAGCCCACGGATGCGTGACAGGTGTCGATAGCACAGGATCGGAGGGATCCTTAGGTTTCACGGTGGTTCTCCGTGCCGTACCAGTTTTGTCGCAAAAATGACGTCGGTGCGGCTTCGTTCGTACTCCTGTGGAGGTGCCCCGTGCTGGCTCCCGTGATCCTTGCCGCGTCGCGCAGTGACAAGATGCGCCGTCTCGTGTCGGCGGCGCCGGGCACCAAGCAGGTCGTCGACCGCTTCATCGCCGGTGAGACCGTCGACCAGGTCGTCCCGATCGTCGAGGACGCCGTCGGCAAGGGCCTGGAGGTCACCCTGGACGTCGTCGGTGAGGACATCACCACCGTCGAGCAGTCCTACGCCGCGCGCGACGCCTACCTGGAGCTCATCGAGCGCCTCAAGGAGCTGGGCTTCGGCGAGAAGGCCGAGATGTCCGTGAAGCTCTCCATGTTCGGCCAGGCGCTGGAGGGCGGCCACGAGCTGGCCCTCGCCAACGTCCGCCCGGTCGTCGAGGCCGCCGCCGCCATCGGCACCACCGTGACCCTCGACGCCGAGGACCACACGACGCTCGACTCGATGTTCGCCATCCACGAGGAGCTGCGGAAGGACTTCCCGCAGACCGGCTGCGTCATCCAGGCCTACCTCTTCCGCACCGAGGACGACGCCCGCCGCCTGGCCGAGAACGGCAGCCGCGTGCGCATCGTGAAGGGCGCGTACAAGGAGCCCGTCGAGGTCGCGTACCAGGACAAGGCGGAGATCGACAAGGCGTACGTCCGCATCCTGAAGATCCTGATGAACGGCAAGGGGTACCCGATGATCGGGTCCCACGACCCGCGGCTGATAGCCATCACCCAGGAGCTGGCCCGGCGCGCCGGGCGCAAACTGGACGAGTACGAATTCCAGATGCTGTACGGCATCCGCAGCGAGGAGCACCTGCGGCTCGCGGCCGAGGGCCACCGGATGCGCGTCTACACCGCCTACGGCACCGACTGGTACGGCTATTTCATGCGCCGTCTCGCGGAGAAGCCGGCGAACCTGCTGTTCTTCGGCCGTTCCATCCTCACCAAGGGCTGAGCCGCCCGCACCCTCCCGTACAGAGCCCCCGCACACAAAGGAGCCAAGGAACTCATGGACGCTGTGACCCAGGTCCCCGCCCCGGTCAACGAGCCGGTACACGGCTACGCCCCGGGTTCCCCGGAGCGCGCCCGGCTCGAGGCCAAGCTCAAGGAGCTGTCCGAGAACCCGATCGAGCTGCCGATGACCATCGGCGGCGAGAAGCGCCTGGGCGGCGGCGAGCCGTTCGAGGTCGTCCAGCCGCACAACCACAAGGCCGTCATCGGCACCGGCCGCGGCGCCACGCAGCAGGACGCGCAGGACGCGATCGACGCCGCGCTGGCCGCCGCCCCGGCCTGGCGCGCGATGTCCTTCGACGACCGCGCCGCGATCATCCTGCGCGCCGCCGAGCTGCTGTCCACGACGTGGCGCGAGACGCTGGCCGCCTCCACCATGCTCGGCCAGTCCAAGACCGCCCAGCAGGCCGAGATCGACACCCCCTGCGAGCTCGTCGACTTCTGGCGCTTCAACGTGAAGTACGCCCGTGACCTGCTCGCCGAGCAGCCCCCGGCGAACTCCACCGGCGTGTGGAACCGCCTGGACCACCGCCCGCTGGAGGGCTTCGTCTACGCGATCACCCCGTTCAACTTCACGGCCATCGCGGGCAACCTGCCGACCGCCCCGGCCCTGATGGGCAACGTGGTCGTGTGGAAGCCGTCCCCGACGCAGACGCACGCCGCGGTGCTGCTCATGCAGCTCCTGGAGGAGGCGGGCCTGCCCAAGGGCGTCATCAACCTGGTGACCGGCGACGGCATCGCCGTCTCCGAGGTGGCCCTGAACCACCGCGACCTCGCGGGCATCCACTTCACGGGTTCGACGAAGACCTTCCAGTACCTGTGGAAGACCGTCGGCGCCAACATCGAGAAGTACCGTTCCTACCCGCGCATCGTGGGCGAGACGGGCGGCAAGGACTTCGTGGTGGCGCACCCCAGCGCCGACCGCGCCGTCCTGAAGACCGCGCTGACCCGCGGCGCCTTCGAGTTCCAGGGCCAGAAGTGCTCGGCCACCTCGCGCGCCTACATCCCGGCGTCCATCTGGAACGACGGGTTCAAGGAGGAGTTCGCGGCCGAGGTCGACGGCATCAAGATGGGTGACGTCACCGATCTGTCGAACTTCATCGGCGCCGTCATCGACGACCGCGCGTTCGCCAAGAACAAGGCGGCGATCGACCGCGCCAAGGCCGACGAGACCTGCACGATCGTCGCGGGCGGCAGCTACGACGACTCCGAGGGCTACTTCGTGCGCCCGACCGTCGTCGAGTGCACCGACCCGGACAACGAGGTCTTCAAGGACGAGTACTTCGGCCCGTTCCTGGCCGTCTACGTCTACGAGGACGAGAAGTACGACGAGATGCTGACCCAGATGGAGTCGGTCTCGGCCTACGCGCTCACCGGCTCGGTCATCGCGGGCGACCGCGCCGCGGCCGCGTACACGATGGAGAAGCTCCGCTACGCCGCGGGCAACTTCTACATCAACGACAAGTCGACCGGCGCCGTCGTCGGCCAGCAGCCCTTCGGCGGCGGCCGTGCCTCCGGCACCAACGACAAGGCGGGCGCCCCGCAGAACCTGATGCGCTGGACCCTGACCCGCGCCATCAAGGAGACCCTGGTCGCGCCGACCGAGTACGGCTACCCGCACATGGGCTGACCTCGGCCCCCTCGTGATCCCCGCCCCCGGCTCGGGCCCCACCCCAGCCGGGGGCGGTGTCGTACCCGCACCCGCCCCGCTCAGCGCGCCCGGCGGTCGAGGAAGTCCTCGATCAGCCCGGCGATCTGCCCGGCGTGCGTCTCCAGGGCGAAGTGCCCCGTCGGCAGCAGGTGCACCTCGGCGTCGGGCAGGTCCCGCTGGAAGGCGGTGGCGCCGTCGCGCACGAAGATCTCGTCGTGCGCGCCCCACACCGCGAGCACCGGCACCTGGCTCTCGCGGAAGTACGCCTGGAAGTCCGGGTACAGCGCGATGTTGCTGCCGTAGTCACCGATGAGCGCGAGCTGGATCTCCGCCTGTCCCTCGCGCGCCATGGAGGCGGCGTCGTGCTCCCACGCGTCGGGGCTGATCAGATCGCGGTAGCGCGCGGGGACGCCGTGCGTGTACTGCCACTTCACGCCCTCCGGGGAGCGGATCTCCCGCACGGGCGCGGCCGTCTCTTCGCTCGGCTCCTTGATGTACGCGAACACGGGCGCCCAGGCCGCGGCGCCGAGGCCCTCCTCGTACGCGTTGCCGTTCTGCGTGACGATCGCCGTGATCCGCCCGGGGTGGGCGAGCGCGAGGCGCAGGCCGATCGGCGCGCCGTAGTCCTGGACGTACAGCGCGAACCGGGTCAGGCCGATCCGCTCGGTGAACTCGGCGGTGACATCGGCCAGTTCGGCGAAGGTGTACGGGAAGGCGTCGGCGGCGGGCGTCGCCGAGCGCCCGAAGCCGATGTGGTCGGGGGCGATGACGCGGTAGCGGTGGGCGAGCCGCGGGATGAGGTCCCGGAACATGTGCGAGCTGGACGGGAAGCCGTGCAGCAGGAGCAGCACGGGGGCGTCGGCGGGCCCCGCCTCGCGGTAGAAGACCTCGTGCCCGCGGACGGTGGTGGTGCGGTAGTGGACCTGGGTGCTCATCCCTCTAACCCCTCATGGCGTCTTTGGCGGTTGGCGCGGCACGACGAGTGGACCATGCCCGCCTCTAACCAGTCAAGGGATATTTAGCAGTTAGGTGGGATCCCGGGGGGGGCTTGAGTCGGGAGGACTTGAAACTGACACCTGTGTCAGCTTCTACCGTTCCTGCATGACGCAGCACACGCTCCTCACCCCGTACTCCGCCCCCTTCGGCCACCTGCCCAACCGCATGGTCATGGCCCCCATGACCCGCTTCCGCGGCGAGGAGGACGGCACCCCGCAGCCGATCGTCGCCGACTACTACGCCCAGCGGGCCAGTGCCGGGCTCATCGTCACCGAGGGCATCTGGCCCAGCAGCCGCGGCCAGAGCGGCTGGCGCATCCCCGGCCTGGAGACGGCGGCCCACGTCGCGGGCTGGCGGCGGGTCACCGACGCCGTGCACGCCGCGGGCGGGCGGATCTACGCCCAGCTCATGCACGGCGGCCGACACGGCCACCCGCTGTCCCGCATCGACGGCGACGCGCCCGCCGCCCCGTCGGCCGTGGTCTCGCCCGAGCTGGTGCACGTGCGCGACGGCGGCAAGGCCGAGCCGGTGACCCCGCGCGTGATGACCCTCGACGACATCCGCACCGCCGTCGACGACCACGTGGCCGCCGCCCGCAACGCCGTCGCGGCGGGCTTCGACGGCGTCGAACTGCACGGCGCCAACAGCTACTTGATCCACCAGTTCCTCGCGGACAACACGAACCTCCGCGACGACGCGTACGGCAGGGGATCGGTCGAGAACCGCATCCGGTTCGCGGTGGAGGTGGTGCGCGCGGTCGCCGACGCCATCGGAGCCGAGCGGCTCGGGCTGCGGCTCTCCCCGGGCAACCCGCAGTTCGGCATGGAGGAGGCCGACCCCGGGCCGGTCTACCGCGCCCTGCTCGACGAGCTCGACGGCCTCGGCCTCGCCTATCTGCACCTCACCGACAACGACCGCTACCCGGCCCTGGCCGAGCTGCGCCCGCACTGGAGCGGCACCCTCATCGCCAACGTCGGCGAGAACGGCGACCCGACGACGAAGGAGGCGGGCGAGGCCGTCATCGCCGACGGCCGCGCCGACCTCGTCTCCTACGGCAGGGCGTTCCTCACCACCCCGGACCTGCCGCACCGCTTCGCCGTGGGCGCGCCGCTGAACGACTTCGACGCGGCGCACCTGTACACGAGCGGCCCCGAGGGGTACACCGACTACCCCTTCCTGGACGCCCCGGAAGCGGCGGAGGCCCGGGTGCTTCAGACCTCCACGAGCACCTGATCGAGGGACTTGCGCACCAGGTCGGGCACCTGGCAGTCCGGCGCCGGATAGCCGACGGGTATCACCGCGAACGCCTTCTCGTTCTCCGGCCGCCCGAGCACCTCGGACAGGAACCGCATCGGGCTCGGCGTGTGCACGAGCGCGGCGAGCCCCGACAGGTGCAGCGCGGAAAGCAGCATGCCGACCGCGATGCCGACCGACTCGTCGACGTAGTAGTGCTTGTGCTTGGTGCCGTCCTCGCCCAGCCAGTAGCGCTGCTGGAACACGACGATCAGGGCGGGCGCGTCCGTCAGGTGCGGCTTCACCTCGTCGGTGCCCAGCGGGCGCAGCGCGGCCAGCCACTCCTCGCCGAGCCGCCCGTCGTACGAGATCCGCTCCTCGTGCTCGGCGGCCTCGCGGATGCGGCGGCGCACCTCGGGGTCCTGGACGAGGACGAACGTCCACGGCTGCTGGTGCGCGCCCGACGGCGCGGTCGCCGCGCACGCGACGGCGTCCCGGACGACCTGCGGCGGCACCGGGTCCGACGAGAACTGCCGCACCGTGCGCCGCTGCTGCATCCGCTGCCTCAACTCGGCCGCGTGCGTGAGGGATTCGGCCGCGGGCATGCGGGCGGGACGGTACGGCACGGAGCGGTACGGCTGTCCGTGGATGGGCGTCCAGGGCGCGGCGGGGTGTCCGGTCTCCGGCTCGTGCTGTTCGGTATCAGGCATGCCTCGATTCTGGGACCGGCGGCGCCTGCGCGCCATGGTGCGTACCAATGCGATGCGCGTGACGTGCCCGCCGGGGCCCGTCAGCTCCAGCCCGCCATGATCAGGCCGAGGCCCGTCGCGAACCCGCCGCCCAGCAGGGCCAGATAGGCGCCGTAGTGGCGGCGGAGCCGATGCGCGAGGAAGCCGAAGGCCCCGAAGCCCAGGCCCACGGTGAGGGTGCGCGAGCCGCGCGAGAGCGCCGCCCGGGCCAGCCAGTCGGGGGCCGCGACCTCCGCGCGGCCCGCCTCGGCCGCGTACACCTTGAACGGGACGCCGTTCCACGGCTGGTGGCGGACCGCCGCCGCGCCCTCGGCCGCCAGCTCCTGGCGCACTTCCGCGCGCATCCGGTCGGTGGTGAGTGGGTGCGGCACCTGTACGCCCGACGCGGCCAGGTGCAGGGCGAGGAGGCCGCCGGTGAGGCTGCCGCCCAGAGCCGTCAGGGCCAGCTTCAGGGACCTGCGGGGCAGGGCCACGCACGCGACCGCGAGGAACAGCTCCGGCATCAGCGGCCAGCTCAGCGCCTCCGCGCACGCCCACGCGAACGCCAGCGGCAGGCCCCAGCGGGAGCCGACCGCCGCCGCGACCCGCCTCCGGACGCGGGAGTCCCGCAGCGGCTCGGCGGCCGTGCGCCGGTGCAGCTCGGCCACCGCCGCGCGCGCCTCCTCGGCCGTCACCGTCGGCGGCAGCGGCTCGCCGATCGTCACGCGCACCAGGGACGGGCGCAGCCTGCCGTGCTTCGGGAGCAGGCGGTCCGTGCCCGCGATGCCCACGGGGACGACCGGTACGTCCGCCTCCCTGGCCAGGACCAGGGCGCCCTTGTGGAACGTGCCGAGCTCGCCCCGGCGGGCGCGGGTGCCCTCCGGGAACAGCACCACCGCGTGGCCCGCGCGCAGCGCGTCCGCCCTGGCAAGGAGGTCCTCCATGCCGCCGCCCGTGCGGCGTACGGGGAAGCCCGCGGCCAGGCGGGCGCAGACGCGGCGGCGCCAGGGCGAGGCGAACCAGTAGTCGGCGGCCGCGGCGATGGTGGGGGAGTGGCGTGCGTCGAGGGCCGCGAGCAGGGCCGCGGTGTCGGCGTGCGAGGAGTGGTTGGCCACGACCACGCAGCCGCCCTCCGGCAGGGTGCCCTTGCGGGTGATGCCGCCGGTGAGGGTGAGCAGGGTGCGCCACAGGGTTGCCCTCGCGGGGGCGCCCCAGGCCCGCCCCTTCCCGAACCGGGGGCTGCCGCCCCCGGGCCCCCGCCCTTTTGGCGCTTCGCGCCTCGTCCTCAAACGCCGGACGGGCTTGATGGGCTTGCTCTTCGTCGTCACGTGGCCACCGCCGTCCTCAAGCGCCGGACGGGCTTGATGGGCTTGCTCTTTGTCGTCACGTGGCCACCGCCGTCCTCAAGCGCCGGACGGGCTTGATGTGTCTGCTCTCCGTCTTCACAGTCCCACCGCCATCGTCAGGAGCAGGGCCAGGAGCAAGGAGTCCACGCGGTCCAGGAGGCCGCCGAAGCCGGGGAGCCAGGTGCCAGCGTCCTTGACGCCCGCCTCGCGCTTCACCATGGACTCCAGGAGGTCGCCCAGGACGCAGCCCGCGAGGACCGCCGCCCACAGCGGGACTGTGAGGGCGCCGACCGCCGCCAGGGCCAGGGCCGTCGCCGCCGCGGTGCCCAGGACCCCGGCCCACGTCTTGTTCGGGGACAGCGGCGAGAGGCGGTGGGCCAGCGGGCCCGTGCGGCCCAGGGCCGTGCCCGCGCACCACGCGCCGACGTCGCCGAAGGCCACCGCCACGCCCACCGCCACCGCCGTGCCGTCCAGGAGGACCAGGCCGGTGAGCGAGGCCGGGATCCAGAGCACGCCGAAGAGCGTGCGGCACGCCCGCGTGAAGCCGTGCTCGGTGTCGCCGGTCAGGAGCGCGGGCAGGGCCGACACGACCAGCAGGGCCGCGGCCGCGCGGAGGCCGAGGGCGTCGGGCGCCAGCCACGCCGCCGCCGGGAGCAGGACCGCCGCGACGCCGAGCACCGCCCGCTCGCCGCGCGCCAGGTGGGCCATGCGGGCGTACTCCGCCACGGCGACCGCGCCGAGCCCGGCCGCCAGGGCGAACGCCCCCGCCCCGCCCGCCCAGAGCGCGCCGAGGAACAGCGGCGCCGCGAGCGCCCAGGTCCGCCAGCGCCTGCGCAGCTCCGCCCGCATCCGCAGCCGGGACGGCAGCGCGGCGACGGCGACGCCGCCCGCGCCGAGCGCCCCGGCCACCACCGGCACGGCCCGCGCGGCCGTCTCCCCCGCCAGGAACGCGACGCTCATCGGGTGCCCAACTCCCCCCACAGCCGCCCGCACCGGACGGCCGCCGTCAGCGCGGAGCCCGCGGCGATCACCGCGAGCACGGGTGCCGCCCAGGCGGACGCGGCGGCCACCACCACGAGGGCACAGCGCTCCGTCTTGCCCACCGGGCCGCCGTTCAGGCGCCCGGCGCCCGCCGCGGCGCCCGCGAGGGACACCCAGGACGGGAGCGTCGCGGCCAGGGCCGCCGTCGCCACCAGCCACAGCGGGGCCAGCGGCAGGAAGCCCGCGAGCATCACCAAGTCCGCCGCCCGGTCGCCGAGTTCGTTGAGCAGGGCGCCGCGGCGCGTGCTGCGGCCGGTGTCCCGGGCGAGCGCGCCGTCCAGGTTCGCGCACGCCAGGCGGGCCGCGAGCAGCGCCGCCACCGGGAGCGCGGCCAGCGGCGCGGGCAGCCACGCGAGGGCCGCCGCCGCGCCCGCGGCGCACACCACGCCCGCCGCCGTCAGCGCGTCCGGCGACACCGCGCGGCGGGCCAGCGCGCCGCGCACGCCCGACAACTTCCGGGCGTACCAGGGCTTGAGGGCGTACAGGCCGAGGCCGTGGGAGCCGGAGGAACCGTTCATGCCGTCGACTCTGCCGCCGCCCGGGCCCGCGCGAATCGGGATGCGTACTCAGATGCCGCCTGAGTACCGTGGGCGCGTGACCCCTGTGACCACCCTGCGCACGGCACACACCGCCGACCTCACGCCCACCGAGCTCGCGGCCGCCCGCGCCCTCATGGACCTCGCCTTCGACGGGGACTTCTCCGACGAGGACTGGGACCACGGCCTCGGCGGTGTGCACGCCCTCGTCCACGACGCCGAGGGCGAGCTGCTCGCGCACGGCTCCGTCGTCCAGCGGCGCGTCCTGCACAACGGCCGTTCGCTGCGCGTCGGTTATGTGGAAGCCGTCGCCACCCGCCCCGACCGGCAGCGGCAGGGGCTCGGCGGGCAGGTCATGGGCGCCCTGGAGGACGTCGTCGAGCGGGCCTACGACCTGGGCGTGCTCTCGCCGTCCGAGGAGGGCGAGAAGCTGTACCGCGCGCACGGCTGGCAGACCTGGACCGGCCCGGTCGGCACCCTCGGCCCACGGGGCGTGGAGGAGATGCCCGACGAGGACGCGCCCATGATCTGGGGCGGGGACCTCGACCCGGCGCACACGCTGCTCATCGACTGGCGCGACGGCGACGTGTTCTGAGCCGCCTCCACGGACGGGCGGGCGGCTCGGCTACGCCGGTGCCCCCGTGGCCCGCACGATCATCTTCCCCACGTTGTCGCCCCGCAGCATCCCCAGGAAGGCGTCGACGATCCGGTCGAAGCCGTCCACCACCGTCTCGTCGAGACCGATCCGGCCGTCGCGCAGCCGCGGGACGACGAACTCGTACAACTCCTCCTGCACGTCGTAGTAGTCGCGCACGAGGAAGCCCTCCATGCGCAGGCTCTTCTCCACGATCTCGGAGAGGTTGCGGGGCGCGGCCAGGGCCCGGGTGCTGTTGTACTGCGCGACCGTGCCGACGCGGAGGATGCGGCCGCGGTCGCGCAGGCCCTCGATCGCCGCCTCCAGCTGCTCGCCGCCGACGTTGTCGACGTAGAGGTCCACGCCGTCCGGCGCCGCCTTCGCGAGCAGGTCCGCGGCGGGTCCGTCGTGGTAGTCGAAGGCCTCGTCGTAGCCGACGTGCTCCTTGAGGTACGCGACCTTCGCCGCCGAGCCCGCGCTGCCGACGATCCGGCCCGCGCCGAGGAGCCGTGCGAGCCGCCCGGTGGCCGTGCCGACGCCGCCCGCCGCGGCCGACACGAACAGGTCGTCGCCCGCGCGCACCGGCGTGATCCGGGTCAGGCCCACGTACGCGGTCAGACCGGTGCCGCCCAGGATGCTCAGGTGCGCGGAGAGCGGCACCCCCGCGAAGTCCGGCAGGACGCGGGCCTCCTGCGGCGTGAGCACCGCGTGCGTGCGCCAGCCCTTGCGGTGGAAGACGAGCGCGCCCTCCGGCAGGGACGGCTCGCGCGAGGCGATCACCCGCCCGAGGGTGCGGCCCTCCAGCGGCGCGTCGAGCGCGAAGTCGCCGTCCATCATCTCGCGGTGGTACGGGTCCACCGACCAGTAGAGGTTCTCCACGAGCGCCGAGCCGGGCACGGGCCCGGGCAGCGCCGACTCCACGAACGCGAAGTGCGCGGGGGTGGGGAAGCCGTGCGGGCGGGCGGTCTGGTGGACGGTCAGGGCCGTGTCGCTGCTCATGTCCGGCACCGTACGGCGGGAATGCGGGCGCGGGGCAGAGGGTTCGGCTCATGGAACGCGACGAACCATGAGAGCTCCTCATGGACGCAGGTGACACGCCCTTGCGGGCCGGAAGGACGAGTGGGAACCGATGGCCGGACCAGACCTCGCCCCGCACGAGCTGCGGATCATCGTGGCCGTCGAGCAGGCCCGCAGCTTCTCCGGCGCCGCCGCGGCCCTCGGCCTGACCCAGTCGGCCGTCTCGCACTCGGTGCGCGGCACGGAGCAGAAGATCGGCGCGGTGCTCTTCGACCGGGGCCGCGGGGGCGCCGCGCCGACCCCGGCGGGTGAGCGCGCCGTCGCCCACGCCCGGCGCGTGCTGCGGCTCCTGGAGACCCTCGCCGCAGAGGCGCGCGGCGCCGCCGACGGGGGCGGGGAGGTCACCGGGCCGCTGCGCGTCGCCGCGTTCCGCAGCGCCGCCCTGCATCTGCTCCCGGCCGCGCTCGCGGGCCTGCGCGCCCGCCACCCCGGCGTCGAGCCCGAGGTCCGCGTCGTGCGGGAGCTGGGGCGCGGCACCGCCGGTGAGGTCGCCGACGGCCGCGCCGACCTCGGCATCGCCACCCTCGGCACGACCTCGCCGGTGCCGCGCGGGCTCGTCGGCGACGTGCTCGTGGAGGAGCCCTACGCGTTCGTGCACCCGGCCGGGCACCCGGACCCGCGCTCGCTGCCGCTCGTGGACTGGGCGGAGAACTGCACCTCGTACACCCGCGACTGGTGGGCGCGGCAGGACTGGCTGCCGCGGGCCACCACGCGGACCGAGGACGACGGCGCGGTCCTCGCGATGGTGAGCGCCGGGCACGCCATGGCGGTCATGCCCGCCCTGTCGCTGACGGGGGCGCCGCCGAGCGTGACGGTCACCGACCTCGGCCCGGGCCGCCCGACCCGCTCCGTGGGCTACGTCACCACGCCCGAACTGGCCGCGACACACGTGGTCAGAGCGCTGATCCGGGAGCTGAGAGCGGTCGCCGCGGAGGCTGCCGTCTCAAATAGTAGGAAGCCCGAGTATTTGTAGAGACAGAAAGCGGAAGCTGTCTTAGCTTTGTAGGAGCCGAACGTCTCGCTCGATCAAGCGAACGGCGGATGTGAGCCCGGCCCCGCGCAGGCGAACCCTGCGGCCCCGCTCCCCGCCCTTTCCGGCGTCTCGTAACCCCGCGCATCCCCCTGTTCTCCGGATGCCTGGACCGAAGGAGTCGAACACCCATGGCCGAGACGACCGTCCGACGAGTCCGCCGCAGCCTCCGCACCAGCGACGCCGAGCGCAAGAACGCCGCCGCCGCCCTCCAGCGGGCCCTCGACCGCCGGGACAACGGCGGCGCCACCGGGCACTGAGCCGCCCCGCGCTACCTTGCGCGCTCGATCTCGAAGTGGTCGACGCGCTCGCCGCTCTCGGCGAGCGCGGAGACCGTCAGCCTCGGCCGCGCCCCGGCCGTCACCTCCACCGCGAGGAACGAGAAGCCGGTGTAGCGCACGCGTGACCACGCGACCGTGTCCGGGTCGGGCAGGCGCGACTTCGTCCAGTGGAAGGTGTGGACCGCGTCGCGGTCCTGCACGTGGCCCTCGTAGCTGTCCTTCACCCCGGCCGGGAAGCTGTAGAGGTCCTTGCCCGCGCCGCCCGCGGTGACGTACACGATGCCGTCGCGCGTCGGATCCGTCGACGCGCCGACGGGCACGGGCCTGCCGACCTCGCCGCCCTTGATGGCGTCGGTCCGTTCGTACACGTGGTTGTGGCCGTTGACGACTAGGTCCACCTGGTGCTTGGCGAACAGCGGCAGCCAGGCGTCGCGCACCCCGCCGTCGGAGCCGTGCGTCGCCGTCGAGTAGGCGCAGTGGTGGAAGAAGACGACGACGAAGTCGACGTCGGCGTGCGCGCGCAGCTCGCCCAGGCGCCGGTCGAGCCACGCGGTCTGCTTGCCGTCCGAGTAGCCCTTGTTGGCGGGTATCTCGTACGACACGTCGTTGGCGTCGAGCGCCACCACGCCCACGTTGCCGTAGCGGAACGAGTAGACGCCGGGCGCGCCCTGGGGGTCGAAGCCGTTCTCGGGCAGCGACCAGCGGGCCGACTGGCCGCCGTAGCCGTTCGGCGAGTACCAGGCCTCCATGTCGTGGTTGCCGGTCGTCACCATCCACGGCACGGACTTCGCCACCGACTCCGTCTGCGCGAGGAAGGTGTCCCAGACGCGGGCGTCGTACGTGTCCGTGTCCTTGCCGTGCCCGGTGGTGTCCGCGTAGCAGATGTCCCCGGCGTGCAGGTGGAACGACGGGTTCTGCCCCAGGATCAACTGGTCGTTGGCCAGGGCGTGATAGCTCACGCCCTGGTCGCCGAAGGCCGTGAAGACGAAGCCCTCCGGCCGGGCCGGGGCGGTGCGGAACGTGCCGACCGTGCCCGCGTGTCCGGGCGATGCCGGGTCGAAGCCGTCGTGGCCGACGCCGTAGTAGTACGTGGTGCCGGGTTCGAGGCGGTCGAGCGCCGCGTGCAGGTAGTACTGCTCGACCTCGGGCAGCTTCCTCGACAGCGAGGGCGTGCGCAGGTCCCGCACCTCCGCCGGGATCTTCTGGCTGAGCTCCCAGGGCCTCAGGCCCACGCGCACGTACGGGTTGTCGACGGCGAACGGCACCTGCCAGGAGATCCGCATCTGCGTCCTCGGCTCGGCCCCGAAGGCCAGATGACGGCCGAAGGGCGCGACGTGCCTGCCGTCCACCTTCGCCGGCGCGGGCGGCCGCGCCGGTGCAGGGCGGCCCGCGTACGCGCTGCCCGAACTGCCCGCGAGCAGGCCGAGGCCGCCCGCGGTGCCCGCGGTCGCGAAGGAACCGGCGAGCACCTTGCGCCGGGAGAGCTTCGCGCGCAGGTACGCGTGCTGCTCGGCCATGCTCAGCCGCCGCGCGAGCGGCTCGGGAATGCCGACGTTGGGGGTGTCCATGACCTGGGAACTTCCCAGCGACGCCCAACTCCCGCCCTACCCGCGGGTGAAGAGAGCGTGTCCGTGGGGTGGCGTACGCGCGGACGACCCCGGGGTGTCCACATCCCGGACGGGCCATGTCATTGGATGGGACGAACGGTAAGGTGCCGACATGTCTCGCAGCATCAATCTCGCAGTGATCCCCGGAGATGGGATCGGCCCGGAAGTCGTGGCCCAGGGGCTCAAGGTCCTCAACGCCGTCCTCCCGCAGGATGTGAAGCTGGAGACCAAGGAGTACGACTTCGGCGCCCGGCGCTACCACGCCACCGGGGAGACCCTCACCGACGCCGACCTCGCCGACCTGAAGCGGCACGACGCGATCCTGCTCGGCGCCATCGGCGACCCGTCCGTACCCTCCGGCGTCCTGGAGCGCGGCTTCCTGCTCAAGCTCCGCTTCGCCTTCGACCACCACGTGAACCTGCGCCCGAGCAAGCTCCTGCCGGGCGTCGCCACCCCGCTCGCCGGGCAGCCCGAGATCGACTTCGTCGTCGTCCGCGAAGGCACCGAGGGCCCCTACACGGGCAACGGCGGCACCATCCGCCAGGGCACCGAGCACGAGGTCGCCACCGAGGTGTCCGTCAACACGGCCTTCGGCGTGGAGCGCGTGGTGCGCGACGCCTTCGCCCGCGCCCAGGCCCGGCCGCGCAAGAAGCTCGCGCTGATCCACAAGAACAACGTGCTTGCCTTCGCCGGGCACCTGTGGACGAACGTGTTCAACCGGGTGGCCGCCGAGTTCCCGGACGTCACCACCGAGTACATGCACGTGGACGCGGCGACGATCTACCTCGTCACCCAGCCCGAGCGCTTCGACGTGATCGTCACCGACAACCTCTTCGGCGACATCATCACCGACCTCGCCGCGGCCGTCTCCGGCGGCATCGGCGTCGCCGCCTCCGGCAACATCAACCCCGCCCGCGCCTTCCCGTCGATGTTCGAGCCGGTGCACGGCTCGGCGCCCGACATCGCGGGCCAGGGCAAGGCCGACCCCAGCGCCACCGTGCTCTCCGTCGCCCTGCTCCTGCGCCACCTCGGGTACGACGCCGAGGCGGCCCGGGTCGAGGAGGCCGTCTCCGCCGACCTCGGCGCCCGCGGGACCTCCGTCCGCAGCACCGACGAGATCGGCGACGCGCTCGCCGTACGGGTGGCGGGCTGATCCGTCGGCGGGTGTCCGCCCTTCCCGAGTCTGAGTGAGGTTTCTTTGAAGCCGCCGGGTCCCCGTGGGCACCCGGCGGCTTCTCGTCACTGGGGGCCGGGTGTCACCATCGGATCCCAGGGGCCGCAGATCCCGCCGTTTCGTCCACGGAACCCCACGAGCGATAATCGGACGTGGGGCCGCGAAGTGGCGCACACCCGTACGACGTGAGCACCACGCGCGTACGGCGTAAGTGAGCGCGGTCCGTCACACACGAAACCGGTGAAGGACACGCAACCATGACGACGCCCACGATCGAGCTGAAGCCCTCCTCGACCCCGGCCCAGGCCGCGGAGCGCGAGGCGGTCCTTGCCAACCCCGGGTTCGGCCGCCACTTCACCGACCACATGGTGACGATCCGCTGGACCGAGGGCCGCGGCTGGCACGACGGCCAGCTCGTGCCCTACGGCCCGCTCTCGCTCGACCCGGCGACGAACGTCCTGCACTACGCGCAGGAGATCTTCGAGGGCATGAAGGCCTACCGCCAGCCCGACGGTTCGGTCGCCCTGTTCCGCCCCGAGGCCAACGCCCGCCGCTTCCAGTCCTCCGCGCGCCGCCTCGCCATGCCGGAGCTGCCCGTCGAGACCTTCATCGAGGCCTGCGACGCCCTCGTGCGCCAGGACATCGACTGGGTGCCGGGCCACGGCGGCGAGGAGTCCCTCTATCTGCGCCCCTTCATGATCGCGACCGAGGTGGGCCTCGGCGTGAAGCCCGCCAACGAGTACCTCTTCGTGGTCATCGCCTCCCCGGCGGGCGCCTACTTCCCCGGCGGCGTCAAGCCCGTCTCCATCTGGCTCTCCGAGGACCGCGTGCGCGCCGTCCCCGGCGGCATGGGCGACGCCAAGACCGGCGGCAACTACGCCGCGTCGCTGCTCGCCCAGGCCGAGGCCGCCGAGAAGGGCTGCGACCAGGTCGCCTACCTCGACGCCGTCGAGCACAAGTGGGTCGAGGAACTGGGCGGCATGAACCTGTACTTCGTGTACGGGGACAAGATCGTGACCCCGTCCCTCTCCGGCTCCATCCTGGAGGGCATCACCCGCGACTCCCTCCTGAGCGTCGCCCGCGACCTCGGCTACACCTCCGAGGAGGCCCGCGTCTCCATCGACCAGTGGCAGGCCGACACGGAGAACGGCACGCTCACGGAGGTCTTCGCCTGCGGCACGGCCGCCGTGATCACGCCCGTCGGCACCGTCAAGTCGCGGCGCGGCGAGTGGGAGCAGAGCGGTGGCCGCCCCGGTGAGGTCACCATGAAGCTCCGCGAGGCGCTGCTCGACATCCAGCGCGGCGTGCGCGAGGACCAGCACGGCTGGATGCACCGCCTGGGCTGAGCCCCGCTCTGAACCCGTCCGCCCCGAGGGCCGGACCCGGCACCCCTGCCGGGCCCGGCCCTCGGTGCGTCCGGGCCCGCTAGGCCGACTTGGGGCCCGCGGTGAGCGTCAGGCTCTCGGGCAGGGCCGCCCAGGCGCGGCGGAAGGCGGCGGCGAGACCGGCGCGATCGGGCGTGCCCGGCTCGGCCGTCCAGGCCTCCAGGCCGCGGTGCCAGGCGGCCACCAGCAGGTCGATGGCCAGGTGTGCGCGGAGCTGGTCCGGCTCGTGCGCGGCGCCGCCGAGGTCGAACCGGCGGACGACCAGGTCCAGGGCGGCCCGCCCCGTGCGGTCGCAGAAGGCGAGGCCGTGCGCGTCCATCGACGGGTTGCGGGCGGCGAGGCGGCGGCTGAGCAGCGCGCGGTGCGCCCACTGTTCGCCGGGCATCCGGCCGAGGGCGGCGAGCAGCGCGTCGCGCAGGAGCTCGCTCAGCGGACCGCCGTCGGGCCCAGCCCCCTCCAACTCGTCGAGGAACGCCGTCCACAGGTCGTGGAGCGGTGCTGTCGCCACGTCCTCCTTGCTGGTGAAGGTGCGGAAGAAGGTCCGCTTGGACACCTCGACGGCCTCGCACAGCTCGTCGAGCGTGACGTGGTCGAAGCCGCGCTCCGTGAACAGCTCCAGGGCCGTGTCGACGAGCGCCTGCCGGGTGCGGAGCTTCTTGCGCTCGCGCAGGGAGAGGGGGGCGTCGGCCCGGGCGGTTTCCATGACGGAAGTGTAGTCCGGTAGCCAATGCCCCTTGATGGCTTATGCCACTCAGTGGCACTATGGCCGCGTCGCACTCCCGTACTGGAAAGAGGTGCCCTCGTGCGCGCTCTGCTCGTCGACCCTTCCGCCCCCGCCGGGCTGCGCCTCGGCACCGCCCCCGACCCCGAGCCCGCCGCCCACCAGGCCCTGGTCCGGGTGACCGCGACCTCCCTGAACCACGGCGAGGTCAGCGATGTCGTGCCCGGCGCGGAGCCGGGCGCCGTGCCCGGCTGGGACGCGGCCGGGTATGTGGAGCGGGCGGCCGCCGACGGCTCGGGGCCCGCGGCGGGCACCCCGGTGGTGACGGTGGGGGAGGCCGGAGGATGGGCCGAACTGCGGGCGGTGGACACCGGTTCGCTCGGCGTCGTGCCCGAGGGCGCGGACCTCGGCGCCCTCAGCACGGTGCCCGTCGCCGGGGCCAGCGCCCTGCGGGCCCTGCACCGGATCGGGCCCCTGCTCGGGCGGCGCGTCCTGGTCACCGGGGCGACGGGCGGCGTCGGGCGGTACGCGGTGCAGCTCGCCCGGCAGGGCGGCGCGCACGTCGTGGCCACGACGGGGAACCCGGAGGTGCACGGGGAGCGGCTGCGGGAGCTCGGCGCGCACGAGGTCCTCGCCGACCCCGCCGACGCCGGTCCTGACGTGGACGGGGTGGTGGACCTGGTGGGCGGGCGCCAGCTCGTCGCCGCGTACGGCACCTTGGCGGCCGGGGGGACGCTGGTGTCCGTGGGGCACGCGGGCGGCGACGGCGAGCACTTCCCGTACGGCGCGCTCTACGGAAACCTGGGGCGGCACGACCGGGCGGTCGTCAGCTTCTTCCTGCTGGGCGGCGGCGCCCCGCTGGGGCGGGACCTGGCCTGGCTGGCCGCTCGGGTGGCCTCCGGCGCGCTCGACGCCGGGGTGGCGTGGCGCGGCCCCTGGGCCGAGGCGGCCCGGGCGGCGAAGGCCCTGCGCGAGCGGCGCCTGCACGGCAAGGCGGTCCTGGACCTGGCGTGAGCGGGACGTCGGGCCCGTCGGGCGTTCGGGGGCGAGGCCGCGGGCCGGTCCACCGTCGTCCCCGCCCCGCGCGCGGCGGTTGAAGACCTTATAGCGTTTGAGTGGCGTTCAATGTGGGCTACGCCGCACCGCCACGTCAATGGGGGAAGCTTCCGCGATCTCGAATCCTTGCTTAGAGTGTCGTTCAAATATGCGGCAGGGATATGAGGTGCCTGGCATGCGACTGACCCCCACCGAGCGCGACCGGCTGCTGCTCTTCGGCGCGGCCGAGCTCGCCCGGGCCCGCAGGGCACGCGGGCTGCGGCTCAACGTGCCCGAGGCGACCGCGCTCATCGCCGACACCGTGTGCGAGGCGGCGCGCGACGGCGCCCGGCTCGCCGAGGCGGTCGAGCGGGCCAGGGCCGTGCTCGGCCCGGACGACGTGCTCCCGGGCGTCGCGGACGTGGTGACCGAGGTGCACGTGGAGGCCGTCTTCGACGACGGCTCCCGGCTCGCCGTGGTGTCCCGGCCGCTCGGCGGCGAAGGAGACGGCGAAGGCGGCGGCGAAAGAGACGGCGAGGGCGCGGGCCACCGGGCGCCGGGGGCCCTGCTCCCGGGGCCAGCGCACAGCGACCCCGCGCCGGTCGTGGAGCTCTCCGTGCGCAACACCGCCACCGTCCCCGTCTCGGTGACCTCGCACTTCCACTTCTTCGAGGCCAACCCCCGGCTCGACTTCGACCGCGCCGCCGCGTACGGCATGCGGCTCGCCGTCCCGGCCGGGTCCTCCGTGCGCTTCGGGCCCGGCGAGCGCGTCGAGGTCGGCCTCCTGCCGATCGGCGGCGACCGCGTCGCGATCGGCTTCGCGGGCCTGGTCGACGGCGCCCTCGACGCGCCGGGCGCGAAGGCAGAGGCCCTGCGCAGGGCCGCCGCCTGCGGCTACCTGGGAGCGACCGCATGAGCGTCGACCCGTACGCGTACGCCGCCACGCACGGCCCCCGCGCCGGGGACCGGGTCCGGCTCGGCGACAGTGGCCTGACCGTCCGCGTCGAGTCCGACGCGCAGAAGTACGGCGACGAGTTCCTCGCCGGATTCGGCAAGACCGCCCGCGACGGACTGCACCTCAAGGCCGCCGCCGTCCGCGCCACGTGCGACGTCGTGATCAGCAACGTCCTCGTCATCGACGCGGTCCAGGGCATCAGGAAGGTGTCCATCGGGATCCGGGAGGGCCGGATCGCCGCCATCGGCCGGGCCGGGAACCCCGACACCCTCGACGGCGTGGACGTCGTCGTCGGCACCGGCACGTCCATCGTGTCCGGCGAGGGGCTCATCGCCACCGCCGGGGCCGTGGACACCCACGTCCACCTCCTTTCGCCGCGCGTCATGGAGGCCTCCCTCGCGTCCGGCGTCACGACGGTCATCGGCCAGGAGTTCGGGCCCGTGTGGGGCGTGGGCGTCAACTCGCCCTGGGCGCTGCGGCACGCCTTCAACGCCTTCGACGCCTGGCCCGTCAACATCGGCTTCCTGGCCCGGGGTTCGTCCTCGGACCCGGCGCCGCTGGTGGAGGCGCTCGCCGAGGGCGGGGCGTCCGGCTTCAAGGTGCACGAGGACATGGGCGCCCACACCCGCGCCCTCGACACCGCGCTGCGCGTCGCCGAGGAGCACGACGTCCAGGTCGCCCTGCACAGCGACGGCCTGAACGAGTGCCTGTCGGTCGAGGACACCCTCAAGGTCCTCCAGGGGCGCACCATCCACGCCTTCCACATCGAGGGGTGCGGCGGCGGCCACGTACCGAACGTCCTGAAGATGGCGGGCGTGCCGAACGTCATCGGGTCCTCCACCAACCCCACCCTGCCCTTCGGCCGCGACGCCGTGGCCGAGCACTACGGGATGATCGTCTCCGTCCACGACCTGAAGACCGACCTGCCCGGCGACGCCGCCCTGGCCCGCGACCGCATCCGCGCCGGGACCATGGGGGCCGAGGACGTGCTGCACGACCTCGGTGCCATCGGCATCACCTCGTCCGACGCCCAGGGCATGGGCCGCGCGGGCGAGACCGTGCGCCGCACCTTCGCCATGGCCGGGAAGATGAAGGCCGAGCTCGGCCCCATGGAAGGCGACGGCCCCGGCGACGACAACGCGCGCGTCCTGCGCTATATCGCCAAGCTCACCCTCAACCCCGCCATCGCGCACGGCCTCGCCCACGAGGTCGGCTCGATCGAGACCGGCAAGCTCGCCGACGTCGTGCTGTGGCGGCCCGAGTTCTTCGGCGCCAAGCCGCAGCTCGTGCTGAAGGCCGGATTCCCCGCCTACGGTGTCGTCGGCGACCCGAACGCCGCGACCGACACCTGCGAACCCCTCGTCCTCGGCCCGCAGTTCGGGGCGTACGGCGCGACCGCCGCCGACCTCTCCGTCGCCTTCGTCGCCCGGGCCGCGGTGGACCAGGGCAACGACCTCATGCCCACGCGCCGCCGCCGCGTCGCCGTGCGCGGCACCCGCGGCATCGGCCCCGCCGACCTGCGCCTGAACTCCCGTACGGGCGCCGTCGACGTGGACCAGCGCACCGGCCTCGTCACCCTCGACGGCGACCCGCTGCGCTCCGCGCCCGCCGACTCGGTGTCCCTCAACCGCCTGTACTTCCTCTGAGCCCCACCCACCGCCAAGGACCCGCCATGACGCTGTACATGCCCCCGGAGTGGGCCCCGCACGACCGCACCTGGATGGCCTGGCCCGGGCCCAACACCACCTTCCAGGACCCGGCGGACCTGGACGCGGCGCGCCGGGCCTGGGCCGCCGTCGCCCGTGCCGTACGCCGCTTCGAGCCCGTCACTCTGGTGTGCGGCCCCGGCCAGAGCGCGTCCGCCCGCGCGCTCCTCGGCCCGGACGTGGACCTCGTCGAGCGGGAGCTTGACGACGCCTGGATGCGGGACATCGGCCCCACCTTCGTGCGCGACACCGCCACCGGGGGCCTCGCCGCCGTCGACTGGGTGTTCAACGGCTGGGGCGCCCAGGAGTGGGCCGCCTGGGAGCACGACGCGAAGATCGCCCGGCACGTCGCGGACCTCGTGGGCGCCCCGGTGCACGCCTCCCCGCTCGTCAACGAGGGCGGCGGCATCCACGTCGACGGCGAGGGCACCGTCCTGCTCACCGAGACCGTGCAGCTCGGCCCCGAGCGCAACCCCGGCTGGACCAGGGAGCAGGTCGAGGCCGAGGTCCACGCCCGCCTCGGCACCACCAAGGCCCTCTGGCTGCCGCGCGGCCTCACCGCCGACTACCCCGGCCACGGCTTCGGCACCCTCGGCCACGTCGACATCGTGGCCGCCTTCGCCGCGCCCGGCGTGGTCCTCGTGCACAGCCAGCGGGACCCGGCGCACCCCGACTTCGAGGTCAGCAAGGAGGTCGCGGGCCTGCTGCGCGGACGGACCGACGCGCGCGGCCGCGCCCTGGAGGTCGTCGAGGTGCCCGCGCCCACCGTCCTCGCCGACGACGAGGGCTGGGTCGACTACTCGTATATCAACCACTACCTGTGCAACGACGGCGTCGTCCTGTGCGGCTTCGACGACCCGCGCGACGAGCTCGCCGCGGGCCTCTTCCGCCGCCTCTTCCCGCGCCGCACGGTCACGCTCGTCGACGCCCGTACGATCTTTGCCGGAGGCGGCGGCATTCACTGCGTCACCCAGCAGCAGCCAAGGATCTAGCGGCAGGAGCACCACGTGGACGGAGCGAGCCCCGCGCGCGGCGCGCGCAGGAACGCGCCCCCGCGCGAGGACGTCCTCGCCGCGGCCATGGAGATGATCGCCGAGCGCGGCCTGGAGCAGCTCACCATGGCCGCGCTCGGCCGCCAGGTCGGCATGAGCAGCGGCCACCTCCTCTACTACTTCGGCTCCAAGGACGAACTGCTGCTGCGCACCTTGGAGTGGAGCGAGGGACGGCTCGGCGCCCGGCGGCGGCAGCTCCTCGCCCAGGACACCACGGCCCGCGAGCGCCTGGACGCGTACATCGACCTGTACGTCCCCGAGGGCCACCGCGATCCGCACTGGACGCTCTGGCTTGAGGTGTGGAACCGCTCGCTCAACGCCGACGCGGGCGGCCGCGACCGGCAGGCCGCCATCGAGGGCGCCTGGCACCGCGACCTGGTGGCGCTGCTCGCCGAGGGCGTCTCGCGCGGCGAGTTCCGCGCCGTCGACCCCGACCGGGTCGCGACCCGCCTGCGGGCGCTCCTCGACGGTCTGAGCATCCATCTGGCGATCGGCCTGCGCGGCACGGACCGGCCCCAAGTCCTCGACCACGCGCGGGAGTTCACCGACCAGACGGTGGGCCCGGGGCCGGTCGCGGACGCTTGACGCCCCGTCCAGGTTGTACGCGTTACGGCTGATTGCCCCCGCGCCCGGCGTGCGCTTGCATCCCCGGTGGGCCCCTGGCACCGGGCCGGGGACCCCTGCCTTCCGGGGGAACGCATGGCCACAGACCAGCGGAAGAAGAGACGCGGCGCGGCCGGGAGCGCCCTGGCCCTCCTGCTCGCGGCCGCGGCCCTGCCCGCGGCCGTCGCCGCACCGGCGCCGCGGGCACCGGCGGGTCCCGCCGGGACCACGCGGCTGATCAGCGCCGCCCTCGACGGCGGCGCGGCGAACGGCCCCTCCGGCAACCCGGTCGTGAGCGCCGACGGCCGCGTCGCCGCCTTCACCTCACAGGCGAGCAACCTCGTGCGCGGCGACACCAACGACCGGGCGGACCTGTTCGTACGGGACCTGCGCCACGGCAGGACCCAGCGGATCGCGGACCCCGGCGGCGAGCTCGCCGCACCGGCCCTCAGCAAGGACGGCCGCTACCTCGCCTACACCGCGCAGGACGGCGACACGACCGCCGTGGTGGTCCGTGACCTGCGTACGGGCGCGACCGAGCGCGCCGACGTCGACCTGCCCATGCCGTTCGAGAACGGCTCCGCGCCCGCGCTCTCCGCCGACGGCCGCACCGTCGCCTTCACCGTCGACGACACCGACTCCACCACCACCGGGGCTCAGGCCGTCTACGTGCGCGACCTGCGTGCCCAGCGCACCGAGCGCGTCAGCTTCCCCGTCGACGGGGACGAGGGCTTCCGTGGGTTCCGCGCCCCGACGATCAGCGCCGACGGCCGCAGGGTGGCCTACCAGGCGGTGCGCGGCACCCCGCCGCGCGGCGACTGGTCCGACGTCTACGTCCACGACCGCGACACCGGCGGCGAGACCCAGGCCGACACCACCCACGACGGCAGCCCCGCGGACGGGGCCGCCACCGGCCCGCTGCTCAGTGCGGACGGCACCACGCTCGCCTTCACCTCGAGCGCCGCCAACCTCGTCCCGGGCCCGGACCCCAACGACAGCGTCAACCCGTTCGTCCGTGACCTGCGCACCGGCGAGGTCACCCGCGTCGACGCGGTCCTGCCCGGCCCCGAAGGCGTGCTGTCCGTCGACGCGGTCTCCGCCCACGGCTCGAAGCTGCTGCTCGACACCTGGCCGGTCCGCACCGCCGACGACGCCGAGTTCGTCCGCGACCTGCACACGGGGGCCAACGCCCTGGTGTCACCGGACAAGGACGGCAGGCCCGCCAACGCCGTGGACGCCCGCATGGACGCCCGCGCGCGGACCGTCGTCTTCACCGGCTTCGACGACGAGGACTTCGTGCCGGGCGACACCAACGGCGTCCCGGACGTGTTCGTCCGCGCGCCGCGCTAAGCGCTTCGCTGGAGTTGCCGCGATGGGCCGTCGATCGCCTGCGGACCGTCGTGGCTGGTCGCTCCCCCAAGTTCTCGGCTTCGCTCGAACAGGGGGGACCCCCTTCGCGGCGGAGCCGCATATCGGAACAGCCCCGCGCCCCTTCGGGGCGCTGCCACACGACCGCTCAGGAGAACCGGTGAGACACCGCCCCACGACAGCCCTGCTGAGCGCGGCCCTCGTCGCCGTGCTCGGCGCGACCCCCGCTGACGCCGCCCCGCGGGCACCGCGGACCGAACGCGTCAGCACCGCGGCCGACGGCGGCCAGCTCGACGGGCCCTCCGGCGACGCCGCGCTCAGCGGCGACGGCCGCCGCGTCGCGTTCGTGACCCGGGCGCCGGGCCTCGGCTGCGCGCGGTACCTGCCCTGCCTGAAGGTCAAGGACCTGGCCACCGGCGCCCTGACCGGCATCGACCTCGGCGGTGGCCACCTCTACAGCTCGCCCCTGCTCAGCGCGGACGGCACCCGCGTCGCCTTCACGGCGGGCGCGCGCTTCGCGACGCCCTACCTCCACGACACCGCCACCGGCACCACGCGGCGCCTGTGGCCCGAGAACCCGCCCGGCTCCAACGAGCTGGGCGCGGTGCAGTCCCTGAGCCCCGACGGCACGCACGTCGCGTACACCATCGGCAACCGCCACGGCACCCAGGGCTCCCGGCTCCTCTACGTCCGCTCCACCGCCACCGGCACCGACGAGCTGATCTCGCCCCCGGAGGAGGGCTGGAAGGGCGCGGCGTCCGTGAACGGCGACGGCACCCGCGTCGCCTACCAGACCGGCGGCTACAGCGAGGGCCCCGAGGACACGGCGGACGTGTTCCTCAAGGCGCGCGGCGCGGGCGGGCGCGTCCAGCTCGACACCGGCCTCGGCACGGCCGAACTGGTCCGCATCAGCGCCGACGGCCACCGGGTCCTCTTCAACGCCCGAGGCGGCCTCTACGTCCACGACGCGCGCACCGGCACGACCGCGCGCGTCGCCGAGGGCCGCGCCAGGGCGGCCACCGCGGGCGCCCGGCACGTCGTGCTCTCCCGGGCCGACGGCCTGCACCTGCTCGACCTGCGCACCGGCCGTGACACAGCCGTCGGCCCGCCCGACGCCCAGGCGGGCCACGGCGCGGTGGCCGCCAAGGGCCGCGCGGTCGCGTTCGGTTCGGCGGCGCCCGACCTCGTCCCGGGCGACACCAATGGCGAGGCCGACGTCTTCGTACGCCACACCCGATGACCCGACCCACGTAAGGGGCACGCACCATGCGCGGACGCACCCCACGCGGCCTGGCGGCGGCGGTTCTCGCCGCCGCACTCGGCGCGACGACGCTGCCCGCCGCGGCGGCCGACGCGCGGCCGGGCAAGCCGCTCACCGAGCGCGTGAGCACGGCGAGCGACGGGGCGCAGCTGGAGCGGGCGTCGCGGCACGCGGCCATCAGCGACGACGGACGGTACGTGGCGTTCTCCACGAAGACGTCCGTGCCTCCGGGGTTCCCGGGCTGCGAGCAGCAGACGTACGTGTGCCTCGCCGTGAAGGACCGGGACACCGGCAGGCTCACCCGGATCGCGCACGGCGGCGGATTCGACTGGGGCCCGCCTGTGCTCAGTGGCGACGGCCGCTACGTCGGCTACACCGAGGGCACCAAGGGCCCCTCGGCCCGCGTCGACGACCTGGCGACGGGCGAGAGCACCCCCGTGGCGTCGGCCGCCCGGATCCAGGACCTCACGCCCGACGGCCGGTACGTCCTCTACACCTGTGGCGACGACCGCTTCGTCACCGACCGGTACGTGTACGTACGGGACATGGCCACCGGCACCGCCGAGCGGATCGAGGGCGACGCGACCACCACCCGCTTCGGTGCCGCCTCGCTCAGCGCGGACGGCAGGTTCGTGGCCTACCAGAAGACGGGATCCGGGCCCGAGGGCGGCGACGTCTTCGTCGAGGACCGCGCCACCGGCACCACCGCGCGGGCCGACGGGGGACTCGGGGACAGCGACGCGGAGTTCGTCCGGATCAGCGGGGACGGCCGCCGCGTCCTGTTCGCCGCCGAAGGCAGGACGTACGCGTACGACGTGCGCGGGGGCACGGCCCGGCAGGTCGCCGACACGCCCGCGCGGTCCGCGAGCAGGGACGCGCGGTACGCCGTCCTCCCCCAGGAGGGCACCGGCGGCGAGCGGCTCGTCCTGCTCGACGTCCGCACGGGCCGCCGCACGGCGCTCGGCCCCGGCGAGACCCGCGCCGGTGCGGTCACCGTGACCTCCGGCGGCCGCGCCGCCGTCTTCACGTCGACGGCCTCCGACCTGGTGCCGGGCGACACCAACGGCACGTCCGACGTGTTCGTGCGCCGCGTCCGCTGACGCCCGATCCGGTGAGGGGGACGTGAACGGCGTGTCGGACGTGCCCCCGCGCGCCCCCGGGGCGAACAGTCGTGTCGGCAACCATCAGCGCCCGTACGGCAGTCCTCACCGACACGGACACCGACACCGGTGCCCTTAAGGACTGCCGGATCCGCACCACTCACCACACGGGGGAACCGAACCATGCGCCACAGCACCCAGCGCGCCGCCCTGGCCGCCGCGGCCGTCGTCGCGGCGGTCACGGCGACCGCCCTGCCCGCGGCCGCCGCGGCGCCCGCCGCGCCCCGCACGGTCGGCGTGAGCGTCACGCCCGGCGGCACGGCGGGCAACGCGCCCGCCGCGGCCGCGGTGATCAGCCGCGACGGCAAGGTCGTCGCCTTCGACTCGGAGGCGAGCGACCTGGTGGCCGGGGACACCAATGGCCGCTCCGACGTGTTCGTCCGCACCCTGGCCACCGGACGCACGGAGCGCGTCGCCCTCCCGGGTCGCCAGCTCCGCAGTCCCGCGCTCAGCGGCGACGGCCGCTACGTCGCCGTCATCACCGCCCCGGCCGACGACTACGGCGCGTCCGACGTCCGCCTCTACGACCGCAGGACGAAGAAGTTCCAGCGCCTGGACGTGGAGCTGCCGAGCGGCTTCGACGGCAAGGGCGCGGGCACCGTCGCCCTCACCCCGGACGCCCGCTACGCCGTCTTCGACACCCGGCAGCGCGAGGGCTCCGACGGCCAGGTCGTGTTCCTGCGCGACCGGGTGAAGAAGACCACCGAGCGGATCAGCCACCCCAACCCCGGCTGGGAGCCGCGCTCCGCGCACACCCCGACGGTCAGCGACGACGGCCGCAAGGTCGTCTACGCGCACAACTACACCAACGGCCCGCGGGGCGACGACTGGAGCGACGTCTGGCTGCGCGACCGCGCCACCGGACGCCTGACCCAGGTCGACCGCTCCCACGACGGCTCCACGACGGAGAAGGAGTCCCTGGAGCCGTCCCTCAGCGGCGACGGCCGCACGGTCGTCTTCGAGTCCCGCGACACCCACCTCGTGCCGAACGACGACGACAAGGCCTGGAACGTCTTCGTCCACGACCTCGCCACCGGCAAGAACCAGCGCGTCCACGGCACCCAGGGCGGCCCCGGCGCGGCCTACACCCGCGCCCCCGCCATCAGCGCCGACGGCCGCCGCCTCACCTACGTGACGGAGGTGAAGGAGCCCGGCAGCCAGTACGGCACCGAATGGCCCGTCTACGTACGGGACCTGAAGACCGGCAAGGCCGCCCTCGTCACCCCCGACGCCACGGGCGGCACCGCGTCCGCCAAGGTGGCCCCGGGCGCGATCTCGGCGAACGGCAGGCGCGTCGCCTTCCTGTCGGCGGACGCGGGCCTGCTGCGCGGCGACACGAACGACGGCTACGACGCGTTCGTGCGCTACCTGCGCTGACGGCGGCGCCGCGTGGGAACGGTCGCCCGCATGGTGAGACGACCGTTCCGACGCGGCGCGGCGTGTGGCAGGCTGCCTCCATGCTTACCGCCGTGATTATGGGCAGCAGGCGCGCCGGTCCGCAGTGACCGCGCCCGTACGGACCGTACGGGGCGGCACCGTCCTCGACCCGCGCGCAGACCTCTCGCACCCGCGAGGGGTCTTTTCGTTTTCCGGCCCACCCCGGCCGGAGGACCAGGGCGCGGGGGATCATGAGGGTGGTGGAGCCGGTCATCCGGTAGACCGAGATCCGACACAGGAGCCAGAGAGATGACGACGGAAACCAGCAGCCCCGACGATTCGTTCCACGTGTTCGACACCACGCTGCGCGACGGCGCGCAGCGCGAGGGCATCAATCTGACCGTCGCGGACAAGCTGACCATCGCCCGGCATCTGGACGACTTCGGCGTGGGCTTCATCGAGGGCGGCTGGCCCGGCGCCAACCCGCGCGACACCGAGTTCTTCGCCCGCGCCAAGGAAGAGATCACCTTCAAGAACGCGCAGCTCGTCGCGTTCGGCGCCACCCGGCGCGCGGGCGCCAGAGCCGCCGATGACCCCCAGGTCAAGGCGCTCCTGGAGTCCGGCGCCCCGGTGATCACGCTGGTCGCCAAGGCGCACGACCGGCACGTCGAACTCGCCCTGCGCACCACGCTCGACGAGAACGTGGAGATGGTCCGCGACACCGTCTCCCACCTGCGCGAGCAGGGCCGCCGCGTCTTCGTCGACTGCGAGCACTTCTTCGACGGCTACCGCGCCAACCCCGAGTACGCGAAGGCCGTCGTGCGGGCCGCGCACGAGGCGGGCGCGGACGTCGTGGTCCTGTGCGACACCAACGGCGGCATGCTTCCCGCCCAGGTGCAGGCCGTCGTCGCCACCGTCCTGGCCGACACCGGCGCCCGGCTCGGCATCCACGCCCAGGACGACACCGGCTGCGCGGTCGCCAACACCCTCGCCGCCGTCGACGCGGGCGCCACCCACGTCCAGTGCACCGCCAACGGCTACGGCGAGCGCGTGGGCAACGCCAACCTCTTCCCGGTCGTCGCCGCCCTGGAGCTGAAGTACGGCAAACGGGTCCTGCCCGAGGGCGCGTTGCGCGAGATGACCCGGGTCTCGCACGCCATCGCCGAGGTCGTCAACCTCACCCCGGCCACCCACCAGCCCTACGTCGGCGTCTCGGCCTTCGCGCACAAGGCGGGCCTGCACGCCTCCGCGATCAAGGTCGACCCGGACCTCTACCAGCACATCGACCCCGAGCTCGTCGGCAACCGCATCCGCATGCTGGTCTCCGACATGGCGGGCCGCGCCTCCATCGAGCTCAAGGGCAAGGAGCTGGGCGTCGACCTCGGCGGCGACCGCGAACTGGTCGGCCGCGTCGTGGAGCGCGTCAAGGAGCGCGAGCTCAAGGGCTACACGTACGAGGCGGCCGACGCCTCCTTCGAGCTGCTCCTGCGGGCCGAGGCCGAGGGGCGCGCCCGGCGCTACTTCCGCACCGAGTCCTGGCGCGCGATCGTCGAGGACCGGCCCGACGGCTCGCACGCCAACGAGGCCACCGTGAAGGTGTGGGCCAAGGGCGAGCGCATCGTGGCGACGGCGGAGGGCAACGGCCCCGTCAACGCCCTCGACCGGGCCCTGCGCGTCGGCCTGGAGCGGATGTACCCGGAGCTGGCCAAGCTGGAGCTGGTGGACTACAAGGTCCGCATCCTGGAGGGCAAGCACGGCACGTCCTCCACCACCCGCGTGCTCGTCTCCACCACGGACGGCGACGGCGAGTGGTCGACCGTCGGCGTCGCGGACAACGTGATCGCCGCGTCCTGGCAGGCGCTGGAGGACGCGGTCACCTATGGCCTGCTCAGGGCCGGGGTCGAGCCCGCCGAGTAGCCGCGGGGGCACGTTCGCGCCCGGCCTGGGTTAGCGTGAAGTATGAGGCCCACCAGGCAGGCGGCGTCGCGGCTGACCGTCATCCTGTCCGGACTGCTCCTGGCCCTGGGCGCCACGCTCGCGCCCCCGGCCCGGGCCGCCACGGACGTCACGACGGTGGCCGACGCCTTGCGCGAGAACCCGGTGTACGTCGACGGGGCGGCGGCGTCCCAGCTCTCCCGCGCCGACGCCGACGCCCTCGCCGACAAGATCAAGAAGGCCGACAAGCCGGTCTTCGTCGCCGTGCTCCCGGAGTCGTTCCCGAAGCAGGACCTGTTCCGGAACCTGCGGACGGCGACGGGAGTCACGGGCGTGTACGCGATCCGCCTCGGCGACGCCTTCGACGCGAAGGCCGACAGCGCGGCCCTGTCGCCCAACGCCGTGCGGAACCTGACCACGCTCGTCCGGGGCGAGCCCGCGAAGCAGCAGCTCAACGACTTCGTGGACCGGGCCGTCGCCGAGACGTCGGGCAGCGCGCCCGCCTCCTGGGGCGACACCGGCGACGACGGCGCGCCCGTCGGGGCGCTGATCGGCGTCGGCGCGGTGGTCGTCGCGGGCGGCGCGGGCGCCTACGCGGTGGCCCGGAGCCGCCGCCGCAAGCGCGCCGAGGAGGAGCGCGCGGCCCTGGAGAAGCTGCGTGTCGTCGTCGACGAGGACATCACCGCCTTCGGCGAGGAGCTGGACCGGCTCGACTTCCACCCCGCGGAGGCCGGTGCCGACGACGCCATGCGCGCCGACTACGAGCGGGCGCTGGACGCGTACGAGAAGGCGAAGTCCTTCATGGCCGCGGCCGAGCGGCCCGAGCAGGTCCGGGCCGTCACTCAGGCCCTGGAGGACGGCCGCTTCTCGCTCGCCCTGCTCGCCGCGCGCCGCGAGGGCCGCGCGCTGCCCGAGCGGCGGCCGCCGTGCTTCTTCGACCCCCGGCACGGCCCCTCCGTGAAGGACGCCGAGTGGACCCCCGCGGGCGGCGCGCCCCGCGAGGTGCCGGTGTGCGCGGCCGACGCGGTGCGCCTCGCCGACGGCGAGGCGCCCATGACCCGCACGGTCACCACCGACACCGGCGACCGCCGCCCCTACTGGGAGGCGGGCCCGGCCTACGGCCCCTGGGCGGGCGGCTACTTCGGCGGCGGCCTGCTCCCCGGCCTCCTCGTCGGCACCCTGCTCGGCTCGGCCCTGTCGTCCCCGGCGTACGCCGCGTCGGCGGGCGTCCCCGCGGCCGACGGCGGCGACGTCACGGGCGCGGACTTCGACGCGGGCGACTTCGGCGGCGGCGACTTCGGGGGCGGCGGGGACTTCGGCGGGGGCGGCGACTTCGGCGGCGGGTTCTAGGACGGCGGGCGGCGGGTCCCAGGGCGGCGGATCCCCGGGCGGCGGGTCCCAGGGCGGCGGGGGCGGCGCGGGCCGCCCGCCCGCCTCGAACGGGTCCTTACGAGGCGCTCTTGATCGCCGAGATGTCGAAGGTGAGCTTGATCTTGTCGGAGACCAGCACGCCGCCCGTCTCCAGGGCCGCGTTCCACGTCAGGCCCCACTCCGAGCGCAGCAGCTCGGCCTTGCCCTCGAAGCCGACGCGCTGGTTGCCGAACGGGTCGGTGGCCGCGCCGTTGAACTCCAGGTCGATGGTGAGCGGCCGGGTGGTGCCGAGGATGGTCAGGTCGCCGGTGACGCGGTAGTCGTCGCCGCCGAGCGCCTCGGCCTTGGTGGAGCGGAAGGTCATCTTCGGGAACTCCTCGGTCTTGAAGAAGTCCGCGCTCTTGAGGTGGCCGTCGCGGTCCGCGTTGCCGGTGTCGATGCTGTCCATCGTCACGTCGATGACGGCCGTCGACTTGGCCGGATCGGTGCCGTCGAGGTGCAGCGAGCCGCTGAAGTCGAGGAAGGAACCCTTGACGTTCGTGACCATCGCGTGCCGGGCGACGAAGCCGATGCTGCTGTGCGCGGGGTCCAGCTCGTAGTCGCCGGTCACCGCGGCGAGTTCAGGGCTGACGGAGGCGGGCGCGGCGGCGGGGGTGGCGTTGTCGTTCTTGCGGCCGAAGAGACCCATGACGTGCTCCTTGGGGGGCGGGCTGCGGACCACGGGGGAGACGCAACCATGAGCGGTTTAATGTTCAACAACATCGACTGTAGCGCTGGTCGGTTCAATGTTCAACCGTGATCGTTCCGTGGTGGCTCGATTACGCCAGGTGTGGGCGTGTGGGGGAGTGGTGCCATGTGTGGCGCCATGAGAGGGGAAGGGTGTGGTGCCCGGCGGGGTGGGCGAGGTGTGCGCTGCGCCGGGGCGCGAGGGGGTAGTGATGGCGAAGGGGGCGGCCCGACCTGCTGAGAATCCGGGAATCCGGGGCGTGGAGGTGCGCTAGGAACTTGCCATGGCGCCATTGTGGTGCCATAGTGATGCCATGAATCTCACGCCGTATGTCGACCAACTCCGTCAGGAGCTCGCGGTCGCCGCCGAGGCCGGTGGTGAGGAGGCTCGCGCGGTCGCCGAGCGCCTGATCGCCCCGCTCGAGTCGGCCACCCGGCTCACGTTGCTGAACGTGCTGTCCGCGGCCATGGACGAGGTTACCCGAGACCTCGCCCCCGGCTCGGTCGACGTGCGCCTGCGCGGGGGCGACCCGGACTTCGTGGTGACGCCGCCGCCCCTGGCCGACGCGTTCGAGGCGCCGGTCATGGAGGCGCCCGTGACGCGCTCCGCGCCCGCCCCCGCGCCCGTTCCCGAGGCCGAGGAGGGCGGCACCGCCCGCATCAACCTCCGGCTGCCGATGCACCTCAAGTCCCAGGCCGAGGAGGCCGCCGCCGCCGAGAGCCTGTCGGTCAACGCCTGGCTGGTCCGCACCGTCGCCGAGGCCCTCAGGCCCAGCGAGAGCCCGCAGCCCCTCGCCCGCGGCGAGGGCGTGGGGAACAGCTTCACCGGCTGGGCCCGCTAGGGCCTGCCCGACGGGGCGGCGCGGCGCCCCCGCGGCAGCGGACTCCACCATCAGCAGGACCGGGACCACGACGACGAGGACAGCCATGCCAACCTTCGACACCGCCAAGCCCATCAACGCCTCAGTGACCATCGAGAGCGGGACGGTGCGGATCATCGCGGGCGACCGCGCCGAGACCGTCGTCGACGTGCGCCCGACCAGCGAGACCCGCGCCGCCGACGTCCGCGCCGCCGAGCGGACCCGGGTGGAGTACGCCACCGGCAGACTCCTGGTGAAGGGCCCCAAGGAGCGCTCGCTCTTCGGCCGGGGCTCCTCGGTCGACGTGGAGGTCGCGCTGCCCGAGGGTTCGCACGTGCACGTCACCACCTCCATGGCCGACTGCACCGTCGAGGGCCGCGTCGGCGAGTGCGAGGTCAAGACGTCCATGGGCGAGATCCGGGTCGTCCGCGCGACCTCGGTGCGCCTCGACACCGGACACGGCCGGGTCTACGTGGACCGGACGGACGGCCCGGCCGACGTCACCACGGCCTCCGGCGAGGTGCGGCTCGGCGCCATCGGCGGCGCGGCCGTCGTCAAGAACTCCAACGGGTCGACCGAGATCGGCGAGGTCGCCGGCGAGCTGCGGGTCCGCTCCGCCAACGGGGCCATCGTCGTGACCCGGGCCCGCGCCGACGTCACCGCGAGGACCGCGACCGGCGCCATCGAGATCGGCGAGGTGACGCGCGGCACCGCCGTCCTGGAGACCGGCACCGGCCGGGTCGACATCGGCATCAGCGAGGGCACCGCCGCCTGGCTCGACGTCCAGACCAAGTACGGCTCCGTGCGCCAGTCGCTCGGCTCGTCGGCGGGCCCGGGCGACTCCGGGGAGACGGTGAAGGTGCGCGCGCGCACCGGCCTCGGCGACATCGTGATCCACCGCGCCTGAGACCCGCGGCAAGGCCCGGGAGCGGGCCGTCCGGCCCCGTCCCTCGCTGGCTGGAATCGCGGTGGGGCATTGTCGGCCCCCACTAATTCCGCCCCGCTCCGGGCGCCCGCGCCACCCCGCGCCGGACGTGAGGGCTCCGCCCGGAATCACCCATTCCGGGGCCGGAATGTGATCCGAGTCTCATTGGGCACCTTGTGGAATCCCTACAGCCGGATGGGGCCCTGAGCAGTGGCTTCGCCCGCACCGCACAGAACTTCTGTCCGGGGGTGCCAGGAAAACGGTCCCGAGACTGTTCAGAGTCGACGGTCCGTTTTCGCGCGTGTACTTCGTAAGGTCGAGAGCATGACCGTTTTGGACGAAGCTGGATCTTCAGCGGGTGAGCCCACCGACGCGCGGGGCCGAGTGGCCGAATTGGCCGGGATCCGCGCGCAGGCCCTGGCGGGACCGAGCGAGAAGGCGACCGAGGCCCAGCACGCCAAGGGCAAGCTGACGGCACGCGAGCGGATCGCGCTTCTCCTCGACGAGGGTTCGTTCCAGGAGGTCGAGCAGCTGCGCCGGCACCGGGCGACCGGCTTCGGCCTGGAGGCGAAGAAGCCCTACACCGACGGCGTCATCACCGGCTGGGGCACCGTCGAGGGCCGCACGGTCTTCGTGTACGCCCACGACTTCCGGATCTTCGGAGGCGCCCTCGGCGAGGCGCACGCCACGAAGATCCACAAGATCATGGACATGGCCATCGCGGCGGGCGCGCCGCTGGTCTCCCTCAACGACGGCGCGGGCGCCCGCATCCAGGAGGGCGTCTCCGCCCTCGCGGGCTACGGCGGCATCTTCCAGCGCAACACCAAGGCCTCCGGCGTCATCCCGCAGATCAGCGTGATGCTCGGCCCGTGCGCGGGCGGCGCGGCGTACAGCCCCGCCCTCACCGACTTCGTCTTCATGGTCCGCGACACCTCGCAGATGTTCATCACCGGGCCCGACGTGGTCCGCGCGGTGACCGGCGAGGAGATCTCCCAGAACGGCCTGGGCGGCGCCGACGTGCACGCCGAGACCTCCGGCGTCTGCCACTTCGCGTACGACGACGAGGAGACCTGCCTCGCCGAGGTGCGCTACCTCATCGCGATGCTCCCGCAGAACAACCGCGAGAACCCGCCCGTCGCCGCCTGCGACGACCCGGCCGACCGCCGCTCCGACGTGCTGCTCGACCTCGTCCCCGCCGACGGGAACCGGCCGTACGACATGACGAAGGTCATCGAGGAGCTCGTCGACGACGGCGACTACCTGGAGGTCCACGAGCGCTGGGCGCGCAACATCATCTGCGCCCTGGCCCGCCTCGACGGCCAGGTCGTCGGCATCGTCGCCAACCAGCCGCAGACCCTCGCGGGCGTCCTCGACATCGAGGCCTCCGAAAAGGCCGCGCGCTTCGTCCAGATGTGCGACGCCTTCAACATCCCGATCGTCACCCTGCTCGACGTGCCCGGCTTCCTGCCCGGCGTCGACCAGGAGCACGGCGGCATCATCCGCCACGGCGCGAAGCTCCTGTACGCGTACTGCAACGCGACCGTGCCCCGCATCTCCCTCATCCTGCGCAAGGCGTACGGCGGCGCGTACATCGTGATGGACAGCCAGTCCATCGGCGCCGACCTCACCTACGCCTGGCCGACGAACGAGATCGCGGTCATGGGCGCCGAGGGCGCGGCCAACGTCATCTTCCGCCGCCAGATCGCCGCCGCCGAGGACCCCGAGGCCATGCGCGCCCGCATGGTCAAGGAGTACAAGGCCGAGCTGATGCACCCGTACTACGCCGCCGAGCGCGGGCTCGTCGACGACGTGATCGACCCGGCCGAGACCCGGTCCGTGCTGATCAACTCGCTCGCGATGCTGCGCAACAAGCACGCCGACCTGCCCTCGCGCAAGCACGGCAACCCGCCGCAGTAGCGCCGCGCCGCCCCCTTCGCTTTCCCACAAGGAGAACGCCGCACATGACTACTCCCGACATCCGCGTCGAGAAGGGCCACGCCGAGCCCGAAGAGGTCGCCGCCCTCACGGCGATCCTGCTGGCCCGTGCCGCCGCTCAGCCCGCCGCCGTGCCCTCCGTGGGCTTCGGCCGCGACAAGGCCGGGTGGCGCCGCCTGGAGCGCACGCCGGGCTTCCGCGCCCCGCACAGCTGGCAGGGCTGAGCCCCGCCGCTCGCCTTCCCGGCCACCGACAAGCCCGTGGGCCCCGTACTCCAGCGAGTACGGGGCCCACGGGCGTCAGTGCGGGGGCCTAGCGGAGGCGGGCCATCAGGGCGTGCTCGACCAGGGTGATCAGCGCGGACTTCGCGTCGGCGCGGTGGCGCGCGTCCGTCGTGATGATGGGCGTGTCCGGGCCGATCTGCAGGGCCTCGCGGACCTCGTCCGGGGTGTACGGCTGGTGCCCGTCGAAGCCGTTGAGGGCGATGACGAAGGGCAGCCCGGAGTTCTCGAAGTAGTCGACGGCGGGGAAGCAGTCGGCGAGCCGCCTCGTGTCGACCAGGACGACCGCTCCGATGGCGCCGCGCACCAGGTCGTCCCACATGAACCAGAAGCGGTCCTGGCCCGGGGTGCCGAAGAGATACAGGATCAGGTCCTGGTCGAGCGTGATGCGGCCGAAGTCCATGGCGACCGTCGTGGTCGTCTTGTCGCCGGTGTGCGTCAGGTCGTCGATGCCTGCCGACGCGGACGTCATCACGGCTTCGGTGCGCAGCGGGTTGATCTCCGAGACGGCCCCGACGAATGTGGTCTTGCCCACACCGAAGCCGCCCGCCACCACGATTTTCGCGCTGGTGGTGGAGCGGGCTGTTGCTCCTCCGCTAGAGCTTGCGAAGTCCACTGAGCACCCTTTCGAGCAGTGTCACGTCTGGCTGACCGCCGGCGGACTCGTCCCCGCCGGGCTGATGGATGGCGACGAGACCGGCCTCCGCCAGGTCGGCGACGAGGATCCGGGCTACGCCGAGGGGGATGGAGAGCAGTGCCGAGATCTCGGCGACCGACTTGATCTCGCGGCACAGGTTGCAGATGCGCTGATGCTCGGGCAACTGGCCCTGCAACTGATGCGGTTGTGCGGTGGTGTGCACCAGCGCCTCGATGGCGAGCTGGTACCGCGGCCTGGTGCGGCCGCCGGTCATGGCGTATGGACGCACCAGCGGGTTGCTGGCCACGGGCGCCCGCTCCGGGGAGCGGCGCTGCGACGGCGCGGGCTGGACGCGCGGCGCGTACGGCCGCTGCTGGTCGTACGCGCCCGGGGCGGGCTGGTGGTAAGGACCCGGCTGTTCGTACGCGCCCGGAGCGGGCTGGTCGTACGGGCCGGGCTGCCGGTACGGCGCCTGGCGGCGGTGGCTGGGCGCGGAGGGGAAGTTGTACCGGTTCTGCGAACCGTCACCCTGGCCCTGGCCACGGCCCGAAGGCCAGTTGGCCGAAGACGAACCGTCTGGGGGTGTTGCAGCCACGTACTCCTCCTCCGAAACTGTGCCCGGCGCCATCGCTGTGGAGCCGCGTCCCGAAACCTTACGGCCCCGGGACGCGAATACGCACCGTCTGTCTGTTAGTTGAGCAAGCTCCCCTGAAGCTCCGCGCGCAGGTCCGGAGTGAGGACGGTCCCGGCGCGGTCGACGAGAAGTGCCATCTCGTACCCAATGAGGCCGATGTCCGCTTCTGGGTGGGCGAGTACGGCAAGGGAGGACCCGTCGGAGATGGACATGATGAAGAGAAATCCTCGCTCCATCTCCACAACGGTCTGGGTCACCGAGCCGCCCTCGAAGATCCGGGAGGCCCCGGCCGTGAGGGAGGTGAGACCCGACGCGACCGCGGCGAGCTGATCGGCTCGGTCGCGCGGGAAACCCTCGGACATCGCCAGAAGGAGTCCGTCGGCGGAGACCACCACGGTGTGGGACACCCCGGGGGTGTTCTCCACGAAGTTGGTGATCAACCAGTTCAGGTTCTGCGCCGCCTGGCTCATCGGGCTCACACTAACGCTCCTGGTTGTAGGTGCTATCAGGGCTGAAGCCCTGGCCATTCGTGTCACTGCCCGCGCTGCGGCCCCGCTGGACGCCGCGGCGCAGGTTGCTCAGCCTGCCGCGTACTTCCTCGGGGTCGCGGGAGACCTGGGGGCCGCCCTGCGGGGTCTGCTCCGCCGTGCCCTCGACCAGGTTGGCCTTGGGCACCCGCCGCGGAAGACCGGACGGGGTGACCCCGCCCGCCTTGGGCTCCCGCAGCTGCTCGGCGCGGTGCCAGCGCTCGTCGTTGGCCGTGCGCCAGCTGTTCGGCTCACCGTCCGGGCTCTCGCCCTCGCGGCCCTCCTCGTCCTGCGCGGCGGGGGCGCTGCCGTTGCCGTTCGCCGCGGTGCCGCCCCGGCGCGGCAGGCCCGCGTCGGTCAGCTCGTGACCGGCCGAGGGGGGCGTCTGGGCGGGGCCCGGACGGTCGAAGCCTACGTGCTCCGGCTCGGCCGCGGCAGCCGCCGGAGCCGATTCCGCTTCGGGAGCGTACTCGCCCTGGTAGGGCTCCTGGTAGCTGTCACGCAGCGGCCAGTCGTCCTGGTGGGAACGGGCCGGGTAGGTGGCGAAGGGCTCCTCCTTGCCCCCCGCGGCGGCCTCGTGGCCGCCCTGACCGGGCTCCGCATACGCGCCGTCCTGGTAGCCGTCCTGCGTCGTGTAGTACGCGTCGTCGTACCCGGCCTGTGCGGGCTGCGCGGCCTGGCCCTGGTCGTACGTCGGCTGTCCGTCGTAGCCGGTGTCGTAACCGCCCTGGCCCTGGTCGTAGCCGGACGCCTGCGCGCCGTCGTACGCCTGCTGGGGGTCGTACTGCTCCTCGTAACCGGTCCGGGGCGTCTCGTACGCGCCCTGGTCCTGGTACGCCTGGGGCTGCCCGTACGCCTCCTGGCCACCCTGTGGCTCTTCGGGGTACAGCGGGCGGCCGGACTGGGCCTGTGCCTCCAGGGCCGCGCGACGCTCCTCGCGCATCAGGGAACGGCCCACCGGGTCGAGCTGGCCGCCCTGCCCCTCGGCGCCCTCGCCGTGGTAGGCGGTGTCGTCGAAGCCCAGCTCGGCGGCCGTGCGCAGCGGCTCGGCCGCCTGCGCCTGCTGCTCGGGGATGATCGAGGAGACCGTGAACTCGTTGTCCTGCGGGTGGAGTTCGCCGCCGCCACCGTGCGTGATGACCTCCGGCAGCATGACGAGCGAGGTGGTGCCCGCCTGCTCGCCCGAGGGGCGCAGCTGGACCCGGATGCCGTGCCGGTCCGCCAGGCGGCCGACCACGAACAGGCCCATGCGCTGCGAGATCGCGGCGTCCACGGTCGGCGGGTTGGCGAGCCGGTGGTTGATGTCCGCGAAGTCCTCGGCGGTCAGGCCGATGCCCTTGTCGTGGATCTCGACCATCACGCGGCCGTCGGGGAGCCGGGTCGCGGTGACCCTGACCTTGGTCTGCGGCGAGGAGAACGTGGTGGCGTTCTCCAGGAGCTCGGCGAGCAGGTGCACGAGGTCGGTCACGGCCAGGCCGTGGATCTCGGCCTCCGGGACGCCCGACAGCTCGATGCGCTCGTACTGCTCCACCTCGGAGGAGGCGGCGCGCAGCACGTCCACGAGCGGCACCGGCTGGTCCCAGCGGCGGCCCGGCTCCTCGCCGGACAGCACGAGGAGGTTCTCGCCGTTGCGCCGCATGCGGGTCGCCAGGTGGTCCAGGCGGAAGAGGCTCTCCAGCTGGTCCGGGTCGGCCTCGTTGTTCTCCAGGTCGGTGATGAGGGTCAGCTGGCCCTCGATCAGCGACTGGTTGCGACGCGAGAGGTTGGTGAAGATCGCGTTGATGTTGCCGCGGAGCAGGGCCTGCTCGGAGGCGAGCCGGACGGCTTCGCGGTGCACCTGGTCGAAGGCGCGGGCGACCTCGCCGATCTCGTCCGTGGTGGTGATCGGGATCGGCTGGACGCGGGTGTCCACGCGGCCCGGGTCGGTGCGCGAGAGCTGGTCGACCAGCATCGGCAGGCGCTGCTCGGCGATGCCGAAGGCGGCCGTGCGCAGGGAGCGCATCGAGCGGCTCATCTGGCGGGCCATGAGCCCGGCGAGGACGAAGGCGGCGAGCAGGGCGACGACGACGGCGGCACCGGTGATGAAGGCGTCGGTCTTGGCGTCGTCGGCGATGCCGGAGGCCTCGCTCACGGCCTTGTCGGTGAGGTCCGCCTCGATGGCGCGGTACGCGCCGAACTTGGCGGTGGTGGCCGCCCACAGCACCTTGCTGTCGACGCCCTTGCCCGCAAGCTCGACCCGCGAGCTCGGCCGGGTGTCCGGCATGCTCAGGATGAGCTCGAGCATCTTCTCGCCCTGCGGCGGCGGGACGTACTTCTTGCCCGCGGCGCGCGCCTCGGCGGCCCTCTGCTCGGCCTGCTTGGCGGCGTCGGCGATCAGCCGCTTCCTGGCCTCCTCCAGCTTCCGCACGTCCGAGGGCGTGCCGCCGCCGGTGTACTCCTCGATGGCGATGCGCTCGAGGTAGGCGTACGAGGAGAAGGAGACCTTCTGCTTGGTGAAGTCGCCCTGGGTCGGGCCCGGCTTCTCCAGCAGGTGGGTGCCGATGGAGCGCTGCAGCGAGAGCGCGGCCTTGGCCAGGGACACCGCGTAGACGGTGCGGCCGTAGGAGGTGATGTTGCCGGTGCCGAGGCCGAGTTCGTTGGCGAACTCCATCAGCGGGTGCTGGATGGCGACGTAGCCCTCTTCGGTCCGCACACCGGGCAGCTTGCTGGTGTACGCGGCCTGGCGCAGGCCCTCCAGCTTGGGCTCGACCTTCTTGAAGGTGGCGAGCCGGCGCTCCAGGCCCTCCTTGTGCGGCATGTCCTCGGCGGCGTCGGCGAAGACGGCGGCGGCCCGGTCGGTGGCCTTGCGGGCCTTGGCCACGTCCGGGTCGTTCTTCTTGCCGCCCAGCAGGGGCGCGGCGGAGACGTCGCGCTCCTCGATGAGGCGGTTGCCGTAGTCCAGCGAAGCGCGCACCAGACGGGCCGTGGCCTCGGCGTCGCGGGCCTCGTCCCAGGTGTCGATGGCGCCCTTGACCTGGAAGCCGCCCATGACGAGACCCACGAGCACGGGTATGAGGAGGATCGCGTTGAGGCGGGTCGGCACGCGCCAGTTCCGGGGCGAGAGCCGCCCGCCGGAGGCGGGCTGTGGCTCGCCGCCGGGTACGTCCGCGGACGACGACGGCGTCGCCGCTCGCGGGGGCGGGGTGAAGTTGCCCCGCGTGTCCCGGTCCGGGGGTGCGGGGCTCGTCTTGCTTCGCCTCACTCGACCAACAACCTCTCGGCGGCGGCTCCCGCGCTGGTGCCGCTGTCGTCTCCAAAGGCCCGTGCTACTGGGCAGTTCAGCGCATTCCAGCACGTCAGGTGGTGCTCCTCCAAACAGTAGGAGCGCGGCGATCCGAGTGGTGCAAGCCTCAGATAAATCGGTCATAAAGAGCGAGCCCCGCCAAAAGGCGGGGCCCTTGTGAGCACAGTGATACCGGCCGACCGCGATGTGTGGCCGCGTCGGCGGAATTCTCTGTCGAAACGTTATGAACACGGCAGCCGTCCGTGTCAAAGGACACAGATCGTTCCGTGCGATGTACGGCAACTTCCGTATGGTCCCGCCTACTTGAGTCGTGCCATGAGCGCGTGCTCGACCAGCGTGATCAGGCCACTCTTTGCTTCCGCACGCTGTCGGGCATCTGTCGTGATGATGGGGGTGTCCGGGCCGAGCTGCAGCGCTTCGCGGACCTCGTCTGGAGTGTAGGGCTGCTGGCCGTCGAAGCCGTTGAGGGCGATGACGAAGGGCAGCCCGGAGTTCTCGAAGTAGTCCACAGCGGGAAAGCAGTCGGCCAGGCGCCGGGTGTCGACCAGGACGATGGCACCGATCGCGCCGCGCACCAGGTCGTCCCACATGAACCAGAAGCGGTCCTGGCCCGGGGTGCCGAACAGATACAGGATCAGATCCTGGTCAAGGGTGATGCGGCCGAAATCCATCGCCACCGTGGTGGTGGTCTTGTCACCGGTATGCGTGAGGTCGTCAATGCCCGCTGACGCGGACGTCATCACCGCTTCGGTGCGCAGCGGATTGATCTCCGAGACCGCGCCGACGAACGTGGTCTTGCCCACGCCGAAGCCGCCCGCCACCACGATCTTGGCCGACGTGGTGGACCGGCCCGCGGCGGCGGAGTCCGCGAAGCCGCCCGCGCTAGAGCTTGCGAAGTCCACTGAGCACCCTTTCGAGCAGAGTCACGTCTGGCTGGCCACCGGTGTTCTCGTCACCGCCGGGCTGGTGGATCGCGACGAGCCCGGCCTCGGCCAGGTCGGCCACCAGGATGCGGGCGACGCCGAGCGGCATCGAGAGCAGCGCGGACACCTCGGCCACCGACTTGACCTCGCGGCACAGGTGGCAGATCCGCTGGTGCTCGGGGAGCAGCCCCATCAGCTGGGCCGGGTCCGCCGTGGTGCTGACCAGCGCCTCGATCGCGAGCTGGTAGCGGGGCCTGGTCCGGCCACCGGTCATCGCGTACGGGCGCACCAGCGGCTGGTCGCCCTCGTAGCCGTATCCGGCTTGGGCGCCGTACGGGTCATGAGAGGCGGTGGGCGGGTTCATGGATCCTCCGGGCGGGACAGCAGTTCGTCTGCGTTCCGTCTGACACCAGCCTGGTGGGGGCATGAGTGGCGGCCGGACGGTGGGTGGTTGGGTACGGATCGGACGTCCCCGGCCTGTGGGGTGGCCGGGGGCTGCGGCGGGCCTGGCCCGCGCGCCGGCTAGTGCAGCAGGCTGCCCTGGAGCTCGGCGCGCAGGTCCGGGGTGAGGACGGTGCCCGCACGGTCGACGAGCAGCGCCATCTCGTACCCGACGAGGCCGATGTCGCACTCCGGGTGCGCGAGCACCGCCAGGGACGAGCCGTCGGAGATGGACATGAGGAACAGGAAGCCGCGCTCCATCTCCACGACGGTCTGCGTGACCGCCCCGCCCTCGAAGATCCGGGAGGCCCCGGCGGTGAGGGAGGTCAGGCCGGAGGCGACGGCCGCGAGCTGGTCGGCGCGGTCGCGCGGAAAGCCCTCGGACATCGCGAGAAGCAGGCCGTCGGCGGAGACCACGACCGTGTGGGACACCCCGGGGGTGTTCTCCACGAAGTTGGTGATCAACCAGTTCAGGTTCTGTGCCGCCTGGCTCATCGGACTCAACTAACGCTCCTGCTGGTGAGTGGGGCGAGGGAAACTGCCGGTCTGGCCGGTACCGGCCTGGCGACCCTGCTGAATGCCCCGACGGAGATTGGTCAGCCGGCCGCGCACGTCGTCGGGCGCGCGCGAGACCTGCGGACCCGAGCTGTCCTGCGCCTGCTGTGCGGTGCCCGCCACGAGGTTCGCCCGTGGCACGCGGCGCGGGAGGCCGGAGGTGGTGACGCCGCCCGCGGAGGGCTGCCGGACGCGCTCGGCCTGGCGGCCCAGCTCGTCGTTCGGCGTGGCGCGCCAAGCGGTGTTGCCGGTGGTGCTGTTCGGGTGCTGCTGGTGCTGCGCGTTCTGCTGGTTCTGGGGGGCGCCCGGGCCGCTCTGGCCGGGCTGGGCGTGCTGCTGCCCCTGCGGGCCCGGGGCCTGGAAGCCGCCCGGACGCGGGGACGGCGGCGGGGTCCCGGGGGACTGCTGCGGCGGACGCGCGCCCTGCGGGCGGGCGCCCTGGGGACGCGTGCCGTCGAGCGGCCGCTGCGGCTCGCGCTGCGGGAGCTGCGGCTCCCGGCGGGGCAGCCGGGCCCCGCGCTGCGGAAGCTGCTGAGACTGCTGGGGCTGCTGGGCCTGCGGCGCACCGGCGTCCGGGCGGCGGCCCCCCGGCTCCTGGCCGCGCTGCGGCAGCTCGGGGCGGTGGCCCTGCTCGCCCTGCCGGGTGCGCTCGGCCTGCTGGCGCTCCTGCTCGGCCCGGGCCTGGCGCTCCTGCTCGGCGCGCTCCTGCTGGGCCCGCTGCTCCTGTTCGGCCTGCGCCTGCGCCTGCTGCGAGAACCAGTTGGTCTCCAGCGTGTCGTACAGCGGCGTACGGCCGTCCAGCGGACCGGACGCGGGCGGCAGGGCCTCCGGCTCGGTCTGCTGCGGCTCGGGCGCCTGCGGAAGCTGGGCCTGGGGGCGCTGCGCCTGCTGCCCGCCCTGGTCCAGATCGGCGCGCGGGGCCTGCTCGCGGCGGGGCGCGGGCGGCCGCGGCACCGAGAACTCACCGGTGGCGTGCGGCGACTGGGGCGCCTGCGGCGACTGGCCCGCCTGCGGCGACTGGCCCGCCTGCGGCGGCTGGGGCGCCTGCGGGGCCGGGCCCGCGGGGCCGCCGAAGACGTCGGAGCGCACGAACTCGCCGGTGGCGCCGCTCTGCGCGGCCCCCTGCGTGCCGGGCGGCGGCCCGTCGAAGTCGGGGCGGTCGAACTGCGCGGTCGAGCCCGGGCCCTGGAGGTCGTCGGCGATCCCCGCGGGCTGCGCGAACTGGCCGGTGGACTCGGGCTCCTCGTGGCCGCGCGGAGCGTCGAAGGGCTCGCGCGAGACCTGCGGCTGCGCGTTCTCGTCGCTCCAGCTGGGCACGCGGGGCTGCTGCGGGCTGCCACCGGGCAGCTCGGCCCGAGGGCCGCCGCGCGGCGGCAGCTGCGGCCTGCGGTCCTGCTCACCCGGGCCGGAGCCCGCGCCAGAGCCCGCGCCCGGGCCGGACCCGACGGCCTGACCCGCGTCGTTCGTCCGCTGCTGAGGCACCGGAGGCTGCGGCATGCTGCCCGCCCCGGCACGGTTGCCGCCCTGGCCCTGGCCGAAGGCACCGGGACCGCTCGCGAGGCCGCCCGGCGCCACCGGGGACCCGGCCGAGGGCGCGCCCTGGCCGTTGCCGCGCGAGGGCAGCGCCGCCCGCGGGCCCGAGCCCGCGACCTGGCCGCGCTGGGCACCGGCGGCGGGGCCGACCTGGTTGTTCTGGCGGGCGCGGGCCGCGCCGCTCAGACCGGCCGCCACACCGCCTCCGCGGCGCGCGGCTGCGGCACCCGCGGCGGCCTGGGCCGCGGCGGGACCGCCGGTCGGCGCCGGGGCGCCGGGCTGGCCCGGGCCCTTCTTGCCGCCCTGGGCGACGTCGACGGGCAGCATGACGAGCGCGGTCGTACCGCCGGAGTCCGAGGGCCGCAGCTGGATGCGGATGCCGTGGCGCTGCGAGAGGCGGCCGACCACGAACAGGCCCATGCGGCGGGAGACGGAGACGTCCACGGTGGGCGGCGACGCGAGCCGCTCGTTGATCGCGGCGAGGTCCTCGGGGGAGAGGCCGATGCCGGTGTCGTGGATCTCGATGAGCACGCGGCCGTCGGGCAGCGCGTGACCGGTCACCTTGACCTTGGTCTGCGGCGAGGAGAACGAGGTCGCGTTCTCGAGCAGCTCGGCGAGGAGGTGCACGAGGTCGTTGACGACGCGGCCCGCGACGTCGGTGGCGGGCACCGAGGACAGCTCGATGCGCTCGTACTGCTCCACCTCGGAGGCGGCGGCACGCAGGACGTCGACGAGCGGCACGGGCCGCGTCCAGCGGCGGCCGGGCTCCTCACCGGCGAGCACGAGGAGGTTCTCGCCGTTACGGCGCATGCGGGTCGCGAGGTGGTCGAGCTTGAACAGCGACGACAGCTGGTCCGGGTCGGCCTCGCGGGACTCCAGCTCGGAGATGAGCGAGAGCTGGCGCTGGATGAGGCCCTGGGAGCGGCGCGAGAGGTTGGTGAACATCGCGTTGACGTTGCCCCGCAGGAGGGCCTGCTCGGCGGCGAGGCGGACGGCCTCGCGGTGCACGTCGTCGAAGGCCGCGGCCACCTGGCCGATCTCGTCCCGGGAGTGCACACCGACGGACTCCACGGACGTGTCGACGTCCTGCGGGTCGGACTCGGAGAGCTGCTTGACCAGCTCGGGCAGGCGGTCCTGGGCGACCTTGGTGGCGGTGTCCTGGAGCCGGCGCAGCGAGCGGATCATGGACCGGGCCACGACGAAGGCGCCGACGAGCGAGACGCCGAGCACCAGCAGGATGAGCGCACCGTTGAGGATCGCCTGCTGCTCGGACTCGTTCCGCAGCGAGCGGGCCTTCTGCTCCATCTCGTCGAGCAGCGTCAGCTCGATCTTGCCCATCTCCGAGATCTTGGTGGAGTCGGCGTCCACCCAGTCCTTGTAGGAGCGCTTGCCGCGGAGCTTGATGCCGTTGGGCTGTTCGAGCACGCGCTGGGCGTAGGCGTCGGCCCCCTGGATCGTCTGGTTGCCGCGGCTGATGGGAGCGAGCAGCTTCGCGCCGTTGCCGACGTAGATCCGGTTGAAGGACTGGAGCTCGTCCGTCTCCTTCTCGAGCGCCGTGAGGGCGTAGCGGCGGTCGAGGTCGGAGAGCTTGCCGAACTCGCGGTTGTTCGCCGGGAGCGCGGCCGCGATGACGGCCCGCTGGACGGACGCGAACTCCTTGGCGGAGGAGAAGGCCGCCAGGGCGCGGGTGCGCTGGATCATGTCCGGGTTGCTGGTCGCCTGCGCCATGTCCTCGGAGAGCGCGAGGAGCTGCTGGATCAGCTGGCTGTAGCCGTCGACCGTCTGCGAGGACGGGACGTTCTTCTGGTACGCGTCCCGGCGGACGTCCTTGATCTTCTGGAGCTGTCGGGTGATCTGGACCGTGTTCTGCCGGATGCCGAGGAAGCCCTTGTCGCCGTCGCTGTCGTCGACGTTCTGGGTGCCCGACAGGAAGTTCTTGTAGGCGCGGTCCGTCTTCTCCCGCACGCTCTTGACGGTGAAGTCGGTGTCGCTGGCGCCGTGCGAGAGCGGGCCCGCCGACTGGTCGCGCTCCTCCTGGAGGGCGACGGCGAGGCGGGTGGCGTCCTCCGTCAGATCGGTCAGCAGCTTCATGTTGTCGAGCTGCTGGATCTCGTCCATCGACGAGTTGATGCGCAGCGCGCCCAGCGAGGTCGCCGTGATGACGGGGAGCGCGAGGAGCGAGACCAGACGCGTCGAGATGCGCCAGTTGCGCAGGGCTATTCGGGGGCCGGGACCGGGGGGTGTCTTGGCGCCCTTCGCCTTTGTCTCGTCGGCGGGCGTACCGCCGCCCGGCGCGCCCGTACGCGCGGCTCCGGGGCCGTCGCCGGACTGTACCGATGCGGGGTTCTGGGCGTGCTGGGCCGAGGAGCCGCGGTCACTTCCGCCGCGCTCCGGCTCCGCCGCAGCGCTGCCATCCCTCTTGAAACGTCCCTGCACTAGCGTCGCAACCTCTGGACCAGGCGTCCTGCCGCGTGGACGGCGGGACGGTGTCGGCGTCTCGGGGCGTCAGGCACCCCATGGTGGTCGTGAGACCGGCGCTGCTCCCCCTTCCCGCCGCCCTCGGCGCTGCGTTGCGCCCCTGTGCGCCGGTTCGATCCCGCGGCGGTCCCGGGAATTCCAGCACAGTGCAGGATCTCCAACAAGGCCCGTGGTCCAGGCCGACCTCCCTGTGACAGCACGTGAGGACCGCGTCACGAGACGTAGAAACTCAATCCGCCCAAATGGGACTTTCCCGTACGAGACGCGAGGCCGGAGTCGGTGTCCCAGTCTTCATGATCAGGAGCGGAATGGGAGCTTCAGGGGGGCAATGTCCGTTTTCAAGGGCCGTATGGGCAGCCGGAATTGACCCATTTATCCATCCCCTCGTGAGCAAACTCACATGAAGATCATGGCCTCTTCTCGACATTGCGCGGGAATTGCATGTTTAGCCTGACGCTTTACAGGGATGGGGAATCCGACAATCGGCGTCCACTCGGCGGCGCCCCGATCGACAGGGCCACAACGGCAGATGAAGTCCACGCTGATGTTCCGCAACATAGCCAACCCCCGCCGCACCACCCTCGCGCACCTCAAGGACGCCGAGGAGCTGAAGCCCGCGGCGGAGCAGCCGGAGCACGCGGTAGAGCTCCCCACGCAGACCGCCAACCCCAAGCGCACGATCCTCATGGAAGCCCCGTAGGCGTACACAGCCCGTCGGCGACTGAGGACGAGCCGCGAAGCGGCGAAAAGGGGAAGCGGGGCGAAGCCCCATAGACTGGGCCCACCCAGATCACCCGCACAAGCAAAGGGCACCGTCCACGTGCGTATCGCCAGGTTCTCCATCGACGGCAACGTCGCCTTCGGCGCGGTCGAGGGCGACAAGCCGGACGAGCTCGTCGTCGACATCATCAAGGGCAGCCCGTACGGCGACTTCGAGCTGAGCGGCGTCAAGGTCCCGCTGAGCAAGGTCCGCCTCCTCGCCCCCGTCATCGGCCACAAGATCGTGGCCTTCGGGCGGAACTACGCGGCGCACGCCAAGGAGCTCGGCCACGAGGTGCCGGAGGCCCCGTTCGCCTTCTTCAAGCCCGCCACCTCGATGATCGGATCCGGCGACGCCATCCAGTACCCGCCGTTCTCCGAGGAACTGCACCACGAGGCGGAGCTGGCCGTCGTCATCGGCCGCATGTGCCGCGAGGTCCCGCGCGAGCGCGTCAAGGACGTGATCTTCGGCTACACCTGCGCCAACGACGTCACCGCCCGCGACGTGCAGAAGCGCGAGAAGCAGTGGGCCCGGGCCAAGGGCTTCGACACGTCCTGCCCGCTCGGCCCCTGGGTGGAGACGGAGCTCGACCCGAGCGACCTCACGATCCAGTGCACGGTCAACGGCCAGCAGCGCCAGCTCGGCCGCACCTCCGAGATGGTGCACTCCATCGAGGACCTGGTCGTGAACATCTCCGAGGCCATGACGCTGCTGCCCGGCGACGTCATCCTCACCGGCACCCCCGAGGGGGTTGGCCCCCTCAACGTCGGCGACGAGGTCGCCGTCACCATCGAAGGCATCGGCACTCTCACCAACAAGGTGATCAAGCGTGGCTAACGCGACGAACGTACGCGTACGTTTCTGTCCCTCCCCGACCGGCAACCCGCACGTGGGCCTGGTCCGCACCGCCCTGTTCAACTGGGCCTACGCCCGGCACAACGAGGGCACCCTGGTCTTCCGCATCGAGGACACGGACGCCGCCCGCGACTCCGAGGAGTCCTACGAGCAGCTCCTGGACTCCATGCGCTGGCTGGGCTTCGACTGGGACGAGGGCCCCGAGGTCGGCGGCCCGCACGCGCCGTACCGCCAGTCGCAGCGCATGGACATCTACCGGGACGTCGCCGAGAAGCTCCTCGCCGCCGGGCACGCCTACCCGTGCTACTGCACCACCGAGGAGCTGGACGCCCGCCGCGAGGCCGCCCGCGCCGCCGGCAAGCCGTCGGGCTACGACGGCCACTGCCGCGACCTCACCGCCGAGCAGAAGCAGGCGTACGAGGCCGAGGGCCGCAGCCACATCGTCCGCTTCCGGATGCCGGACGAGGCCACCACCTTCACCGACCTGGTCCGCGGCGAGATCACCGTCCAGGCCGAGAACGTCACCGACTACGGCATCGTCCGCGCGAACGGCGCCCCGCTGTACACGCTGGTCAACCCGGTCGACGACGCCCTGATGGAGATCACCCACGTCCTGCGCGGCGAGGACCTGCTCTCCTCGACCCCGCGCCAGATCGCGCTCTACAAGGCGCTGATCGAGCTGGGCATCGCCCAGACGATCCCGCAGTTCGGCCACCTGCCGTACGTCATGGGCGAGGGCAACAAGAAGCTCTCCAAGCGCGACCCGCAGGCGAGCCTGAACCTCTACCGCGAGCGCGGCTTCCTGCCCGAGGGCCTGCTCAACTACCTCTCCCTGCTCGGCTGGTCCTTCTCCGCCGACCAGGACGTCTTCTCGATCGACGAGATGGTCGCGAAGTTCGACCTCGCCGACGTGAACTCCAACCCGGCCCGCTTCGACCTGAAGAAGGCCGAGGCCATCAACGCCGACCACATCCGCATGCTGGACGTGAAGGCGTTCGCCGCGGCCTGCGAGCCGTGGCTGCGCGCCCCGCACGCCCCGTGGGCGCCCGAGGACTTCGACGCGGCCGTCTGGGAGGCGATCGCCCCGCACGCCCAGACCCGGCTCAAGGTCCTCTCGGAGATCACGGACAACGTCGACTTCCTGTTCCTGCCGGAGCCGGTCTTCGACGAGGCCTCCTGGACCAAGGCCATGAAGGAGGGCTCCGACGCGCTCCTGACCACCGCCCGCGCCAAGCTGGAGGCGGCCGACTGGTCGTCCCCCGAGGCCCTCAAGGAGGCCGTCCTGGCCGCCGGTGAGGAGCACGGCCTCAAGCTCGGCAAGGCCCAGGCCCCCGTCCGCGTCGCCGTCACCGGCCGCACGGTCGGCCTGCCCCTCTTCGAGTCCCTGGAGATCCTCGGCAAGGACCGCGCCCTGGCCCGCATCGACGCGGCGCTGGCGAAGCTCGGCGCGTAACGCCGCGTGACCCCGCGCACCGGCGCGCGCACGGCGCGTGGCGGCCCGCGCGCACGGCCCGTACGGTCCGGACGAAAGGGCCCGGAAGCCATCACGGCTTCCGGGCCCTTTCGCGTACGTTCGGAACATGCCGATCAACGCCGTTGAGCCGCAGCGCGCCGCCGGACCGGTCAGGGCCGTCGTCTGGGACGTCGACGACACCCTCTTCGACTACGCGTCCGCCGATCTGGCGGGCATGCGGGCCCACCTCGCCGCCGAGGGCCTCCTCGCCCGGTACGACAGCGCCGATCGCGCCCTGGCCCTGTGGAAGGAGGTCACGGACCGGCACTGGGCCCGCTTCGGCGCCGGTGAGGTGGAGTACTACGCGCAGCGCAGGGACCGCGTCCGCGACTTCCTCGGCGCCGCCCTCGACGACGCGGAGGCCGACGCCTGGTTCGGCCGCTACCTGGGGCACTACGAGGCCGCCTGGGCCCTCTTCCCGGACACCGTGCCCACCCTGGACGCCCTCGCCGGGGACTACCGCCACGCGGTCCTGTCCAACTCGGCGCTCTCCGTGCAGGAGTACAAGCTCAGCGCGCTCGGCGTGCGCGACCGCTTCGAGGCCGTCCTGTGCGCCGCCGACCTCGGCGTCGCCAAACCGGCCCCGGAGGCCTTCCGGGCGGTGTGCGAGGCGCTCGCCCTCGCCCCCGGGGAGATCGCCTACGTCGGCGACGAACCGGACATCGACGCGCGCGGCGCCCGCGACGCGGGCCTGCTCGGCATCTGGCTCGACCGCAACGGCGCGCGGGGGGACGGCCCGTCGGGAGTCCACCGCATCACGAGCCTCACGGAGCTCCCCGCGCTGCTGCGCTCGGATACCCGTTTTGGAGCGCCGTCCACCTTCGGGTAATGTTCTTCCTGCGCCGCCCGAGAGGGCCGAAAGGTCCGGCCGGAAAGCGCAACCGGAACAGAACCCCTCCCGGGGGTTGCGTTCCAGTGGCCTATGGTGTAATTGGCAGCACGACTGATTCTGGTTCAGTTAGTCTTGGTTCGAGTCCAGGTAGGCCAGCTCGCAGAGCTCATCTGCAAAGCCCCCGTTGTGTAGCGGCCTAGCACGCTGCCCTCTCAAGGCAGTAGCGCCGGTTCGAATCCGGTCGGGGGTACAGATCCTTCCCGCGAGGACGGTATGGGTAGCTCCCACCGACCTTGATGCAGGATCGCTAGGGCCCCCGTTGTGTAGCGGCCTAGCACGCCGCCCTCTCAAGGCGGTAGCGCCGGTTCGAATCCGGTCGGGGGTACAAACTGGTCTAAACCATCATTGGTCTATGGTGTAATTGGCAGCACGACTGATTCTGGTTCAGTTAGTCTAGGTTCGAGTCCTGGTAGACCAGCTCGGATCTGCGGCGGTATCAACGCTTGCAAGATCCTCGCCCCCGTTGTGTAGCGGCCTAGCACGCCGCCCTCTCAAGGCGGTAGCGCCGGTTCGAATCCGGTCGGGGGTACAGAGACCGAAGGGCCTCCACCACGGTGGGGGCCCTTCGGCGTTCCCGGGGCCCCGGCCCGCCGGAGCCCGGCCGTGGGGCCGGGCCGCGCCTACTCGATGCCGTACCGCCGCGCCGACTCCTCCTCCTGTGCGAGCCGGTGCAGCGCCCGCAGCACCGGCTCGCACAGGACCGCCGCCGCCACCGCCGTCTCGACCCGCTCCGCCTCCGAGCCGTGCGTCTCCAGGAAGTCGAGATCCAGCTTCGCCGCCGCGTGCATCAACTCCGCGTACGGCGCCAGGCGTTCGGCGTCCCAGGCGTAGCCGAGGCGGTTCAGCGTCGCCACCGCCGCGACCAGGGAGCGGTGCACGGGGGAGAGCTCGGCGAGCTCCCGCGAGGTCTCCCAGCCGAGCCGCCGCAGCAGCAGGTCCACCTCGGCGCGCGCCCCGGCCACGGTCGGATCGGCCTCGTCCGGCTCCGGGCCCTGCGGCAGCGCCCACAGGGCCGCGCCCATGCGGATCGTGCGCCCCAGGGACTCGTCGTCGACGTGCCCGAGGACCTCCTTCGCGGTCGCCACCGGCACCCGGCCCACCTGGATGAGCGCCCGCACCAGACGCAGCCTGCGCAGGTGCTCGTCGTCGTACTCCGCCGTCGTCGCGTTGACCTGACGGCCGGGCGGCAACAGGCCCTCACGCAGGTAGTACTTGATCGTCGCGGTGGACACACCGCTGCGCTCGCTCAGCTCGGCCAGCCGCATCTCTTGCGCCTCCTATCGGGTAGTGGCACTATCCAAGCATGAGCCGGTCGGATAGTGCCGCTCACCAACAGGTCTCAGGGGGAGCCATGCCAGGCAGGTCCGTCACCGCGGGACGCACCACCGCTGACGCCCGGGGGGAGGTGGTGGTGCTCCTGATCGGCATGCGCGTCAACCGCTTCTGGGCCGTGCACCACTGGGGCCCCGTGTTCCTCGCGATGGTCCGCATGCTGCGCGAGCTGGGCCGGGACAAGAGCCTGGGGCTGCTGCGGCACGTCCTGCTCACCGCGTCGCCCCGTACGTACTACGTCGTCCAGTACTGGGAGTCGAAGGAGCAGCTGTACGCGTACGCGCACTCGCCGCGGATGTTCCACCACAAGGCCTGGGCGATCGCCAACCGCAAGGAGCGGGCGGGAAAGGCGCGTGGGCACGTGGGCCTGTGGCACGAGACGTACATCGTGCCGGAGGGCGCGTACGAGGCGATCTATATGGACATGCCCGCCTTCGGCCTCGCGGCGGCGCACGGGCAGGTGCCGGTGGAGCGGCGCGGGCGGCAGGCGAAGGACCGGCTCGCGTACCGGTCGGGCTGACGGCGTGCCGCAGAGCTGACGGCGTGCTGTACGGGCCTTGTGCTGACGGTGTCGTGAAAAGGGGAGAGGGCCCGCCGCGGCGTTGAGGCGGGCCCTCTCCCTGAGGTCGTACGACGGTCGCGCGGCTCAGTTGGTGCGGCGCAGGGCCTCGGAGAGGCGGCCGGCCGCGTCGATGACGGCCTGGGCGTGCATGCGGCCCGGGTGCCGGGTCAGGCGCTCGATGGGGCCCGAGACGGAGACCGCCGCCACCACGCGGTTCGAAGGGCCCCGCACCGGCGCGGACACCGAGGCGACGCCCGGCTCCCGCTCACCGATCGACTGGGCCCAGCCCCTGCGGCGCACCCCGGACAGGGCCGTCGCCGTGAAGCGCGCGCCCTGCAGGCCCCGGTGCAGCCGCTCCGGCTCCTCCCAGGCCATCAGGATCTGCGCGGACGAGCCCGCCTTCATGGTGAGCGTCGAGCCGACCGGGACGGTGTCCCTGAGGCCCGAGAGGCGCTCGGCCGCCGCCACGCAGATGCGCATGTCGCCCTGGCGGCGATAGAGCTGGGCGCTCTCGCCCGTGACGTCGCGCAGATGCGTGAGCACCGGGCCCGCCGTGGCGAGCAGCCGGTCCTCGCCCGCCGCCGCAGCCAGCTCGGCCAGGCGCGGGCCGAGGATGAACCGGCCCTGCATGTCCCGCGCCACCATCCGGTGGTGTTCCAGAGCCACGGCGAGCCGGTGCGCCGTGGGTCGTGCGAGTCCGGTGGCCGCGACCAGCCCCGCGAGGGTGGCCGGACCGGACTCCAGAGCGCCCAGGACAAGGGCTGCCTTGTCCAGGACGCCTACGCCGCTAGAGTTGTCCATGAAACGATACTTGCGTCTCACTCTGTGAAACGCAAGTTCAAAATTCCCAGGAACCCGCCACCCTGGAGGAGCGATCCGCCGACCAACGGATCCGCGACCGACGTCCGGCATGCGTGAAGAGGGAGCCGGCGGCGGCGAACTCATTCTCTAGTTGGGCCGGCGCACGACGCCGGTCGGAGGGAAAGCGATGGGTAGGACACTCGCGGAGAAGGTCTGGGACGACCACGTCGTCCGGCGCGCCGAAGGCGAGCCCGACCTCCTCTTCATCGATCTGCACCTGCTGCACGAGGTGACCAGCCCCCAGGCCTTCGACGGCCTGCGGCAGGCGGGCCGCAAGGTGCGGCGGCTCGACCTCACCATCGCGACCGAGGACCACAACACCCCCACCCTCGACATCGACAAGCCCATCGCGGACCCGGTCTCGCGCGCCCAGCTGGAGACCCTGCGCAAGAACTGCGCCGAGTTCGGGGTGCGCCTGCACCCGCTGGGCGACGTCGAGCAGGGCGTCGTCCACGTGGTGGGACCGCAGCTGGGCCTGACCCAGCCCGGCACCACGGTGGTCTGCGGCGACTCCCACACCTCCACCCACGGCGCCTTCGGCGCCCTCGCGTTCGGCATCGGCACCTCCCAGGTCGAGCACGTGCTCGCCACCCAGACCCTGCCGATGGCCCGCCCCAAGACGATGGCCATCACCGTCGACGGCGAACTGCCCGAGGGCGTCACGGCCAAGGACCTCATCCTCGCCATCATCGCGAAGATCGGCACCGGCGGCGGCCAGGGCTACGTCATCGAGTACCGCGGCTCCGCCATCGAGAAGCTGTCGATGGAAGCCCGCATGACCATCTGCAACATGTCCATCGAGGCGGGTGCCCGCGCCGGCATGATCGCCCCGGACGAGACGACCTTCGCCTACATCCAGGGCCGCGCCCACGCCCCGCAGGGCGCGGACTGGGACGCCGCCGTGGCGTACTGGAAGACCCTGCGGAGCGACGACGACGCCGTCTTCGACGCCGAGGTCCGTATCGACGCCGCCTCCCTGGCGCCGTTCGTCACCTGGGGCACCAACCCGGGCCAGGGCCTGCCGCTGTCCGCGAGCGTCCCCGACCCGGCTTCGTACGAGGACGCTTCGGAGCGCCTCGCCGCCGAAAAGGCCCTGGAGTACATGGGGTTGAGCGCAGGGCAGCGGCTGCGGGACATCGAGGTCGACACCGTCTTCGTAGGCTCCTGCACCAACGGGCGCATCGAGGACCTGCGCTCGGCGGCCGCCGTGATCGAGGGGCGCAAAGTCGCCGACGGCGTACGGATGCTGGTCGTGCCCGGCTCGGTGCGGGTCGCCCTGCAGGCCGTCGACGAGGGCCTGGACAAGGTCTTCACCGCGGCGGGCGCCGAATGGCGGCACGCGGGCTGCTCGATGTGCCTGGGCATGAACCCCGACCAACTCGCGCCCGGCGAGCGCTCCGCCTCCACCTCCAACCGCAACTTCGAGGGCAGGCAGGGCAAGGGCGGCCGCACCCACCTGGTGTCGCCCCAGGTGGCCGCCGCCACCGCGGTGACCGGCCGTCTGGCCGCGCCCGCCGACCTCACCGACACCCCCGCGACCGCCGGAGTCTGATCAGCCATGGAAGCCTTCACCACCCACACCGGCCGGGCCGTCCCGCTGCGCCGCAGCAATGTCGACACCGACCAGATCATCCCCGCCCACTGGCTGAAGAAGGTCACCCGCGACGGCTTCGAGGACGGGCTCTTCGAGGCCTGGCGCAAGAGTGACGACTTCGTCCTCAACCAGCCGGAGCGCCAGGGAGCCACCGTCCTGGTCGCGGGCCCCGACTTCGGCACCGGATCCTCCCGCGAGCACGCCGTCTGGGCGCTCCAGAACTACGGCTTCAAGACCGTCATCTCCTCCCGCTTCGCCGACATCTTCCGGGGCAACTCGCTCAAGAACGGGCTGCTCACGGTGGTCCTCGAGCAGGAGACCGTGGACGCCCTGTGGGCCCTGACGGAGGCGGATCCCGCCGTCGAGATCACCGTTGACCTGCGGGATCGCCAGGTTCGGGCCCCCGGGATCACGGCGGACTTCGAGCTCGACGAGAACGCCCGCTGGCGGCTGCTCAACGGCCTGGACGACATCAGCATCACGCTCCAGAACGAGGCGGACATCGCGGCCTACGAAGCCCTCCGCCCCACCCACAAGCCGAGCACCGCGCGGGTCTGACACCCCCTCGCCGACGGCCGCGCGGGCCGCGACCCACCCGATGTACCCCCAATCGTGGACGGTTGGGGGTACATCCGTGTCCGGCCCCTTTCCGGTCCCCTTTGACCCCCGATGACCTGAACGGGTGGTCTCAACTGCCTTGAAGCGAAGGGAAGAAGAGGCTGGAAATCCCCTTGCACACCGTGGGTGCGGGTATCCTCAGGAAGGCGCCGGGCGGGGGTAGTTACCCCCTGCGGAGGCGACAACTCGCCCCAGATGGCACAATCGGTGCATGGGACGCGACGACCAACTCGAGCTCTACGGACTCGTCGCGGACCGGCTGAAGGAAGCGCACTCCCGAGTGCGCGCACTGCAAGTCCCGGAGGGCGTACGGATGGCGCTGACCCGGAAGCTGCTGGTCATTACGGCCGCGGCCAAACACGATCTCGCCGATGCGGCAAGGCGTCTGGAGCGATTGATGGCGTACCTCGACGAGGGCGACGAGGGCCGAATCCCCGAAGACGACTGAGCGTCAAGCCTCAACGGACCTTCGAGGAACTCCTCGAGAGTCCAGAACGTTGCGGCACAAGGGTGATTAGCCCGTTTCGTGTTTGATTTGCGGTATATATCTGCCTAACGTGCGAAAAAGCCTGGCGCATTCGCTTCAGGCAATGTCTCCGAAGGGGAAGACGTGAACAAGGCGCAGCTCGTAGAAGCGATTGCCGACAAGGTCGGTGGCCGTCAGCAGGCCGCCGACGCCGTGGACGCGGTTCTGGACGCCATCGTCCGTGCCGTGGTCGGCGGAGACCGGGTTTCGGTCACCGGCTTCGGCTCGTTCGAGAAGGTCGACCGCCCGGCCCGGTACGCCCGCAACCCGCAGACCGGTGAGCGCGTGCGGGTCAAGAAGACCTCGGTGCCGCGCTTCCGCGCGGGCCAGGGCTTCAAGGACCTGGTGAGCGGCTCGAAGAAGCTCCCGAAGAACGACGTCGCGGTCAAGAAGGCCCCGAAGGGCAGCCTGTCCGGCGGCAGCACCAAGTCGACGGTCAAGAAGGCCGCCGCGAAGAAGGCCACCACCGCCAAGAAGGCCACGGCGGCGAAGAAGACCACCACGGCCAAGAAGGCGACGGCGGCGAAGAAGACCACCACCGCCAAGAAGGCCACGACGGCCAAGAAGGCGACGGCCACGAAGAAGGCCACCACGGCCAAGAAGGCGACCCCGGCCAAGAAGGCCGCCACGACCGCGAAGAAGGCGGCCCCGGCCAAGAAGGCCACCACCGCCAAGAAGGCCGCGGCGAAGAAGGCCCCCGCCAAGAAGGCCACGGCCAAGAAGGCGCCCGCCAAGAAGTCCACGGCGCGCAAGACCACCGCCAAGAAGACCACTGCCCGCAAGCGCTAGGGGCACTGGGGTACTCACGCGCCGGGCCGGGCTCCCGCTGGGGAGCCCGGCCCGCGGCGCGTGCACAGCGGCGAACGTATACGAAGTGTGGCGCCTACGAAGTACGGCGTCTACGAAGTGCGGCGCCTATGAAGCGCGGCGTCTACGAAGCGCGGCGTTCCGGGCCGTGGCTCAGAACGTCTGGAGCGTGACCAGCGTGATCCGGCGGGCCTCGCCCTCGCCGGTCACCTCGATCCGCACCCGCTGCCCCGCGCGCAGCAGGCGCAGCCCGCCCGCGTCGAAGGCCGGGGCGTCGAAGGGCACCGGAGTGCCGTCGTCGAGCAGCACGCTGCCGGTGCGGGTGTCGGAGTCGTACGTGTACGCGGTGGCCTGCATGAGCAGAAGCGTACTCAGTCCGCGATGAGCAGCCCGGCCGCCGCCGCGGCCGTGCGCGGGCCCACGCCGAGCGCGAGCGCGGCCCGCAGGTCGCCTCCGGTGTCCACGTCCTGGCGTACGGAATCCACGTCGGCGAGCGCCAGTTCCACGGCCCCCGACGCCGTGTGCCGGGCCCGGGAATCCGGGCCGAAAAGGGGCCGCAATTCCGTGCCGGGGGATCCGCACAGGAGCGTGGTGCCGATTCCCGCGGCATCGGGGAGAAACGCGCGGGGAAAAGCGGTGGCACGGTCGAGGGCGCGGGTCAATTCGGCGGGGCGCAGGGCGGGCAGATCGGCGTTCAGGGCCGCCACGGGGGCATCGGGCCGGGCCGCGCGGACCACCGCGGTGCCGTGGTCGAGGGCGGCGTTGAGCCCCGTTCCCGGAGTGTCGGGGGCGATGCGGGCGCCGAGTGCGGCCAGTTCACGGCCCGCCCTGGCGTCATCAGTGACGACCACCACATCCCTTACCGCCGTACTGGCGAGGGCGGCCGCCACCGTGTCCTCGGCGAAGGCCAGGGCGAGCGCGGGCCGCAGCCCCTCGCCCGCGGCGGGAGTGAGCCTGCTCTTGGCCCGTGCCAGGGGTTTGAGCGGTATCACCAGGGTCCAGTGCACGGGCGCTCCGTCCTTCGCGTCGCGCCCATTGTGGCCTGCCGGGAGTGCGGCGCCAGGGGCCGGGGTCGACGAAATGGCCGGTCAGCGAGGTGCCGGGGCGGCGTGGAGGCGGTGGCGGCGGACGGGTGGGCGTACGGTGTTCTCGACAGGACGGCAGCCTGGGGCGACACTTGTGCGGCCGACCAGGCTCATGGAGGAAGGTGTCCGAGTGTCCCGCCGCAGAATCGGCTTCTGGTACCGCCTGGCGGCCGTGATCTGTAAACCGCCGCTGCTGGTTCTGTTCAAGCGGGACTGGCGGGGAATGCAGAACATCCCGGCCGATGGCGGTTTTATCACCGCCGTGAACCACAATTCGTATCTGGACCCGTTGGTCTACGCCCACTTTCAGTACAACACCGGGCGGGTCCCGCGTTTCCTCGCCAAGCACGGCCTCTTCAAGAAGGGGTTCGTCGGGGCGGTCATGCGCGGCACGGGCCAGATCCCGGTCTACCGCGAGACCACCAACGCGCTCAGCGCCTTCCGGGCCGCGATCGACGCCGTCGAGCGCGGCGAGTGCGTCGCCTTCTACCCCGAGGGCACCCTCACCCGCGACCCGGACCTGTGGCCCATGACGGGCAAGACGGGTGTGGCACGCGTCGCCCTCCAGACGAAGCGTCCGGTCATCCCCATCGCCCAGTGGGGCGCCAACCACGTCCTGCCGCCGTACGCCAAGAAGCCCCGGCTCCTGCCGCGCAAGACGCACCAGGTCCTCGTCGGCGAGCCGGTGGACCTGGCGCGCTTCTACGACAAGGAGATGACCCCCGACCTCCTGAAGGAGGCCACGGAGGCCATCATGACGGACATCACCGCCCTCCTGGAGGAACTGCGCGGCGAGAAGGCCCCGCAGAAGCGCTACGACCCGCGCGAGGCGCGGATCGCGCAGCGCCGCAAGGCCCGGGGCGCCGACGCCGGGCAGGGCCCCAGCGGCCTTACGGAGCAGGGCAGTTCACAGCAGGGCAGCGCGGAGGAGAGCAAGTGACCCGATCCCTGAAGGCCGCCGTCTTCGGCTCGGGGTCGTGGGGGACGGCCTTCGGCATGGTCCTCGCCGACGCGGGCTGCGACGTCACCCTGTGGGGCCGCCGCGCCGGACTGGCCGACGCGGTCAACTCCACCCGCACGAACCCGGACTACCTCCCCGGCGTCGAACTGCCGCGGAACCTGCGCGCCACCACCGACCCCGCCGAGGCCGCCGACGGCGCGGACTTCACCGTGCTCGCCGTGCCCTCGCAGACGCTGCGCGCCAACCTCGCCGCCTGGACGCCGCTGCTCGCGCCCGACACCGTCCTCGTCTCCCTGATGAAGGGCGTCGAACTCGGCTCCGCCATGCGGATGAGCGAGGTCATCGAGGACGTCACCAAGGCCGCCGCCGAGCGCGTCGCGGTCGTCACCGGGCCGAACCTCGCCCGCGAGATCGCCGCCCGGCAGCCCGCCGCGTCCGTCGTCGCCTGCCGCGACGAAGCCGTGGCCCAGCGGCTCCAGGCCGCCTGCCACACCCCCTACTTCCGGCCGTACACCAACACCGACGTGGTCGGCTGCGAGCTGGGCGGCGCCGTGAAGAACGTCATCGGGCTCGCCGTGGGCATCGCCGACGGCATGGGGCTCGGCGACAACACCAAGGGCTCCCTCATCACGCGCGGGCTCGCCGAGACCACCCGGCTCGGCCTCGCGATGGGCGCGGACCCGCTGACCTTCGCCGGGCTCGCGGGCCTCGGCGACCTGGTGGCCACCTGCTCCTCGCCCCTGTCGCGCAACCACACCTTCGGCACCAACCTCGGCAAGGGCATGACCCTGGAGGAGACCATCGCGGTCACCAAGCAGACCGCCGAGGGCGTCAAGTCCTGCGAGTCCGTGCTGGACCTGGCCCGCAGGCACGGCGTCGACATGCCCATCACGGAGACCGTCGTGGGCATCGTGCACGAGGGCACCCCGCCGATGGTCGCGCTCAAGGAGCTGATGGCGCGCAGCGCCAAACCGGAGCGCTGAGCGCTGTGCCTGAGCGGCGCCGGGCCCGCGCCCCTTCGGGGCGCATGCCGTGGGCGGCGCGCTCACGTTGCCTGGGGCAGCGGGTACGCTCAACGCGATATGAGCAGCGAGAACCTCCCCCAGAGCCCTCAGCGGAGCCCCGAGCCGGGCGCCGAGCCGACCCGGAAGCCGCGCGTCGCCGTCGTGTTCGGCGGCCGCAGCTCGGAGCACGGCATCTCCGTCGTCACCGCCGGTGCCGTCCTGCGCGCCATCGACCGCGGCAAGTACGACGTGCTCCCCATCGGCATCACCACGGACGGCCGCTGGGCGCTGACCGCCGACGAGCCCGAGCGGATGGCCATCACCGACCGCAAGGTGCCCAACGTCGCCGACCTGGCCGAGTCCGCCGACGGCGGCGTGGTCCTGCCGCTGGACCCCGGCAACCGCGAGGTCGTCTACAGCGAGCCCGGCTCCGTGCCCAAGGCGCTCGGCGAGGTGGACGTCGTCTTCCCGATGCTGCACGGACCCTACGGCGAGGACGGCACCCTCCAGGGCCTGCTCGAACTGTCCGGCGTGCCGTACGTGGGCGCGGGCGTGCTCGCCTCGGCCGTCGGCCAGGACAAGGAGTACATGAAGCGCGTCTTCACCTCCTTCGGCCTGTCCGTCGGCCCGTACCTGGTGATCCGGCCGCGCGAGTGGGAGAGCGACGAGAAGGGCGCCCGCGCGCGGATCGCGGACTTCGCGGGCGAGCACGGCTGGCCCCTGTTCATCAAGCCCGCGCGCGCGGGCTCCTCGATCGGCATCACCAAGGTCGATTCCTTCGAGGGCCTCGACGAGGCGATCGCGGAGGCCCAGCGCCACGACCCGAAGATCATCGTGGAGGCCCTGCTCCGCGGCCGCGAGATCGAGTGCGGCGTCCTGGAGTTCGAGGAAGGACCGCGCGCCAGCGTGCCCGCCGAGATCCCGCCGGTCCAGGCGCACGACTACTACGACTTCGAGGCGAAGTACATCGACTCGACGCCCGGCATCGTGCCCGCCCCGCTGACGCCCGAGGAGACCGCCGAGGTCCAGCGGCTCGCGGTCGAGGCCTTCGAGGCCGCCTCCTGCGAGGGGCTGGTGCGCGCCGACTTCTTCCTCACCGAGGACGGCCGGTTCGTGATCAACGAGATCAACACGATGCCTGGCTTCACGCCGATCTCCATGTATCCGCAGATGTGGGAGAAGAGCGGGGTCTCCTACGAGGAACTCGTGGATCGGTTGATTCAGGCGGCGCTGCGGCGCTCCACGGGGTTGCGCTAGCGCGCGGCGTCGGGGGCGGCTCGCCTCTCGGGGCGACTGCGGGCCGTCTCGGGCTTGGCGCGCAGTTCCCCGCGCCCCTTCGGGGGCGCTCCTGTACCGGGCGCCTTCCCGTAGGAGAGTGCCCTTGCTACGCGATTCCTTCCGGGATTGACTTCTTGATGGGGGCGGCGAAGTCCGTGAGGGGGCTCACGCCGGCCCCCGTCCGCTGCTCGGGGATGGTCACCTCGACGTAGGCCTTGCGCAGCGTCGTGGTGAAGCGGAACGAACCGTCCGTCTGCTTCTCCAGCAGCCAGCCCACGCCGTTCACGGTCACGCCGTCGGCTTCGGGATCGTTCATCTTCGCCGGTCGCGGCACCCCGCAGCGCAGTATGATCGCCGGGTCCCCCCACCCTGCGGTGAGCGGCGACGCGGGCTTCGGGTCACGCCGGTCGAGCCCGTCCACCTCGCGCGGCAGTCGCTCGTCCAAGTTCCGGCACAGCTCGGTGACGCCGGCGCCCGGCGAGGGAACCGCGGCCGTCCCCCCGTCGTCCGTTGAGGAGCAGCCCGCGCATGCGATCAGCAGTGCGAGGGCGGACAGCCCGAGCGGGAGGCGGAGCCGGCGGGAAACGTTCACCGGCCAAGGGTAGACGGGGGCTACAAGTGCACGACCGGGCAGGTCAGGGTGCGGGTGATGCCGTCCACTTGCTGGACCTTGGCGACCACCATGCGGCCGAGTTCGTCCACCGTGTCCGCCTGGGCGCGCACGATGACATCGTAGGGACCGGTCACGTCCTCGGCCTGGATCACTCCCGGGATCTTGCCGATCAGCTCGGCGACGGTCGACGCCTTGCCGACCTCGGTCTGGATCAGGATGTACGCCTGTACCACGGAACCTCCAGGGCGGCCACGAGGATCATGTGGGGAGAAGGGACGCCACGGTACCGCGTCGCCGCTCGTCACGGGGAGACCCGGGGGAGCCGCGCCGCGCACATCACGGCGGACGGACAACAGAGGTTGACGGTCACGTCGACCGTACCGACGACAGGGACGGCTCGCGACCGCAAGCGGACCGCGGCAGAAGGAGCAGCACGCGCATGAAGGGCACCGTCGGCGAGTTGGGGGAGTTCGGGCTCATCAAGGAGCTCACCTCGCGGCTCACCTCCACTCCGGCCGTACGCCTCGGCCCCGGTGACGACGCCGCGGTCGTGGCCGCCCCGGACCGCAGGGTCGTGGCGAGCACCGACATCCTCCTGGAGGGACGGCACTTCCGCCGCGACTGGTCCACGGCGTACGACGTGGGCCGCAAGGCCGCCGCCCAGAACCTCGCGGACATCGCCGCCATGGGCGCCGTGCCGACCGCGATCCTGCTCGGCCTCGTCGTCCCCGCCGAACTCCCCGCGAGCTGGCCCACCGAGCTCATGGACGGCCTGCGCGACGAGTGCCAGGTGGCGGGCGCCGCCGTCGTCGGCGGCGACGTCGTGCGCGGCGACACCATCACCGTCTCGATCACCGCCCTCGGCGATCTGCGCAACCACGAACCCGTCACGCGCGCGGGCGCGCAGCCCGGCGACACGGTCGCCGTCACGGGCTGGCTCGGCTGGTCCGCCGCGGGCCACGCGGTGCTCTCCCGGGGCTTCCGCTCGCCGCGCGCCTTCGTGGAGGCCCACCGCAGGCCCGAACCGCCGTACCACGCGGGCCCCGCGGCCGCCGGGCTCGGCGCCACCGCCATGACGGACGTCAGCGACGGCCTGATCGCCGACCTCGGCCACATCGCGGAGGCCAGCAAGGTGCGCATCGACGTCCGCTCCGGGGACGTGGACGTGCCCTCGCAGATGAACGACATCGCCCAGGCGGTCGGCATCGACCCGCTCCAGTGGGTGCTCAACGGCGGCGAGGACCACGCGATCGTCGCCACGTTCCCCTCCGACGTGAAGCTGCCCGCCCGCTGGAAGGTCATCGGCGAGGTCCTCAACCCCTCGGCGATGCCGCAGGTGACCGTGGACGGCGCGCCGTGGACCAGCAAGGGCTGGGACCACTTCGGGGACAACGGAGGCCACGACTGATGGAGCCGCTGAGCGAGCCCCGGGGGGAGTCGCCGAGGCGGCCGGGCCTCGCGCCGCCCCGGGTGCTGACCGTCGCGGGCTCCGACTCCGGCGGCGGGGCCGGGATCCAGGCCGATCTGAAGACCATGCTGGCGCTCGGCACCCATGGCATGAGCGTGCTCACCGCCGTGACCGCGCAGAACTCCCTGGGCGTCCAGGGAGCCTGGGAGCTGCCCGTCGAGGCGGTGCGCGCCCAGTACCGCAGCGTCGTCGACGACATCGGCGTACAGGCCGTGAAGACCGGCATGCTGGCCTCGGCCGAACTGGTCGAGGCGGTCGCCGAGTTGCTCGCGGGCACCGACGCCCCGGCCGTCGTCGACCCCGTCGGCGTCTCCAAGCACGGCGACGCGCTGCTCGCCGCCTCCGCCCTGGACTCCGTCCGCACGAAGCTGCTCCCCGTCGCCACGGTCGCCACGCCGAACCTGGACGAAGTGGCGCAACTCACGGGCCTGCGCGTGGAGTCCGAGGGCGACATGCGGCGGGCCGCCGCGGCCCTACTCGCGTACGGGCCCCGGTGGGTGCTCGTCAAGGGCGGCCACCTGCCCGGCGGCCAGGACGCCGTGGACCTGCTCACCGACGGCTCCGAGGAGCACTGGCTGCGGTCCGCGCGCCACGACAACCGCCACACGCACGGCACCGGCTGCACCCTCGCCAGCGCCCTCGCGGCCCACCTCGCCCAGGGCCGCTCCGTGCCCGAGGCCGCGCGGGCCGCCAAGGAGTACGTCACCGGGGCGATCGCCGCCGGGTTCGCCCTCGGCGACGGCATCGGCCCCGTGGATCACGGCTGGCGATTCCGGGACGGCTCCTGAGCCACCCACGAGGACGTGCGCGCACACCAGCGCCGCCCGCGCCCTGTGCGCACGGAGCGTGCTGGTGCGCGTACGGGAAGTACTGACGTCGGCGCGCGAAAAAGCCGGCCCCCGAGGGGACCGGCCTTCCGGTAACCGGCCAGGTGGCCGCGCAGAACTAGCGTCAGCGCGAGACCTTGCCGGCCTTGATGCACGAGGTGCAGGCATTGAGCCGCTTCGGCGTCCCGCCGACCACGGCACGCACGCGCTGGATGTTCGGGTTCCAGCGACGGGGCGTACGGCGGTGCGAGTGCGAGATGTTGTTGCCGAAGCCCGGCCCCTTGCCGCAGACGTCGCAGTTGGCAGCCACGGGTCACTCCAAAGACTTCAGATGCACTTACGGTTAAACCCGGCATGCCGGGATCAGAGCGAATGATCTGGGTGGCGGTGCCAGGGGAATGTCCCGATGTGTATCGGGCAACCGGAGCAGCATACAACGACTGCTTCGGTACAACGAAACTACCATGTCTCGCCCGGGGCCCGCCCCGCGCTCCCCTCCCGCACCGGGTCTACGCTGCGTCTCATCCCGCTGAACCGGCCGTTCCGGACGCTCTCTAGGAGGCGACAGTTGCCGCAGGACCTCGACGCGGTCGCGATCCGCGCCTGGAGCGCACTGGCTCTGGACGCGCTGGGGCAGGCCCGCGAGGAGATCGACGCGATCAACGTCTATCCGGTCGCGGACGCGGACACCGGGACCAACCTCTACTTGACCATGGAGTCGGCGACCCGGGCGGTCGACGCCGTCTTCACGGGCCTGGAGCCCGCCGGGCCCACCCGGGCCGAGGCCGTGCGCGCGCTGGCGCACGGGGCCCTGATCGGGGCCCGCGGCAACTCGGGCACGATCCTCGCGCAGCTGCTGCGGGGCATGGCGCAGGTGCTGGCCGACGACGAGCGCGCGCCGGGCCCCGCGGGTGACGCACCTCACGCGGACGGGGAGCGCCTGGCGCTGGCGCTGCGGCGCGCGGCCCAGTCCGCGTACCAGGCGGTCGCCCACCCCGTGGAGGGGACGGTCCTGACGGTCGCCAGGGCGGCCGCGGAGGCGGCCGGGGCCGGGCGGCCCGCGGGGCAGCCTGCGGACGACTGCGCCACGGTGGCCCGCGCGGCCTACGACGGCGCCCGCGCGGCCCTGGCCGCGACGCCGGACCAGCTGGCGGTGCTCGGCCGCGCGGGCGTCGTGGACGCCGGGGGCCGCGGGCTCGTGGCGGTGCTCGGGGCGCTCGTCGGCGCCCTGTCGGGGGAGCACGTGGGCACCCGGAACCCCGCCGCCTGGAACGCCTGGACCTCCGCGAACAGCGGGCCGCGGACGGACGGCCACGCGCGCGTAGAGGGCGCGGAGGGCGCGGACGGCACGGCTGCCCCAGCCGCCGAGTGCGCCGAAGGCGCCGATTCCGGTCCCGCCTTCGAGGTGATCTACCTCCTGGAGGCGGACGACGACGCCGTCGCCCGGCTGCGGACGCGGCTCGACGCCCTCGGCGACTCCCTCGTCGTCGTCGGCGGCGACGGGCTGTGGAACGTGCACGTGCATGTGGACGACGCGGGCGCGGCCGTCGAGGCGGGGGTCGAGGCGGGCAGGCCGTACCGCATCCGCATCACGCACTTCGGCCTCGGCGACGCCCACGCCGTCCGGGCCGCGCAGCCGCCGCGCGAGCGCGCCCAGCGCGGCATCGTGGCCGTCGTCCGCGGCGAGGGCCTGGGAGGCCTGTACGCGGAGGCGGGCGCGACCACCGTCGCGCGCGCGGGGGAGCCGCCCGCGAGCGGCGAGCTGGTCCAGGCAGTCCGCCGCGCCCACGCGCGCGAGGTGGTGCTGCTGCCCAACGACGCCGAGCTGCGGCACACCGCGGCCGCGGCCGCCGAACAGGCCCGCTCCGAAGGCGTGCGCGTCGCCCTGATCCCGACCCGCTCCCCGGTGCAGGGCATCGCGGCGCTCGCCGTGCACGAGCCGGACCGGCGCTTCGACGAGGACGTCGTCGCGATGACGGCGGCGGCCGGGGCCACCCGGTACGCGGAACTGGCCATCGCCGAGCGCCAGTCGTGGACGACCGCGGGCATCTGCCAGGCCGGGGACGTCCTCGGCCTCATCGACGGCGACGTGGCGGTCATCGGGACGGAGGTCCCGGCCACGGCCGAGGTCGTCCTGGACCGGATGCTGGCGGCGGGCGGCGAGATGGTCACGCTGGTCCTGGGCGAGGAGGTCCCGGACGACGTGGCCGAGCGCCTCCAGAAGCACGTGCGCGACGGCCACCTCGCCGTGGACACGGTCCTGTACCGGGGCGGCCCGCAGTCGGCCCTCCTCCTCATCGGCGTGGAGTAGCCCCGGGGCCGTCGTCGGCGTGGAGTAGCCCCGGAGCCGCCCCACGCCCAAGCGGGGCCCGGGTTTGCGGGCCCGGCCCCGGAATGTCAGTGGCGTGGTGTGCAATGGATCTCGTGCACGCGCTCCAAGAACCGCTGAAGAACGCCCTCGGCCAAGCCACCGCCAAGGTCATGGCCGAGCACCTCGACCTGCACACGGTGGGCGACCTCCTGCACCACTACCCCCGCCGCTATGCCGAGCGGGGCGAGCTCACCCGCCTCTCCGACCTCCCGCTGGACGAGCACGTCACGGTCGTGGCCCAGGTGGCGAGCGCCCGCGTCCTGAAGTTCAACGCGGGGCGCGGCCAGCGCCTTGAGGTGACGATCACGGACGGCAGCGGCCAGCTCCAGCTGGTCTTCTTCGGCCGTGGCATCCACAAGCCGCACAAGGACCTGCTCCCCGGCACGCGCGCGATGTTCGCGGGCAAGGTCTCCGTGTTCAACCACAAGATGCAGCTCGCCCACCCCGCGTACGAGCTGCTGCGGGCCGACGGCGAGTCCGCCGCCGAGGCGGTGGACTCCTGGGCGGGCGCGCTCATCCCGATCTACCCGGCCACCGCGAAGCTGGAGTCGTGGAAGATCGCCAAGTCGATCGACGCGGTGCTGCCGAGCGCCCGGGAGGCCCTGGACCCGCTGCCGCCCGCCCTGCGCGAGGGCCGCGGTCTCATCCCGCTCCCCGAGGCCCTCCTCAAGATCCACCGGCCGCACGCGAAGGCGGACGTCGCGACGGCTCGCGACCGCCTGAAGTGGGACGAGGCCTTCGTCCTCCAGGTCGCCCTGGCCCGCCGCCGCTTCGCGGACTCCCAACTGCCCGCCGTCGCCCGCACCCCCCGCCCGGACGGCCTCCTGGACGCCTTCGACGCCAAGCTCCCCTTCGAGCTCACGGACGGCCAGCGCCGCGTCACCACCGAGATCTTCACCGACCTCGCCACGGAACACCCGATGCACCGCCTCCTCCAGGGAGAGGTCGGTTCCGGCAAGACGATGGTCGCCCTGCGCGCCATGCTCGCCGTCGTGGACGCCGGGGGCCAGGCCGCGATGCTCGCGCCCACGGAGGTGCTCGCGCAGCAGCACCACCGGTCGATCACCGAGATGATGGGGGAGCTGGCCGAGGGCGGCATGCTCGGCGGCTGTGAGCACGCCACCAAGGTCACGCTGCTCACCGGGTCCATGGGCGCGGCCGCGCGGCGGCAGGCGCTGCTCGACCTGGTCACCGGCGAGGCCGGGATCGTCATCGGGACGCACGCGCTGATCGAGGACAAGGTGCAGTTCCACGACCTGGGCCTGGTCGTGGTCGACGAGCAGCACCGCTTCGGCGTGGAGCAGCGCGACGCCCTGCGCGGCAAGGGCAAGCAGCCCCCGCACCTGCTGGTGATGACGGCCACGCCCATCCCGCGCACGGTCGCGATGACGGTCTTCGGCGATCTGGAGACCTCCGTGCTCGACCAGCTGCCCGCCGGGCGCTCGCCGATCTCCAGCCATGTCGTCCCGGCCCAGGACAAGCCGCACTTCCTCGCCCGCGCGTGGGAGCGCGTCCGCGAGGAGGTGGAGAACGGCCACCAGGCGTACGTGGTCTGCCCCCGCATCGGCGACGACGAGGACGAGAAGGAAGCGGGCGCGAAGAGGGGCAAGAAGAAGTCCGCGGCGGACGAGGCGGCGGAGGCCGAGAAGCGGCCGCCACTCGCCGTCCTGGACGTAGCCGAGCAGCTCGCCCGCGGCCCGTTGCGGGGCCTGCGGGTCGAGGTCCTGCACGGCCGCATGCAGCCCGACGACAAGGACGCGGTGATGCGCCGCTTCGCCGCGGGCGAGACCCACGTCCTGGTCGCCACCACGGTGATCGAGGTGGGGGTGAACGTGCCGAACGCGACGGCGATGGTGATCATGGACGCCGACCGCTTCGGCGTCTCCCAGCTGCACCAGCTCCGCGGCCGCGTCGGCCGGGGATCCGCCCCCGGCCTGTGCCTGCTCGTCACCGAGATGCCGGAGGCCAGCCCGGCCCGCGCCCGGCTGAACGCGGTGGCGGCGACCCTGGACGGCTTCGAGCTCTCCCGCATCGACCTGGAGCAGCGCCGGGAGGGCGACGTGCTCGGCCAGGCGCAGTCCGGCGTCCGCTCCTCGCTGCGGATGCTCGCCGTCATCGACGACGAGGAGATCATCGCGGCGGCCCGCGAGGAGGCGACCGCCGTGGTCTCCCGCGACCCCGACCTGGAGCACCTGCCCGAGCTCCGCATGACCCTGGACGCCCTCCTGGACGAGGAGCGCGAGCAGTACCTCGACAAGGGGTGACGCGCCGAAACGACCTATCGTGAAGGCAGGCCCCGCCCCGGGGCCCCCGGCAGGGCCCGCCCCCGGGCTCCGCCGCGGAGCCCGCCAGCGGCTCCGGGGCCCGCTCCCGGGCCCCGCCCCGGGCTCCCCTCGCAGCCGAAGGACGCAGAGACCCAGATGACCCGCGTGATCGCCGGTACGGCCGGCGGGCGCCGCCTTTCCGTTCCGCCGGGCAACGGCACCCGGCCCACCTCGGACCGCGCCCGCGAAGGCCTGTTCTCGACCTGGCAGGCCCTCCTGGGCACGCTCGACGGCACCCGCGTCCTCGACCTCTACGCGGGCTCCGGCGCCGTCGGCCTGGAGGCGCTGTCCCGGGGCTCCGCGCACGCCCTGCTCGTCGAGACCGACGCCCGCGCGGTGCGCACGATCCGGGAGAACGTCCGGGCGATCGGCCTGCCCGGCGCCGACGTCCGAGCAGGCAAAGCCGCTCACGTCATCCGGGAAAGCACCCCTAGTGCCCCCTACGACCTGGTGTTCCTCGACCCCCCCTATGCCGTGGGAGATGACGATCTCCGGGAGATCCTGCTCACACTCCGCTCGGGAAGCTGGCTCGCGGACGACGCGCTCGTCACCGTTGAACGCAGTACGAGAGGCGGAGTCTTCGACTGGCCCGACGGCTTCGAGGCACTGAGGTCCCGTCGCTACGGCGAAGGCACGTTTTGGTACGGTCGCGCCGCCTCTACGTGCGACGAACAAGAAATCGCGCCATGACCCGACCGGAGAGCGAGGGACTTCCGTTGCGCCGCGCCGTCTGTCCGGGGTCATTCGACCCCATCACCAATGGACACCTGGACATCATCGCCCGCGCCTCCAAGCTGTACGACGTCGTGCACGTCGCGGTGATGATCAATATGTCGAAGAAGGGCCTCTTCGAGATCGAGGAGCGCATCGACCTGATCCGTCAGGTCACCCGCGAGTTCGGCAACGTGGAAGTGGAGTCGTTCCACGGCCTGTTGGTGGACTTCTGCAAGGAGCGCGACATCCCGGCCATCGTCAAGGGCCTGCGCGCGGTCAGCGACTTCGACTACGAGCTGCAGATGGCCCAGATGAACAACGGCCTCTCCGGCGTCGAGACGCTGTTCGTGCCCACCAACCCGGCCTACAGCTTCCTCTCCTCCTCGCTCGTCAAGGAGGTCGCGTCCTGGGGCGGCGACATCGCGCACCTCGTTCCCCCGGTCGTGCTCGAAGCCCTCAACAAGCGCCTCGCCAAGGGCTGATCAGCGGCTACAGTCGTCCCGTCCGTCTCCCAACAAGCTGTAGAGAGTGGCGAGCCCGCGGTGGACGTGCAGAAGAAGATCGACGAGATCGCCGAGGCGGTCGGCAGCGCCAAGTCCATGCCCATGTCGGCCTCCTGCGTGGTCAACCGCGCGCAGCTCCTGTCGATGCTGGAGGAGGTGCGCCAGGCCCTGCCGGGCTCCCTCGCCCAGGCCCAGGAGCTGATCGGCGGCCGCGAGCAGCTCGTCGAGCGGGCCCGGCAGGAGGCGGACCGGATCATCGAGTCCGCGCACGCGGAGCGCGGCTCGCTGATCTCCGACACGGAGGTCGCGCGCCGCTCCCAGGGCGAGGCCGACCGCATCGTCACCGAGGCCCGCAGGGAGGCCGAGGAGATCCGCGCCGAGGCCGACGACTACGTGGACTCCAAGCTCGCCAACTTCGAGGTCGTCCTCACCAAGACCCTCGGCTCCGTCGGCCGCGGCCGCGAGAAGCTGCTCGGCACGGGCCCCGGCCTGGACGAGCACGGCTTCGCGGACGAGGACGCCCCCGAGCGCAGCCACGACCCGCAGACGCTGCGCCGCGACGCCGACGCGTACGTGGACGCCAAGCTCGGCGCCTTCGAGGCGGTCCTGGCCAAGACCCTGGAGGCCGTCGGCCGGGGCCGTCAGAAGCTCCAGGGCCGCGCCCCCGCGGACGAGCTGAGCGAGCTCGGCGCGCACGCCGAAGCCGGGCGCACGGGCCACACCTCCGACGCCGACTACCTCGCGGACCTCGCCGAGACCCCCGACTCCCCGCGCGCGGGGAGCGCACCGGCGGCCTCGGGCGCCCCTTCCGCACCCCGCGTCCCCGCCCAGGAGCCGTACGCCCCGCCGCGCCCCGACCACCAGCCCGATCCGTACGCCTACGACCAGCAGGGTCAGTACGGTCACCAGGACCAGTACGGCGGGCAGGACCCGTACGCCTACCAGCAGCCCTACGGCCAGCAGGATCCGTACGGCTATCCACAGGACCCGTACGGCTACCAGCGGCAGGAGTACGCCCCGCAGCAGGCGCAGGGCTACGGCCAGCAGAGCCAGGCCCCCGCGGTGCTCGACGAGACCAGCCTCTTCGACACCACCATGATCAGCGCGGAGCAGCTGCGCCAGTACGAGCAGGGACGCTAGGGCCCCTCGCGCCCGGGTCCGGCCGGTTCGCCGGGGCCGGATTGGGACGAGAGCGAATGGTCCAGTATCCTGGCTCTTCGGTCGCGCTATGTCCGCGATCAGCGCTGCCCGCTCAGGCCCCGGTTCCGGGGCGTCCGCGTGGTGGCCCCCTTGCCCCATCCCAGGATCTCGAAAGCAGGAAAAGCCCTGAGTACGCGCCTCGACCACCGCAACCCCCTCGTGTTCGACACGCACGAGCTGGGTCGGCGTCCCGGTGCCATGCAGCGGCTGACCCGCACCATCGACGCTCCCGGCGCCCCGGCGCCGTTCGGTGTCGAGGGTGTCGTCGGAGTGCCCGAGGGCGCTCCGGTGGAGCTGGAGATCCGCCTGGAGTCGGTCATGGAAGGGGTGCTTGTCACAGGCACCGCCCGTGCATCGGCCAAGGGGGAGTGCGTAAGGTGTCTGGAGCCGCTCGAGCTGGAGCTCGACGCGGACTTCCAGGAGATGTTCTCGTACCCTGACGCCGACGACCGGGGCCGCGCAGCGGAACCGGCCGACGACGCCGAGGAAGACGAGGACAGGCTCTTCATCGAGGACGGCATGTTCGACCTCGAGCCCGTGCTGCGTGATGCGGTGGTGCTCGCACTGCCGATGCAGCCGGTGTGCCAGGAAGACTGTGCGGGTCTGTGCTCCGAATGCGGAGCGCGGCTCACGGACGACCCGGACCACCACCACGATGCCGTCGACATCCGTTGGGCGGCACTGCAGGGACTCGCCGATTCCATCAAGGGCGGCGAGAAGGACGAGATGAGCGGCGGCGCGCCTCGATCAGCGCACGCCGACGAGAAGCAGGAGAAGTAGCCGTGGCTGTTCCGAAGCGGAAGATGTCGCGCAGCAACACGCGCCACCGCCGGTCGCAGTGGAAGGCTGCGGTCACCCCCCTGGTTTCGTGTGAGCGTTGCCAGGAGCCGAAGCAGCAGCACATCGCGTGCCCGAGCTGCGGCACCTACAACAAGCGCCAGGTCCTCGAGGTCTGAGCGGCTGGTGAGAGGCGCTGTGTCTAGCCCTAAGAAGGCGGAAGACGCCAAGATGGCAGACAGCAACAACGCGGCCTCGTCCCACACGCTTCTGGAAGGGCGGCTCGGGTACCGACTCGAGTCCGCCCTTCTGGTGCGCGCACTGACCCACCGCTCGTACGCGTACGAGAACGGCGGTCTGCCGACGAACGAGCGTCTGGAGTTCCTCGGGGACTCCGTGCTCGGCCTCGTCGTCACGGACACGCTGTACCGCACCCACCCCGACCTGCCCGAAGGCCAGCTGGCCAAGTTGCGGGCCGCGGTGGTCAACTCGCGTGCGCTTGCGGAGGTGGGCCGCGGGCTCGACCTGGGCTCCTTCATCCGGCTCGGCCGGGGCGAAGAGGGCACGGGCGGCCGGGACAAGGCCTCCATCCTCGCCGACACCCTGGAAGCGGTGATCGGCGCGGTCTATCTGGATCAGGGCCTCGACGCGGCGAGCGAGCTGGTGCACCGGCTCTTCGACCCGCTGATCGAGAAGTCCTCGAACCTCGGAGCCGGCCTGGACTGGAAGACCAGCCTCCAGGAGCTCACCGCGATGGAGAGCCTCGGCGTGCCCGAGTACCTCGTCTCGGAGAGCGGACCGGATCACGAGAAGACCTTCACTGCTGCCGCCCGCGTCGGAGGCGTCTCGTACGGCACCGGCACCGGCCGCAGCAAGAAGGAAGCGGAGCAGCAGGCCGCGGAGTCCGCGTGGCGTGCGATCCGCTCGGCCGCGGACGAGCGTGCCAAGGCCGCCGAGAGCGGCAAGCCGGACGAGGACGACGGCTCGTCGTCCCCGGGCGCCGCGACCGCCTGACCACAGGCTCAGCACACCCCCGTAGGACTTAGGTCCCGCGGGGGTGCGCTCTGTCGTGGGATCCCGCGGCGGCGGCCCCGCGCCCGCGCGGTACGCTGCCGGAACCATCAGCGCGTCCCACCCGAGGAGAGCCGTGCCCGAGCTGCCCGAGGTAGAGGTCGTGCGGCGGGGCCTCGCGCGCTGGGTGGCGCACCGGACCGTCGCCGACGTAGAGGTGCTGCACCCACGTGCCGTGCGGCGGCACATCGCGGGCGCGGACGACTTCGCGCACCGCCTGAAGGGGCAGCGCATCGGCGCCCCGAGCCGCCGGGGCAAATATCTCTGGCTCCCCGTCGAGGACACCGGCAGTGCCGTCCTCGCCCATCTGGGCATGAGCGGGCAGCTGCTCGTGAAGACCCAAGAGGCCCCGGACGAGAAGCACTTGAGGATCCGGGTCCGCTTCGCCGACGACGTGGGCACGGAGCTGCGCTTCGTCGACCAGCGCACCTTCGGCGGCCTCTCGCTGCACGACACCGCCGCGGAGGGGCTGCCCGACGTCATCGCGCACATCGCCCGCGATCCGCTGGACGAGCACTTCGACGCCGACGTCTTCCACGAGGCGCTGCGCCGCAGCCGTACGACCATCAAGCGCGCGCTCCTGAACCAGTCGCTGATCAGCGGCGTCGGCAACATCTACGCGGACGAGGCGCTCTGGCGCGCCCGGCTGCACTACGAGCGCCCCACCGCCACCTTCACCCGCCCGCGCACGCTGGAACTCCTCGGCCACGTACGGGACGTGATGAACGCGGCGCTCGCCGTCGGCGGCACCAGCTTCGACAGCCTCTATGTGAACGTGAACGGGGAGTCGGGGTACTTCGACCGGTCCCTGGACGCGTACGGCCGCGAGGGCGAGCCGTGCCGCCGGTGCGGCACGCTCATGCGCCGGCGGCCCTGGATGAACCGCTCCAGCTACTTCTGCCCGCGCTGTCAGCGGCCGCCCAGGCCGTCGCGGCTGTCATAGGCCCGCTGGGCCTCGCCGACGGCGTCCTGGGCGCCCTCCACGAAGTGGATGAGCGCGAGCAGGCGCTCGGAGATCTGCCGTCCGAGCGGGGTGAGCCGGTAGTCCACGCGCGGCGGGTTGGTGGGCTGGGCCTCACGGTGCACCAGGCCGTCCCGCTCCAGGGCGTGCAGCGTCTGCGACAGCATCTTCTCGCTCACGCCGTCGACGCGGCGGCGCAGTTCGTTGAACCGGAACGTGCTGTCGTGCAGCGCGCCGAGCGTCAGCGCGCCCCAGCGTCCCGTCACGTGTTCCAGCGTGGTCCGCGAGGGACAGTCCCGGGCGAACACGTCGTACGCCAGCTCCGGATCGGAGGCCTTCTCGGCGGGTGCGGTGGAGTCCATACCACAAGCGTACTCGGACGCAGCGCTAGCCAGGAGATTGCGCTAACTAGAAGTTAGTGCTTTCCTTGGTGCAGCGGTGAGCACCTGGGTGCCGCCGTCGTCCCCGAACGCGCCCATCCAAGGAGCACCCCCATGACCAGCCCCGTCGTCGCCATCGCCTACCACTCCGGCTTCGGCCACACCGCTGTCGTCGCCGAGGCCGTGCGCGCCGGTGCCGCCGACGCCGGTGCCACCGTGCACCTGATCAAGGTCGACGAGATCACCGAGGCCCAGTGGGAGCTCCTGGACGCCGCCGACGCGATCGTCTTCGGCTCGCCCACCTACATGGGCACCGCGTCGGGCGCCTTCCACGTCTTCGCGGAGGCCTCCTCCAAGCGCTGGTTCACCCGCGCCTGGCAGGACAAGATCGCCGCGGGCTTCACCAACTCGGCGTCCAAGAGCGGCGACAAGCTGCACACGCTCCAGTACTTCCAGACGCTCGCCGCGCAGCAGGGCATGCACTGGGTGAACCTCGGCCTGTTCCCGGGCTGGAACTCCTCCACGGGCTCCGAGAACGACCTCAACCGCCTCGGCTTCTTCTCGGGCGCCGCCGCCCAGACCAACTCGGACGAGGGCCCGGAGGCCGTCCACAAGGCGGACATCGCCACGGCCGAGCACCTCGGCCGCCGCGTCACGGAGACCGCGCGCGCCTTCGTCGCGGGCCGGGCGGCCGTCGCGGCCTGAGCCGCCGCCTGTCAGGGCCGCCGCCCGCCCGGGTGCGGCGGGCCACCAGCGGCGCGGGACCTCAGAAGCCGAAGTCCTGCGTCCACCACGGGCCGCCCGGCGCGAAGTGCGCGCCGACGCCGAGGGTCTTGTAGTCGCAGTTGAGGATGTTCGCCCGGTGGCCCGGGCTGTTCATCCAGGCGTCCATCACGGCCTGCGCGTCGGCCTGGCCACGGGCGATGTTCTCCCCGCCGAGGTCCTTGATCCCGGCCTTCTCGGCGCGGTCCCACGGGGTCGCGCCGTCCGGGTCGGTGTGCGAGAAGAAGCCGCGCTCGGCCATGTCCGCGCTGAACCCCTCGGCCAGCGCGGCCAGCCTGCCGTCCGCGCTCACGGGGCGGCAGCCCACCTTGGCGCGCTCCTCGTTGACCAGCGCGAGCACCTGGGCCTCGGCGGAGCTGTCCCCCGTGGACGGCTCGGGCCGGGGCGCGGGCGGGGTGGGCTTCGGCTCGTCGGCGCGCGGCGGGGCGGGCTTCTTCGTCTGCCCCTCCGGGGCCTCGTCGCGGTCGGCCCGGTCGGCGTCGCCGCGCTCCGCGCTCTTGGACGGCTCGGCCGTGGGCTTCTTCGACGGCTTCGCGGACGGCTTGTCGCTGGTCGGCGCGGGCGTCGGGGCCGAGGGCTCGGCGCGGCCCGTGCCGGGCGTCGGCGCCGGGCCGCGCTCGGCGGTGCCGGAGTCGCCGCCCTGCGGGTCCAGGCCGGAGGGGGAGCTGGCGGAGCTCATGGCGCCCGCGCCGTCGCTCCCGCCGAAGGTGTAGGTGTCGCCGCCGGGCAGCAGCCCCGAGGCGACCGCGACGGCACCCATGGCGACGGCGGCGGAGACCCCGAGGAGCCCGGTGCGCACCGGCGTGGCCGCACGGGCCTTGCGGCGGTGCGAGCGCGGCCGGGGCCCGGTGCCCGAGGTGGTGTCGGGGCCGGGGGTGTGGAACGGCCCCACCGGGGTATCGGGGAAAGCAGGGCTTCCGGCGGAGTCGGACGGGTTCGCGTGATCGGCGCGGCCGGTGGCGGCGCGGCCGGCGGCGGAGCGTCGGTGGCGTCCCATGTCTGGCCTTTCGTCGAGACGCCCGGTCATGTGCCCCGGCGTCGTCCTGACGGTCCACGTGGCTCGCCCGTACGGGTGAGGCGCGTCGAGTCGCGACTGTACGCGATGGCACAAGGGGGCGAAGTGCTCCCTGTGCAATTGGCCGGTTAGCGTGCACCTTATGAACGAAGAAGTCCGGCTCACCGCCTGGGTGCGCGGCCGTGTGCAAGGCGTGGGATTCCGCTGGTTCACGCGGGCCAGGGCCCTGGAGATCGGCGGCCTGAGTGGTTTTGCTCTCAATCTCGACGACGGCCGCGTACAAGTGGTCGCCGAGGGCCCCCGGGCGGGGTGCGAGGCGCTCCTGGACTGGCTCGAGAGGGGCGACACTCCCGGCCGGGTCGACGGTGTGACTGAGATCTGGGACACGCCGCGGGGCGGCTACGACTCGTTCGCGATTCGCTGACGCCGCGCCCCCGGGAGCCGGCGCACGCGTGGTCCTGCTGGGGGCGCGACGGCCCCCTGGGGCAAAAAAGGCCTGGTGATTGCCAAGAAGCCCTTGCCCTGGCAGGCTCCGCGGGTAAGGATGATCTCCACACCCCCAGGGCCCCGAAGGAGCGGCACCGCAGCGGATTCGACCGCCGTGTGCCCCCGGGCTGCCCGTCAATACGGGGTGTGATCGTGTTGACCGTCAAACTTTTTGGTGAGACGCTGGAAGCCCCGCGCATCCTCGCTGTTTGGCATGTGAGAACGGCCAAGTAAGACCCAGCAAGAACAGAAGAGTGCCAGGCACCGCGGGTGCGATTCCCTCACGACCCACACCGATTCGGTCGGTCACTCAGTGTGGAGGACCATCCATCATGGCAAAGGCGCTTCTCGGTTACGTCGGCGGCAGCGACCCGCGACTTCTCGCCGAGATGCGACGGCTCCAGCAGCGCGTCCAGGACCTGGAATCCGAGCTGGTCAGGATCCAGGCGGAGAACGACGCGCTGACCGTCGCCGCTTCTCGCGAATCGCTCCTGGAGAGCATCGACGTACCCCAGGCGGAGCCTGCGCTCACCTGACCCACGCCACCCCGGGCCCGGCACCCCGTGCGTCCCTGTGACGTACTCCCGCGTATGGCCACGTACGCGGGAATGCCAGAGCGGCCGCGTGCTCGGTGCGACGTGGTCAAGATGCCCGTATCAACCGCTTGACCCAAGAGCTCTGCTTCAAGAGATCTGCAAGGGACGCTTCGGCGTCCCTTCTTCTTTTGTCGTCCGCCGTGTCGTACTGGGCGCGCCGTGCGGGGGGGGCGATCAGGAGGGGGACGCCGAACGGTCAAGCCGTGCCCAGAACTTGGCTGTCCATGCCCCGGTGCGAGGTCGTTTCCTGACTCTGATGTGCCCTGCACCTTCCTCCGTGAAACGGCCCGTACGTTCCCTCGGTGAACTCTCGGCGAAAGGTAGAGTCCAGCGGCGTGCACCTCAAGGCCCTCACCCTGCGCGGCTTCAAGTCCTTCGCGTCCGCCACGACGCTGAAGTTCGAGCCGGGCATCACCTGCGTCGTCGGACCCAACGGCTCCGGCAAGTCCAACGTCGTGGACGCGCTGAGCTGGGTCATGGGGGAGCAGGGCGCCAAGTCGCTGCGCGGCGGCAAGATGGAGGACGTGATCTTCGCGGGCACCACCGGCCGCCCGCCGCTGGGCCGCGCCGAGGTCTCCCTCACCATCGACAACTCCGACGGCGCGCTGCCCATCGAGTACGCCGAGGTCACGATCACGCGGATCATGTTCCGCAACGGCGGCAGCGAGTACCAGATCAACGGCGACACCTGCCGCCTTCTCGACATCCAGGAGCTGCTCTCCGACTCCGGCATCGGCCGTGAGATGCACGTCATCGTCGGCCAGGGCCAGCTCGACTCGGTGCTGCACGCCGACCCCATGGGCCGCAGGGCCTTCATCGAGGAGGCCGCGGGCGTCCTCAAACACCGCAAGCGCAAGGAGAAGGCGCTGCGGAAGCTGGACGCGATGCAGGCCAACCTCGCGCGGGTGCAGGACCTCACCGACGAGCTGCGCCGCCAGCTCAAGCCGCTCGGGCGGCAGGCCGCCGTCGCGCGCCGCGCCGCCGTCATCCAGGCCGATCTGCGCGACGCCCGCCTCCGGCTGCTCGCCGACGACCTGGTCGGTCTGCGCGAGGCCCTGAACACGGAGGTCGCCGACGAGGCCGCGCTCAAGGCCCGCAGGGACGCCGCCGAGACGGAGCTGAAGGCCGCGCTGACCCGGGAGGCCCAGCTGGAGGACGAAGTGCGGCAGCTCACGCCGCGCCTCCAGCGCGCCCAGCAGACCTGGTACGAGCTGTCGCAGCTGGCCGAGCGGGTGCGCGGCACCATCTCGCTCGCCGACGCCCGGGTCACCAGCGCCACCTCCGCGCCCGCGGAGGAGCGGCGCGGCCGCGACCCGGAGGACCTGGAGCGCGAGGCCGCCCGCATCCGCGAGCAGGAGGCCGAGCTGGCCGCCGCCCTGGAGGCCGCGCAGCACGCCCTCGACGACACCGTCGCGCACCGGGCGGACCTGGAGCGGGACCTCGCCGCCGAGGAGCGGCGCCTGAAGGACGTGGCCCGGGCCATCGCCGACCGGCGCGAAGGCCTCGCGCGCCTCGGCGGCCAGGTCAACGCGGCGCGCTCGCGGGCCGCTTCCGCCCAGGCCGAGATCGACCGGCTCGCCCTGGCGCGCGACGAGGCCCAGGAGCGGGCCAGGGCCGCGCAGGAGGAGTACGAGCAGCTCAAGGCCGAGGTCGACGGGCTCGACGCGGGCGACGCCGAGCTCGGTGAGCGGCACGAGGAGGCCCGCCGGGCCCTCGCCGAAGCAGAGGCCGCGCTGACGGCGGCCCGGGAAGCGGCCACCGCCGCCGAGCGGAAGCGGGCCGCCGTCGCCGCCCGGCACGAGGCGCTCGCGCTCGGGCTCCGCCGCAAGGACGGCTCGGGCGCGCTGCTCGCCGCGCGGGACCGGCTCGCGGGCCTGCTCGGTCCCGCGGCCGAACTCCTCTCCGTCGCGCCGGGCTTCGAGGTGCCGGTGGCGGCGGCGTTCGGCGCGGCCGCCGACGCCATCGCCGTCACGACACCGGCGTCCGCCGCAGAAGCGATCCGCCTGCTGCGCAAGCAGGACGCGGGCCGGGCCGCGCTGCTGCTCGCGGGGGCCGCCGACACCGAGGGGCCCGCCCCCGAGGCTGCGGGGGACGGGCCGCCCCGCGCCGCCGACCTCGTGCGCGGCCCCGCCGAACTGCTGCCCGCCGTGCGGCGGCTGCTGCGCGGCATCGTCGTCGTCGGCACCCTCGAAGACGCCGAGGACCTGGTGTACGCGCACCCGGAGCTGACCGCGGTCACCGCCGAGGGCGACCTGCTCGGGGCGCACTTCGCGCAGGGCGGCTCCGCGGGCGCGCCCAGCCTCCTTGAGGTGCAGGCCTCGGTGGCCGAGGCCGCCGCCGAGCTCGAAGAACTCGGCGTGCGGTGCGAGGAGTTGACGCGGGAGCAGCGGGCCGCCGACGAGCGGCGCCGGGAGTGCGCCGCGCTCGTCGAGGAGCTGGGGGAGCGGCGGCGCGCCGCCGACCGGGAGAAGTCCGCCGTCGCGCAGCGGCTCGGCAGCCTCGCGGGCCAGGCGCGCGGCGCCGCCGGTGAGGCCGAGCGGTCCGCCGCGGCCGCCGCCCAGGCCCAGGAGGCCCTGGAGAAGGCGCGGTGGGAGGTCGAGGAGCTGGCCGAGCGGCTCGCCGTGGCCGAGGAGATGCCCGCGGACGAGGAGCCGGACACCGGGGCGCGGGACCGCCTCGCGGCCGACGGCGCCAACGCGCGCCAGACCGAGATGGAGGCCCGTCTCCAGGTCCGTACGCACGAGGAGCGGGTGAAGGGGCTCGCCGGGCGGGCCGAATCGCTCGACCGGGCCGCCCGCGCCGAGCGCGAGGCACGCGCGCGTGCGGAGCGGCACCGGGCCAGGCTGCGGCACGAGGCCGCGGTCGCCGGGGCCGTCGCCTCCGGCGCCCGCCAGCTGCTCGCGCACGTCGAGGTCTCCCTGGTCCGGGCCGATCAGGAGCGGGTGGCGGCCGAGCGGGCCAGGGAGGCGCGCGAGCGGGACCTCGCCGCCGCGCGGAACCAGGGGCGCGACCTCAAGGCGGAGCTCGACAAACTGACGGATTCGGTTCACCGGGGCGAGGTACTCGGCGCGGAGAAGCGGCTGCGGATCGAGCAGCTGGAGACCAAGGCGCTGGAGGAGCTCGGTGTGGAACCGGCGGGGCTCGTGGCCGACTACGGGCCCGATCAGCTCGTGCCGCCCTCGCCCCCCGCCGAGGGCGAGGAGCTGCCGGAGGACCCCGGACATCCGCGCAACCAGCCGCGGCCGTACGTCCGCGCGGAGCAGGAGAAGCGGCTGAGGTCAGCCGAACGGGCGTACCAGCAGCTGGGGAAGGTCAATCCGCTCGCCCTTGAGGAGTTCGCGGCCTTGGAGGAGCGCCACAAGTTCCTCTCCGAGCAGCTGGAGGACCTGAAGAAGACCCGCGCCGACCTCCTCCAGGTGGTGAAGGAGGTCGACGAGCGCGTCGAGCAGGTCTTCACCGAGGCCTACCGGGACACGGCCCGGGAGTTCGAGGGCGTCTTCAGCAGGCTCTTCCCGGGCGGTGAGGGACGGCTGATCCTGACCGATCCCGACAACATGCTGGCCACGGGCGTCGACGTCGAGGCCCGTCCGCCCGGCAAGAAGGTCAAGCGGCTCTCGCTGCTCTCCGGCGGCGAGCGGTCGCTGACGGCCGTGGCGCTCCTGGTGTCGATCTTCAAGGCGCGGCCCAGCCCGTTCTACGTGATGGACGAGGTCGAGGCGGCGCTCGACGACACCAACCTCCAGCGGCTCATCCGCATCATGCAGGAGCTCCAGGAGGCCTCGCAGCTCATCGTGATCACGCACCAGAAGCGCACGATGGAGGTCGCCGACGCGCTGTACGGCGTCTCGATGCAGGGCGACGGCGTCTCCAAGGTGATCAGTCAGCGGCTCCGCTGAGCCTTTCTTGATCAACTTCATTCTTCTTCAACTCTTGAAGTCAAACTGTGACCAGTGCGGATTCAACTGGTTCTCTGCGAGCTATTGACTTCGAAACTTGAAGGCATAGTCTCTGCAACGTTGCTTTTACCTTCAGGTGGTGGGCGGCGTGAAGTTGTGCGCCACTTGAAGAGCTCGCCCCCACCCCGGCAGTGACGCCGGTGGCCCGAGGAGTACACGTGACCAGCACAGCGCAGCCGCCGACACCACGGGCCCGGGAGGCCCACCCGGACCATCTCGGCCATGTCATCTTCATCACGGCGGCAGCCGCGATGGGCGGATTCCTCTTCGGTTACGACAGTTCCGTGATCAACGGCGCCACGGTGGCCATTCAGCACCGGTTCGACGTGGACGCCAACCTGCTCGGCTGGATCATCGCCACCGCGCTGCTCGGCTGTGCCGTCGGCGCCGCGGTCGCCGGTCGCATCGCCGACCGCATCGGCCGCATCCGCTGCATGCAGATCGCCGCCGTGCTCTTCGCCGCCAGCGCCGTCGGCTCGGCGCTGCCCTTCGCGGCCTGGGACCTGACGATGTGGCGCCTCATCGGCGGCATCGGCATCGGCATGGCCTCCGTGATCGGCCCGGCCTACATCGCCGAGGTCGCGCCGCCCGCCTACCGGGGCCGTCTCGCCTCCTTCCAGCAGGCCGCCATCGTCATCGGCATCGCCGTGTCGCAGCTGGTCAACTGGGGCATCCTGAACATGGCCGACGGCGATCAGCGCGGCAAGCTCGCGGGCCTGGAGGCCTGGCAGTGGATGCTCGGCGTCATGGTCGTCCCGGCCGTCCTCTACGGCCTGCTGTCCCTCGCGATCCCCGAGTCGCCGCGCTTCTTGATCTCCGTGGGCCGCGACGCCGAGGCCCGCAAGGTGCTCGCCGACGTCGAGGGCAAGGACGTCAACCTGGACCAGCGCATCGCGCAGATCCACATGGGCATGCGCAGCGAGCACAAGTCCACGTTCAAGGACCTGCTCGGCGGCAAGGCCGGCTTCCTGCCGATCATCTGGATCGGCATCGGGCTCTCGGTCTTCCAGCAGCTCGTCGGCATCAACGTGATCTTCTACTACTCGAACCAGCTGTGGCAGTCGATCGGCAAGGACCCGTCCAGCTCGTTCCTGTACTCCTTCGAGACCTCGATCGTGAACATCGTCGGTACGGTGATCGCGATGGTCCTGGTCGACCGCATCGGCCGCAAGCCGCTGGCCCTGGTCGGCTCCGCGGGCATGGCGACGGCCCTGTTCACGATGGCGTGGGCGTTCTCCTACCGCAGCGGCTCCGGTGACGACGTCTCGCTGCCGCACGCGCAGGGCCTGGTCGCGATCATCGCCGCCAACGCCTTCGTGCTCTTCTTCGCCTTCTCCTGGGGCGTGGTGGTCTGGGTGCTCCTCGGCGAGATCTTCCCCAACCGCATCCGCGCCGCCGGTCTCGGCGTGGCCGCCTCCGCCCAGTGGCTGGCCAACTTCGCCATCACCAAGACCTTCCCGAGCATGTCCGAGTGGTCCCTGAGCGGCTCGTACATCATCTACGGCGCCTTCGCGGCCCTCTCGATCCCCTTCGTCCTGAAGTTCGTCAAGGAGACGAAGGGCAAGACCCTGGAGGAGATGGGCTAAGACCCCGCTGCCCCCTCCTCCTGCGGAAAGCTGCCCCGGCTCCCGGACCCGACGTCCTGGAGCCGGGGTAGTACGCGTTCGCCGAACAGGCGCAGGCCGCGCCAGCCCTCCTCCACCGGCATCCCGCCGACCAGCGGATGCAGCACGAGACTCGGCGCGCCGCCCGCCGCGAGCGCCACGCACTCCTCCGGCGTGAGGATGCGGTACACGCCCTCCGCGCGCAGCTCCTCGACCGTCGTGGCCGTCGACCGCACGGCCGAGCGGACGCCGCCCGACTGCCAGGACGCGTAGGCGCGCGCCTCGTGCAGGACGTGCTCGCCGTACGTCGCCCAGGCGCGGTCCGGATCCTCGGCGAGGTGCAGCAGCGGGGTCTTCGCCGCGGGCATCGTGGTCCAGCCCTCGGTGCCGTACTCCGTGAGCTTGTGCCGGTAGTACGCCTCAAGGTCCGGCAGGTGCGCGCTCGGGAAGAAGGGCAGGCCGAGCCGGGCCGCGCGGCGCGCCGCCGCCCGCGAGGAGCCGCCCACCAGGAGCAGCGGATGGGGCCGGGTGCCGGGGCGCGGCGTGACGCGGACCCTGCGCCCGCGGAAGGTGAACTCCTCGCCGGTCCAGGCCCGCAGCAGGGTCTCAAGGAGCTCGTCCTGGAGCGCGCCGCGCCGCGAGAAGTCGACGCCGAGGGCCGCGTACTCCTCGGGCCGGTAGCCGATGCCCGCCACCGTGACCAGGCGGCCGCCGCTGAGCAGGTCGAGCACGGCGATGTCCTCGGCGAGCCGCAGCGGGTCGTACAGGGGACCGATGGCGGCCGAGACGGTGACGAGGACGCGCCGGGTGGCGCCGAACACCGCGCCCGCGAAGGTCAGCGGCGAGGGCAGCCAGTTGTCGGCCGCGCCGTGGTGCTCCTCGGTCTGGACCGTGCTGACCCCGCGGGCGTCGGCGTAGGCGGCCATCTCCACGGCGGCCCGGTAGCGCGCGCCGAGCTCCCGCGACGCCGGGTCGACGAGGTTGAAGCGGACGACTGTGACGGGCATGCGCGACGTCCCCCTTCACCGGAGCCCGCCTCGGTGGCGGGCCGTGGGCGGCGAAGGGGGACGGTACCTGACCTGATGTCAGATAGGTACTGCTACGTGCAGCCAGTGAGGCGTGTAGCTGTCCGATCAGTGTCCGACGGCTCCGCATCCAGCCGGGCCGTCGCACTTAAAGAGAGGCGTCTTGTAGACCTTGGTCCCGGAGCTGGTGTACATCTTCAGGTACCCACGGCTCGGCTGGAACTTGTCACGGCTGTTCTTCCAAGAGAACTCCACGGCCTGGCCCTTCTTAACCCAACGGGCCTTTGTCCAGTGCAGCTTGTTGTTCTGCTTGTAGCCCAAGGCGATCTTCGCCTTGCTGCCACCGCGCTTGTCGTACGTGGTGGTGAGCTTCTGGGGTCGCCCTGATTCCAGGACCTGCGCCATGGAGAAGTAGAGCTTGCCGTTTGAGAGCGAAGAACAGGTGCCAATGGTCATCGTGGTCATCCACGCCAAAATGCGACCAGAGTTCGGACAGTCCTTGAAGATGCTCTTGTGTGGAACCGTCTTGGGTGTCCCGGCTGCGGCATGCGCCGATGCGGGGGTCAGGAGGAGGCAACTGGCAGCTGCTGCGCCTATCGCGGTGATCCGTGAAACGCTCCTGGTCGACATGCTGGCGCCCTTCTGGTCTTGTAGATCCATGATCATAAAGGACCCTATGTCCCGCATCGTGGACATGTCCAACAGGGGCTGCGTGACCTGAAGGTTGGTGATTCGCCGCCGTTGGGCGACAGCTTCACGTCACGATCAAAGCCCTTCGCGGCCAGCCTCGCGTGGTGTCGGCAGCAGGGCGAAGAGTGTGGCCGATACGGCAATCGTCGCTGCCCAGCCCAGGCCGTGGCGTCCGACCCAGGTAGTAGCGAGCGGCCCAGTGAACCACTGAACCTTGGTGAGGCAAAGGCCCACGGCCAGGGCTGCGGCCCAGGCCGCCATTGCCTGCCAGCAGAAGCCACCGGTGTACCAGTAGCGGCTTGTGCGGCTGGTGTTCATGAGGTCCTCGGCGTGATACCGGACAGTGCGGCGGGAGCGGCGGGCCATGTCGACCCCGTACACCCCGATCCACGCGGAGAACGAGACGGCGAGCAGGGTCAGGAACGTGATGAACTGACCAATGAAGTCCTTGGCCACCAGCATCATGAAGAGGCCGCCGATCAGACTGATGGCCGCATTGATGGACACGGCCATCGCGCGTGGCAGCTTCACTCCCATGGTTTGAGCCGTGAAGCCCGCAGAGTACATCGACAGGCTATTGATCAACAGCATGCCTACCAACGCGGTGATGAGATATGGCACTGCGAGCCAGGTCGGCAGCATGCCGCCCAGGAAGGACATGGGATCCGTGTTCTGGCTGGCCAGTTTCGGGTTGGATGCGGCCATGACGCCGCCCATCAGCACCATGGGCACCAGGACGAGTGCTGCCCCGGACACCGTCGTGGAGACGATCTTCCGGCCAGATGCGGAGTGCGGGAGGTAGCGGGCGAAGTCAGGGCCGGTGGGCACCCAGCTGATGCCGCCCGCTGCGATGGTGCCGATGCCTGCGATCAGCAGCGCGATGCTTCCGGGCTTTTTGTCGAAGACCGAGCTCCAGTCCACGTTGGCGATTAGGTAGATCAGCACCAGCACGCTGAACAGGCCGAATAGGTAGGTGGACCACTTGTTGCAGATGTTGAGCACCTTGCGGCCCATGCCGCTCACAAGAAACGTAACTGCGACAAAGGCCAGCAAGGTGACCACGATGAGGACGTTGTTGCTCTTGACGTCGAACAGCAGGTCCAGAATGGTCAGGATGGCGTAGGCGCCAGTGACGGCGTTGATCGTTTCCCAGCCGAATCGAGCCACCCACAGAATCGCTCCTGGGAAGTAGTTGCCCCGAACGCCGAAGGTGGCGCGTGAGAGCAGTGCTCCGGGTGCGCCGCCCCATTTGCCCGAGACCGACAGCACGCCGACCATCCCGAAGGCGATGACTGATGCAACTGCGGCGCAGATCAAGATCTGCCAGAAGTTCAGGCCGTTGTTGACGGCAAGAGCAGCCCCCATGGTGAGCAGTAGCACGCTGATGTTCGCGGCTACCCACGTCGGGAACAGCTCCCTGACCTGGCCGTGTCGTTCATGATCGGGAACGGGCTCGATACCGCGTACCTCGAGCGTGCTTTCACGGGTGGGTGCGCCGTCCGTGGAGGGCTGGGCGGTGGTGCTCATGAGGGGGAGTTCCGTGCCTCTCGCTCGGCCTGCGTCGACGTTGTCGCAGCCGGTGGGGGTTTTCGTCGGATGGACTCTACGCGCGTTGACGCAGCCTCTTCCATCGTACTTTAGTCCGAGTAATCCCGGCTAGTGGCCTATGTCTTTTGGAGGAAGCCACAAGGGGGGCCCGTTGGCGGGCCATGACTGATACTGGGTGGGTTATGGAAATCGTCATCCTCGCTGTAGTCATCGCCGTGGTCGTGGTCGGCGCGATCGGCGGGCTCGTCGTCGGCAGCCGCAAGAAGAAGCAGCTGCCGCCGTCCCAGGCCCCGTCGAGCACGCCCACCATCACCGCACCCCCCGCCGAGCCGCACGTCGGCGACGAGGCCGAGACGCCGCGCGACGAGCCGCGCCGCACCATCGAGGAGGTGGACCTGCCGGTCGCCGAGCCGTCGGCGTCCGCCCCCGTCGTGGTCGAGGAGCCCCCGGCTCCCGAGGCCCCCGAAGCCCCGGAGATCGAGACCCCGGAGCCCACCGCGGGCCGCCTGGTGCGGCTGCGCGCCCGCCTGTCCCGCTCGCAGAACGCGCTCGGCAAGGGCCTGCTGACCCTGCTCTCCCGCGAGCACCTCGACGACGACACCTGGGAGGAGATCGAGGACACGCTCCTCACCGCCGACGTCGGCGTCGCCCCCACCCAGGAGCTGGTCGAGCGGCTGCGCGAGCGCGTGAAGGTGCTCGGCACCCGCACCCCGCAGGAGCTGCGCACCCTGCTGCGCGAGGAGCTCCTGCAGCTCGTCGGCACGGACTTCGACCGCGCCGTGAAGACCGAGTCCGGCCTGGAGACCCCGGGCATCGTGATGGTCGTCGGCGTGAACGGCACCGGCAAGACCACCACCACCGGCAAGCTCGCCCGCGTCCTCGTCGCCGACGGCCGCTCGGTCGTCCTCGGCGCCGCCGACACCTTCCGCGCCGCCGCCGCCGACCAGCTCCAGACGTGGGGCGACCGCGTCGGCGCCCGCACCGTGCGCGGACCCGAGGGCGGCGACCCGGCCTCCATCGCCTTCGACGCCGTCAAGGAGGGCATCGCCGAGGGCGCCGACGTCGTGCTCATCGACACCGCGGGCCGCCTGCACACCAAGACCGGCCTGATGGACGAGCTCGGCAAGGTCAAGCGCGTTGTCGAGAAGCACGCCCCGCTCGACGAGGTGCTGCTCGTCCTGGACGCCACCACCGGCCAGAACGGCCTGGTGCAGGCCCGGGTCTTCGCCGAGGTCGTCGACATCACCGGCATCGTCCTCACCAAGCTCGACGGCACCGCCAAGGGCGGCATCGTCGTCGCCGTCCAGCGCGAGCTGGGCGTGCCGGTCAAGCTGGTGGGCCTGGGCGAGGGCGCGGACGACCTCGCGCCCTTCGAGCCCGAGGCCTTCGTCGATGCCCTTATCGGCGACTGAGCGCTCCGCAGGGCGGGTGCCGCGCCGTGCCGTCGTCCATCTGTGACTGCGTCGTGGCTGGGCGCGCAGTTCCCCGCGCCCCTTCGGGGCGCCCCCGGGACACTGCCGTAGGCGCGCGCGTACGCGAGGAAGGGCCCCGCCTCCCGGGGTGCAGCCGGGGGTGGGGCCCTTCCGTATGCGGCGTCCCGCGCGGGGAGTGCGCCCCCGCGCGCGAGCGGGGCGCTACGCCGGTGAGCGGTGGGCCACGTACGCCAGCGTGCCGAGCACGAGCCGGGCGTGCGGGGGGCTCGTCGCCGAGTCCGGGTCGGGGGCGCGCAGCCAGCGGACCGGGCCGAGCCCGCCGCGGTCGGAGGGCGGCGCGGTGATGTGGCTGCCGGGGCCGATGCCGTGCAGGTCGAGTGCCGCGTCGTCCCAGCCCATGCGGTAGAGCAGCTGGGGGAGTTCGGCGGCAGCGCCGGGCGCGACCAGGAAGTGCGTGCGGCCGTCGGGCGTGGCCGCCACCGGGCCGAGCGGCAGGCCCATCCGCTCCAGGCGCACCAGGGCCCGGCGCCCGGCGGTCTCCGCGACCTCGATGACGTCGAACGCGCGGCCGACCGGCAGCATCACGGCCGCCCCGGGGAACTGCCCCCAGGCGTCGGTCACTTCGTCGAGGGTGGCGCCCGCCGGAACCTCCGGCGCGAAGTCGAGGGGGTGTGCGCCGGGGGCCGGACACCCGGCGGCGCCGCAGGAGCAGCGGCCGTCCTGGGCGCGCGCCCCGGGCACCACGGCCCAGCCCCACAGGCCCGTGTACTCCGCCACCGCCGTGCAGTCGGACGCGGCGCGGCCCCGCCGCCGCGACGTGGCACGCGGCTCCTTGGGCTCCTTCGCGCGGCCGGGCTCACGGTCGCCCGCGCCCCGGTCCTTCCCGCCCGTGTCCTTCGCCTCCGGGAGTCCCGAATCCTTTGTTCCGCGGTCACCGGAACGGGGCTCTTTGGTCCCCCGGATGCCGCCGATCGTGAAGCCCATGCCCCCTCCAACGGGTCGAGTGCGCCGTGGTTACGTGACGGAATCGGATCGTGACTCTCTGTCTTAAGCTGTCTTGGGAGTCGCCCGGCGTCGCTGTTTGGACGTCTCAAGCCGACTTTCGCTGACTTTCGCCGACTTCCGCCGCCGCGTGCTCGCGGCGCTCGGGGGATTCGGGGGTGGTGTGCCCCGCGGCCCGCGCCCCTGTGTGCTCCGTTCCGCCGACTCTCGGTTGTTCTGTGTCAAGTGAATCGCGTGCGGCGGTCTGGGAGTTCATTCGAAGGGGTGGCGAATGGTGGCGTTTCTGGGATCGCCCTCGCCGGAGGGGTGATCGTAGGATTACTTTCAGTGCATGGAGTCGGGAGCGGTGCGCGCTCGCGGGTATGCCGGAGGCAAGTCGGCTTCCCGTTCGATGGGTGACATTCTCCGGACGGGCGGCCGCGACACGCGGCATTCTGTTAGGGCTTGACCGAGGACCGCGTACAAGTGTCTTGAGGGATGGGGGCGTTCCAGTGGGCGGCAGTAGCGGTGGCGGTACTAACGCCGAGAAGCGCCCGAACGAGATGCTCAGCTCCTGGTTCGTGCGCAGTGGCTGGTCGAAGGGCGAGCTGGCGCGCCAAGTGAACCGCAGAGCCAGGCAGTTGGGCGCTCATCACATCTCCACGGACACCTCCCGCGTCCGGCGCTGGCTGGACGGGGAGAATCCGCGCGAGCCCATTCCGCGCATCCTCTCCGAGCTGTTCTCGGAGCGCTTCGGCTGCGTCGTCGCCGTCGAGGACCTCGGCCTGCGCGCCGCCCACCAGTCGCCCTCCGTCTCCGGCGTCGACCTGCCCTGGACCGGGCCGCAGACGGTCGCGCTCATCAGCGAGTTCAGCCGCAGCGACCTGATGCTCGCCCGGCGCGGCTTCCTCGGCGCCTCGCTCGCCCTGTCCGCGGGCCCCGCCCTGATCGAGCCCATGCAGCGCTGGCTGGTGCCGGGCCCCTCCACCGCCCAGGTGGTGGCGGAGCCCGAGCCCCAGCAGTACCCCAGCAGGCGCCCCGGCCGCCTCTCCAAGCCGGAGATGGACCTCCTGGAGTCCACCACGGTGATGTTCCGCCAGTGGGACGCCCAGTGCGGCGGCGGCCTGCGCCGCAAAGCCGTCGTCGGCCAGCTGCACGAGGTGACCGACCTGCTCCAGGAGCCCCAGCCCGAGTCCACCGCCAAGCGCCTGTTCAAGGTCGCCGGTGAACTGGCCGAGCTCGCGGGCTGGATGAGCTATGACGTGGGGCTCCAGCCGACCGCCCAGAAGTACTTCGTCCTCGCCCTGCACGCCGCCAAGGAAGCGGGCGAGAAGCCGCTTGGCTCGTACATCCTCTCCAGCATGAGCCGCCAGATGATCCACCTCGGCCGTCCCGACGACGCCCTGGAGCTCATCCACCTCGCCCAGTACGGCAGCCGCGACTGCGCGAGCCCGCGCACCCAGGCGATGCTGTATGCGATGGAGGCCCGCGCCTACGCCGGAATGGGCCAACCGGGCCGCTGTAAACGGGCGGTGCGCATGGCCGAGGACACCTTCACCGACGCGGACGACTGGGACGAGCCCGAGCCGGACTGGATCCGCTTCTTCTCCGAAGCCGAGCTCAACGGCGAGAACGCCCACTCCTTCCGCGACCTCGCCTACGTCGCGGGCCGCAGCCCGACCTACGCCTCCCTCTCCGAGCCCGTCATGGAGCGCGCCGTCGAGCTCTTCCGCAAGGACCCCGAACACCAGCGGTCGTACGCGCTGAACCTCATCGGCATGGCCACCGTCCACCTGCTCCAGAAGGAGCCCGAGCAGAGCATGCTCCTCGCCAGGAACACCCTGGACATCGCCAAGAAGGTCCGCTCCGAGCGGGTCAACACCCGGCTGCGCAAGACCGTCGCCAACGCCGTGCGGGACTTCGGCGACGTCCCGGAGGTCGTCCACTTCACCGAGCAGCTCGCCCAGGAGATGCCGGAAACCGCGGAGGCCGTCTGACGGTCCGCGGACCCGCCGACCCTCCAGGGCCCCGGCCCGACGCCCCAGGACTCCGGTCGCGGCAGCCCATCCCGAACAGCCCGACTCGGCTCCCCCATGCCAGGTCATCCGGATGGCGCCGCGGCCGGTTGGCCGTGCCCCGACGGTTCCCCCGTACGGGTGCCGCGGCGGTCCGGCAGGGTAGGACCGCGCCCCTGTCCACACCGTCGAATTCATGCACGCGTAACACGCCCGACCTCTTCGTCACTGGCGCGAAACATCGAGCGGCACTGGCCGAAACCGCGCTGCGCCAACCTCGTGCCGCATCACCGGTCCACCGTCCTCGCCCCGCAGAGGCCGGACCGCACGGGCCGCATCCGACGACGAGGAGACTGCGATGCCCCCAGGCATCCGGCTTGCCGCAGACGCCCCGGAGCTGTCTGCCGCCAACACCGGGTTCATGCTCATCTGCTCCGCCCTGGTGATGCTCATGACGCCGGGTCTCGCCTTCTTCTACGGAGGCATGGTCCGCGTCAAGAGCACCCTGAACATGCTGATGATGAGCTTCATCAGCCTGGGGATCGTCACCCTCCTGTGGGTGCTCTACGGCTTCTCCCTCGCCTTCGGCAGCGACCACGGCAGCCTCATCGCCTGGGACGCCGACTACGTGGGGCTCAGCGGAATCGGCCTCACCGAGCTCTGGGACGGCTACACCGTCCCCGTCTACGTCTTCGCGGTCTTCCAGCTCATGTTCGCGATCATCACGCCCGCCCTGATCAGCGGCGCCCTCGCGGACCGCGTGAAGTTCACCGCCTGGGCCCTGTTCGTCACGCTGTGGGCCACGCTCGTGTACTTCCCCGTCGCCCACTGGGTGTGGGGCACCGGCGGCTGGGCCTTCGAACTCGGCGTGATCGACTTCGCGGGCGGCACCGCCGTGCACATCAACGCGGGCGCCGCGGCCCTCGGCGTCATCCTCGTCATCGGCAAGCGCGTCGGCTTCAAGAAGGACCCCATGCGCCCGCACAGCCTGCCGCTCGTGATGCTCGGTGCCGGTCTGCTGTGGTTCGGCTGGTTCGGCTTCAACGCCGGGTCCTGGCTCGGCAACGACGACGGCGTCGGCGCCCTGATGTTCCTCAACACCCAGGTCGCCACCGCCGCCGCCATGCTGGCCTGGCTCGTCTACGAGAAGCTGCGGCACGGCGCGTTCACCACGCTCGGCGCCGCCTCCGGCGCCGTCGCGGGCCTCGTCGCCATCACTCCTTCCGGGGGTTCCTGCTCCCCGCTCGGCGCCCTCGCCATCGGTGCTGTGGCCGGACTGCTGTGCGCCATGGCCGTCGGCCTGAAGTTCAGGTTCGGCTTCGACGACTCCCTCGACGTCGTCGGCGTCCACCTCGTCGGCGGCATCACGGGCTCCCTCCTCGTCGGCCTCTTCGCCACCGGCGGCGGCCAGTCCGACGCCAAGGGCCTCTTCTACGGCGGTAACCTCGACCAGCTCGGCAAGCAGGCCGCGGGGGTCGGCGCCGTCCTCGCGTACTCCTTCCTCGCCTCCGCCGTGCTCGCCCTCCTCATCGACAAGACGATCGGCATGCGCGTCAGCGAGGACGAGGAGATCAGCGGCATTGACCAGGTCCAGCACGCCGAGACGGCGTACGACTTCAGCGGCGCGGGCGGCGGCACGGCGCCGCGCACCGCCGCCGTGCCGGGCCCGGTAGCGCAGACCGCCGCCTCCGCCGCGGCGGAGCCGAAGAACAAGAAGGTGGACGCATGAAGCTCATCACCGCGGTGGTCAAGCCGCACCGGCTCGACGAGATCAAGGAAGCCCTCCAGGCCTTCGGCGTCCAGGGCCTGACCGTCACCGAGGCCAGCGGCTACGGACGCCAGCGCGGCCACACCGAGGTCTACCGCGGCGCGGAGTACACCGTCGACCTCGTCCCCAAGATCCGCATCGAGGTCCTCGTCGAGGACGGCGACGCCGAGCAGCTCGTCGACGTCATCGTGAAGGCCGCCCGCACCGGCAAGATCGGCGACGGCAAGGTGTGGACGCTGCCCGTCGAGACCGCCGTCCGCGTCCGGACCGGCGAACGCGGCCCCGACGCGCTCTAACCCCCACGGGCGCCGGGTCGGCGGCGCCCCTGGACACCGTGCCGTAACCGCCCTGGACACCGTGGAGAACAGGAGCCGCCGGGTGACGAGTGTGGACGTACGAACCGAGACCGAAGACTCCGGACCCAGCGGCTACGCGGCGGCCCGGCTGCGCCTCCTGCACCAGGAGGCGCAGTCCGGGCCGCCGCGCCGTTCGGCCCTCGCCGAGCTGACCGACGGCTGGCTCGGCGGCCTCCTCGCCGCGGGCACCGCCGACCTCGCGGCGCCGCGCGGGGCCGCCCTCGTCGCCGTCGGCGGCTACGGCCGCGGCGAACTGTCCCCGCGCAGCGACCTCGACCTGCTGCTCCTGCACGACGGCAGCGCCGAGCCCGGCGCCCTCGCGGCCCTCGCCGACCGCATCTGGTACCCCGTCTGGGACCTCGGGCTCTCCCTCGACCACTCCGTCCGCACCCCCGCCGAAGCCCGCCGGACGGCCGCCGACGACCTCAAGGTCCAGCTCGGCCTCCTCGACGCCCGGCACGTCGCGGGGGACCTCGGCCTCACCACGGCCCTGCGCGCCACGATCCTCGCCGACTGGCGCAACCAGGCGCCCAAGCGCCTCCCCGAGCTGCGCGAGCTGTGCGACGAACGGGCCGAGCGCCAGGGCGAGTTGAGCCACCTCCTCGAACCCGACCTGAAGGAGGCGCGCGGCGGCCTGAGGGACACCACCGCCCTGCGCGCCGTCGCCGCCTCCTGGCTCGCCGACGCGCCCCGCGAAGGCCTCGACGCGGCGCGCCGCACCCTGCTCGACGTACGCGACGCACTGCATCTGACCACCGGCCGCGCCACCGACCGGCTCGCCCTCCAGGAGCAGGCCCAGGTCGCCGCCGACCTGGGCCTCCTCGACGCCGACACGCTGCTGCGCCAGGTCTACGAGGCCGCCCGCACCATCGCCTACGCGGGCGACGTCACCTGGCGCGAGGTCTCCCGCGTGCTGCGGTCACGCGCCGCCCGGCCACGCCTTCGCGGCCTGCTCGGCGGCGCGCGGACCACCGCGGCCGAGCGCTCACCGCTCGCCGAGGGCGTCGTGGAGCAGGACGGCGAGGTCGTCCTCGCCCGGGCCGCGCGCCCCGAGCGCGACCCCGTGCTCCCGCTGCGCGCCGCCGCGGCCGCCGCCCAGGCGGGCCTGCCGCTCTCCCTGCACGCCGTGCGCCGCCTCGCCGCCACGGCCCGGCCGCTGCCGACACCCTGGCCCGCCGAAGCCCGCGAACAGCTCGTCACCCTGCTCGGCGCCGGCCGCCCCACCGTCCAGGTGTGGGAGGCCCTGGAGGCGGAAGGCCTGATCACCCGGCTCCTGCCGGACTGGGAGCGGGTGCGGTGCAGGCCGCAGCGCAACGCCGTGCACACCTGGACCGTGGACCGCCACCTCGTCGAGACCGCCGTACGGGCCTCCGCGCTCACCCGCCGCGTCGGGCGGCCCGATCTGCTGCTCATGGCCGGGCTCCTGCACGACATCGGCAAGGGCTGGCCCGGCGACCACTCCGTCGCCGGGGAGATCATCGCCCGTGACGTGGCGACCCGGATCGGCTTCGAGAAGGGCGACGCCGCCGTACTCGCCCGCCTCGTCCGCCACCATCTGCTGCTCGTCGAGACCGCGACCCGGCGCGACCTCGACGACCCCGCCACCGTGAAGACGGTGGCCGAAGCCGTCGGCACCCGCAGCACCCTGGAGCTGCTGCACGCGCTCACCGAGGCCGACGCCCTGGCCACCGGGCCCGCCGCCTGGTCCTCCTGGCGCGGCTCCCTGGTCGCGGACCTCGTCCGCCGCGTCGACGCGGTCCTGGCCGGGAACGAGCCGCTCCAGCGCGCCGAGCCGCCCGCGTCGGCCGAGCAGGAGCGGCTCGCCCTGGAGGCGTTCCGCACCGGCGGGCCCGTCCTGGCGCTGTGCTCCCGGGCCGAGCCGGACCCGGACGGGCCCGCCGAAGGCCTCGGCGTGGAGCTGCTCATCGCCGTGCCGGAGCGGCCCGGGATCCTCGCGGCCGCCGCCGGGGTGCTCGCCACCCACCGCCTGACCGTCCGCACGGCCGAGCTGCGCGTCCTGGAACTGCCCGCGGAGGTCGGGGGCTCGGTGCTGCTGCTCGACTGGCGGGTGGCCGCCGAGTACGGCTCCCTGCCGCAGGCCGCCCGGCTCCGCGCCGACCTCGTACGGGCCCTCGACGGCTCCCTGGACATCGCCGGTCGCCTCGCCGAACGCGACGCGGCCTACCCCCGGCGGCGCGGGGTGCCCGCCCCGCCGCCGCGCGTGACCGTCGCGTCGGCGGGCTCACGGCGTGCCACCGTCATCGAGGTCCGGGCCCAGGACGCGCCTGGCCTGCTGCACCGGATCGGCCTTGCCCTGGAGGCGGCCGGGGTGCGGGTGCGCAGCGCGCACGTGTCGACGCTCGGGTCGAACGCGGTGGACGCGTTCTACGTGACCGGGGCCGACGGGGGGCCGCTGGCGGGGGAGCGGGCGGTCGAGGTGGCGCGGGGGGTGGAGGGAGCGCTGCGGGGCTGAGGTGGCGACAGGGGTGCTGCGCGGCTGGGGCGGCCTCCGCGCCGTCCCGGGCTCCGCCTGCGCCCGGCGCCCGGCGCCACTCCACCCGGCGCCCGGCGCCACTCCATCCGGCGCCCGACGGCACTTCGTCCGTCGGGTGACGGCAGGCAGGGACGCGTGGCTTGCCGGGCCCGATACCCTGGGGTGCAACGCTTACCATCGCCGACCCTGAGGACCGACTCCGCCGTGTTCGATACTCTCTCCGATCGCCTCGCAGCCACCTTCAAAACCCTTCGGGGCAAGGGCAGGCTGTCCGAGGCGGACATCGACGTCACGGCGCGCGAGATCCGTATCGCCCTGCTGGAAGCCGACGTGGCGCTGCCCGTCGTCCGTGCCTTCATCAAGCAGGTCAAGGAGCGCGCGGTCGGGGCCGAGGTCTCGCAGGCCCTGAATCCCGCCCAACAGGTCATCAAGATCGTCAACGAGGAACTGGTCGCGATCCTCGGCGGCGAGACCCGCCGCCTGCGCTTCGCCAAGCAGGGGCCGACGGTCATCATGCTCGCCGGTCTCCAGGGCGCCGGTAAGACCACGCTCGCCGGAAAGCTCGGCCACTGGCTGAAGTCGCAGGGCCACTCGCCGCTGCTCGTGGCCTGTGACCTCCAGCGCCCGAACGCCGTGAACCAGCTGAGCGTCGTCGCCGAGCGCGCGGGCGTCGCCGTGTACGCCCCGCAGCCGGGCAACGGCGTGGGCGACCCGGTGCAGGTCGCCAAGGACTCCATCGAGTACGCGAAGACCAAGGTGCACGACGTCGTCATCGTCGACACCGCCGGTCGCCTCGGCATCGACCAGGAGCTGATGCAGCAGGCCGCGGACATCCGCGACGCCGTCAGCCCGGACGAGGTCCTGTTCGTCGTCGACGCCATGATCGGTCAGGACGCGGTCAACACGGCCGAGGCCTTCCGCGACGGCGTCGGCTTCGACGGCGTGGTGCTCTCCAAGCTCGACGGCGACGCCCGCGGTGGTGCGGCCCTGTCGATCGCGCACGTCACCGGCCGCCAGATCATGTTCGCGTCGAACGGCGAGAAGCTGGACGACTTCGACGCGTTCCACCCGGACCGCATGGCGTCCCGCATCCTCGGCATGGGCGACATGCTCACGCTGATCGAGAAGGCCGAGCAGACCTTCTCGCAGCAAGAGGCCGAGAAGATGGCCTCGAAGCTGGCCTCCAAGAAGGGCCAGGACTTCACGCTCGACGACTTCCTGGCGCAGATGGAGCAGGTCAGGAAGATGGGGTCGATCTCCAAGCTTCTCGGCATGCTGCCCGGCATGGGCCAGATCAAGGACCAGATCAACAACCTGGACGAGCGGGACGTCGACCGCACGGCCGCGATCATCAAGTCGATGACGCCGGGCGAGCGCCAGGACCCGACGATCATCAACGGCTCGCGTCGCGCCCGTATCGCCAAGGGCTCCGGCGTCGAGGTCAGCGCGGTGAAGGGCCTGGTCGAGCGGTTCTTCGAGGCCCGCAAGATGATGTCCCGCATGGCCCAGGGCGGCGGCATGCCGGGGATGCCCGGGATGCCGGGCATGGGTGGCGGCCCCGGTCGGCAGAAGAAGAAGCAGAAGCAGGCCAAGGGCAAGCAGCGCTCGGGCAACCCGATGAAGCGCAAGCAGCAGGAGGACGAGGCCGCAGCGCGCCGGGCCGCGGCCGAGGGGGCCGCCGCGGGCGGTGCGTTCGGCCTGCCGGCCGGGCAGGGCGGCAAGGACTTCGAGCTGCCGGACGAGTTCAAGAAGTTCATGGGCTGAGCCTGACTCGCCGTGACAGTGCGCTGGGGCGCCCCTTCGTGAGGAGGGGCGCCCCGGGCGCGTTCGGCGGCGGATTCGCGGGTGTCCGCGCGGGTGCCGTGCAGGTTTTTGTGACGTAACGTCCGCTTATGAGCAACCCCGTGCCGCCGCGCCAGAAGCCCGAGCAGCCCTGGCGCTCCGAGGGCGCTCCGGAGCCGCCGCCCGCACCGCCGCCCAAGCGGAAGATGCCGGGCGGCTGGGGCGGGCTCATCCTCACGGCCCTGATCGTGTACCTGATCGCCAACCTCGTCCTTTCCTTCTTCAACGACGGCGACGAGCCGACCATCTCGTACACCGAATTCAGCAAGCAGGTCGACGACGGCAACGTGTCGAAGATCTACTCCAAGGGCGACGCGATCCAGGGGCAGCTCAAGAAGGAGCGGAAGGACCCAGGCGGCGACGGGAACTACACGAAGTTCACGACCCAGCGGCCCGCGTTCGCGGACGACAAGCTGTGGCAGGACCTGACCAAGCACAAGGTCACGGTCACGGCCGAGCCGGTGGTGCAGGAGCGCAGCTTCCTGTCGAACCTGCTGATCTCGCTGGCGCCGATGCTGCTCCTGGTGGCGCTGTGGATCTTCATCGCGCGGCGGATGGCGTCCGGCATGGGCGGTGCGGGCGGGATGCTCGGGCGCAAGCAGCCGCCGAAGCCGGTGGAGCTGGAGCCGGGCAGGAAGCGCACCACGTTCGCGGACGTCGCGGGCATCGACGAGGTCGAGGGCGAGCTGAACGACGTCGTCGACTTCCTGCGCAACCCCGACGAGTACCGGAAGATGGGCGCCCGGATGCCCGGCGGCGTGCTGCTCGCCGGGCCGCCTGGCACGGGCAAGACGCTGCTCGCGCGGGCGGTGGCGGGGGAGGCGGGGGTGCCGTTCTTCTCGGCGTCGGCCTCCGAGTTCATCGAGATGATCGTGGGCGTCGGCGCCTCGCGGGTGCGTGAGCTGTTCGCGGAGGCCCGCAAGGTCGCGCCCGCGATCATCTTCATCGACGAGATCGACACCATCGGGCGGGCGCGCGGCGGCGGCAGCGGCATGGGCGGCCACGACGAGCGCGAGCAGACGCTCAACCAGATCCTGACCGAGATGGACGGCTTCTCCGGCTCGGAGGGCGTCATCGTCATCGCGGCCACGAACCGGGCCGACATCCTCGATCCGGCCCTGACCCGCCCCGGCCGCTTCGACCGGATCGTGAACGTCTCGCCGCCCGACCGGGGCGGCCGCGAGGCCATCCTCAAGATCCATACGCGGGCGATCCCGCTGGCGGAGGGCGTCGACCTGGCCCAGGTGGCCCGCACCACACCGGGGATGACCGGCGCGGACCTGGCGAACCTCGCCAACGAGGCGGCTCTCCTCGCGGTGAAGCGCAAGCAGTCCGCCGTCACCCAGTCCGACCTCTCCGAGGCCCTGGAGAAGGTCCAGCTGGGTGCCGAGCGGCCGCTGGTCATGCCGGACGAGGAGCGGCGCCGCACGGCGTACCACGAGAGCGGGCACGCCCTGCTCGGCATGTTGCAGCCGGGCGCCGACCCCGTCCGCAAGATCACCATCGTGCCGCGCGGCCGTGCCCTCGGCGTCACGCTCTCCACTCCGGACTCCGACAGGTACGCGTACACGGAGGAGTATCTGCGCGGCCGCATCATCGGCGCGCTCGGCGGCATGGCGGCCGAACACGTCGTCTACGGGGTCGTCACCACGGGCGCCGAGAACGACCTGGAGCAGGTCACCACCATCGCGCGCGGGATGGTCGCCCGCTGGGGCATGAGCGAGCGCGTCGGCCGACTCTCGGCCTTGCCGAACGACGCCCAGCAGGCGTACGGCCTCGCCGCCGCTCCGGAGACCCTCGACACCATCGACGGCGAGATGCGCCGCATCGTGGACGAGTGCTACGAGAGCGCCTGCCGCCAACTGCGCGACCACCGCGGCCAATTGGACGCCCTGGCCGACGCCCTGCTGGAGAACGAGACCCTGGAGGAGGCGGACGCCTACCGGGTGGCCGGGATCACCCGCCTCACGAAGGACGGTTGAGGCCGCGGGGGCAGCCACGACGGTGTGCGGGCCAGCCGTGGTCTACGGAGACGGGTCGTGGCCTACGGAGACGGGTCGTGGTTCACGAGGACGGGTCGTGGCCTACGGAGACAGGTCATGGTCTACGGAGACGAGTCGTGGTCTACGGGGATGACGGGTGTGTCTATGGAGACGACGGTTATGGCGTTCGGGCGATGAGGTAGCGGAAGACGTTCGGCATCCATATCGTGCCGTCGCGGCGCCGGTGCGGGTGGAGCGCCTCGGTCAGCTCCTTGTCGACCTGCGCCTGGTCCGTCGCGCCGACCGCCGCGTCGAACAGGCCCGTGGACAGGAGTCCGCGGACGGCGCTGTCCATGTCGGCGTAGCCGAAGGGGCAGGCCACGCGGCCCGAGCCGTCGGGGCGGAGGCCCGCGCGCTGCGCGACGTCCTCCAGGTCGTCCCGGCGGGCGGCGCGCCAGCCGACGGAACCGCGCAGGGGGTCGGCGAGCTTCGTCGCCACCCGGAGCACCGACGAGGTCGTGCAGCGCTCCGGCGGGCCCCAGCCCACCAGGACCACCGGCGCGCCGCGCTCGACGAGCGGCGCCGCGGCGTCGAGCAGGGCCGCCAGGTCGTCGGCGTCGCCCGCCCTGCACCCGATCGGCTGGAACGCGGTCACCACGGTGTACGCGGGCACGTCCGGCGCGGCGGCGTCCCCGGGGGAGCCCTGGAGGAGGCGGGTGCCGGCGCGCGCGGCGAACGGCCCCTCGGGCGCGAGGCGTTCGCGGGCCAGGGCGAGCCGTTCGGGCGCCGATGGCTCGACGCCGGTCACCGTCGCGCCGCGCGAGGCGGCCATCAGCAGGGCGAGCCCGGAGCCGCAGCCCAGGTCGAGCAGGCGGGTGCCCGCGCCCACTTCGAGTCGTCGGTACACCGCGTCCACGAGGGGGACCAGCATCCGCTCCTGGATCTCCGCCCAGTCACGCGCGCGTGCGCACCGGTCCACACGTGGGGGTGCACCCGCGCGCGGGAGGTGTGGGTGCACGAGCGTAGGTGTCATCGAAAGCGCCCCAATCCGCTGAGAGTTGTCCAGCTGATTCCTTACGATGCGTCCGCCCCCAGGACGTGCGTTCGCTCTCCCCCGTATGCCAGGGAACTCCGCTTCCGTCGTGGCGTCCAGGGGTTGTCAGGCAATGCTTGTGTGCCCCCGTCGTGCGCCCCCGCGCAGCGATATTTCCGGACCCTTCAGACGGCTCGGACGTACCATGCGCGCCATGGCAAAGGCACCCGTACTCACGCCCCGCGGGGACGACTTCCCCCGCTGGTACCAGGACCTGATCAGCAAGGCGGAGCTGGCCGACAACGGCCCGGTGCGCGGCACCATGGTCATCCGCCCGTACGGCTACGGCCTGTGGGAGCGGATGCAGCAGGAGCTGGACGCGCGCATCAAGGGCACTGGTGCGCAGAACGCGTACTTCCCGCTGCTCATCCCGCAGTCGTATCTGACGCGGGAGGCCGAGCACGTCGAGGGCTTCGCCCCGGAGCTCGCCGTCGTCACGCACGGCGGCGGCAAGGAGCTGGAGGAGCCGGTCGTCGTCCGGCCCACCTCGGAGACCATCGTCAACGAGTACTTCTCCAAGTGGGTGCAGAGCTACCGCGACCTGCCCCTGCTGATCAACCAGTGGGCCAACGTGGTCCGCTGGGAGCTGCGCCCCCGGCTGTTCCTGCGCACCTCGGAGTTCCTGTGGCAGGAGGGGCACACCGCCCACGCGACGTACGAGGACGCACGGGACTTCGCCGCCCGCGTCCACCGGGACGTCTACGGGGCCTTCATGCGGGACGTCCTCGCGATGGACTTCGTGCTCGGCCGCAAGACCGCCAAGGAGCGCTTCGCCGGGGCGATCAACACCCTCACGCTCGAAGGGATGATGGGCGACGGCAAGGCCCTCCAGCTCGGCACCAGCCACGAACTCGGCCAGAACTTCGCGCGTGCCTTCCAGACCCAGTACCTGTCCAAGGAGGGCACGCAGGAACTCGTCTGGCAGACCTCCTGGGGCGCCACGACGCGTCTGGTGGGCGCTCTGGTGATGATGCACGGCGACGACGACGGGCTGTGCGTGCCGCCGCGCCTCGCGCCCGTGCAGGTCGTCGTGCTCGCCGTGAAGGACGACGAGGCCGTGCTCGCGAAGGTTCGCGAGGTCGGCGAGCGGCTGACGGCGGCGGGTGTGCGCGTCCAGGTCGACGACCGTACGGACGTGCCGTTCGGGCGCCGCGCGGTCGACTGGGAGCTCAAGGGGGTGCCGGTGCGCGTGGAGGTCGGCCCGCGCGATCTGGCGGGCGGCACCGCGATGCTCGTGCGCCGCATCGCGGGCGGCAAGCAGCCCGTGGCCCTGGACGCCCTCGCCGCGCTGCTGCCCACGGTCCTGGAGGAGGACCAGGACCTGCTCCTGACCCGGGCCCGGGAGCGCCGCGAGTCCCGTACGAGCGAGGTGACCGGCGTGGAGGAGGCCGTGGAGGTGGCGTCGGCGGGCGGCTGGGCGCGTGTTCCGTGGTCCGCGCTCGGCCCCGACGGCGAGGCCCGGCTCGCCGAGCGCGGCGTGACCGTACGGTGTCTGGTCACGGAGGACGGGGCGGTGCCGGACGCCGATGAGACACCCGGTAACGTCGCCCTCGTAGCGCGCGCCTATTGAGACTTGGGGTTCCGGTCGGGCTGCCGTCGAGGCGCCTTCGGGGCTTCTCCTGGGCGACGCCTTGCGTCCTGCGCAACAGGCGCCCCGGCGCGCGGAGTTGACCCGAGCGCCGGGGCGTACGCGCCGCTACGTACAGGATTGATGCGAGCTGTGAGGCTTCTCCGCAGATCAGCGCACCCGCCCTCGTCCGGACGCATCAACGGCAACTGACGGGTAAGTGCAAAATATTTGAGATGCCCCGGAATGGAACCCGGAGGCACCTCGGCTCGTTGTCACGACGTGAGCACGACACCACCTGTTCTCGCCGCAGAGCTGGCACAGGCGTGGGCCGATATTCAGCGGCACCACCCTGAGCTGCCGGACCTAGCCGCGCCCGAATCCCTGATCGGAGAGTCGTCGTCCGCCTGTGGCGCCGAGCTCTCCTTCGAGCGACTGCTGCATGAAGCAGTCCACGGCATCGCCGCAGCCCGCGGTGTGCGCGACACCTCACGCGCGGGCCGCTACCACAACCGCAGATTCCTTGCGATCGCCGAGGAGATGGGCCTCGACCATCCCGAGGAGCCGCATCCGAGCAGCGGCTTCTCCCTGGTCACGCTCAACCCCGAGGCGAAGAAGCGCTACCGCCCGACGATGGACCGGCTCCAGCGCGCCCTCAAGGCGCACACGGCCGCGACCACGGCGGACACCACCCGCACCTTCCGCGGCCCGGCCGCCCGGCACGGCTCCTCCGGAGGCGGAGTGCGCGTGAAGGCCGTCTGCGACTGCGGGCGCAACGTCCGCGTCGTGCCGTCGGTGCTCGCCCAAGCCCCCATCATGTGCGGTGGCTGCGGGAAGCCCTTCCGCATCCCGGAAGTGGTGGGCGTGGGCGCGGGGTGACCCCCTGTGCAGAGGGTGGTCTCCTTCCCCCGGGGTGGGCCCCGTGCCCCGGGGGTGCCCCTGCCCGTGCGGCACCCGAATCGGCCTTCGGCCCCGTCCTCGAACGCCGGACGGGCTGGAAGCAGCCGGGGGCGGGGGGCGCGGTCGGCTGAGGGCGCCCACGCCAGCGTGTGGCACAATGGCTAGCTGTACTCGACAGCCGCACAGGACCCCTCTCTCCTCCGGCTGACGCGTCCATCGGGCCACTCGGGTACCGCAACCCCACGCGGCATCTCGTTGTGCCCACCCACGTCAAACCAGGAGAACCCACTCCCGTGGCAGTCAAGATCAAGCTGAAGCGTCTGGGCAAGATCCGTTCGCCTCACTACCGCATCGTCGTCGCCGACTCCCGTACCCGCCGTGACGGCCGGGCCATCGAGGAGATCGGTCTGTACCACCCGGTGCAGAACCCGTCGCGCATCGAGGTCAACGCCGAGCGCGTGGCGTACTGGCTCTCCGTCGGCGCCCAGCCGACCGAGCCCGTTCTCGCCATCCTGAAGAAGACCGGCGACTGGCAGAAGTTCAAGGGCGAGCCCGCCCCGGCGCCGCTGCTGCAGCCCGAGGTCAAGTCCGCGCGCCCGTCCTTCGAGGCCGTCAGCGCCGAGGACGAGCCCAAGGGTGAGGCCATCACCCAGAAGGCCAAGAAGGCCGACAAGAAGGCGGACGAGGCCAAGGCCGACTCCGCCGAGTCGACCGAGGCCTGAGCATGCTCGAGGAGGCTCTCGAGCACCTCGTGAAGGGCATCGTCGACAACCCCGACGACGTGCGGGTCGCCTCGCGCAACCTGCGCCGCGGGCGCGTCCTCGAAGTCCGGGTCCACCCGGACGACCTGGGCAAGGTGATCGGCCGCAACGGCCGCACCGCACGCGCCCTGCGCACCGTCGTGGGTGCCATCGGCGGCCGTGGTGTCCGCGTCGACCTCGTCGACGTGGATCAGGTTCGCTGATAACCGCACGTAGCACCGGCTCGGGCCGGGGAGGGCTCTGCAGCCCTCCCCGGCCCGAGCTCGTTCCGGGCCCCGGCCCCAGTCGCAGGTAGGGACAGGAGAGACACCAGTGCAGCTCGTAGTCGCGCGGATCGGCCGCGCCCACGGCATCAAGGGCGAGGTCACCGTCGAGGTGCGCACCGACGAGCCGGAGCTGCGGCTCGGCCCCGGCGCCGTGCTCGCCACCGACCCCGCCGCCCGGGGACCGCTGACCATCGAGAGCGGCCGGGTGCACAGCGGCCGGCTGCTGCTGCGCTTCGCGGGCGTCAGCGACCGCACCGGCGCCGAGGCGCTGCGCAACACCCTCCTCATCGCCGAGGTCGACCCGGAAGAGCTGCCCGAGGACGAGGACGAGTTCTACGACCACCAGCTCATGGACCTCGACGTCGTCACCACGGACGGCACCGAGGTCGGCCGGATCACGGAGATCTCGCACCTGCCCTCGCAGGACCTCTTCATCGTCGAGCGGCCCGACGGCAGCGAGGTGATGATCCCGTTCGTCGAGTCCATCGTCACCGAGATCGACCTGGAGGAGCAGCGGGCCGTCATCGACCCGCCGCCCGGCCTCATCGACGACCGCGCCGAGATCGCCTCCAGCAGGGACGCCGAGAGCACCCCGGAGGACGCCTCCGAGGGTGACGCGCGCGAGGGCTCCGCGGCCGAGCGGGACGCCCGGAGCGAGGGCGACGCCTGATGCGGCTCGACGTCGTCACGATCTTCCCCGAGTACCTGGAACCCCTGAACGTCTCGCTCGTCGGCAAGGCACGCGCGCGTGGCAGCCTCGACGTCCACGTGCACGACCTCAGGGAGTGGACGTACGACCGGCACAACACGGTCGACGACACCCCCTACGGCGGCGGTCCCGGCATGGTCATGAAGACCGAGCCCTGGGGCGACGCCCTCGACCAGGTCCTCGCCGACGGTTACGAGGCGGGCCGCTCACAGCCCGCCCTGGTCGTCCCGACGCCCAGCGGGCGCCCCTTCACCCAGGAACTCGCCGTCGAGCTGTCCGAGCGCCCCTGGCTGGTCTTCACGCCCGCGCGCTACGAAGGCATCGACCGCCGCGTCATCGACGAGTACGCGACCCGGATGCCCGTCTACGAGGTCTCCATCGGCGACTACGTCCTCGCGGGCGGCGAGGCCGCCGTCCTGGTCGTCACCGAGGCCGTGGCCCGCCTCTTGCCGGGCGTGCTCGGCAACGCCGAGTCCCACCGCGACGACTCCTTCGCCCCCGGGGCCATGGCCAACCTCCTGGAGGGCCCCGTCTACACCAAGCCCCCCGAGTGGCGCGGCCGCGGCATCCCGGACGTCCTGCTCAGCGGCCACCATGGCAAGATCGCGCGCTGGCGCAGGGACGAGGCGCTGCGCCGCACCACCGCCCACCGGCCCGACCTGATCGAGCGCTGCGAGCCTTCCGCCTTCGACAAGAAGGACCGGGAGATGCTCTCCATCCTGGGCTGGGAGCCCGAGCCCGGCGGCCGATTTTGGCGCAAGGCCCAGGACGTGGAAGAATAGGCAGCTGCTGTGCGTCCAGCGTGCGCCCCTGCCACAGGGGGACACGACGCTCGCCCGACGCGTCCAGCGGCCTCCGTGCCGCGAGTTTCCCCGGAAACGCATGCGCGTACGGAAGCACCCCGAACTCATCCCGACATACCGCTGATGACCTGTGGCATCAGCGAGGAAGCAGACGATCATGTCTCACCTGCTCGACTCCGTCGACTCCGCGTCGCTGCGCAGCGACATCCCGGCCTTCCGCCCGGGTGACACCGTCAACGTCCACGTCCGCGTCATCGAGGGCAACCGCTCCCGTGTGCAGCAGTTCAAGGGCGTAGTCATCCGCCGCCAGGGCGCCGGTGTCCGCGAGACCTTCACGGTCCGCAAGGTCTCCTTCTCCGTCGGCGTCGAGCGCACCTTCCCGGTGCACACCCCGATCGTCGAGAAGATCGAGCTCATCACCCGCGGTGACGTGCGTCGCGCCAAGCTGTACTACCTGCGCGACCTGCGCGGCAAGGCCGCGAAGATCAAGGAGAAGCGCGAGAGCTGAGCTCTGGCGCGGGTCCACAGCGGGGCCGGATAGCATCTGGCCCCGATGGACACCGAAGCACAGGACGCGGAGCGCGACCGCTCCTCCACACCCCCCGAGTCCACCCCCGCGAGCGCGGGCGCAGCGGACACGGAGGGCACGGAGGAGCGGTCGCGCTCCGCTTTCGCGTCCTTCGTGGCCTGGCTGCCCGGCGGCCGCCTCACCCTGGGCGCGCTGTTCAGCGTGGCCGTCCTGCTGCTCGTCACCACCTTCGTGGTGCAGCCCTACGAGATCCCGAGCGGCTCCATGGAGCCCACGTTCCGGGTCGGCGACCGGATACTCGTCAACAAGTTGGCGTACCGTTTCGGATCCGGACCGCAGCGCGGTGACGCGGTCGTCTTCGACGGCAGCGGCTACTTCGGAGACGCCGACTACGTGAAGCGGGTCGCGGGCGTCGGTGGTGACCGGGTGGTCTGCTGCGACAAGCGGGGGAGGATCAAGGTGAACGGCCAGCCGGTCGACGAGCCCTACCTCTTCCCGGGGGACAAGCCCTCCACGGTGGCCTTCGACGTCGTCGTGCCCGACGGCAGGATCTTCGTCCTCGGCGACCACCGCAGCGACTCCAGCGACTCCCGCGACCACCTGGGGTCCCCGGGCGGCGGGATGATCCCCGTGGACGACGTCATCGGCAGAGCCGACTGGATCGCCTGGCCGCTCGGCCGCTGGACCTCGCTGAAGCGCCCCGACGTGTACGCGCGCGTGCCCGCACCCGGCGGCGCCCATGGGTAGCCGCGGCCGGGCGAAGTCCCCCCAGCAGGACGACACCGGCCTGCCCACCGGCACCCGCCCAACCAGCGGCCCCGTACTGCCCGGCCGGGCCGAGCGGCGCAAACTGGCCAAGAAGGTCAAGCGCCGCAGACAGCGCTCCGCGATCAAGGAGATACCCCTCCTCATAGGCGTCGCCCTGCTCATAGCCCTGGTCCTGAAGACCTTCCTGGTGCAGGCCTTCGTGATCCCCTCGGGCTCCATGGAGCAGACGATCCGCATCGGGGACCGCGTCCTGGTGGACAAGCTCACCCCGTGGTTCGGCAACAAGCCCGAGCGCGGCGACGTCGTCGTCTTCAAGGACCCCGGCAACTGGCTGGAGGAGGAGCGGGGCAAGAAGCAGGACGACCCCGTGGTGGTCAAGCAGGTCAAACAGGGCCTGACCTTCATCGGCCTGCTCCCGTCCGACGACGAGCGCGACCTGATCAAGCGCGTCGTGGGCGTCGGCGGCGACACCGTGAAGTGCTGTGACAAGAACGACAAGGTCACCGTCAACGGCGTCCCGCTCGACGAGCCGTATCTGCACCCGGGCAACAAGCCGTCCGACTTCGCCTTCGAAGTGAAGGTCCCCAAGGGGCGCTTGTTCGTCATGGGCGACCACCGCGCGGACTCCGCCGACTCCCGCTTCCACCGCAACGAGAAGTTCAGCGGCACCGTCTCCGAGGACGAGGTCGTCGGCCGTGCGCTCGTCATCGCCTGGCCGTTCGGCCACTGGCGCAAACTGGAGGAACCCGATACGTACGCGTCGGTGCCCGACGCGCCCGACGGGTCGGACACGGCCACAGGTACGTCGCATAGGGTGGCCCCCGGCGATCGCAATGGAATGACCGGGCTCCCGACCCCTGCGGAACTCCCGCTCGTTATGGGAGTGGTGGGCCTGCGTCGCATACGGGGCAGGCAGCGGCACGGACTGAGGAGTGGATGTGGGGGATGTGGCGGTCGGCGCACGATCCGGACACGATGGGCCCGAGGAGCGGCCGCGGCACTCCGGGGAGCCCGCGCCCGCGCCACCGGCGGGCGGCGTGAACGCCGCTCCTGACACCCCGGCCCCGGGGGACGCCGGAGCGCCGGAGCCCGGTACGCCCGGCCCGCCCCCCGGCGCCGCGCCCGGGACGCCGGAGCAGCAGCCCGGTGCGGCGGGCGCCGAGCCGCCGAAGCCGCCCGAGCCCGCGAAGGCCAAGAAGCACAAGTCCTTCTGGAAGGAGCTGCCGCTCCTCATCGGCATCGCGCTGGTCCTGGCCCTGATCATCAAGACCTTCCTGGTCCAGGCCTTCTCGATCCCCTCGGACTCGATGCAGAACACGCTCCAGCAGGGCGACCGGGTCCTGGTCGACAAGCTGACGCCGTGGTTCGGCTCCGAGCCCGAGCGCGGCGAGGTCGTCGTCTTCAAGGACCCCGGCCACTGGCTGGACGGCGAGCCCACGCCCGACCCGAACGCCGTGCAGCGGGTGCTCGGCTGGATCGGCCTGATGCCGTCCGCCGACGAGAAGGACCTCATCAAGCGCGTCATCGGCGTCGGCGGTGACACCGTGGAGTGCAAGGGCACCGGCCCCCTGAAGGTCAACGGCAAGGCGTTGAACGAGCCGTACGTCTACCCCGGCAACACCCCCTGCACCGACGACGACCAGGGCGGCCAGTTCAAGATCACGGTGCCCAAGGGCAAAATCTGGGTCATGGGTGACCACCGGCAGAACTCGCTGGACTCCCGCTACCACCAGAACCAGGCGGGCGGCGGCGCCGTCCCCGTCGGCAACGTCGTCGGCCGCGCCTTCGTCATCGCCTGGCCCCCCACCCGCTGGGGAACGCTGCCGGTCCCGGACACCTTCGACCAGCCCGGCATCAGCCAGGCGATGAGCGCGGCACCCGCCGCCCTCGGCCTCGCGGGCGCCGTGCCGCTGGTGCTGTGGCGCCGCCGCCGCACGGCCCGCACCGCCTGATACCCGGCGGCACCAGGGTTTCTGGCGGGGGTACCGCCGGGTAGTCTGCCGTCCCAGATCGCCGATCTTCCGTGGTCCGGTCCCGTCAGCGCGCCCGTCGGCCCCGTATGCCGGTCCGCCGCCGGGGGCGGGGCGACGGGGTCGTCTCCGAGCCGGGGGAGCACTGGGATGAGCAGCAGGACACGTCGTACGGACGAGGGCCACGGACGGCTCGGCAGCGTGCTGTCGGGAGTCGCCGTGGCCCTCGGCTGCGTCCTCTTCCTCGGCGGCTTCGTCTGGGGCGCCGTCCTCTACCAGCCGTACACCGTGCCCACCGGCTCCATGACGCCAACCATCGGCGCGGGCGACCGGGTGCTCGCCCAGCGGATCGACGGGGACGACGTGCGCCGTGGTGACGTCGTCGTCTTCCGGCAGAAGTCCTGGGGCAACCTGCCCATGGTCAAGCGGGTCGTCGGCATCGGCGGTGACAAGGTCGCCTGCTGCACGGACGGCAAGCTGACCGTCAACGGCAAGCAGATCGCAGAACCGTATCTCTCCCGGGGCATGGACAGCGCCATCCCGTCCACCACCGTCCCCAAGGGGCGTCTGTTCCTGCTCGGCGACGAGCGCAACGGCTCCCTGGACTCCACCGCCCACCTGGAGGAGGCCGGTAGCGGCTCCGTGCCCCGCAGCGCCGTGAAGGGCCGCGTGGACGCCGTCGCCTGGCCGCTGGACGGCATGCTCGACCGGCCCACCGGCTTCGACGCCCTGCCGGGCGGCACGTCCGAGCCCGGCCCGCTGCGGCTCCTCGTGGGGGCGGTCGTGGCCGGTGCCGCACTGGTGCTCGGCGGGGCCGCGTACGGGCCCGTCGCCGGTCTGGTGCGCCGGGGCGGCCGGGGCCGCAGCGGGGTCACGGAGACCGCCGGTGTCGGCTGAGGACGCGGTGGCCGGGCGGCCGCTGCGGAAGGTGGCCCGGGTCGTGCTGCTCGACGAGCGCGACCGGATCCTGCTGCTGCACGGCCATGAGCCGGGCGACCGGGCGGACGACTGGTGGTTCACCCCGGGCGGCGGCCTGGAGGGCGACGAGACGCGCGAACAGGCCGCGCTGCGGGAGCTCGCCGAGGAGACCGGCATCACGGACGTCGAGCTCGGCCCGGTGCTGTGGCGGCGCGTGTGCTCCTTCCCGTTCGCCGGACGGCGCTGGGACCAGGACGAGTGGTACTACCTGGGGCGGACGTCCCAGACGGCGGTCCGGGCGACGGGCCTGACCGACCTGGAGCGGAGCAGCGTCGCCGGAGCGCGTTGGTGGACGTGCCCGGAACTGGCCCGGGCGCATGAGACGGTGTACCCGACCAGGCTCGCCGAGCTGCTGCGCAAGCTGCTCGACGAGGGTCCTCCGCAACGGCCCGAGACCCTGGACACGGAAATCGTGTAGAGGCCTCCGGGGCTGGCGCACAATAGGGGGACGCACGGCTGAAGGGGAACATGCCATGAGCGCCGAGGACCTCGAGAAGTACGAGACCGAGATGGAGCTGAAGCTCTACCGGGAGTACCGAGATGTCGTCGGTCTGTTCAAATACGTGATTGAGACCGAGCGGCGTTTCTACCTCACGAACGACTACGAGATGCAGGTGCACTCGGTCCAGGGTGAGGTGTTCTTCGAGGTCTCCATGGCGGACGCCTGGGTGTGGGACATGTATAGACCCGCCCGCTTCGTCAAGCAGGTACGGGTGCTCACGTTCAAGGACGTGAATATCGAGGAGCTCAACAAGAGCGATCTGGAGCTGCCGGGCGGCTGATGCCGGGGCGGGGTGGCCGGAGCTCGGCGTGGGCGCGGCCCTCTGCGCGTGCGGCCTCATCGGTGTGGCCCTCTGCGGATGTGGCTTCCCTTGCGGGTGGCTCCCCGTGTGGGTGACGAAGTTGTCCACAACCCGTCGGTAGCACACCAAGATCCACAACGTGCGGCCCGCCTCGCGACCGTTGATGTCGGAGGTGGTGCCGACATGAACGCACGAGGCGCACTCGGCAAGTACGGCGAACAACTGGCCGCCCGGCGGCTCGCCGAAGCCGGAATGACGGTCCTGGAGCGCAACTGGCGCGGAGGCAGGACCGGAGAGATCGACATCGTCGCCCGTGACGGCGACGTGCTGGTGGTCTGCGAGGTGAAGACCCGCAGGGCGGTGTCCTTCGAGCATCCGATGGCGGCGGTGACACCCGCCAAGGCCGAGCGCCTTCGCGGGCTCGCCGAGCGCTGGGTGCAGGAGCACGGCGGAGCCCCACCGGGCGGCGTGCGGATCGACCTGGTCGGCGTCCTGCTGCCCGAGCGCGGCGCACCCGTGGTGGAGCACGTGCGGGGGGTGTCCTGATGGGATTCGCGCGTACGTGCTCGGTGGCCCTCGTCGGGGTGGAGGGCGTCGTGGTAGAGGTGCAGGCCGATCTGGAGCCGGGTGTCGCGGCGTTCACGCTGGTGGGACTCCCGGACAAGAGCCTCACGGAGAGCCGTGACCGGGTCAGGGCGGCCGTCGTCAACTCGGGCGGCGAGTGGCCCCAGAAGAAGCTCACGGTGGGCCTGAGCCCCGCGTCCGTGCCCAAGGGCGGCAGCGGCTTCGACCTGGCGGTGGCCTGCGCGGTCCTCGGCGCCGCGGAGCGCATCGACCCACGAGTCCTCGCCGACATCGTGATGATCGGCGAACTGGGCCTCGACGGCCGGGTGCGCCCGGTGCGCGGCGTACTGCCCGCCGTCCTCGCAGCCGCCGACGCGGGGTATGAGCAGGTGGTCGTCCCCGAGTGCACGGCGGCGGAGGCCGCGCTCGTGCCCGGCGTCTCCGTCCTCGGCGTGCGCAGCCTGCGCCAGCTGATCGCGGTGCTCACCGACGAGCCCGTGCCGGACGAGGCGCCGGACGACACCGGGCGACCGGACCGGCTGATGGCCGGTCTCAGCCTGCCGGGCGCCGGACTCGGTGTGGACGTGGGCGGCGTCGGTGCGCACGGCCACGACCACGCGCACGATCTGGCGGACGTGGTGGGCCAGTTGTCGGCGCGCACGGCGATGGAGGTGGCCGCCGCGGGCGGGCACCACGTCTTCCTCCACGGATCACCGGGCGCGGGCAAGACGATGCTCGCCGAGCGGCTGCCGACCATCATGCCCAGGCTGACCAGGGCGGAGTCCCTGGAGGTGACGGCGGTCCACTCGGTCGCGGGCATGCTGCCGCCGGGCAAGCCCCTCGTGGACATCCCCCCGTTCTGCGCGCCGCACCACTCCTCGACCATGCAGTCCCTCGTCGGCGGCGGCCGAGGCGTCGCCCGCCCCGGAGCGGTCTCCCTGGCGCACCGCGGCGTCCTGTTTTTGGACGAGGCGCCGGAGTTCAGCACCCACGCGCTCGACGCCCTGCGGCAGCCGCTGGAGTCCGGGCACGTCGTGATCGCCCGGAGCGCCGGGGTCGTGCGGCTGCCGTCGAGGTTCCTCATGCTCCTCGCTGCGAACCCGTGCCCGTGCGGCCGGTTCAGCCTGACCGGTGATGCCTGCGACTGCTCGCCCAGCAGTGTCCGCCGCTATCAGGCCCGGCTCTCCGGGCCGCTCCTCGACCGGATCGACCTGCGGGTCGAGGTGGAGCCCGTGACGCGCGCCGAGCTGACGGCGCAGGGAGCGCGGGGCGAGACCACGCGCGTGGTGGCCGAGCGGGTGCGAGCGGCCCGTGAGCGGGCGGCCGCGCGGTTCAAGGACACACCGTGGCGCACGAACAGCGACGTACCCGGCCATGAGCTGCGCACCCGCTGGCACGCGCTGCCGGGCGCGCTGAGCGAGGCGGAGCACAGCCTGGAGCGGGGACTGCTGACCGCGCGCGGCCTGGACCGGGTCCTGCGGGTCGCCTGGACCATCGCGGACCTGGCGGGCCACGACCGCCCGGACGAGGGCGACGTGGGCCTGGCGCTGCAGCTGCGCACGGGGGTGCCGCGCGGGGTGCCCATGGTGGTCGGGGCCCGGACGTGAGCGCGGAGCGGGGCAGCGGTCGGGAGGCCGTCCCGGGGGCGCAGGCCGGATCGCCCTCGGGCCCGGCGGCACCGGGGGAGCCGTCCGCGGGGCCTGACCCGCACCGGGGCGCCCTCCCGGGCACAGGCGCCTCCCCAGGCCCGGGGCCGGACCAGGGTCCCTCCCCGGGGCCGGGCCCCGTGCCAGACCAGGGGCCTTCCCCGGGCCGGGACCCCGTGCCGGACGAGGAGCGGCTCGCCCGGGTCGCCCTGACGCGGGTCCTTGAGCCGGGGGATCCCGTGGGCGGGTGGTGGCTGCGCGAGTGGGGCGCCGCGGCGGTGCTGGGACGCCTTGAGGAGGGCGAGGAGATGCTGCCCGGGGTGAGCGCCCGGCGCTGGGAGGGGCTGCGGGCGCGGGCCGGGCGGGTGCGGCCGGCGCGGGACCTGGAGGTCGCGGCCGCGGCAGGGGCGCGGTTCGTGACGCCCGCGGACGCGGAGTGGCCTGCGCAGCTCGACGACCTGGGGGACGCGCGGCCCGTCGGGCTCTGGGTGCGAGGGCGGCCCTCACTGCGGATCTGGGCGCTGCGCTCGGTGGCCCTCGTGGGGGCGCGGGCCTGCACGGAGTACGGAGCGCACATGGCGGCGAGCCTCGGCGCGGGACTCGCCGAGCGCGGCTGGGTGGTGGTGTCCGGCGGTGCGTACGGCGTGGACGGCGCCGCGCATCGGGGCGCCCTGGGCGCGGGCGGCGCCACCGTGGCCGTGCTCGCGTGCGGGGTCGACCGACCCTATCCGCGCGGCCACACCCAGTTGATCGGCAGGATCGCGGAACAGGGCCTCGTGGTGGGGGAGTTGCCCCCGGGCGACCACCCGACGCCGAGCAGATTCGTCCTGCGGAACCGCGTGATCGCGGCCCTCACCCGCGGCACCGTCGTCGTGGAGGCCGCCTATCGCAGCGGGGCGCTCGTCACGGCGCGGGCCGCGCGGGAGCTCGGGCGGTTCACGATGGGCGTGCCGGGGCCCGCCACCAGCGGCTTGTCGGCGGGCGTCCATGAACTCCTGCGCGGGGACGCGATCCTGGTCACCGACGCCGCCGAAGTCGCCGAGCTGGTGGGGGACATGGGCGAGCTCGCCCCGCGGCGGCGCGGCCCCGTCGTGCCGCGCGACCTGCTCGCCCCCGGCGCGGCCCGGGTGCTCGCGGCACTGCCCGCCCGCGGTGCGGCAGCGGTCTCCGAGGTGGCGCGGGGTGCGGGCACCAGTGCGGACGACGCGGTCGCCAGGTTGTACGAACTTCGCTCGCTGGGGTTCGTCGAACGAGAGGGCGACGGATGGCAGTTGACACGCCAGGCGTTTCTGTCGGCCTTTCCCGAGGGGGGTGATACGTGACTGTGCGTATTCCGCCGGATGGATGACGGTGCGGTGTCCACCTGACGGCCTTGGGAAACGGCGCAGTTGGCGCCTTAGATCCATTACACAGAGCGACGGCGGCAGACCGCTCGGACGTAAAGCGGAACGTATCTGCGTACGCGCGATCCCATACTCTTCGCTCACCGCGACACTTCAGTCACGCTACGCTCGCGACGAATCCGGTGCGGACAGGCAATCAGACGGACAACCTCATTCACTTCACGCAAACCCCCACCCGAACCAGTTCCGACAACCTCTCAGATCCACGGCAGAACGGCTCAAGGCGACGCATGCCCCAGCACACCTCCGGGTCCGACCGGGCGGCCATTCCCCCAGCCGCCCGTAGCGGCGAGCAGGAGCGGCGGCCTCCCGCGCCCTCGTCGCTGGACGAGCTGTGGCGGTCGTACAAGTCGACGGGCGACGGGCGGCTGCGCGAGCAGCTGATCCTGCACTACTCACCCCTGGTGAAATACGTCGCGGGCCGCGTCAGCGTGGGCCTTCCGTCCAACGTCGAGCAGGCCGACTTCGTCTCCTCCGGCGTCTTCGGGCTCATCGACGCGATCGAGAAGTTCGACATCGAGCGGTCGATCAAGTTCGAGACGTACGCGATCACCCGCATCCGTGGAGCCATGATCGACGAGCTGCGGGCGCTCGACTGGATCCCCCGGTCGGTGCGGCAGAAGGCGCGCAATGTGGAGCGGGCCTACGCGACCCTGGAGGCCCGGCTCAGGCGCACGCCCTCGGAGGGCGAGGTGGCCGCCGAGATGGGCATCCAGGTGGAGGAACTGCACGCGGTGTTCAGCCAGTTGTCGTTGGCCAACGTCGTCGCCCTGGAGGAGCTGCTGCACGTCGGCGGCGAGGGCGGCGACCGGCTGAGCCTGATGGACACCCTGGAGGACACCGCCGCCGACAACCCCGTCGAGGTCGCCGAGGACCGCGAGCTGCGGCGGCTGCTCGCCCGCGCCATCAATACGCTGCCGGAGCGCGAGAAGACCGTGGTCACGCTGTACTACTACGAGGGCCTCACGCTGGCCGAGATCGGCAATGTGCTCGGGGTCACCGAGAGCCGGGTCAGTCAGATCCACACCAAGTCGGTGCTCCAGTTGCGGGCGAAGCTGGCCAGTTTCGGTCGCTGAGTGAGCTGAATCGTCCCTTCCTGGGCGGCGCTTTCCACCGCTCGCTCCCTCCGTCCGCGCCGCGGATGTGCCTCGCCGCGCCCTCGCGGCCAGGAAGAGTGCCTGCCTGGCGGCCTCCCCTGGCGCGGGGCGCGTCCGTAAAGTGGAGGCGTGCCAAGGATTCGAGCGGCCTCTGTGGCCGAGCACCGGTCGATGCAGCGCGGCGCCCTGCTGGACGCCGCGCGCACCCTGCTGTCCGAGGGCGGGACGGAGGCGCTGACGTTCCCCGCGCTGGCCGAGCGCACGGGACTCGCGCGCTCGTCCGTCTATGAGTACTTCCGCTCCCGCGCGGCCGTCGTCGAAGAGCTCTGCGAGGTCGACTTCCCGGTCTGGGCGGCGGAGGTCTCGGCGGCGATGGAGCGGGCCGAAACGCCCGAGGGGCAAGTCGAGGCCTATGTGCGCCAGCAGCTCGCGCTGGTCGGGGACCGGCGGCACCGGGCCGTGGTCGCGATCTCCGCGAGCGAGCTGGACGCCGGGGCGCGGGAGAAGATCCGGGCCGCGCACGGGGGCCTGGTGGCCATGATCGTGGAGGCCCTCGACGCCCTCGGGCATCAGGAGCCCCGGCTCGCGGCCATGCTGCTCCAGGGCGTCGTGGACGCGGCGGTGCGGCGCATCGAGCTCGGTGTGGCCGAGGAGCCCGAGGCCATCACGGAAGCGGCGGTGACCATGGCCCTGCGGGGCGTGCGGGGCTGAGCCCCGGGCCCGACGGGCGGCCGAGGCCCGGCCGGGCCGCAGCGGCGCTCGGCGGCGGTGGGCCGTGCCCGCCCCTCCCCGAAGCCCCGGCCTCGCCCGGCCGGGGAAGGCGCCCCTCGCCCTGCGGCACGGCCGCCCACAGCCAGGGCGGCCACACCGGCAGCAGCGCCCCGGCCAGCACCCCGGCGCCCGTCAGCGGCAGCAGTCGTGACGGCCCTCCGCCCAGCAGCCACGGCGGCAGCAGGCCCAAGGGGTTCAGATACGCCTCGGCCCGGCGCAGGCCCCAGTGCAGGCACGCCATGGGGCAGTGGGAGCGGGCCGAGACCTCGACCGTGCCCAGGAGGTCGCCGGTGGAGACCTCGGCGCCCTTGCGCACCGACGCCCGTACCGGCTCGTAGGTCGTGCGCAGCGGGGGATCCCCCGTGCCCGTGAGCTCCACCGTGAGCACGCCTCGGCCCGCCACCCGGCCCGCGTAGGAGACCCGCCCCGGCGCCACCGCCCGCACGGGGGAGCCCGGGGGCGCGGCCAGGTCCACGCCCCGGTGGCCGGGACCGTACGCCGTCGCCGGGGGCTCCCAGCCCCGGACGATCCAGGGGCGCGCGCCCACCGGCCAGGCGCCGCCCACGGCGGGCACCGGGTCGGCGGCCGCCAGGGCGCCCGGGGGCGGCAGCGCGGCGAGGAGCACGAGCACGGCCGAGGTCAGGAAGCGTCGCAGACGTGACATGCCAGAACCGTCCCGCGCCGCCGCGATCCGCAGGGATCTTGGCCGGGAACTGTGGACTACCAGCCGGTTGTGGACAGCGGCGTCACCCAGCACCTCGCGGGTCCCGTACACTTCATGTGGCGATCCGGGTCACCGGGTCGACTTCGCACGCCCCGGCACCGGGCTCTTTGAGCCGCAGGTGTCAGCGCCTTTCGGTCCCGCACGCGAGTGCGTGGCACGGCGCGCGCAGGGCGTCAGGACACAACCGAGAAAACCAAGGAGTACGGCCATGGCCGTCGTCACGATGCGGGAGCTGCTGGAAAGCGGCGTCCACTTCGGTCACCAGACCCGTCGTTGGAACCCGAAGATGAAGCGCTTCATCTTCACGGAGCGCAACGGCATCTACATCATCGACCTGCTCCAGTCGCTGTCGTACATCGACCGCGCCTACGAGTTCGTCAAGGAGACCGTCGCCCACGGCGGCACGGTCATGTTCGTGGGTACGAAGAAGCAGGCGCAGGAGGCCATCGCCGAGCAGGCCACCCGCGTCGGCATGCCCTACGTCAACCAGCGCTGGCTGGGCGGCATGCTCACCAACTTCTCGACCGTCTACAAGCGCCTGCAGCGCCTCAAGGAGCTTGAGGCCATCGACTTCGAGGACGTGGCCGCCTCCGGCCTCACCAAGAAGGAGCTGCTGGTCCTCTCCCGCGAGAAGGCCAAGCTGGAGAAGACCCTCGGCGGTATCCGCGAGATGCAGAAGGTGCCCAGCGCCGTCTGGATCGTGGACACCAAGAAGGAGCACATCGCGGTTGGCGAGGCCCGGAAGCTGAACATCCCGGTCGTCGCGATCCTCGACACCAACTGCGACCCCGACGAGGTCGACTACAAGATCCCGGGCAACGACGACGCGATCCGCTCCGTCACCCTGCTCACCCGCGTGATCGCCGACGCCGTCGCCGAGGGCCTCATCGCCCGCTCCGGCGTGGCCACCGGCGACTCGAAGCCGGGCGAGAAGGCCGCGGGCGAGCCGCTGGCCGAGTGGGAGCGCGACCTGCTCGAGGGCGAGAAGAAGGCCGACGAGAAGGCCGCTGACGCCGAGGCCCCCAAGGCTGATGAGGCCCCCAAGGCCGAGGAGAAGGCCGCCGAGGCTCCGGCCGCGGACGCCGCCGAGCAGGCCTGACCTCAGCATCGGATGCTGACGGCGGGGGCCCGCGCCACGAGCGCGGCCCCCGCCGTTCACCCGTAGATCTTCGACTTCGAGAAAGACTTCAGAGAATCATGGCGAACTACACCGCCGCTGACGTCAAGAAGCTCCGCGAGCTCACCGGCGCCGGCATGATGGACTGCAAGAAGGCGCTCGACGAGGCCGACGGCAACGTCGACAAGGCCGTCGAGGCGCTGCGCATCAAGGGCCAGAAGGGCGTCGCCAAGCGCGAGGGCCGCTCCGCCGAGAACGGCGCGATCGTCTCCCTGATCGCCGACGACAACTCCACCGGTGTCATCGTCGAGCTGAAGTGCGAGACGGACTTTGTCGCCAAGGGCGAGAAGTTCCAGGCCGTCGCCGCCGCGATCGCCGCGCACGTCGCCAAGACGAACCCGGCCGACATCGAGGCGCTGCTCGCCTCCGAGATCGAGGCCGGCAAGACCGTCCAGGCGTTCGTCGACGAGGCCAACGCCAACCTTGGCGAGAAGATCGTCCTGGACCGCTTCGCGCAGTTCTCCGACGGCTACGTCACCGCCTACATGCACCGCACGATGCCCGACCTGCCCCCGCAGATCGGTGTCCTCGTCGAGCTGGACAAGCCGAACGCCGAGGTCGCCCGGGGCGTCGCCCAGCACATCGCCGCCTTCGCGCCGAAGTACCTCTCCAAGGAGGACGTCCCGGCCGAGGTCGTCGAGGCCGAGCGCCGCGTCGCCGAGGAGACCACCCGCGCCGAGGGCAAGCCCGAGGCCGCCCTGCCGAAGATCGTCGAGGGTCGCCTCAACGGCTTCTTCAAGGACGCCACCCTCCTGGGCCAGCCCTACGCCCTCGACAACAAGAAGTCCGTCGAGAAGGTCCTGCAGGAGGCCGGTGTCACCCTGAAGCGCTTCTCGCGCATCAAGGTCGGCATCTGAGTCCGCACCACGATCGCCGGTAGACCCCGCTAGGGTCTACCGCGGTCGCCCGCGTGCGCAGCGGCGCGCGCGACGGCCGTGACGTCGTACCGCGAGGGCCGTACCGAGAGCGACGGTGCGCCTCGCACGCGACGGACGACCGCAAGATCTGACGAGGAGGCCATTGCCGAGCATGGGATGAACACCACCCCACCGGCAATGGCCTCTTCGTATGTGCACCACTAGGAGAACTCCATGACCAAGGCCGACACCAAGACTGACGACGGCAAAGTGGCCGGGCGCTTCCTGCTGAAGCTCTCCGGTGAGGCGTTCGCCGGGGGCGGCGGCCTCGGCGTCGACCCCGACGTGGTGCACAACATCGCCCGCGAGATCGCGGCCGTCGTGCGGGACGGCGCGCAGATCGCCATCGTCATCGGCGGCGGCAACTTCTTCCGCGGCGCCGAGCTCCAGCAGCGCGGCATGGACCGGGCCCGCTCCGACTACATGGGCATGCTCGGCACGGTCATGAACTGCCTCGCCCTCCAGGACTTCCTGGAGAAGGAAGGCATCGACTGCCGCGTCCAGACCGCCATCACCATGGGCCAGGTCGCGGAGCCGTACATCCCGCTGCGCGCCGTGCGCCACCTGGAGAAGGGCCGCGTCGTGATCTTCGGCGCCGGCATGGGCATGCCGTACTTCTCCACCGACACCACCGCCGCCCAGCGCGCTCTGGAGATCGACGCCGAGGCCCTGCTCATGGGCAAGAACGGCGTCGACGGGGTCTACGACTCCGACCCCAAGAAGAACCCGGACGCGGTGAAGTTCGACTCCCTCGGCTACGGCGAGGTCATCACCCGCGACCTGAAGGTCGCCGACGCCACCGCCATCACGCTGTGCCGGGACAACAAGCTGCCCATCCTGGTCTTCGAGCTGCTCGCCGAGGGCAATATCGCCCGGGCGGTCAAGGGTGAGAAGATCGGCACGCTCGTCGGCGACCAGGACTCCCGGGCCTGAGCCGAGGACGTCCGTCCCGCACGGGGCCCCACCGGGCTCCGGGGGCTCCCCGGGGTTCCACGGGGCTCCGAGGCGCCGCTGAGGGATGGACAAAGCCCTGCCGGTCGGACACCGTGCAGGAAAGAGACGCGACGCAGCCGGCCGATCCATGGAAGCCGGGCCCACTCAAGACACGCAGGAGCAAGTGGTGATCGAAGAGACCCTCCTCGAGGCCGAGGAGAAGATGGAGAAGGCCGTCGTGGTCGCCAAGGAGGACTTCGCCGCGATCCGCACGGGCCGTGCGCACCCGGCGATGTTCAACAAGATCGTGGCCGACTACTACGGCGCGCTGACGCCGATCAACCAGCTCGCCTCGTTCTCGGTGCCGGAGCCGCGCATGGCGGTCGTGACGCCGTTCGACAAGACCGCGCTGCGCAACATCGAGCAGGCGATCCGCGACTCCGACCTCGGCGTCAACCCGAGCAACGACGGCAACATCATCCGGGTGACGTTCCCCGAGCTCACCGAGGAGCGCCGCCGCGACTACATCAAGGTCGCCAAGGGCAAGGCCGAGGACTCGAAGGTGTCGATCCGCTCCGTGCGCCGCAAGGCCAAGGAGGCCCTCGACAAGGCCATCAAGGACGGCGACATCGGCGAGGACGAGGGCCGCCGCGCGGAGAAGGAGCTGGACGAGCTCACCGCCAAGTACGTTGCCCAGGTCGACGAGCTGCTCAAGCACAAGGAATCCGAGCTGCTCGAGGTCTGACCCGTGGGGTCTGCCGAGTCGAGCGACGTCTGATCTAGGTCTGAGGAATCCGATTCCGTGAACGACACTTCCTGGGGGGCGCCGTCCAGAGCCGGGTACTGGGGGGCGCCCGACCAGGGGCCGCTCCAGGGTGCTGCCCCGGTGGGTCCCGCACACGATGCGCACGCGCTGAATCCGTCAGAGACTCAGCCCATGCCCATCGTTCCCGACGTAGCCGCGAGCGGCGGACACCAGGACGACGACCGGGGGGCTGCTCAGTCGAGCGGCCCCCTGTTCCGTGACGAGACCGCGCACGCAGCGCACGCGGCGCACTCTTCGAACCCCGCGCAGAAGCCGCAGGAGCCCATGACCGGCGCACCACAGCCCGCCCCAGCACCCCAGAAGAAGAGCGCGGGGCGCGACCTCGGGGCGGCCATAGGGGTCGGCGTGGGCCTCGGTGCCGTCATCCTCGCGTCGCTGTTCTTCGAGAAGGCCGTCTTCGTCGGCGTCATAGCGGTCGCCGTCGTGGTCGGCCTGTGGGAGCTCACCTCCCGTCTGCAGGAGCGCAAGGCCATCAAGGCGCCGCTGGTGCCGCTGGCCGTGGGCGGCGCGGCGATGGTCGTCGCCGGGTACGTGCGCGGCGCCGAGGGCGCCTGGGTGGCGATGGCGCTCACCGCGCTCGCGGTACTCGTCTGGCGTATGACGGAGCCACCGGAGGGCTATCTCAAGGACGTCACCGCGGGCGTCTTCGCGGCCTTCTACGTGCCCTTCCTCGCCACCTTCGTGGCGCTGATGCTCACCGCCGACGACGGCCCGCAGCGGGTGCTCACCTTCCTGATCCTGACCGTGGTCAGCGACACCGGGGCGTACGCGGTCGGCTGGCGGTTCGGCAAGCACAAGCTGGCGCCGCGCATCAGCCCCGGAAAGACCCGGGAGGGCCTGCTCGGCGCGGTGGCCTTCGCCATGGCGGCGGGCGCGCTGTGCATGCACTTCATGATCGACGACGGCACGTGGTGGCAGGGCCTCCTGATCGGCCTCGCGGTGGCCGCGAGCGCGACGCTCGGCGACCTCGGCGAGTCCATGATCAAGCGGGACCTCGGCATCAAGGACATGGGCACGCTGCTGCCGGGCCACGGGGGCATCATGGACCGGCTCGACTCCTTGCTGCCGACGGCCCCGGTGGTGTGGCTGCTGCTGGTGGTGTTCGTCGGGTCGGGGTGATCCCTGCCCTCCCGGGGTGGCCCTGCCTCCCCGGGGTGGCGCAACCCCACTGGTCCAGCTCGGCTGACCTGGTGTTTCTTGCGTGAGGAGCCCGTTGTCCACAGGCGGCGGGCTCCTTGTCGTATCTCTGGGACAATGGAGTCATCATGCCCAAGCCCGGAGAACTCACTTTCGTCGCGCCCCGCGGAGCCAAGAAGCCGCCGCGGCATCTCGCCGACCTCACGCCCGCCGAGCGCAAGGAGGCCGTCGCCGCCATCGGCGAGAAGCCGTTCCGCGCCAAGCAGCTCTCGCAGCACTACTTCGCGCGGTACGCGCACGACCCCGAGCAGTGGACGGACATCCCGGCCGGGGCTCGCGGCAAGCTCCAGGAGGCGCTGCTTCCCGAGCTGATGAGCGTCGTGCGGCACATCAGCTGTGACGACGACACCACGCGCAAGACCCTGTGGCGCCTCTTCGACGGCACGCTCGTCGAGTCCGTGCTCATGCGGTACCCCGACCGGGTGACGATGTGCATCAGCTCCCAGGCGGGCTGCGGCATGAACTGCCCGTTCTGCGCCACGGGCCAGGCGGGCCTCGACCGGAACCTGTCCACGGCCGAGATCGTGCACCAGATCGTGGACGGCATGCGGGCCCTGCGCGACGGCGAGATCCCGGGCGGCCCCGCGCGGCTGAGCAACATCGTCTTCATGGGCATGGGCGAGCCGCTGGCCAACTACAACCGGGTGGTCGGCGCGATCCGCCGCCTCACCGACCCCGAGCCCGACGGCGTGGGCCTGTCCCAGCGCGGCATCACCGTCTCGACGGTCGGCCTGGTGCCCGCCATCCACCGCTTCGCCGACGAGGGCTTCAAGTGCCGCCTGGCGATCTCCCTGCACGCCCCCGACGACGAGCTGCGCGACACCCTCGTCCCGGTGAACACCCGGTGGAAGGTCCGCGAGGTCCTGGACGCGGGCTGGGAGTACGCCGCGAAGTCCGGGCGGCGGCTCTCCATCGAGTACGCCCTGATCCGCGACATCAACGACCACGCCTGGCGCGGTGACCGCCTCGGCCGCCTCCTCAAGGGCAAGCCGGTGCACGTCAACCTGATCCCGCTGAACCCCACGCCGGGCTCGAAGTGGACGGCCTCGCGCCCCGAGGACGAGAAGGCCTTCGTCGAGGCCATCGCCGCCCACGGCGTGCCCGTGACCATCCGCGACACCCGAGGTCAGGAGATCGACGGCGCCTGTGGACAGCTCGCGGCTGCCGAACGCTAGCGCGGTACGCTGGCCGGAACATCTGCATATTCCGACAGGGGAGCGCCACAGCGCTGAGAGTGCGGCACCTGACACAGGCCGGCCGCAGACCCTCTGAACCTCGCCCGGGTCATTCCGGGTAGGAAGTTCGGTCACCACTCAAGCTGTTGCGCCCTGCCCGCGAACCGCCCGGTCCGCGGGCAGGGCCGCGTCTTCTCCTGGTCACTCCAGGAGGAATGAACTCACGTGAGCACCACCAAGAAGGCCACGCTCACCGCGGTCGCGGTGGGCCTCGGGCTCGTCGCCGTCTCCGCGTGCGGCTCCGGCGGCGACTCCGGCGGTTCCTCGTCGGGGTCCAAGGACGTCACGCTGGTCAGCCACGGCTCCTTCAACGTCTCCAAGGACGTCCTGAAGGACTTCGAGAAGCGTTCCGGGTACAAGGTCCGCGTCCTCAAGGACGGCGACGCGGGCCAGGCCGTCAACAAGGCGATCCTCACCAAGGGCAACCCCCAGGGCGACGTCTTCTTCGGCGTCGACAACACCCTGCTCTCGCGCGCCCTCGACAACGGCCTCTTCCAGCCGTACGAGGCCAAGGACGCGGGCCTGGTGAAGCCGGAGTACCGGCTCGCGAAGGGCGAGCGCCGCGTGACGCCCGTCGACAGCGGCGACATCTGCGTGAACTACGACAAGAAGTACTTCGCCGACAAGAAGCTCGCGCCGCCGAAGACCTTCGCCGATCTGGTCAAGCCCGCGTACAAGAACCTCCTGGTCACCGAGAACGCCTCCACGTCCTCGCCCGGCCTCGGCTTCCTGCTCGGCACCGCGGCCGCGTACGGTGACGACGGCTGGCAGGGCTACTGGAAGAAGCTCAAGGACAACGGCGTCAAGGTCGTCGACGGCTGGGACCAGGCCTACAACCAGGAGTTCTCCGGCTCCGCGGGCGGCAGGAAGGCCAAGGGCGACCGGCCGCTCGTCGTGTCGTACGCCTCCTCGCCGCCCGTCGAGGTCCTGTACGCCAAGCCGCAGCCGAAGCAGGCCCCGACCGGTGTCGCGACCGGCACCTGCTTCCGGCAGACCGAGTACGCGGGCCTGCTCAGCAACGCCAAGAACGCCAAGGGCGGCAAGGCCCTGCTCGACTTCCTGTCCGGCAAGGAGTTCCAGGAGGACATGCCGCTCCAGATGTTCGTGAACCCCGTGCGGGAGGGCGCGCGGGTGCCGAAGCTCTTCCAGGAGCACGGCGTCGAGGTCGCCGCCCCCCGGACCATGGCCCCCAAGAAGATCGCCGACAACCGTGAGCCGTGGGTCAAGTCGTGGACCTCGCTCGTACTGAAGTAGCGAAGGCCCCGGCCCGTAAGGGCTGGCGGCCGTCGCGGGGAGGCGCGGCGCGGCTCGGGCTCATGGCCCTGCCCGTCGCGTTCTTCGCCGTCTTCTTCGCCTATCCGGTCGCCGCGATCGTCGCGCGCGGCCTGAAGGTGGACGGCGCCTGGCAGTTCGGGCGGATCGCGGACGTGCTCGGGCAGTCCGACATCCAGCACGTGCTGTGGTTCACCACCTGGCAGGCGCTCGCGTCGACGGCGCTCACCCTGCTGTTCGCGCTCCCCGGCGCGTACGTCTTCGCGCGCTTCGACTTCCGGGGCAAACAGGTGCTGCGGGCCGTCGTCACCGTGCCGTTCGTCCTTCCGACCGTCGTCGTGGGCACCGCCTTCCTCGCGCTGATCGGGCGCGGCGGGCTCGTCGACGAGCTGTGGGGCGTCCGTCTGGACACCACGGTGTGGGCGATCCTGCTCGCTCACGTCTTCTTCAACTACGCCGTCGTCGTGCGCACCGTCGGCGGGCTGTGGGCCCAGCTCGACCCGCGCCAGGAGGAGGCCGCGCGGATGCTCGGGGCCTCGCGCACGCGCGCGTGGCGCACGGTGACGCTGCCCGCGCTCGCGCCCGCCGTGGCGGCCGCCGCGCTGATGGTCTTCCTGTTCACGTTCACGTCCTTCGGCGTCGTGCAGATCCTCGGCGGACCCACGTACGCGACGCTCGAAGTGGAGATCTACCGGCAGACGGCCAACCTGCTCGACCTGCCGACGGCCGCCGTCCTCACCCTCGTGCAGTTCGCGGCGGTGGGCGGGGTCCTGGCCGTGCACGCCTGGACCGTGCGCCGGCGCGAGAGCACGCTCCGCCTCGTCGACGCCGCGACCACGGCGCGCAGGCCGCGCGGGGCCGGGCAGTGGGGGCTGCTCGGCTTCGTGCTGCTCACCGTGGCCGTGCTGATCGTGCTGCCGCTCGGCGTCCTGGTGCAGCGCTCCCTCGACGGCCCACAGGGGTACGGCTTCGCGTACTACCGGCAGCTGACCTCGACGGAGGGCGGGGCCTTCCTGGTGCCGCCCGTCGAGGCGATCGGGAACTCCCTGACGTACGCGGCCGTGGCCACCGTCATCGCCCTGGTCGTCGGGGGGCTCGCGGCCACCGCGCTGACCCGGCGCGCGGGCCGCCTCGTGCGCGGCTTCGACGCGCTCCTGATGCTGCCGCTCGGCGTGTCCGCCGTGACGGTCGGCTTCGGCTTCCTCATCGCCCTGGACGAACCGCCGCTCGACCTGCGGGCGTCCTGGTTCCTGGTGCCGCTCGCCCAGGCCCTGGTGGGCGTGCCGTTCGTGGTCCGTACGATGCTGCCCGTGCTGCGCGCCGTGGACGAGCGGCTGCGCGAGGCGGCGGCCGTGCTCGGGGCCTCGCCGCTGCGGGCCTGGCGGGAGGTCGACCTGCCGCTGGTGCGCCGGGCGCTGCTCATCGCGGCCGGGTTCGCCTTCGCGGTGTCGCTCGGCGAGTTCGGCGCGACGGTGTTCATCGCGCGGCCGGACAACCCGACCCTGCCGGTCGCGGTGGCCACCCTGTTCGGTCGCCCCGGTGACCTCAACTACGGGCAGGCCATGGCCCTTTCGACGATTCTCATGGTGGTGTGCGCGGTGTCGCTCCTGCTCCTGGAGCGGCTGCGCACGGACCGTACGACGGGAGAGTTCTGATGACCGCCACGGCCTCCGTGGACGCCGTGCCGGGCGCGCTGCTGCGGCTCGACGAGGCGACCGTGCGCTTCGGCGCGCACACCGCCCTTGACGGGGTCGGCCTCGATGTCGCCGAGCACGAGATCGTGTGCGTGCTCGGGCCGAGCGGCAGCGGCAAGTCCACCCTGCTGCGGGTGGTCGCCGGGCTCCAGGCGCTCGACTCCGGGCGGGTCGTGCTCGGCGGCCGCGACCAGACCGGGGTGCCCGCGCACAAGCGGGGCGTCGGCCTGATGTTCCAGGACCACCAGCTCTTCCCGCAGCGCGACGTGGCGGGCAACGTGGCCTTCGGCCTGCGCATGCGCGGTGTCCCGCGCGCCGAGCAGGCGCTGCGGGTGGCGGAACTCCTCGATCTGGTGGGCCTGCCGGGGGCGCAGAAGCGGGCGGTCGCCTCGCTGTCGGGCGGTGAGCAGCAGCGGGTCGCGCTCGCGCGGGCGCTCGCGCCCCGGCCGCGCCTGCTGATGCTGGACGAGCCGCTCGGCCAGCTCGACCGGTCCCTTCGGGAGCGCCTGGTCGCCGAACTGCGGGAGCTGTTCCAGGAGTTGGGGACGACGGTGCTCGCTGTCACGCACGACCAGGGCGAGGCGTTCGCGCTCGCCGACCGGGTCGTGGTGATGCGGGACGGCCGGATCGCCCAGTCCGGTACGCCTCTTGAGGTGTGGCGCAGGCCCGCCGACGAGTTCGTGGCGCGCTTCCTCGGCTTCGACAACGTGGTCGACGCGACGGTCACGGGACCGGCCGCCGCGACCGTGTGGGGCAAGGTGCCGGTGCCGGACGGCACGGCGGACGGCCCCTGCCGACTGCTCGTACGCCCCGCCGGAGTGCGGCTCGTGGGGGCGGACGACGGGCTCGCGTGCGTGGTGACGGGGCGGACGTTCCGGGGCACGCACGTCGCCGTGCGCCTGGAGCCGGTCGGCGGTGAGGGCGCGCCCCGTCTGGAGGCCGCGTGCGGACTGCGCGACGCGCCGGAGCCGGGCGCGCGCGTGGGCGTGCGCTTCGCGGTGGAGGAAATCGTCGTGCTGCGGCGGGGAGCGACGGCCTAGGCTCGGCCCATGACCAGCCTTCCGTACGAGCGTTACCGCGACCAGGTCGCCGCGCAGCTGGAGAGTCTGCGGGCGACCCTGGACGGCGCCGATCTGTCGGTGACCGTCCCCACCTGCCCCGACTGGACCCTCGACCGGCTCGTACGGCACACGGGCGGTGCCGTGCGCTGGGTCGAGCTGCACGTGCGGACCCGGGCGACGGAGCACATCCCCGACGCGCGGGTGCCCGGTTTCGACGGGCCCGAGGGCGGGGGCGTGGCCGCGCTCGACGCGTGGCTGGCCGAGTCGGCGGAGATGTTCGACGCGACGCTGCGGGGCGCCGATGCCGATACGCCCGTGTGGTCCTGGGCAGGGGAGGCCACCGCCGGGTTCTGGGCGCGGCGCATGACGCACGAGGTGGCGATCCACCGGGCGGACGCGGCGATCGCCGTGGGCGCCCCGTACGAGGTGGCGCCCGACGTGGCCGCCGACGCCATCGACGAGTGGCTGGACATCGTGCGGTTCGTGCAGCTGGCGAAGGCGGATCCGCGGGCTGCGGAGCTGGTGGGGGAGGGGCGGACGCTGGGGCTGCACGCGGTGGACGCCGGGGTGGAGTGGCTCATTACGCTCGGGCCGGACGGGGTCGCGTGGGCGCGTGGGGGTGCTGGGGCGGATGTCGTGCTGCGGGGGCCTCTGACCGAGGTGTTGCTGGCGTTCTATCGGCGGCGGGGGCTGGATTCCGGGCGGGTCGAGGTGCGGGGGGATCGGGGGCTGCTGGAGTTCTGGCTGGCGAGGGCCTCGTTCGGCTGAGCCTCGTCCGTGCGGGGCCCTGTTGAACGGCTGGGCGGCACCTAGGCGCTGTGCCCACCCTTCCCCAAGCTCTCGGCTTCGCTCGAGCAGGGGATGCCCCACTCGCCCTGCGGGACGATTGCGCACAGCAGGGACGCAATTGCCTCCTCCATGTCGTCCACCAGTGCGATCCGTTGCGCCATCGGGCGGTTGGTTGCCAAGGCCTGGAGGAGGGGCCAGGTCGGGAGGTGGGTGGTCCAGTGGGTGCGGTCGACCAGGATCATGGGGGTGGGCTCGCCGCGGGACTCGTAGTAGTTGGGGGTCGCGTTGTCGAAGATCTCCTGGACCGTGCCGGCGGCGCCGGGCAGGAAGACGACGCCCGCGTTCGAGCGGGCGAGCAGTCCGTCCTCGCGCGTGGCGTTGGCGAAGTACTTCGCGAGGTGCGCGGCGAACGCGTTCGGCGGCTCGTGGCCGTAGAACCAGGTGGGGATTCCGACGGACGCTCCGCCGTCCGGCCACCGCTCCCGCACGGCGAACGCGGCCTTGGCCCACTCGGTCACCGACGGGGTGAACGACGGCGCCTTGGCGAGGAGTTCGAGGGCTTCGTCGAGCATGGTGTCGTCGTACGGGGCGGCGTACGCGCCGAGGTTCGCGGCCTCCATCGCGCCGGGCCCGCCGCCCGTCGCCACCGTGAGACCGGCCCGCGCGAGGGAGCGGCCGAGCCGGGCCGCGCCCGCGTACGCGTCCGTGCCGCGGCCCATCGCGTGGCCGCCCATGACGCCCACGACCCGCGCGCCGTGCAGGAGTTCGTCGAGCGCGTCGGAGACGGAGTCGTCGTGGACCGCCCGCAGCATGGAGGCGAAGACGTCGCCGTCGGCCTTGGTCCGCTGGAACCAGGCGTACGCGCGGGCGTCCGGTGTCGCGTCGTACCCGCCGTCGGCGAGGCCCGCGAACAGGTCGCCCGGTGTGTAGAGGCGGGCGAGGTAGGGGTCGAAGGGCAGCCCCGGCACGGGCGGGAAGACCAGGGCGCCGGAGGCACGGACCCGGGCCGCCGCTTCCTCGCGCATGGGGCAGCCCAGGAAGACGGCGTCCGTGGTGTCCACGGCCAGCAGCGCTTCCGTACGGTCCGTCAGATCGACGGCCTGGACGCGGTATCCGGCCAGTGAGCCGTGTGCCGCGACGACCTCGTCGAACGCGGCGAGCGTCTCGATCTCGCGGTCGCCGGGGTGCGGGGCGGATGCTGCGGAGGGGAGCATCCGCCCATGCTAGGCACCCGGCGGCGGGGACGGTGGGGTCAGCCCTCGACCTGGGCCGGGTCCATCCACATGATCTCCCAGGTGTGGCCGTCGAGGTCGTCGAAGCTGCGGCCGTACATGGTGCCGTAGTCCTGGGTGCGGCCCGCGGTGCCGCCCGCCGCGACGGCCTTGTCGACCACCGCGTCGACCTCGGCGCGGCTCTCGGCGCTGAGACAGAGCAGGACCTCGCTGGTCTTCGTGGAGTCCGCGATCTCCTTGGTGGTGAAGTCCCGGTAGCGCGCCGTGCCGAGCAGCATCGCGATGATGGTGTCGCTGATGACCACGCAGGCGCAGTCGTCCGTCGTGAACTGGGGGTTGATCGTGTAGCCGAGCTCCGTGAAGAACTTCTTGGAGGCGTCGACGTCGGACACGGCCAGGTTCACGAAGATCATCTGCTGGTACATGAGGTGTCTCCCGCTCGGGTGGGGTGCGGTGTGTCTTACAGACGGGTAGACGGAGGGGCGGTCTTGAACTCATCGGTCGTGCGGAAGTTTTTTCGAGCGGACGGGGCGGGCCCTCGCGTGAGCACCCCCGGCGCGCCCTTTCCCGGGGCCAGAGGGCCCCGGGAGCGGCGCCTCAGGCCGTCAGCGGCATCGCCGAGAGCTGTGCCACCAGCCAGGTCAGCGGGCCGAACGTGGCCGCGAGCACGCCCGCGCGCAGGGCCGCGGAGCCCCGGAGCAGGGACGCGGGCGCCCCGAGGCGGACCAGCGCCGCCCGGGTCGAGGCGCGGGCGCGGCGGGCCTCGGTCGCCGCGGTGGCCAGGGTGAGCACCGTGCAGCCCGCGACCAGGAGTGCGCCGAGGGCGGTGAGCGGGCCGATGTCCGCGCGGCCGCCCGCCGCGTGCAGGGTGGTGAGCGCGTAGGCGCCCGACGCCACCGCGCACACCACGCCGAGGGGCTGGCCGATCCGCCGCGCCTCCCGCATCAGGACCCGCCCGGCGAGCAGCCGGAGCGCCCCGGGCCGCACGGCCTGGAGCACGCGCCCGCACAGGTGGGTGAGGCCGGGCCCGGCGAGCGCGAGGCCGATCGCGGTGAGCGCCCACCCGGCGAGCACCCCGGCCGGGCCGCCGTCGATGCCGCCGGGCATGCGCAGGCCCGGTGCCGCGTCGGCGCCGCTCGCGTACGTCTCGACGGCGAGCCCGGCCGCGAGCAGGGCCACGCCCCACGGCAGGCCGCCCGGCGCTGGGGGCGGCGCGTCGGGGTCGGGCGGCTCCGCGCCGGGTTTCGTGCGCCGCGGGCGCAGCGTGAGCGCGACCGCGCCACAGGCGCCGAGTGGGGCGAGGGCGAGCAGGGTGAGCGCGGCGGCGAGCGGCAACGGCCGGTCGGCGGCGAGGAGTTGGGCGGCGGCGCCGTCGAACGGCAGGCCGGTGAGGTCGCCGCGCAGGTGCAGGAAGAACAGCAGCGCCACCATGGACCCGAGGGTGCAGGCCACCGCCGTGGTCATGGCCGAGATGGCCATCAGCCGCCCGGGGCCGAGGCCGACCGAGGCGAGCCCGGGGCGCGGCTTGGTGCCGGGGTCGGTACGGGCCACGGCGACGGCGAAGTAGCCGGTGGCGGCGAGCGGCAGCGCGCACCAGGCCAGGCGCGCCGCGGCGCCGCCGGAGCCGGGGTGGCCGAGGCCGTAGCCGAGGGCGCACAGGAGCAGGAACCCGGTCCCGGCCGCCGCGGCGGCGACGAGCAGGCGGCGCAGCAGGACCAGGGGGTGGGCGCCGCGCGCTAGACGGAGAGCGAGCACGCGGCCCGGCCTTCCGCGTCGGACCCGCCGGGCCGCCCGGAGCCCCCTGGCCCACCGGCGACGGCACCGGGCCGTTCGTCGTCTCCAGCCTCGCCCGCGGAGGCGCCTGGCCCGCCCGCGGAGGCGCCTGGCCCGCCCGCGGAGGCGCCTGGCCCGCCCGCGGAGGCGCCTGGCCCGCCCACGGAGACACCCGGCTCACTCGCGGAGGCGCCCGGCCCGCCCACGGAGGCGCCCGGCCCGCCTGCGGAGACACCCGGCCCGCCTGCGGAGGCACCCGGCCCGCCCACGGAGACACCCGGCCCACCCGCTGAGGCACCTGTCCCGCCCGAGACACCTGTCCCGCCCGAGGCGACCGCCCCGCCGGATCCGCCCGGCTCTTCCGAGGCCCCGCGCGCGGCCCCGGCCCCAGCCCCGCCGCCCTCCGCAGCGGCGGCGGCCCCGTGCTCCTCACCGGGCAGGTGCAAGGTATGCACGCGTCTGCCGTCGAGCAGGGCCACCGTGCGGTCAGCCAGGGCGGCGACCTCCGCGTCGTGGGTGGCGAGGACGACGGTGATGCCGTGCGAGCGGGCGGCCGTCGTCAGGGTGCGCAGGACGTGCGCGCGGTCGGTGCTGTGCAGCGGCGCGGTGGGCTCGTCCGCGAAGAGGACGGCGGGGGCCGCGGCGAGGGCGCGGGCGACGGCCACGCGCTGGCACTCGGCGCGGGTGAGGGCGTGCGGCCGCTTGCGGGCGCAGTCGCCCGCGTCGAGGCGCTCCAGCCACTCCAGGGCCGCGCGCTTGGCGGTGCGGTGCGGGGTGCCGCGCAGGAGCAGCGCGAGCGCGGCGTTCTCCCAGCCGGTCAGCTCGGGGACGAGCGAGGGCGCGGGGTCGATCCAGCCGAAGCGGTCGCGGCGCAGCCGCTCCCGGACCAGCGGGCCCATGGTGTGCACGGGCGTGGAGTTGAACCAGACCTCGCCCCGCTGCGGCGGCAGCTGGCCGGACAGACAGCGCAGGAGCGTCGTCTTGCCGCTGCCGCGCGGGCCGCCGACGGCGAGGATCTCGCCCTCGCGGACACCGAGCGAGACGCCGGTGAGTGCGGGAGTGCCGTTGAGCGTGACGTGCAGGGCACGAGCCCACAGCACGTCGTTGTCCGGCGGGGCCACCATGGGCGTACACCTCGGTTCAGATCAGATTGCCTCCCCCGTACGGGGGAACGAAGGCTGGGCCGATCGGTCACTGGGCACGCTAGGTAGTGGGGGCGGGAGCCCGGACAAGGACGCGGCCCGGGCGCACCCATCTCACTCGGATGGGTGCGCCCGGGCCGGTGTGTGCCGGGTCAGATCTTGGTCCAGGCCTCCGTCAGGACCTGGCGGACGATGCCCTCGATCTCGTCGAAGGTGGACTGGTCCGAGATCAGCGGCGGCGACAGCTGGATGACGGGGTCACCGCGGTCGTCGGCGCGGCAGTACAGGCCGTACTCGAAGAGCTTCTTGGAGACGAAGCCGTAGAGCACGCGCTCGGACTCCTCGTCCGTGAAGGACTCCTTGGTGGCCTTGTCCTTGACGAGCTCGATGCCGTAGAAGAAGCCGTTGCCGCGGACGTCGCCGACGATCGGCAGGTCGTGCAGCTTCTGGAGGGTGGTCAGGAACGCGCTCTCGTTGTCGAGCACGTGCTGGCCCAGGCCCTCGCGCTCGAAGAGGTCGAGGTTGGCGAGGCCGACGGCGGCGGAGACCGGGTGGCCGCCGAATGTGTAGCCGTGCAGGAAGGTGTTGTCGCCCTTGTAGAACGGCTCGGCGATGCGGTCCGAGACGATGGCCGCGCCGATCGGGGAGTAGCCCGAGGTCATGCCCTTGGCGCAGGTGATGATGTCGGGGACGTAGCCGAACTTGTCGCAGGCGAACATCGTGCCGAGGCGGCCGAAGGCGCAGATGACCTCGTCGGAGACCAGCAGCACGTCGTACTTGTCGCAGATCTCGCGCACGCGCTGGAAGTAGCCGGGCGGGGGCGGGAAGCAGCCGCCCGCGTTCTGCACCGGCTCCAGGAAGACCGCGGCGACGGTCTCGGGGCCCTCGAAGAGGATCTCCTGCTCGATCTGGTCGGCGGCCCAGCGGCCGAAGGCCTCGGGGTCGTCGCCGTGGATCGGGGCGCGGTAGATGTTGGTGTTGGGGACCTTGTGCGCGCCGGGGACCAGCGGCTCGAAGGGGGCCTTCAGGGCCGGGAGGCCGGTGATGGACAGGGCGCCCTGCGGGGTGCCGTGGTAGGCGACCGCGCGCGAGATGACCTTGTACTTCGTGTGGTTGCCGGTGAGCTTGTGGTACTGCTTCGCCAGCTTCCAGGCGGTCTCGACGGCCTCGCCGCCGCCGGTGGTGAAGAAGACCTTGTTCAGGTCGCCCGGGGCGTAGTGGGCCAGGCGCTCGGCCAGTTCGACGGCGCTCGGGTGGGCGTACGACCAGATGGGGAAGAAGGCGAGGTCGGCGGCCTGCTTGGCGGCGACCTCGGCCAGCTCACGGCGGCCGTGCCCGGCCTGGACCACGAACAGGCCCGCGAGACCGTCGAGGTACTTCTTGCCCTGGTCGTCGTAGATGTAGGTGCCCTCACCGCGCACGATGGTGGGCACGGGCGAGTTCTCGTACGACGACATGCGCGTGAAGTGCATCCACAGGTGGTCGTACGCGGTCTTGCTGAGGTCCTTGCTCACGGCTATCGGGTTCCCCACATGTAGGTCTGCTTCTTCAGCTTGAGGTAGACGAAGCTCTCGGTCGAGCGCACGCCGGGGAGCGCGCGGATCCGCTTGTTGATGACCTCCAGCAGGTGGTCGTCGTCCTCGCAGACGATCTCCACGAGCAGGTCGTGCGAGCCCGCGGTCATCACCACGTACTCCGCCTCCGGCATCGCGGCGACGGCGTCGGCGACCGGGTCCACGTCGCCCTCCACGTCGATCCCGACCATCGCCTGGCGGCGGAAGCCCACGGTGAGCGGGTCCGTCACGGCGACGATCTGCATCACGCCCTGGTCCAGGAGCTTTTGGACGCGCTGGCGCACGGCCGCCTCGGACAGGCCGACGGCCTTGCCGATGGCGGCGTACGGCCTGCGGCCGTCCTCCTGGAGCTGTTCGATGATCGCCAGGGAGACGGCGTCGACCGAGGGCGATCCGCTCTGGCCGCGGCCGCCACCGGTGGTGGTGCGGGTGGTCGCCCCCTCGCGAGGGCTGCTGGGGTCTGTGCTTCGACTGGCCACGACCTCACTGTGCACGAGGTCTCGTCAGTTACGCAAGGCCGGATCAATGAAATTCGTTGCCGTGCGACTCCTGGCTTGCGGATTTCGCAGTCCTGGGCAGCTGGGTATGTTGAAAGCGTCGGTGTACGGACTAGGGTGGGTGTCTCATCCACTGGACACTGACTGGAGGGCCGGAAGTGAGCACCGAGCTGCGCCGTCTGCGCAACTACATCAACGGAGAATTCCGGGACGCGGCCGACGGACGGACCACCGAGGTGATCAACCCGGCGACCGGTGAGGCGTACGCCGTGGCGCCGCTGTCCGGCCAGGCCGACGTCGACGCGGCCATGAAGGCCGCCGCCGACGCCTTCCCGGCCTGGCGCGACCTGGTGCCCGCCGAGCGGCAGAAGGCGCTGCTGAAGATCGCGGACGCCTTCGAGGAGCGCGCCGAGGAACTCATCGCCGCCGAGGTCGAGAACACGGGCAAGCCGATCGGCCTCACCCGCTCCGAAGAGATCCCGCCGATGGTCGACCAGATCCGCTTCTTCGCGGGCGCGGCCCGGATGCTGGAGGGCCGCGCCGCCGGTGAGTACATGGAGGGTCTGACCTCCATCGTCCGCCGCGAGCCGGTCGGCGTCTGCGCGCAGGTCGCGCCGTGGAACTACCCGATGATGATGGCCGTGTGGAAGTTCGCCCCGGCGCTCGCCGCGGGCAACACGGTCGTCCTCAAGCCGTCGGACACCACCCCGGCGTCGACCGTCCTGATGGCCGAGATCATCGGCTCCGTCGTGCCGCCCGGCGTCTTCAACGTGGTCACGGGCGACCGCGACACCGGCCGCATGATGGTCGAGCACCCGACCCCGGCGATGGCCTCCATCACCGGCTCGGTGCGCGCGGGCATGCAGGTGGCCGAGTCGGCCGCCAAGGACCTCAAGCGCGTCCACCTGGAGCTCGGCGGCAAGGCGCCCGTCGTGGTCTTCGAGGACACCGACCTGGCCAAGGCCGTCGAGGACATCTCGGTGGCGGGCTTCTTCAACGCGGGCCAGGACTGTACGGCCGCGACCCGGGTGCTCGTCCACGAGTCCATCCACGACGAGTTCGTCACCGCCCTCGCCAAGGCCGCCGCCGACACCAAGACCGGCCTGCCCGACGACGAGGACGTGCTGTACGGCCCGCTGAACAACGCGAACCAGCTGGCGCAGGTCTCCGGCTTCATCGATCGGCTGCCCGCGCACGCCAAGGTCGAGGCGGGCGGCCACCGGGTCGGTGAGAAGGGCTACTTCTACGCGCCGACCGTCGTCTCCGGGCTCAAGCAGGACGACGAGATCATCCAGAAGGAGGTCTTCGGCCCGGTCATCACCGTCCAGTCCTTCACGGACGAGGCCCAGGCCGTCACCTACGCGAACGGCGTGGAGTACGCCCTCGCCTCCTCGGTGTGGACCAAGGACCACTCCCGCGCGATGCGCATGTCCAAGGCCCTCGACTTCGGCTGCGTCTGGATCAACACGCACATCCCGCTGGTCGCCGAGATGCCGCACGGCGGCTTCAAGAAGTCCGGCTACGGCAAGGACCTCTCCGCCTACGGCTTCGACGACTACACCCGGATCAAGCACGTCATGACGTCGCTCGACTGACGTCGGGGCCCCGCGTGGGGCTGACGTTCTGAGTCGTCTTCGGGGCGGGCGGTGGACACCTTGTCCATTGCCCGCCCCTCGTGCGTGAAGTGAGGGTGGGGGCATGACAGTTGCCGCACGCCGTACGTTCCTCAAGGGCATCGGCGCGGCCGGGGTCCTCGGCGCCCTCGCGGGCTGCGGGGTGCCCGCCGCGTACGTCGACGCCTCGGACCGCGCCGCGAAGGACCTCTCCGGCCGGGAGAAGAAGCTGACGTTCGCCAACTGGCCCCTGTACATCGACACCGACGACGAGGACAAGACCAGGCGCCCCACCCTCGACGCCTTCGAGAAGCGGACCGGCGTCGACGTCCGCTACACCGAGGAGATCAACGACAACGACGAGTTCTTCGGCAAGATCAGCCCCTCTCTGATGAACCATCAGGAGACCGGCAGGGACCTCGTCGTCATCAGCGACTGGATGTGCGCGCGCTTCGTGCGCCTGGGCTGGGTGCAGGAGATGGACCGCTCCCGGCAGCCCAACGTGGCCGCGCACCTCGACCCGATCCTGCGCACGCCGCACTTCGACGAGGGGCGCCGGTACTCCGTGCCCTGGCAGTCCGGCATCACCGGCATCGCGTACAACAAGCGGCGGCTCGGCCGCGAGATCCGGCACGTGTCGGACCTGTGGGCCGACGACCTGAAGGGCCGGGTGACGCTCCTGTCCGGGCTCGACGAGGCGTTCGCGCTCCTCATGCAGGGCGACGGCGTCGACATCGGGAAGTGGACCGGGGACGACTTCCACCGCATGTGCGACCGCCTGGAGAAGCGCGTGCGCGGCCACCACGTCCGCCGCTTCACCGGCAACGACTACATCAAGGACCTCGCCAGCGGCGACGTCCTCGCCTGCCAGGCCTACAGCGGCGACGTCATCCAGCTCCAGGCCGACGACCCCGACATCGCGTTCGTCGTTCCCGAGGAGGGCGCCGAGCTGTGGGCCGAGTCCCTGATGATCCCCAACCTCGCCCGCCACAAGGCCAACGCCGAGCGCCTGATCGACCACTACTACGACCCCGAGGTCGCGGCCGAGCTCGCCGCCTGGGTCAACTACGTCTGCCCCGTGCCCGCCGCCCGCGACGTCCTCGCCTCCTCCAAGGACAAGGACCTCGCCGCCCTCGCCGAGGACCCGCTGGTCTTCCCCGACGACGCGATGCGCCGACGCCTCGCCATCGCCCGGGACATCACGTCCGACGAACGCACGGAGTTCGCCCGCCGGTGGAACGCCCTGGTGGGGTTGTAGGCCCGCGCCGCGCGGCCGCGTGGCGCTACGCGCCGGGCGCGAGCACCGCGTCCCAGGCCGCCATCGCCCGGTCCACCGTCTTGTCCAGGGTCGCGCGGGACGCGCCGTCGCGGGCCTGGACGGACATGCCCTGGACGACCGTGGTGTAGAAGGCCGCCACGGCCTCCGTGTCGGTGGCGGCGGGGAGTTCGCCCTCCTCGACGCCGCGGCGCAGGCGGTCGGCCATCATCTCGGCGCCGCTTCTGCGCCAGGCCGCCAGGTGTTCGCGCACCGGTGCGTTCGCCGGTGAGCAGTTGGTGGCGGCAAGCACGATCATGCAACCGGCCGGTCTGTCCGGGCCGGTGCACGCGCGCGCGTTCTCGCGCAGGACCGCCTCGACGGCGCCGCGCGCGGGACGGGGCCGACGTGGCGTTCACCTACGTGAGCCCCGCGGGGAAGGCGAAGGCCGAGGCCGTCGTCGCCGAGGTGGAGGCGCTCGGGCGGCGGGCGGTGGCCGTCCAGGCCGACGCGGCGGACGCGGAGGCGGTCACCGGGGCGGTGGAGCGGGCGGCGCGCGAGCTCGGCCGCCTCGACATCCTCGTGAACAACGCGGGCGTGTTCCCGAGCGGGCCGTTCGAGGAGGTCGGCCTCGACGAGCTGGCACCCTGGCGATCCACGCCCGCGCGGCCTTCCTCGGCGCCCAGGCCGCGCTCGCGCACCTGCCGGAGGGCGGGCGCATCGTGAGCGTCGGCAGCAACCTCGTGGGCCGCGTGCCGTTCCCCGGCATCGTCCTGTACTCCATGAGCAAGTCCGCCCTCATCGGCTTCACCAAGGCCCTCGCCCGCGAGCTCGGCCCGCGCGGGATCACCGTCAACCTCGTCAACCCCGGCTCCACGGACACCGACATGAACCCGGCGGACGGCGAGGGCGCCGACTTTCAGCGGGGCCTGTCCGCGCTCGGCCGGTACGCGGAGGCGGACGACATCGCTGCCACGGTGGCCCACCTGGTAGGGCCGGGGGGCCGCTCGATCACGGGGGCGGACTTCACGGTGGACGGCGGTACCAACGCGTAGGCGCTTCGCTGGATTGGGCGGGGTTTCGTCTGCTGGGCCGTGGGGGCTGGGCGCGCAGTTCCCCGCGCCCCTACGGGGCGCTTCCCCCCCGGGGCGCTCCCCACGGGGGGCGCTTCCCCTCCGCTACGAGGCCTTCGCTCGGTCCTGGGCTGCCAGGACCTCGTCGCCGTGGGTGAAGGCCCAGGCGCCGAACGCCTCGATGGGTGGGAGCAGGGTGCGGCCCAGGGCGGTGAGGGCGTACTCCACGTGTGGCGGGGAGCCGGGGTACGAGCGGCGGGTCACCAGGCCGTTGTACTCCAGGCGCCGCAGCGTCTCGGTCAGTACCTTGGAGCTGATGCCGCCGATCTGCTCGCGCAGTTCACCGGGGCGGCGCGGGCCGTGTCGCAGGGCCCAGAGGGCCACGGCGTTCCAGGTGTGGGAGAGCAGGTCGAAGGCCAGCCGGGCGCGGCAGTCGGCGAGGAAGTCATGGGGTTCGCTCACGTACCGAATGGTGCCTGAGGTTTTTCCTACTGTCGTGTCGTGCCCCGGTCAGGGGCGTGACGACGGGGAGGAACAGGCATGCGGATCGGCATACTCGGCACGGGGAACATGGCGGACGCGCTCGGCGGGCAGTGGGCGCGGGCGGGGCACGAGGTGTTCGTGGGCGGGCGGGACACGGCGCGGGCGGCCGGGCTCGCGGCGCGGATCGGGGCGGTCGGACACGGATCGCTGCGGGACGCGGCGGAGTTCGGCGACGGCGCCGTGCTGTTCGCGCTGCCGTACGAGGTGGGCGATCAGGTGGTGACCGGGCTCGCCGACGCCTTGCGCGGGCGGGTGTTCGTGGACTGCTGCAACCCGGTGGGGGAGGGCTTCGCCCTGCTCACGGAGCGGGGTCCGGCCGCCGCCGAGCGGCTCGCGGCCGCCGCGCCCGGCGCTCGCGTGGTCAAGGCGTTCAACCTGTGCCACGAGAGCGTCTGGCGGCTGACCCCGCCGGTCTTCGACGGGCAGCGGCTCGCGGTGCCGGTGTGCGGCGACGACGCCGGAGCGCGCGACACCGTGGGGGAGTTGGTGCGCGCCCTCGGGTGCGAGCCGTACGACGCCGGCGGCCTCGGGCGGTCCGGGCTCGTGGAGGCGACGGCGGCGCTGCTCATCGGGCTGTGGGTGGGCGGCGGTGTGGACGCGCGGGCCATCGTGCCGCCGTTCGGCCGGGCCGGGGGCTGACGTGGTCGGGGCGGGCTACGGTTTGCGGGCTACCGCGCCGTACTGGGGGACCGCGGGGGCCTCGGGGCAGCGCCAGCGGGAGCAGGCCTCGATGCCCGGGGCGAGGAGGTCGAGGCCGTCGAAGTAGGCCTGGAACTCGGCGCGGGTGCGGCCGGTGATCGGCGGCGTGGCGTTCTCGTTCCAGAAGTCCATCGCGGCCTGGTTGCCCGCCCCGCCGACGTCGGCGTCCAGGGTGGGGTGGGTGACGACGAGGTAGCTGCCCGACGGCACCGCGTCCATGAGGGTCCGTACGATCCGGCACGTGTCGTCCGTGTCCGGGATGAAGTTGAGGATGCCGAGCAGCAGCACGGCGACCGGCCGGGTCAGGTCGAGCGTGGCGGCGGCGGCCTCCACGATCTCGCGCGCGTTGCGGGCGTCCTGGTCGATGTACGTGGTCACGCCCTCGGGCGAGCTGGTGAGCAGCGCGTGGGCGTGGGTCAGCACGATCGGGTCGTTGTCGACGTACGCGACGCGGGCGTCCGGGGCCAGGCGCTGCGCCACCTCATGGGTGTTCTCGGCGGTGGGCAGGCCGGTGCCGATGTCGAGGAGCTGGCGGATGCCCAGGTCGCCCACGAGGTGGGTGACCGCCCGGCCGAGGAACGCCCGGTCCGCGCGGGCCACTTCACCGATGGCGGGGAACATCTTGGTGACCTGCTCGCCGACCGCCCGGTCCACCTGGTAGTTGTCCTTGCCGCCCAGCCAGTAGTTCCACACCCGGGCGTTGTGCGCGATGTCCGTGCGGATCCTGCCGGTGCTGTCTGCCGTCACGCCTGCGGTTCCTTCCCCGTCCCCTGGCTCCGCCGCCCCAGCACGGTGGCGAGCGCGTCCATGCGGTTCGTGGTGATCGAGTCCACTCCGTGGGACACGAGCTTACGCATCGTGCGACGGGTGTCGGCGGTCCAGGCGGAGATCAGGTACCCCTGCCCGTGGACGTGGTCGACGAGTTCCCGACTCACGAGGCCGAAGCGGTAGTTGAGCCAGCGCGGGGTGATCGCGGCCAGCAGGGCGGGGCGCGGCGGCGCGAGCGACTTCCACGTCAGCGAGATCTCCGCCGCCGGGTCCGCGGCCCGCACCGCGAGCATCGCGGCGGGCCCCGCGCAGTAGTACACGCGGTCCGCCGCGCCGCACTCGCCGACGACGCCGACGACCGTACGGACCGTGTCCGGCGCCGGGTCGGGAAGGTCCACGAGGACGCGGCGCCCCGCGGTCTCCTTGAGCGCTTCCTCCAGCGTGGGTACGCCGCCCCCGGTGACGCCCCGGACCTCGGCGGCGGAGAGCACGGCCAGCGGCCGGTCGTGCTCCCACAGCCGGTCGAGGGCGGCGTCGTGCAGCAGCACGGGGACGCCGTCGGCGGTCAGGCGGACGTCGATCTCCACCGCGTCCGCGCCCCGGTCGAACGCCGACCTCAGGGACGGCAGGGTGTTCTCGCGGACGTGGTAGGGATCGCCTCGGTGGGCCACGGCAGTCAGGGTGCGCATGGGCTCATTGTGGCCCGGGGGGCGGGGCGGGGATCAGCGCGACAGCCACGTCTCGGTGTACGCGTCGATCTCCTCGCTGATGCGGCGCTTGCCCGCCTCGTCGAGGAAGGACACCTCCACGGCGTTCTTCGCGAGGGCCGCGATGCCGCGCTCGTCGAGGTCGAGGAGGCGGGCGGCGACGCCGTACTCCGTGTTGAGGTCCGTGCCGAACATCGGCGGGTCGTCGGAGTTGATCGTCACGATGACCCCGGCGTCCACGAACTGCTTCAGGGGGTGCTCGTCGAGCGTGGTGACCGCGCGCGTCGCTATGTTCGACGTCGGGCAGACCTCCAGCGGGACGCGGTGCTCCGCGAGGTGCGCGAGGAGCTTGGGGTCCCGGGCGGAGCTGGTGCCGTGGCCGATGCGCTCGGCGCGCAGGTGCGTCAGGGCGTCCCAGACCGTCTCGGGGCCCGTGGTCTCGCCCGCGTGCGGCACGGAGCGCAGGCCCGCGGCGATGGCCCGGTCGAAGTACGGCTTGAACTGCGGGCGCGGCACGCCGATCTCCGGGCCGCCGAGGCCGAAGGAGACCAGGCCCTCGGGGCGGATGCCGTCGGTGGTGGCGAGGCGCACGGTCTCCTCGGCCGAGACGAGGCCCGCCTCGCCGGGGATGTCGAAGCACCAGCGCAGGACGACGTTCAGCTCCGCCTCGGCCGTCTTGCGGGCCTCCTCGATGGCGGCCATGAAGGCGCGCTCGTCGATGCCGCGGCGGGTGGAGGAGTACGGGGTGATGGTCAGCTCGGCGTAGCGCACGTTCTGCCGGGCGAGCTCGCGGGCCACCTCGTAGGTGAGGAGGTGGACGTCCTCGGGGGTGCGGATGAGGTCGACGACGGACAGGTACACCTCGACGAAGTGCGCGAAGTCCGTGAACGTGAAGTAGTCGACGAGGGCCTCGGGGTCCGTCGGCACCTTGGAGTCGGGGTGGCGGGCCGCGAGCGCCGAGACGATGCGGGGGGACGCCGAGCCGACGTGGTGGACGTGCAGTTCCGCCTTCGGCAGGCCCGCGATGAAGCTCTCAGCTCGGGCTGTGGTCGTCGTCTCGGTCATGGTTCCTCCCCGGAACAAGGCTGATCGGCTGATCGGGTGACCCGCGTGGGGTCCGGGTCATGGTAGACACGCGCTCGGCGGCGCGGGCGGGGCGGTGCCCACTCGGCCGCGGCGCTCCGCGTCGGGGCTGGGCTGCCGGAGCCGGGGTGTGTGGGGTGGGTGGGCGGGAAAATCCCGCCGCGGTAGCGGCGGGCACGGCTGAGCTCAGCGCAAGCGCTCCCGCGCGGCCATCAGGGCGAAGCCCAGCAGGTTCGTGCCGCGCCAAGCGGCCGGGTCCTGGGCCCGGGGGTCGTCGGCGGCCAGGCCGATGCCCCAGACGGGGTCGACGGGGCTGGCCTCGACCAGGACGCGGTCGCCGGTGCCGACCAGATACGCCCGCAGCGCCGCGTCGGAGGCGAACTTCCGCTCGCTGCCCTCGGTCACGACGGCGAACCGCTCCCGCTCCCACACGGCCGGGTCGAAGCCGCGCACGAGCCGCCCGGCCCGCTTCGCCTCGGCGGGCGTACGGGCGGTGAGCACCGCGCGCTCGGCCTCCGCGTCGCCGAACAGACGGGCCTTGGCGGCCATCATCCAGTGCTCCGCCGTCGCGTAGGAGACCCCGTCGGCGGTGAAGGGCGAGGGCCACCACTGGCTGAAGCAGCTCGCGCCGAGCGTGCCGTCGCGGCGCGGGGTGTGCCCCCAGAAGTACACGTACTTCACGTGCCGACCCGCCCGCACCGCGGCCGTCAGGGCCGCCGCCGAGCGGATGTCGTCCGTGCCGGAACGGAGGCCGGAACGGAGGCCGGAACGGAGGCCGGAAGGGAGGTCGGAACGCAGGTCGGAGTGTGTGCCGGGCAGGGCAGCCGCCCCCGTGGTCTCGCTCATGCACGCCACCCTGGCACGCGCCACGGACATTCCGTCCGGGCTTTTCCGGGGGGACTCGACACCTGGTCGACAGATTCCGTCGCTTAACCAAAAGGCAACTACGGAATCACTTGTTGGACTATCGACCCTCTGTCAGGATCGGCACTCAAATCGATCTGGAACGACGCCACCCCCTCATCGAGGCCGGGCGGCGGAGGAGAGCGGCATGCACACATTCCAGGCGCGCGATGAGTTCTTTCCGGCACGGGAGCACTTCGCGGACGGCGCGCAGTACATCGCGGGGCGGCTCACCCACGGCACCTCGGGAGGGCACCACGCGGTCGTGGACCCGGCCACGGGTGAGGAGGTGCTCGGCTACGAGCTGGCGGGCGCCAAGGACGTGGACGCGGCCGTGGCCGCCGCGCGCGCCGCGTTCCCCGGCTGGGCGGGCGCGAGCCCCGGCGAGCGCTCCGACGCGATGCACCGCTTCGCCGCCGAGCTGTCCGCCCGCGCCGAGGACCTCGCCCGGGCGGAGACCCTCCAGTGCGGCAAGCCGATCAAGCTGAGCCGCGAGTTCGACGTCCCGGGCACCGTCGACAACACCGCCTTCTTCGCGGGCGCGGCCCGCCACCTCCAGGGCCAGTCCGCGGGGGAGTACGACGGCGGCGACCACACGTCCTACGTGCGCCGCGAGGCCATCGGCGTGGTGGGGTCCATCGCGCCCTGGAACTACCCCCTCCAGATGGCCGCCTGGAAGGTGCTCCCCGCCATCGCCGCCGGGAACACCATCGTCCTCAAGCCCTCCGAGCTGACGCCGCTGACCTCGCTGATGTTCGCGCGGGCGGCGACCGCAGCCGGGATCCCGGACGGGGTCGTCAACGTCGTCACCGGGGCGGGCCGCGACGCCGGTGAGCACCTCGTGGGCCACCCGGACGTGGCCATGACCTCCTTCACGGGCTCCACGGGCGTCGGCAAGCGGGTCGCGGAGGTCGCCACCGCCACCGTCAAGCGCCTCCACCTGGAGCTCGGCGGCAAGGCGCCCTTCGTCGTGTTCGACGACGCCGACCTGGAGTCCGCCGTGCACGGCGCCGTCGCGGGCGCCCTGATCAACAGCGGCCAGGACTGCACGGCCGCCACCCGCGCCTACGTCCAGCGGCCGCTGTACGAGGCCTTCGTCACCGGGGTCGCCGACCTGATGGCGACCGTGCGGCTCGGTGACCCCTGCGACCCCGCCACCGACCTGGGCCCGCTGATCTCGCACGCCCACCGCGACCGCGTCGCCGGTTTCGTGGAGCGGGCCCGCGGCTACGCGCGCGTGGTCACCGGCGGCGAGGCCCCCGAGCACCCCGGCGCCTACTACAAGCCCACGCTGATCACCGGCGCCGCGCAGGACAGCGAGGTAGTCCAGGCAGAGATCTTCGGGCCCGTCCTCGTCGTGCTGCCCTTCGACAGCGACGACGAGGGCATCCGGCTCGCCAACGACACGCCGTACGGGCTCGCCGCGTCCGCCTGGACCCACGACGTGTTCCGCGCGGGCCGCGCGACGCGCGAGATCAAGGCCGGGTGCGTCTGGGTGAACGACCACATCCCGATCCTCAGCGAGATGCCGCACGGCGGCTACAAGGCCTCCGGCTACGGCAAGGACATGTCCGCCTACTCCTTCGAGGAGTACACGCAGATCAAGCACGTCATGTTCGACAACACCGCGGTGGCCAGGAAGGACTGGCACCGCACGATCTTCGGGGACCGATAGTCAGCACGGGCCCGGGCGCCGCGAGACCGGGCGGCGCCCGCCCCTCACCCTCCCGCAAGGGACCCTCCCGAAAGGGCAGACCAGCGCATGGAGCAGTACGAGCCCGACCGCCTCTCCCCGGCCCAGCGGGCCGCCCTGCGGCGCGGCCTGACCAGCGGCCGGGCCGCGCTCACCCGCCGCTCACTCCTGCGCGCCACCACCGGCGGCGCGCTGGCCGCGGGCGGGCTCGGCGCCCTGAGCGCCTGCGGCATCCCCGCCGCGGGCAAGGGCACGGGCGGCATCGCCGCCGAGGACCGCTCGGCGAAGGAGAAGCGCGTGAACTTCTCCAACTGGACCGAGTACATGGACGTGGACGACGCCAAGCGGCGGCCCACCCTCGACGCGTTCACCAGGCGCACCGGCATCACGGTCAAGTACACCGAGGACATCAACGACAACAACGAGTTCTTCGGGAAGGTCAAGCCGCAGCTCGCCGCGGGCCAGGACATCGGCCGCGACCTGATCTGCGTCACCGACTGGCTGGCGGCCCGGCTGATCCGCTTCGGCTGGGTGCAGAAGCTCGACGCGGCCCAGCTGCCCCACGCCTACGCCAACCTGTCCGCCCAGTTCCGCTCGCCGGACTGGGACCCCGGACGCGCGTACTCCTACCCCTGGACCGGCATCTCCGCCGTCATCGCGTACAACAAGAAGGCGACCGGCGGCAAGGAGATCACCTCCGTCTCGCAGCTGCTCGACGAGCCGAAGCTCAAGGGCCGGGTCGGGTTCCTCTCCGAGATGCGCGACACCGTGGGCATGACCCTGCTCGACATGGGCAAGGACCCGGCCGCCTTCAAGGACGACGACTACGACGCGGCGATCGCCCGCCTCCAGAAGGCCGTCGACAAGCGGCAGATCCGCCGCTTCACCGGCAACGACTACACCGCCGACCTCGACAAGGGCGACATCGCCGCGTGCGTGGCCTGGGCCGGTGACGTCGTCCAGCTCAAACTGGCCAACCCCGACATCGAGTTCGCCATCCCCGACAGCGGCTACATCGTCTCCACGGACAACCTCCTCATCCCCAACAAGGCGCGCCACAAGCGCAACGCCGAGCGGCTCATCGACTACTACTACGAGCCCGAGCCCGCAGCCCGGCTCGCCGCGTACATCAACTACGTGTGCCCGGTGGACGGCGTCCGCGACGAGCTCGCCAAGATCGACCCGAGGGCGGCCCGGAACCCGCTGATCCTGCCGGACAAGGAGATGGCGGCGAAGTCCCACGCCTTCCGGGCGCTCACGCCGAAGGAAGAGACGGCGTACGAGGAGAAGTTCGCCCGGCTCACGGGTTCCTGAGCCCGCCCCACGGGCCGCACCGGACCCGCCCGCGGCTCCCCGGGCCCCTTACGCGGCGCCCGCCGTCCCGACCGCTCACCACCCCTGGGAAGAACTCATGACCGAAACCAGCGGCGACGTCCGCCTGACCGGGATCAGCAAGACCTACGGCTCCTTCACCGCCGTCCACCCGCTCGACCTCACCGTGCCCCAGGGCTCGTTCTACGCCCTGCTCGGCGCGTCCGGCTGCGGCAAGACCACCACGCTTCGCATGATCGCGGGCCTGGAGGAGCCGAGCTCCGGCACGGTGTGCCTGGGCGAGCAGGACGTCACCGCGCTGCCGCCCTACAAGCGGCCCGTGAACACGGTCTTCCAGTCGTACGCGCTCTTCCCGCACCTCGACATCTTCGAGAACGTCGCCTTCGGCTTGCGTCGGCGCGGCATCAAGTCGGTGAAGAAGCAGGTCGGCGAGATGCTCGACCTCGTCCAGCTCGGCGAGCAGGCCCGCAAGAAGCCGCACCAGCTCTCCGGTGGCCAGCAGCAGCGCGTCGCGGTGGCCCGCGCGCTCATCAACCACCCCAAGGTGCTGCTCCTCGACGAGCCGCTCGGCGCCCTCGACCTGAAGCTGCGCCGCCAGATGCAGCTGGAGCTCAAGCGCATCCAGACCGAGGTCGGCATCACCTTCGTGCACGTCACGCACGACCAGGAGGAGGCCATGACGATGGCCGACACGGTCGCGGTGATGAACGGCGGCCGCGTCGAGCAGCAGGGCGCCCCCGCCGAGCTGTACGAGAACCCGCGCACCACGTTCGTCGCCAACTTCCTCGGCACCTCCAACTTCATCGCGGCCGAGGTCGACTCGGTCAGCGGCGACGACGTGGTCCTCAGGGCGGGCGACGGCAAGCTCCTGCTGCCCAGGGCGCGATGTAGCGCCGCGACGAGCCCCGGCGGCAAGGTCCTCGTCGGGGTGCGCCCCGAGAAGATCACCCTGACCCACGCCGACGACGCGGGCACCGTCCCGGACGGCCGCAACCGCATCACCGGCCGCGTGGTCACCTCCAGCTTCATCGGCGTCTCCACCCAGTACGTCGTCGACAGCCCCGTCTGCGACGCCTTCGAGGTGTACGCGCAGAACATCGAGCGCGACACCCGCCTCGCCCCGGGCGCCGAGGTCGTCCTGCACTGGAACCCCGCCCACACCTTCGGCCTGGACGCGGAGCAGGACGTCGAGGCGGGCGTCGAGAAGGTCGAGGAGGACGCGTGACGGCCCCCGTCAAGGCGCCCGTCGAGGTGCCCGTGGAGGACGCCCCCGCCCCCGCAAGGCCCCGCAGGCGCGGCCGCCTCGTGCCCTACTGGCTGCTGCTCCCCGGCATCCTGTGGCTGGTCGTCTTCTTCGCCCTGCCGCTGGTCTACCAGGCCTCGACGTCCGTGCAGACCGGCTCCCTGGAAGAGGGCTACAAGGTCACCTGGCACTTCGCCACCTACTGGGACGCGCTCGGCGACTACTGGCCGCAGTTCCTGCGCTCGGTCCTGTACGCGGGCGCCGCCACGGCCCTGTGCCTGCTGCTCGGCTATCCGCTGGCGTACCTCATCGCGTTCCGCGCGGGCCGCTGGCGCAATCTGATCCTGGTGCTCGTCATCGCGCCGTTCTTCACGAGCTTCCTCATCCGCACGCTCGCCTGGAAGACGATCCTCGCCGACGGCGGGCCCCTCGTCGGCGCCCTGAACACGCTGCACGTCCTGGACGTCACCAGCTGGCTCGGCGTCACCGACGGCGACCGCGTCCTCGCCACGCCGCTCGCGGTGGTCTGCGGACTCACGTACAACTTCCTGCCGTTCATGATCCTGCCGCTCTACACGTCCCTGGAGCGCATCGACCCCCGGCTCCACGAGGCCGCGGGCGACCTCTACGCGCGGCCGTCCACGACGTTCCGCAAGGTCACCTTTCCGCTGTCGATGCCGGGTGTCGTCTCCGGGACGCTGCTCACCTTCATTCCGGCCGCCGGTGACTACGTGAACGCCGATCTGCTCGGCTCCACCGACACGCGCATGGTCGGAAACGTCATCCAGACGCAGTTCCTGCGCATTCTGGATTACCCGACGGCGGCCGCCCTTTCGTTCATCCTGATGGCCGCCATTCTGATCATGGTGACGTTCTACATCCGCAAGTCGGGGACGGAGGATCTGGTCTGATGGGCCCGTTCGTCGCATTCGGCCGACTGCTGCGCCGGAACCTCGTCGTCATCTTCGGACTCCTCACGCTCGGCTATCTCCTGCTGCCCAACGTCGTCGTCACGGTCTTCTCCTTCAACAAGCCCAAAGGCCGTTTCAACTACTCCTGGCAGGAGTTCTCGACGGACGCCTGGCAGGACCCGTGCGGCGTCGCCGACATGTGCGGCTCGCTCTCCCTCAGCCTGCAGATCGCTTTCTGGGCGACCCTCGGCGCCACCGTGCTCGGCACGATGATCGCCTTCGCGCTCGTGCGCTACCGCTTCCGGGCGCGTGGCGCCGTCAGCTCGCTGATCTTCCTGCCCATGGCGATGCCCGAGGTCGTCATGGCCGCCTCGCTGCTCACGCTGTTCCTGAACATGGGCGCGCAGCTCGGGTTCTGGACCGTGCTGATAGCCCACATCATGTTCTGCCTGAGCTTCGTGGTGACCGCAGTGAAGGCGCGCGTGATGTCGATGGACCCGCGCCTGGAACAGGCCGCGCAGGACCTCTACGCCGGGCCCGTGCAGACCTTCTTGCGGGTCACGCTGCCGATCGCGGCGCCGGGCATCGCGGCGGGCGCGCTGCTCGCCTTCGCCCTGTCCTTCGACGATTTCATCATCACGAACTTCAACGCCGGATCGACTGTGACCTTCCCCATGTTCGTCTGGGGATCCGCGCAGCGGGGTACGCCCGTTCAGATCAATGTGATCGGCACGGCGATGTTCCTCATCGCCGTCGTTCTCGTACTGGCAGGAATGCTGATCGGAAAGCGCCGCGCGAAGCGGGCGCGCTGACCTGAGGGAAAGCGGCGCCCGTGCGGTTCCCGGCAGCTCTGTGCAGCTCTACGCAATTCTCAAGGGAGTGGAAATCATGGCCCCTGTTGCCATGAACCGTTGGACCAAGTCTCTCTCCGAAGCCAAGCCGGTCCCGTACTGGCTGGACGACCCGGGCCGACCCGACCCGGAGCCCGCGCTGGTCGGTGACGAGCGGGCCGACCTGCTCGTCGTCGGCGGCGGCTACAGCGGCCTGTGGACCGCACTGATCGCCAAGGAGCGCGACCCCGGCCGTGACGTCGTCCTCGTCGAGGGCCGCGAGATCGGCTGGGCCGCCTCCGGGCGCAACGGCGGCTTCTGCGCCGCGTCCCTCACCCACGGCGTGCCCAACGGCCTGGCCCGCTGGCCGGACGAGATCGGCAGACTGGAGGAGCTGGGCGCCCGCAACCTCGACGAGATCGAGGCGGCCGTCGAGCGGTACGGCATCGACTGCGACTTCGAGCGCACCGGCGAGATCGACATCGCGACCCAGCCGCACCAGCTCGCCGAACTCCACGAGATGTACGAGGAGATGGCCGCGCGCGGCCTCACCGGCTCCGCCGAGATGCTGGACGCGGACGAGCTGCGCTCCCAGATCGACTCGCCGACCTTCCTCGGCGGCTTCTGGGACCGCGACGGCGTCGCCCTGCTGCACCCGGCGAAGCTCGCCTGGGGCCTCAAGCGCGTCTGCCGCGAACTGGGCGTGCGCGTGTACGAGAACACGCCCGCCCTCGAACTGGCCTCCGCCGGCGCCGGGATGGCGATCCGCACCCCGTACGGCAGGGTCTTCGCCCGCCAGGTCGCCCTCGGCACGAACGTCTTCCCGTCCCTGGTCAAGCGGGTGCGCGCGTACACGGTCCCCGTGTACGACTACGCGCTCATGACCGAGCCGCTCACGCCGGACCAGCTGGCCGCCATCGGCTGGAAGAACCGCCAGGGCCTCGGCGACGCGGCCAACCAGTTCCACTACTTCCGGCTGTCCGCCGACAACCGCGTCCTGTGGGGCGGATACGACGCGATCTACCCCTTCGGCGGCAAGGTGCGCGCCGAGTACGACCACCGCCCCGAGACCTACGCGAAGCTCGCCGGGCACTTCTTCACCTGCTTCCCGCAGCTGGAGGGGGTGCGGTTCACGCACGCGTGGGGCGGCGCGATCGACACGTGCTCGCGCTTCTCGGCGTTCTTCGGCACGGCGCACGGCGGCCGGGTCGCGTACGCCGCCGGATACACGGGCCTCGGCGTCGGCGCCACGCGCTTCGGCGCCGACGTGATGCTGGACCTCCTCGCGGGCGAGCGCACCGAGCGGACCGAGCTTGAGATGGTCCGCTCCAAGCCGCTGCCGTTCCCGCCCGAGCCGTTCGCCTGGACGGGGGTGACCCTGACCAAGTGGGCCCTGGCCCGCGCGGACGCCAACGGGGGCAGGCGCAACGCCTGGCTCAGGGCGATGGACAAGCTGGGGCTCGGCTTCGACAGCTGACCCCGCGCGCCGCCCGCCGAGCCGCCGCCCGTGAGCCGCTGTCCGGGCGGCGCGCGGGTGGACATCCGCCCGCCGTTGTCCACCGGCGTACGCCCCCGCCGTGCTGTGACACGCTTCACTACCAGTCAGTAGCTGAATCCGCGTAACGCCCGGCCCCCGAAGCCCTCTCCCTCGTGTCAGGCATTCGTACGGCACACGAAGACAGGGAGGTCCGACCATGAACGGTTCGGGTGCCAAATCGGCGGTGGAGTGGCTGGTGTCGGTGGCACCGGATCCGGAGGCCTGCCGCTGGGAGTGGGAGCGCAACCCCCTCGGGGTCGCGCTGCTCCCGGCGGGCAGGCTCTGGGACGTGCTGATCCTGCCGGGCGAGCTCGGCCATCCCACGCTGGACGTGCTGACGCGGGTCGTCGACCGCCCGGGTCCGGTGCTCGCCGACTTCGGCGACGAGCGGATGGGGTTCTTCGTGCCCCCGGGCACGGTGGCCCGCTGGGTGGGCACGGGGGTGCGCGGCGCGGGCCGCGGCACCTGGATCGTCGTGCCCTTCCCGGGGCGCTCCACGGGCGCCGTGCGCTGGCTGATCCCGCCGGACGGCTCGGGGACGCTGGTCGATCCGGCGCTCCTGGAGCTGGCGATGCACGAGGCGGCGGCGCGCATCGCGCGGGGCGCGCGGGCTGAGAGGGATGCCTGGGGCGCAGCCCCTCGCGACCCGGGTGAGTCGCCCCCCGAGTGACCCTTCGGCTCATGCTTGGTGACAGGGACTTGACAAGAGTATTGGTCTGGACCAACTTGAGTGTGTCCTGCTCTCCAACACCCCCACTTCTGGAGGCAGTTGTGGCACTCGTTTCTCGGCCGCGGGTTCGTCGTGGCTGGTCGCGCCGTTCCCCGCGCCCCTTCGGGGCGCTCGTGCTTGCGGTCGCCGGGCTGCTCGCGGTCCAGAGTCCGCAGGCAGCGGCTTCGGACCGGGCCCTGCCCGCGCACGCCCTCGTCGGCTATCTGCACACCAGCTTCGCCAACGGCTCCGGCTATACGCGTCTCGCCGACACCCCGGACAGCTGGGACATCATCGACCTGGCCTTCGGGGAGCCGACCTCCGCGACGTCCGGCGACATCCGCTTCGGCCTCTGCCCCAAGACGGAGTGCCCGAACGTCGAGACGAAGGACGAGTTCAAGGCCGCCGTCAAGGCCAAGCAGGCCCAGGGCAAGAAGGTCCTGATCTCCATCGGCGGGCAGAACGGCCAGGTCCAGCTCACCACCACCCAGGCCCGCGACACGTTCGTCGCCTCCGTGTCGGCGATCATCGACGAGTACGGACTCGACGGCCTGGACATCGACTTCGAGGGCCACTCCCTCTCCCTCAACGCGGGCGACAGCGACTTCAAGAACCCCAAGACCCCGGTGATCGTCAACCTGATCTCCGCCGTGAAGAGCCTGAAGGCCAAGTACGGCCCCGGCTTCACCCTCACCATGGCGCCCGAGACCTTCTTCGTGCAGCTCGGCTACCAGTTCTACGGTCCCGGCCAGTGGGGCGGCGACCCGCGCGCGGGCTCGTATCTGCCGGTCATCCACGCCCTGCGCGACGACCTCACCCTGCTGCACGTCCAGGACTACAACTCCGGCCCGATCATGGGCCTCGACAACCAGTACCACCAGATGGGCGGCGCCGACTTCCACATCGCCATGACCGACATGCTCCTGACCGGCTTCCCGGTCAAGGGCAACACGGCCAACGCCTTCCCGCCCCTGCCCCCGGAGAAGATCGCCATCGGCATGCCCGCGTCCCCGCAGGCGGGCAACGGCCACGTCCCGCCCGGCGAGGTCAACAAGGCCCTCGACTGCCTCACCAAGAACACCAACTGCGGCTCCTACAAGCCCCACGGCAAGTGGCCCGCCCTGCGCGGCCTGATGACCTGGTCCGTCAACTGGGACCGCTTCAACAACTGGGAGTTCTCGAAGAACTTCGACGCGTACTTCGGCTGAGCGCCACGGCCCCGAGCGGCCCCCCGCACAGCAGCCAGCTCGCCAGGACGTCCGCGGGCCAGTGGTAGCCGCGGACGACCAGGCCGAGCCCCACGGCGAGGTTCACCAGGACGCAGGCCGCGGTCAGGGCGCGGGGGGCGCGCAGGAAGGGGAGGAGCAGCAGGGCGGCGGCGCCGTAGGCGACGGTGGCGGTCGCCGTGTGTCCGGAGGGGTAGTAGCCGGTGCCGTCCATGCCCGGCGGGGCGCCGCGGTCGACCGCGGCCTTCAGAGGTACGACCAGAGCGGGCACCGCGGCCATGGCGAGCGCCGCGACCAGGGGCGCGAGCCACCAGCGCCGCGCGCCGGCACGGAAGCCGCGCCACGCCGCGTACCCGAGGGCGGCGGCGAGCACCGGCAGCGCGACCGCCGCACTGCCCAGGTCGGCGAGGAGTTCGGCGACGGGGCGGGGGAGCAGGGCGCCGGAGAGCGCGCGGCCGAGGCGTTCGTCGAGCTGGTGCACGGGCCCGTCGGCGGCGATCTGCCAGGTGAGGAGGGCGAAGAGCAGGCCACTCGCCAGGAGCAGAAGCAGAGAAGGGGTCGGCCGCCCCGGAACAGGGGGGGTAGTTCCGGGGCGGCCGAGAGGACCGGGCTGCCGCGCGCCCCGGGGGGTTTGGGGCGGGCGGCCATCCGATCGGTGAGGAGTTCCGGAGCGCATGGCTCCAGGTGTGTGCGCGAAGGCACGCCCAGGGCGGGGCTGGGGAGGCTCCGACCTGGTGTCGCCCACGGTCTCCCGTGAACGGGGTGTTTCTCTCATCTGCAGAAACCGTACGTCAGTAGCTCGGGGGCCGACAGCCGGAAACAGGTCCCGCCATGGGGCTCCCACACCTTCTTCACAGGCCCTAACCGTCACCCCAGGTCACGATCGGTGTACCGGGCGGGATCCGCACATGTCAGGAGGTGCGCCCCGTGCGGCACCGGGGCCGCCCCCACAGTGGGACGGCCCCGGTGCCAGAGGTCCAGACAGGTGCGGCGCGCGCGGGTGCGCGCCGGAGCGGTCAGACCGTCGCGAACGCGGCCTCGATGATGTCCAGGCCCTCGTTCAGGAGGTCCTCGCCGATCACCAGCGGCGGCAGGAAGCGCAGGACGTTGCCGTAGGTGCCGCAGGTCAGGACGAGGAGGCCCTCGGCGTGGCAGGCCTTGGCGAGGGCGCCGGTCGCCTCCGGGTTCGGCTCCTTCGTCGCGCGGTCCTTGACCAGCTCGATCGCGATCATCGCGCCCCGGCCGCGGATGTCGCCGATGATGTCGAACTTCTCGGCCATGGCGGAGAGCCGGGCCTTCATCACGGACTCGATCTGCTTCGCCTTGGCGTTGAGGTCGAGCTCCTTCATCGTCTCGATGGCGCCGAGCGCGCCGGCGCAGGCCACCGGGTTGCCGCCGTAGGTGCCGCCGAGGCCGCCCGCGTGCGCGGCGTCCATGATCTCGGCGCGGCCTGTGACGGCGGCGAGCGGCAGGCCGCCCGCGATGCCCTTGGCCGTCGTGATCAGGTCCGGGACGATGCCCTCGTCCTCGCAGGCGAACCACTGGCCGGTGCGGCAGAAGCCGGACTGGATCTCGTCCGCGACGAAGACGATGCCGTTGTCGCCCGCGAACTTCACGATCTCCGGCAGGAAGCCCTTGGCGGGCTCGATGAAGCCGCCCTCGCCGAGCACCGGCTCGATGATGATCGCGGCGACGTTGTCGGCGCCGACCTGCTTGTTGATCATGTCGATGGCCTGCTTGGCGGCCTCGGGCCCGGCGTTCTCGGCACCGGTCGGCCAGCGGTAGCCGTACGCCACCGGCACGCGGTAGACCTCGGGCGCGAACGGGCCGAAGCCGTGCTTGTACGGCATGTTCTTCGCCGTCAGGGCCATCGTGAGGTTCGTGCGGCCGTGGTAGCCGTGGTCGAAGACGACGACGGCCCGGCGCTTGGTGTACGCACGGGCGATCTTGACGGCGTTCTCGACGGCCTCGGCGCCGCTGTTGAAGAGGGCCGACTTCTTGGCGTGGTCACCCGGGGTGAGCTCGGCGAGGGCCTCGGCGACCGCCACGTAGCCCTCGTACGGGGTGACCATGAAACAGGTGTGGGTGAAGTCCGCCAGCTGCGCGGAGGCGCGGCGCACGACGGCTTCGGCGGAGGCGCCGACGCTGGTCACCGCGATGCCGGAGCCGAAGTCGATCAGGCGGTTGCCGTCGACGTCCTCGATGATGCCGCCGCCCGCGCGGGCCGTGAACACGGGCAGCACCGAGCCCACGCCACCGGCCACCACGGCCGTGCGGCGGGCCTGCAGCTCCTGGGACTTCGGCCCGGGAATGGCGGTGACGACGCGGCGCTCCTGGGGAATAGCGGTCATGAGAGCTCCTGGGGGTGGTGGGTCGTGCGGACGTCCTCGGGGCACAGCGGCTTTCCGGACGTGTTCGTGGTCTTTCTCCGCAGGTTAGGGGCGGGCGGTGGCGGCGGGCATGCTCCATGGGGGAGGGGTTCGGCGTGGCGGTTGTCCGTGGTGGACATAGCCACGCGGCGGGCGTCGCGGCGCCCGGCCCGTGGTGTGATCGGCGTGCGCGCGGCCCAACGGCGGCACACGGGCACTAGATTGAGCCGCGCACCAGCACACAGGGCCATGACAGGGCAGGTCAGGGGGCAAGGGCCATGACTTCCGACGGCACGTACGACGCTCGCGGCACGCACGCCACTCCGGTGCCGCGCGTGGCGCCGCCGCGCGGCGGCGCCACGGGGGAGGCGGCTCCCGCCGTGCCGCCCAGGCCCGCGCGGGCGCCCGGCGCGCCGCCGCACGCCCAGGGCGAGGAGTTCCTCGCCTGGCTGCGCACGCCCCGGCCGCGGGCGGCGCCCGGCATCTGGCGGTTCGGGCACACGTCCCGGCCCGAGCAGGAGCCGGAGGTCATCCCGACCCGGCAGCTCCTGACGGGCGCGGGGATCGCGTTCCTCGTGGGCTGGCTGATCTGGTCGCTGCTCAACAACAACTACCTGGGCAGCTGGTGGATCGTTCCGCTGGAGCTCTTCACACCGGACTCCTGGCGGTACAGCGACAACAAGTTCGTCAATCTCCTCGTCTGGGACGGCTACACCCTCCTCGTCGTGCTGGCCATCATGATCGGCGTCGGCAAGGTGGGCCGCTGGGACGAGATCTGGCGCCGCTTCGTCGCCCCGCGCCTGCGCACCAAGGCACCGGTGGAGGCCGAGCCCGCGCCCGAGGAGGACCCCGCCCAGTGGCCGAAGCTGCGGGCCGGGGGCGCGGGGGCCGCCGCCGACCGGCTCGCCGCCGACGCCCGCGCGGGGCTCATGCGGGACATCGACGCCGCCCGCATCGCCCGCGCCTGGCGCTCCGTGCGCTCGGGGAACAACTCCCTCGCCGCGTTCACCGACGCCGTCGTGCGCGACGGCGCCGCCGCCTGCCCGCACCCCTCCGGGGACCGGGACCTGCCCGCGCGGGCCGCCCGGCACGACCTCGCCACCGCGCAGGTGCGGCTCGGCACCACCGTGGACGACCCGCGCAACCCGTACGCCTACCGGGGCGCGGGCCTCGCCGTCGGCCCCGGCCTGATCGGCACCTCGCTGCTCGCCGTCGGCCCCGCGGGCTCCGGCAAGACCGGCAGCGTGGTCTGGCCGATCGCCGAGGGCCTGTGTCTCCAGGCCCTCGCCGGGCGCGCCGCCGTGGTGGTGGTCGGCGCGGCGGGCGCGGGACTCGGCCCCGGCGACGACTACGACGTGGTCGTCCGCATCGGCCAACCCGAGTCCGAGTACGACCTCGACCTGTACGGCGGCGCCACCGACCCGGACGAGGCCGCCGCCGTGCTCGCCGAGGCCCTCGTCGGCGACCTCGTCGACCCGCACCTGGGCGCCGACACCCGCCGCTCCACCACCGTCCTCGCCCAGCTCCTCGGCCCCTACCAGGCCGTCAACGGCCGCTTCCCCTCCGTGCCCGAGCTGCGCGCCCTGCTCGACGGCGTCCCCGAGCCGCTCGACGCCCTCCGCAAGGCGCTCCTGGAGCTCGGGCACGAGGTCATGCTGCGCGACCTCGACGCCCGCGCGCGGCAGTCGGGGCACCCGGGCGACATCGGCGCCACCCTCGCGGACCGGCTCGCCCTGCTCGACCGGCCCGCGTTCGCCGCCTTCTTCGACACCTCGGGCCGGAGCACCCCGTTCTCGCTGCGCGCCCTCGACCACCCGGTGCGGGTCCGCGTCGACCTGCCCGAGCGCGGGCACGCCGACGCCTCGCGGATCCTCGCCCGGCTCGTCCTCGCCCAGTTCACGGCCAGCGCCGCCGCCCGCGAGGACCGCTCGCTCTTCGCCTGCCTGGTCCTCGACGACGCCACCGGCACGGTCACCCCCGAGGCGGTCCGCCGCGTCCAGCGGCTCAGGTCGGCCAACGCGGGGGTCGTCATGACCCTGCGGACCCTCGACGACGTGCCGCGCCCGCTGCGCACGCCGCTGCTCGGCGCCGTCGGCTGCCGCATGGCCCTGTCCGGGCTCACCCCCTGGGACGGCCAGGACTTCGCGGAGGTCTGGGGCAAGGAGTGGACCGAGGCACGGGACGTCACCGACCGGCAGATCATCGCCGAGACCCCCGCGGGCAAGGTCCTGCACGTGCTGCGCCGCGTGATCACCGGACGCGCGCCGACCGCCCGCGCGGTCACCGTCCGCCAGGTCGAGCGCGAGCGCTGGTCGGCCTCCGAGCTGGCGCACGCGGTGCCGCCGGGGCACGCGGTGCTCTCGCTGACGGACGTACGGGGGGAGCACGCGCCGCCGCTCCTCGTGGACCTGCGGAGCTGACGGGCCGGAGCCCCGGGTCCCGGCGGGGGGATATACCCGGCAGGGCGCCCGTGGCGACCGTACGGTGAGGCAGAATCGACGGTAGCCGTCATACGCGGCGGCCAAGAGATCACGTGCCGCACGGTGCGCTCGCCGGGCGCCCACGTGACCGACGTCCGCCGCGGCGACCGCCGCCCCACCACCCGCACGCGGCCCGCCGTCCCGGCGCCCGCCCCCGCCGTCGTACGACCTGAAGGTCCCATGCCCCCCACGCTCGCCTCGCTCGTCCAGCACTCCGCGCTCAAGCTCACCGTGCGCGCGGGCGAGGACCGCCTGGACACCCCCGTGCGCTGGGCCCACGTCAGCGAGCTCGCCGACCCCGTGCCGTACATGGAGGGCGGCGAACTGCTCCTCGTCACCGCGCTCCAGCTGGACGCGGAGAACCCCGAGGCGATGCGGCGGTACGTGAAGCGGCTCGCGGGCGCGGGCGTCGTCGGCCTCGGCTTCGCCGTCGGCGTGAACTACCCCGACATCCCCGAGGCCCTCGTCGACGCGGCCACCGCGGAGGACCTGCCGCTCATCGAGGTGCCCCGCCGCACCCCCTTCCTGGCCATCAGCAAGGCCGTGTCGGCCGCCATCGCCGCCGACCAGTACCGCGCCGTCACCGCGGGCTTCGCCGCCCAGCGCGAGCTGACCCGGCAGGCCCTCGGGGACGGCCCCGAAGGGCTGCTCGGCGCGCTCGCCGGACAGGTCGACGGCTGGGCCGCGCTGTACGACGCCTCCGGGGCCGTCGTCGCCACCGCGCCCGAGTGGGCCGCCCGCCGCGCCGCCCGGCTCACCCCGGACGTCGAGCGCCTGCGCGAGCGCACCGCCCCCGCGAGCCTCGTCGTGGCCGGGGCCGAGGACCGGGTCGAACTGCACTCCCTCGGCACCGGGCGGCGGCCGCGCGCCGCGCTCGCCGTCGGCACGGCCTCGACCCTCGGCACCGCCGAGCGCTACGCCGTGCACTCCGCGATCGCCCTGCTCACCCTCACCACCGAGCGCTCCCGCTCCCTGCACGCCGCCGAGGCCCGCATCGGCTCCGCCGTCCTGCGCATGCTGCTCGCCGGGGAGCCCGACCACGCGCTGGCCGTCGCCGGTGACCTGTACGGCGAGCTGCTCGACGCGCCCTTCCGGCTCGTGGTGGCCGAGTCCGCGACGCCCCCGGCCGCCGAGGAGGAGGGCGCCTGGGCCGCAGGGCTCGTCGACGCCGTCGAGTCGGCGGCCGCGCGCTTCGGCGAGGCGCTCCTCGTCGTGCCGTACGGCGAGCGGCTTGTGCTGCTCGTCGCCGACGGCGGGGCCGCGCAGCGGGCCGCCGTCGAGTACGTGGCCCGGGTCGAGGTCGGGCGCCCCGAGCCCGCCGATGGGCCCGGGCTCCTGATGGGGCTCTCCGCGCCCGCCGGGACCGTCGCGGCCGCCCCCGCCTACAAGCAGGCCGAGCAGGCCCTCTCCGTGGCGCGGCGGCGCGGCAAGGCCCTCGTCGAGCACGAGGAGCTGGCCGCGGGGTCGGTCCTTCCGCTGCTCGCGGACGAGGCGGTACGGGCGTTCGCGGACGGGCTCCTGCGGGCGCTGCGCGAGCACGATGCCACGGGGCGTGGGGATCTGGTCGCCTCGCTGCGGGCGTGGCTGTCGCGGCACGGGCAGTGGGACGCGGCCGCCGCGGACCTCGGTGTGCACCGGCATACGCTGCGCTACCGCATGCGGCGGGTTGAGGAGATCCTCGGCCGCTCCCTGGACGACCCGGACGTCCGGATGGAGCTGTGGCTGTCCCTGAAGGCGACGACACCGGTGGACTAGCTCTGCGCAGCGCCGAAAAGGGCGGGGGTACGGGGGCGGCAGCCCCTGGTTCGGGAAGGGGCGGGTCTGGGGCGCACCGCGAGGGCAGCCCTGACAATCCGGTGCGCGGGCAGTCGCCACTACGCCGACTCGGACAAGCCCCCGCCGAAACCTCCACCCCTACGGTGGACCCCGTACTGCTGAAGACGAACCTCCGCGAAGGGCCGGGATTCGTATGACTTCCATTCACGCCTTCTGGGTCGCCGGTCGCCAGGCCACCGGCGAGACCACGCTCGACGTCACCTCGCCGTGGGACGGGCGACTCGTCGGCAAGGCGGCCGTCCCGACCGACGCCCAGGTGGAGGAGGCCGTCGCCGCGGCCTACGCGGTCCGCGACGAGTTCGCCGCCACCCCGGCCCACGTCCGCGCCGCCGCCCTCGCCCACGTGTCAGAGCGCCTGGTGGAGCGCACCGAGGAGATCGCGCAGCTGATCTCCGCCGAGAACGGCAAGCCGGTCAAGTGGGCCCGCGGCGAGGTCGGCCGCGCCATCTCGGTGTTCCGCTTCGCCGCCGAGGAGGCCCGCCGCTTCAACGGCGGCGAGGCCCAGCGCCTGGACACCGACCAGGGCGGCCAGGGCCGCCTCGCGCTCACCCGCCGCTTCCCCAAGGGCGTCGTCCTCGGCATCGCGCCGTTCAACTTCCCGCTGAACCTGTGCGCCCACAAGGTCGCCCCGGCGATCGCGGTCGGTACGCCGATCATCCTCAAGCCCGCCCCGGCGACCCCGCTCAGCGGTCTGATCCTCGGCGAGCTGCTCGCCGAGACGGACCTGCCCGCGGGCTCGTGGTCGGTGCTGCCGGTCGCCAACGACAAGATGCCCGCCCTCGTCCAGGACGAGCGCCTCCCGGTCATCTCCTTCACGGGCTCCGACAAGGTCGGCTACCAGATCATGGACTCGGTGCCGCGCAAGCACTGCACCCTGGAGCTCGGCGGCAACGGCGCGGCGGTCGTGCTCGGCGACTTCTCCTCCGACGAGGACCTGGACTGGGCCGCGAGCCGCATCGCGACGTTCTCCAACTACCAGGGCGGCCAGTCCTGCATCTCCGTGCAGCGGGTCATCGCCGACGCCGCCGTCCACGACCGGCTCGTGGCCAAGGTCGTCGAGGCCGTCGAGGCCCAGGTGACCGGCGACCCGTCCGACCCGAAGACCGACGTCGGCCCGCTGGTCAGCGAGGACGCGGCCAAGCGGGTGGAGTCCTGGGTCGACGAGGCCGTCCGGGCGGGCGCCACGCTGCTCACCGGCGGCAAGCGCGACGGCGCCACGTACGCGCCGACCGTCCTCGCCGACGTGCCGGGCGACGTCACCCTCGCCCACGAGGAGGTCTTCGGACCGGTGCTCACGATCACGAAGGTGGACGGCGAGCAGGCCGCCTTCGACGCCGTGAACAACTCCAAGTACGGCCTCCAGGCGGGCGTGTTCACGCACGACCTCCAGACGGCCTTCCGCGCCCACCGCGCCCTGGAGGTCGGCGGCGTCGTCATCGGCGACGCCCCCTCCTACCGCGCGGACCAGATGCCGTACGGCGGCGTGAAGCAGTCCGGCGTCGGCCGCGAGGGCGTCCGCTACGCCATGGACGACTACACGTACGAGCGCGTCCTGGTCCTCACCGGCCTGGCCCTCTAACGCGCCGAACTCCTCCCATACGGCCGGAGTCCCCGCACGGGGGCTCCGGCCGTATCCGTGCATTCGCTGCGCGAGGGCTGGTGAGGATGGGCGGAATCGGGTACCAACGATCGAGTAGCACCGGTGAGTAACCATCATCCGGTTCTACGTCGATTCATGATCGGTCCACGATCCCGACTCGCGGCGAGGTGAGCCTCATGACCGCACCAACCACCCCACCCCCGTCCCCCGCGTCGAAGCCCTCGGTCACCGAACGCGAGGCCCGCCAGGTCGCCGAGGCAGCCCGTGAGCAGGACTGGCGCAAACCCAGCTTCGCCAAGGAGCTCTTCCTCGGCCGCTTCCGCCTCGACCTGATCCACCCGCACCCGCTGCCCGCCACCCAGGACGCCCAGCGCGGCGAGGAGTTCCTGGCCAAGCTGCGCGACTTCTGCGAGACGGAGATCGACGGGGAGCGCATCGAGCGGGAGGCGCTCATCCCGGACGAGGTCGTCAACGGCCTCAAGGAGCTCGGCGCGCTCGGCATGAAGATCGACACGAAGTACGGCGGCCTCGGTCTGACGCAGGTGTACTACAACAAGGCCCTCGCGCTCGTCGGCTCCGCCTGCCCCGCGCTCGGCGCCCTGCTGTCCGCGCACCAGTCGATCGGCGTCCCGCAGCCGCTGAAGATCTTCGGCACCCAGGAGCAGAAGGACGCGTTCCTGCCGCGCTGCGCCCGCACCGACATCTCCGCGTTCCTGCTCACCGAGCCGGACGTCGGCTCCGACCCGGCGCGGCTCGCGACGGCCGCGGTGCCCGACGGCGACGACTACGTTCTGGACGGCGTGAAGCTGTGGACGACCAACGGCGTCGTCGCGGACCTCCTCGTGGTCATGGCCCGCGTGCCCCGCTCCGAGGGCCACAAGGGCGGCATCACCGCGTTCGTCGTCGAGGCCGCGTCCGAGGGGATCACGGTCGAGAACCGCAACGCCTTCATGGGCCTGCGCGGCCTGGAGAACGGCGTCACCCGCTTCCACCGGGTCCGCGTCCCCGCCGCGAACCGCATCGGCCCGGAGGGCGCGGGCCTGAAGATCGCCCTGACCACCCTCAACACCGGGCGGCTCTCGCTGCCCGCGATGTGCGTGGGCGCGGGCAAGTGGTGCCTGAAGATCGCCCGCGAGTGGACGGGCGCCCGCGAGCAGTGGGGCAAGCCCGTCGCGTACCACGAGGCCGTCGGCGCGAAGATCTCCTTCATCGCGGCCACGACCTTCGCCCTCGAAGCCGTACTCGACCTGTCCTCGCAGATGGCCGACGAGGACCGCAACGACATCCGCATCGAGGCCGCCCTCGCCAAGCTGTACGGCTCCGAGATGGCCTGCCTCATGGCCGACGAGCTGGTGCAGATCCGCGGCGGCCGCGGCTTCGAGACCGCCGCGTCCCTCAAGGCCCGCGGCGAGCGGGCCGTACCGGCCGAGCAGATCCTGCGCGACCTGCGCATCAACCGCATCTTCGAGGGCTCCACGGAGATCATGCACCTGCTGATCGCCCGCGAGGCCGTCGACGCCCACCTGAAGGTGGCGGGCGACCTGATCGACCCGGACAAGACCCTGTCCGACAAGGCCAGGGCCGGGGCCGCGGCCGGGGCCTTCTACGCCCGCTGGCTGCCCAGGCTCGTCGCCGGACCCGGCCAGCTCCCGCGCGCGTACGCCGACTTCGCCCCGGCCGGGCACCCCGACCTGTCCGGGCACCTGCGCTACGTCGAGCGCGCGGCCCGGCGCCTGGCCCGCTCCACGTTCTACGGGATGTCGCGCTGGCAGGGCCGCATGGAGACCAAGCAGGGCTTCCTCGGCCGGATCGTCGACATCGGCGCGGAGCTGTTCGCGATGAGCGCGGCGTGCGTGCGCGCCGACCTCCTGCGCACCACCGAGGACCACGGCCGCGAGGCGTACCAGCTGGCCGACGCCTTCTGCCGCCAGTCCCGCATCCGCGTCGACGAGCTGTTCGGGCGCCTGTGGACCAACACCGACGACCTGGACCGCAAGGTCGTCAAGGGCGTCCTCGCCGGTACGTACACCTGGCTGGAGCAGGGCGTGATCGACCCCAGCGACGACGGTCCGTGGATCGCCGACGCGACGCCCGGGGCGAGCCGGAGGGAGAACGTCCACCGCCCGATCCGCTGAGGCCGGGTCAAGGGGCGGGCCTGGGACCTCCCCGCGAGGGCACACGCCACAATGGTGGGCATGAGCGAAAGCCCCGCACCCCTCGCCGACCCGCACCTCGTCTTCGACCCCGGCACCGCCGCCGGGCCGCGGGAGATCGTCGTCCTCGGCTCCACGGGGTCGATCGGCACGCAGGCGATCGACCTCGTGCTGCGCAACCCCGACCGCTTCCGGGTCACGGCCCTGTCCGCCGCGGGCGGCCGGGTCGCGCTGCTCGCCGAGCAGGCCAGGCGCCTGCGGGTGCGGGCCGTGGCGGTCGCCCGCGAGGACGTCGTGCCCGCGCTGCGCGAGGCGCTGCGCGAGGAGTACGGGGCCGGGGAGCCGCTGCCCGAGATCCTCGCGGGCCCGGACGCGGCCACCCAGCTCGCCGCATCGCCCTGCCACACGGTCCTCAACGGCATCACCGGCTCCATCGGCCTCGCGCCCACGCTCGCCGCCCTGGAGGCGGGCCGCACGCTGGCGCTCGCCAACAAAGAGTCGCTGATCGTCGGCGGCCCGCTGGTCAAGGCGCTCGCCAAGCCCGGCCAGATCATCCCGGTCGACTCCGAGCACGCCGCGCTCTTCCAGGCCCTCGCCGCAGGCACCCGCGCCGACGTCCGCAAGCTCGTCGTCACCGCGTCCGGCGGCCCCTTCCGCGGCCGGACGAAGGCCGAGCTCGCCGACGTCACGCCCGAGGAGGCGCTCGCGCACCCGACCTGGGCGATGGGCCCGGTGATCACGGTGAACTCGGCGACCCTGGTGAACAAGGGCCTGGAGGTGATCGAGGCCCACCTCCTCTACGACATCCCCTTCGACCGCATCGAGGTCGTCGTACACCCCCAGTCGTACGTGCACTCCATGGTCGAGTTCACCGACGGCTCCACGCTCGCCCAGGCGACCCCGCCGGACATGCGCGGGCCCATCGCGATCGGCGTCGGCTGGCCCGAGCGGGTGCCGGACGCGGCGCCCGCGTTCGACTGGACGAAGGCCTCCACCTGGGAGTTCTTCCCGCTGGACACCGAGGCGTTCCCGTCGGTGGGGCTCGCCCGGCACGTCGGGGAGCTCGCGGGCACGGCTCCGGCGGTGTTCAATGCCGCCAACGAGGAGTGCGTGGACGCCTTCCTGGCGGGCACGCTGCCGTTCAACGGCATCATGGAGACCGTCACCCGGGTCGTCGCCGAGCACGGCACGCCGCGGACGGGAACCTCGCTGACCGTGGCGGACGTCCTCGAAGCGGAGACCTGGGCCCGGGCCCGGGCCCGGGAACTGACGGCTTCGACCCAGACGACCGCGGAGGCTCGTGCATGACGACCTTGATGATGATCCTCGGCATAGTCGTCTTCGTGATCGGGCTGCTCTTCTCGATCGCCTGGCACGAGCTCGGCCATCTGTCGACCGCGAAGATGTTCGGCATCCGCGTACCGCAGTACATGGTCGGCTTCGGCCCGACGATCTTCTCCCGCAAGAAGGGCGACACCGAGTACGGCATCAAGGCCATCCCGCTCGGTGGCTACATCCGCATGATCGGCATGTTCCCGCCGGGGCCCGACGGGCGCCTTGAGGCGCGGTCCACCTCGCCCTGGCGCGGCATGATCGAGGACGCGCGCTCGGCGGCGTTCGAGGAACTCAAGCCCGGTGACGAGTCCCGGCTCTTCTACACGCGCAAGCCGTGGAAGCGCGTGATCGTCATGTTCGCCGGGCCGTTCATGAACCTGATCCTGGCCGTCGTGATCTTCCTCGGCGTGATGATGACCTTCGGCATCAGCACCCAGACCACCTCGGTCGGCAAGGTCTCCGACTGCGTCATCGAGGCCGGTCAGAACCGCACCACGTGCGCGAAGGGCGACAAGCCCGCCCCCGCCAAGGCCGCGGGCCTCAAGGCGGGCGACAAGATCGTTGCCTTCCAGGGCAAGGACGTGGACGACTGGTCCACGCTCCAGTCGCGGATCCGCGAGACCATCGGCCCCGCCACCATCACCGTCGAGCGGGACGGCAAGCGCGTCGACCTGCACGCCAACCTGATCAAGAACCAGGTCAGCAAGACGGACGGCGACGGCGGCTACGTCGAGGGCAAGTACGTGTACGCCGGATTCCTCGGCTTCACGCCCGCCTCCGGCATCGTCCAGCAGTCCTTCGGCGAGTCCGTCGACCGCATGGGCAACATGATGGAGAACGGCGTCGAGTCGATCGTCGCCCTGCCCTCCAAGATCCCGGACCTGTGGAACGCGGCCTTCGGCGACGGCGAGCGCAAGCAGGACTCCCCGATGGGCGTGGTGGGCGCGGCCCGGGTCGGCGGCGAGGTGTTCACCCTGGACATCCCGCCGCAGAACCAGATCGCGCTGATGCTGTTCCTGCTTGCCGGGTTCAACCTCTCGCTGTTCCTGTTCAACATGCTGCCGCTGCTGCCCCTGGACGGCGGCCACATCGCGGGTGCGGTGTGGGAGTCGCTGCGCCGGAACGCGGCGAAGGTCCTGCGGCGCCCCGACCCCGGCCCGTTCGACGTGGCGAAGCTGATGCCCGTGGCCTATGTGGTGGCGGGGATCTTCATCTGCTTCACCATCCTGGTCCTGATCGCCGATGTGGTGAACCCGGTCAGAATTTCCTAGCCGTACGAAGTTTGAGGCGGCCGGGCACCATGTGTGCCCGGCCGCCTTCGTATGTGCGGTACAGCCCGCCAATGGGTGGACATCGGGGCGGGATGTGCTTGGGGCCTGTGGGGTGCCGTAATCTCGAACCCGCGAACAAGCGATGTTGTAGCGCGATGCCGCGAAGCCCGGAGCCCGCCGAACTCGGGACCTCGATCCACACTTGGGGATGCACGCCAGATGACTGCCGTTTCTCTCGGAATCCCGTCCGTTCCGACCAAGCTGGCCGACCGCAGGGTCAGCCGCAAGATCCAGGTCGGCTCGGTGGCCGTGGGCGGGGACGCACCGGTGTCGGTGCAGTCGATGACGACGACGCGTACGTCGGACATCGGGGCGACGCTCCAGCAGATCGCGGAGCTGACGGCCTCCGGCTGCCAGATCGTACGGGTGGCGTGTCCTACGCAGGATGACGCGGACGCGTTGGCGGTGATCGCGCGGAAGTCGCAGATTCCGGTGATCGCGGACATTCACTTCCAGCC